>NZ_CP186327.1:3805126-4439314 GCF_049332655.1 Sinomonas sp. P47F7 | reverse complement strand
ATGCCCTTCTTGCCGCTTCGTGCCGGTGTTCTGGCCCCTGCGGTTTTCCACACGTCTATCCACACGCGCGAGCAAGGTGCACTGAGCAAGCCTAGACGACGGAAAAACCAGAAGACAGCAGGGCACTGGACCTCAGTGAATTACACTGGTGGAGTTCACCCAGGCATCCGCGGCAGCTCGCTGTCCACAGGCTGGGGGTGGACTTGGACACAGTTGGGGACAATCAACCGGGAGCGTGCTCCCGGTGCTTCTGGTGTCCCCTTGATCGACGCGCGAGTTTGACGCGGTTTGCCGTTGTGCCCTAACGTCGTTAAGTCCTTTGTCTGCACACTGTCCTGTCGCATGCCCTCGGATGTCATCGATTCAGCCGCGAGGCTGAGCGGGGCAACCGGCATGAGGCGCGGCCGGGCGGCAGGCACCGCATATACCGCGTCCGCCAGAGTCAGCCTGGGCAGACGCCCCGGATCCACTGGAGTGACACCGTGAGCAAGCGGACTTTTCAGCCCAACAACCGCCGTCGTGCCAAGAAGCACGGCTTCCGTCTTCGTATGCGCACCCGCGCCGGCCGCGCCATCCTGGCCGCCCGCCGCTCGAAGGGCCGCACGGAGCTCTCGGCCTGAGGCTGGGCCGCGCCCGGCTCCCTCAGTGACGCTGCGTTAGGGGCAGGGGATGCTTCCCGCCCGTAATCGGCTGCGCACTGGTGCCGATTTCTCGCATACCGTACGTTCCGGCGTCCGCCAAGGGCGCCGGAACGTCGTGCTGTATGCGGTCCTTTCGGAGAGCGAAGCCCCTTCGCGGTTTGGATTCATCGTCTCCAAGGCGGTGGGGAACGCTGTCACGCGCAACCTCGTTAAGAGGAGGCTGAGGGAAGCCAGTGCGGAAACGCTGCGGGACCAGCCGGCGGGCATCGACGTTGTGGTGCGCGCTCTGCCCGCCGCGGCGTCTGCCGACTGGGCCTCCCTCCGCGGCGACTACGCCTCAGCGCTTCGCGGCGCCCTGCGCCGGCTGAGCCCGGCGACTGGAGGCAGGACAACGGTCGACGGCGGGACGCAACCCGGCGGCGGCACACGGGAGGACCTCGATGGCAGCGGTGAGTGAAGCTCCACGGCGACACGCGCCTGCTCAGGTGGCGGCCGCCGTCGGACGTTTCGTGTGGAACCTTCCACGCAACGTGCTCATCGTGCTGCTCAAGGCCTACCGGCTGCTCGTCTCGCCCCTGTACGGGCAGGTCTGCCGCTTCTTCCCATCTTGCTCGGCGTACGCGCTCGAAGCCGTCACAGTTCACGGGGCTGTGCGAGGATCGTACTTGGCGGTTCGTCGGCTCGCGCGCTGCCACCCCTGGAATTCGGGCGGTCTGGATCCGGTGCCTGACGGGCACCGGCATTGGCCTGCCGACCGCATGCCGCGGATCGTGGTGCTCAACCACCCCGACCGCTACTGGAAGGACGAACCCGCCTCCGGCGGCCCTGCCAGCTTGAGAGACGAGGAATAAGGAAACAACATGGACCCTCTTGGGACAATACTCCTGCCCTTTGAGTGGCTGGTCTCCTTCGTCATGGTGGCCTTCCACGAGGCACTTTCGTTCATCGGCCTGCCGACGGCGAGCGGTTGGACTTGGACGTTCTCGATCATCGGCCTCGTGCTCGTGATCCGAGGCGCTCTCATTCCGGTCTTCGTGCGGCAGATCAAGGCGCAGCGCGGCATGCAGCTGCTGCAGCCGGACCTCCAGAAGCTCCAGGCCAAGTACAAGGGCAAGACGGATCAGCTCTCGCGCCAGGCCATGGCGCAGGAGCAGATGGCGCTGTACAAGCATCATGGGACCAACCCGTTCTCGGCGTGCCTTCCGATGATCATCCAGATGCCGTTCTTCTTCGGCCTCTTCCGCGTGCTTTCCAACGTCAGTGGGGCTCAAGCCAACAACCCCGGCATCGGGGCGATGACCACCGAGCAGGTCAATCAGTTCCATGGCTCGAGTATTTTCGGGGCACCGCTTTCCGCCTCGCTCCTGCACGGTGGCGGCGGGGACGCCATCGTCGTCGCGGTGCTGTCGATCCTCATGATCATCGCGATGACCGCCTCGCAGTTCATCACGCAGAAGCAGATCATGGCGAAGAACATGTCCGAGGCGGCGATGCAGAGCCCGTTCATGCGCCAGCAGAAGATCCTCCTCTACATCCTCCCGCTGGTCTTCGGCATCGGCGGAATCAACTTCCCCATCGGCGTCCTCATCTACTGGACCATCAGCAATCTCTGGACGATGGGCCAGCAGTTCTACGTCATCCGCCGGATGCCCGCCCCCGGCTCGCCCGCCGCGAAGGCCCTCAACGAGCGCCGTGCCGCGAAGGGACTCGCGCCGATCGACGTGACGACCGGGAAGGCCATGAAGCCCGAGGACATGCCTCCGCCGCCCGAGCCAAAGACCCAGCGGCCGCAGCCGCAGCGCAAGAACCGGAGGAAGAAGTGACCCCTACCGAGACCGCCGCCGAGAGCGGCACCGACGGCAGCATGGAGTGGGAGAACGGCGAGGACGCCTCGGCTGACGAGGCGACGGGCGACGACGAGCAGGCTCCGCTGAGCCGTCTCGAAGAAGAGGGCGACATCGCGGCCGACTACCTCGAGGAACTCCTCGACATCGCGGACATCGACGGGGACATCGACATTGAGGTCCGTGGTGGCCGCACCTACCTTTCCGTCATCGCGGACGAGAGCACCCAGGGGCTCGACGCGCTCGTCGGAACGGGGGGCGAGGTCCTTGAGGCCCTTCAGGAGCTCACGCGCCTTGCGGTGCTCTCGCAGACGGGGAACCGTTCGCGGCTGGTCCTTGACATCAACGGCTACCGCGGTGAGCGCACCAAGTATCTGCACTCGCTCGCCGAGGACGCCGTCGAGAAGGTCAAGTCGGGCGCCTCGCCCGTGCACCTGGCCCCGATGAGCTCCTACGAGCGCAAGATCGTTCACGACGCCGTGGCCGATCTGGGCTTCGTGAGCGAGTCCGAGGGCGAGGGCGTCAAGCGCCACATCGTCGTTTCCTCCGACTGACGTGGCGGAGCACCAGAAAGCTTCGGCTCCCGCGAACGACGGCGGTCTTCCGGACTTGGCGGGCGCGGAGCTCGCCGCGGCGGAGAAGCTGTTCGGCGATCGCCTTGATCTGGCGCGTCGCTACGTTGAGCACCTCGCGACGTCGGGCCTCGAGCGAGGGCTCATTGGCCCTCGTGAGGTACCGCGACTGTGGAGCCGGCACATTCTCAACTGTGCGGTGATCGAGTCCGAGTTTGCCCAGGGGGCGACCGTTGCCGATGTGGGGAGTGGGGCTGGGCTGCCTGGCCTGTGCCTCGCCCTCGCGCGCCCGGATCTGACGATGGTACTCATCGAGCCGCTCGAGCGTCGCGTGGTGTGGCTTGAGGAAGTCGTGGCCGATTTGGGCCTCACGAACGTCCGCGTGTTCCGGGTCCGAGCTGAGCAGGCAGTGGATCTCGTGAACGCCGACTACGTCACGGCTCGTGCTGTGTCGGCCCTTTCAAAGCTCGTGCCGATCACCCTTCCGCTGCTTGGCGGATCCGGCACCCTCGTGGCGATCAAGGGTCGGAGCGCGGCCGAGGAGATCGAGCAGGCGGCCAAGGCCATCAAGAAGTATCGGGGCCGGAATCCCGAGGTTCGGGTCATCGGCGAGGGGCTCCTCGAGGAGCCCACGACAGTGGTGAGGATCGCCGTCGACTCGGCCTGATCGGCCGGGGGTCTGCGTCTACCGGCTAGGCTAGAGTGAGGAAATCGACGCGAACCGAGAGTGAGTGAACAGTGACCAGTGACGAGTCATCGGCTCAGCGGATTCCCCCTTTCGTATCCCTGGGGCCGGCGCGTTCGGGAACTGTGACATCCTCTTCGTCGACTCAACCTGTGCGGATTGATTCGCCGACCAAGGTCTCGAATGACAAGGTCAAGGTCAGCTCGTCGACTGCGGTCGATGACAACAGCCCGATCGGCAGTCAGCTCGCGAGTGAGGCGAAGCGGCGCGAACGCCTGAGCGAGCGCAAGCTCCGTCAGCCGGCGGCGACGCGCGTCTTTACCGTCTCGAACCAGAAGGGCGGCGTCGGCAAGACGACGACGACGGTCAACATCGCGGCCGCTCTTGCGGCGTCGGGCCTCAACGTGCTCGTCATCGATATCGATCCGCAGGGCAACGCCTCCACGGCCCTTGGGATTGAGCATCACGCCGAGGTCGAGAGCATTTACGATGTGCTCATCAACGACGTTCCGCTCCGGGAGGTCGTGAGCCTGTGCCCCGACGTCGAGCGTCTTGAATGCGCGCCGGCCACGATCCATCTCGCGGGTGCCGAGATTGAGCTCGTGTCTCTCGTGGCACGCGAGCAGAGGCTCCGCCGGGCTATCGAGATCTACGCGAAGGAGCGGGCCGAGCAGGGGCGCGAGCGGCTCGACTACATCTTCATCGACTGCCCGCCGAGCCTCGGTCTGCTCACGGTCAACGCGTTCTGCGCTGCGGACGAGGTGCTCATCCCGATTCAGTGCGAGTACTACGCGCTCGAGGGGCTCAGCCAGCTTCTTAAGAACATTGAAATGATCCAGACGCATCTCAATGCAGGGCTTCGAGTCTCTACTATCCTGTTGACGATGTACGACGGCAGGACCAATCTGGCCGCCCAGGTTGCTGCTGAGGTCCGCGAGCACTTCCCCGAGCAGGTGCTCGAGGCTGTGGTTCCGCGTTCGGTGCGCATTTCGGAGGCGCCTAGCTATCAGCAGACGGTCATGACGTACGACCCCTCGTCGACGGGCGCGCTCTCCTACATGGAGGCGGCGGCTGAGATCGCCGAACGCTGAGTTTTGCATACTGGTCAGACCCTCACGTCCGAGGGCTCAAAGGAGGAAGTCCGCGCATGAGTGAGAAGCGCCGTGGTCTGGGCCGTGGCTTGGGGGCACTGATCCCCAGCTCGGGGACGGCCGCCGGCGGGGCGGTTGCGCCATCACGTCCCGTTGATCTGTTCTTCCCCGAAAGCCGGCGAGCGAGCGAACCGCTCGATGCGGCGCCCGCCGAGACCCCAACGCCGCAGTCGTCCGCGTCCGACGGAGCGGAGTCCGACGGCGCCACGCAGGACTCCGAGGTTTCGACCGAGGCGTCGACCAGCGGGGGTGACGTTTCGGAAGCTCCTGCCGGGGCCGAGGCCGGCGAGTCGACCGATTCGGCCCCGGCCGCTGCGGAACCGAAGGGCACACCGAGGTCCGACGCGTCCAAGTCTGGTTCCAAGTCTCCGGCGGCGAAGGCCCCCGCGGCGAAGGCCTCATCCGCGAAGGCGCCCGTCGCACGGCCAGCGGCTTCCGCATCCTCGTCTGGTTCGGACGAACTTGATCTCGTTGAGGTTCCCGGTGCACAATTCGCCGAAATCCGCGTCGACGATATTCACCCGAACCGGAAGCAGCCCCGCACGGTCTTCGACGAAGACGAGATGTCCGAGCTGGTGCACTCCGTCCGAGAGATCGGCGTCCTCCAGCCCATTGTGGTGCGGAAGTCAACCGAGGTCGGTAGCGAAAGCTACGAACTCGTCATGGGCGAGCGCCGTTGGCGCGCGGTCCAGTTGGCTGGACTGGAGACCATCCCTGCGATCATCAGGGACACGAGCGACGACGATCTTCTTCGCGACGCTCTGCTCGAGAATCTCCACCGTAGCCAGCTGAATCCGCTTGAAGAGGCGGCTGCCTATCAGCAGCTGCTCGAGGACTTCGGTACAACTCACGAGGAGCTCGCGGATCGCATCGGTCGATCCCGTCCGCAGGTCTCGAATACCATTCGATTGCTTCGCCTGCCTCCGCTGGTTCAGCGACGCGTGGCCGCCGGCGTTCTTTCTGCCGGACATGCTCGCGCCCTTCTCTCGCTGCCGGATCCCGGGGCTATGGAGCGCGTTGCCCAGCGAATCGTCTCTGAGGGGCTTTCGGTTCGGGCCACCGAGGAAGCGGTCGCATTGTACGAGGACCCGGGTGAACCACGACGCTCCAACATCCCAAAGCCGAATGCTCGCCACGAGCGGCTCGACTTCCTCGCCTCCTCTCTCGCGGATCGGCTCGATACGAACGTCAAGATCACGCTCGGAGCTCGTAAGGGGCGCGTGAGCATTGAGTTTGCGAGCGTTGAGGATCTGAACCGCATCATGGGGGTTCTGAGTCCAGGTGACGAGTAGCCCGTCGGCTTGGTAACCGAATGTGAAGGACCCTCTCCGAACGGAGAGGGTCCTTTTCCTTGCCTGATGAATGGCAGATGCGCCTGGTGCGATCGAGCCATCAAAGCGAACGTGCTCATTTCACGTGAACTGATGCATGTTTCACGTGAAACGGAGGGGAGACATTGCCAGCCTGGGGGTGCGAACCTCCGGCAATGGGTTCGCATGGGGCGGCTACGGCTCTGCGTTTCACGTGAAACGGCAGGCGCGAGCGATGCAGCCAGCAACGCGGGGCGGAGTGAGATTCTCGACCGATCGCCACACTGGAGTCCGACTCGTGAGGGCGAGACGCGAAATTCCTGGTTCGATCCAACCTTTTCGCGCTCTGATCGTCGGTGTCGGTCACAAAGCTGGTGTCAGTCGCAGAGCTGATATCAGCTACAAACACGCGGTCACGTATCGGGCGGCCCTCGGATTGGCGTGAAGCATTCGTGGCTACGAGACGGATTCCAAACATGGCGACATCTCCGCGGGCGCCGAACGTGAGCTCGGCCCTTAATGCCCGCAAAGAGGAGTCACCGATCGGTCTCCGAAGATCGGGGGCCCCCAGCGCAGATGCGCGACCAAGCAAACTCGCAGATGGCGCGGCCGATTCGGGGATCGCTATCCATCGAGCAATCTAGGCTACGGGTTGGCGGGGGAGCTCATCGGTCACGGAGCCGCAGCGGACGCCCAGGGTGTGAACGGCTTCATTCGTCTTTCAACCTGAATCTGCCGTGTTTGGGAGGATGACGAAGCCTTGCTATCCCGGCAGGTAGCCAAAGCGCCCTTTGCGACAGGCTTTGGCGCCCTGTATGACGTCGCGGACCACACGTGTCACACCGCGGAACGATGAAGTGCCGCCCTGAGGTGTGTTTGCAGCCCAGTCGAGTCGGCCGCGTTCTGTGTTGGCGGGCTCGCTGACTGCAAAGCACCCCTCGGTGATCTGACCGACGTGAATTCTCCAGACGGCTCAATACTCTAGACCGTGCCCGAGTGTCTTGCCCGTTTCTGGCTCCGCCATTCGCACGGAGACGGGCCCTCCGGCGGTCGACGTGGATCCCCTTGACCCGCCCCGAGGATGGCGCATGACCAGGGCTGTGGCCGTCCTTGATTTGCTCCGAGTCGGGGCGCGCATGACCCGGGCCTCGACTGCCCTTGAGCTGCCGGGAATGTTCGGGTGCGGAAATGTCCATGATGAAGCGGCCCTAGCGCACGGTCTTGGTGCCAAGTCGGATCGGCGCGCTAAGGCGGGGGCGTGCCAACGCGGTCGGACGTGCCAAGGCGGGGCTGTCGGCGATCGGAGTGGCTTGTTTGAGATTTCGTTTGGATGGCTTTGGTCGAGTCGCTTGCCTTGGCAGGCCTGGTCGACCCGGGGGATCACGATGGCGGCCGGTTGCAGACCGAGGCCAGGAGGATCGGCGATGGGCTTCCCGCTGTGTCTCGGTTCTCGACGCCTAGCCGTCTGATGGGGCTGTCTACCAAGGCAACGGCCCGGATCCCTAGTCCATTGATCCGCGTCATCTTGTTTCACGTGAAACAGGATGGCTTGGTCTCGCGTGACCGGGGACTCGGCGACCTTCGGTGGTCGACAGGCTGTACTCTGATGACGCCCCGGGCGGCTAGGGAAGTCGACTCGCCAGCTCTGCCGGGCCGATGTTGCGCCCGCCGATGTTTCACGTGAAACACGCCTGACTGTTGGAGATCGTGTGTTGGGATCGTGAGTTGTCACTGTCGGCCCCCAGTTGTTCATGAGAAGTCACGACCTCACCCCAACGCTCTGGACGGACCGGCGGGAATCGGGACGGATTGCCGGAGGGCGGAGCCGTTTCACGTGAAACACGGTCTTCGACCTGGACGGGATCCATCTCCAACGCCTGACCCGCAGCCTGGCCTGGAACCTGACGGGAACAGGTTCGCGCTTCACTGGGCCGCTTATGGCACTGCTCTACGTGTTCACCCCGCCACCGCTGCGTCCGGCCAAGAGAGGTAGTCGTCCGATTCGGGTACTCTGCGCGCAGCGACCCAGGAGGTCTTCCGGGCCTCGCTCCAGGCTCCAAGTTCGAAGCTTCAGGCCCCACACTTCAGGCTCCTGGCACCGCGGGAAGGTCGGGGTATGAGGATGCGCGGCCCCATCCTCGGAGCCGTCTCCCGCATCTGACATGTGGAAAATCCCTGTGGATTTCCCTGTGGATAACGGATCCATCGGATCGCACAGGTACATCGGGGTCTGTGGATAGTCACTCCAATATGTCTCGGCAGAGCGACGGTTCGTGGATTGGGACGCGCTTACTCAGAGGCTGTCTCGTTGCCATCTCGGGCCGGATCCGCGTTCTGTGCGATGAGACTGACATCTCTGCGGCGCAGAAAGCCGCTCGATGGGGCAAATATCGACGCCTTAGATGCGCGTTTCGGTGCTGAAATCGACGGGATGTGGCGTGGGATAGGCGGACCACAGGTGGCATTAGTGCTTGGCTCAGGTTGTTCCTGATGTGCGGACCGTGAGTGTCGTTGCTCGGGGGTGGCCGAGTGCGCGAAGGCTCGAAAAGGTGTCCACAGCCTGCAGTCCACGACTGTGGATAACACCTGTGGAAATCGATGTGGATATCGTTCGAGGCCTCAGTGGATAACCCTGTGTAGAAGGGCGCCGGTGGCGTGAGGCCCATGCGATCTTCTGGCGCTTCACCAGTTTGCGTAGGTGCTCGAGGGCTCCGTTCGTGTCAGCGGTGATCGAGCGCTCCGCTCGGTGTGCGCCACAGACGGGGGACAAGTGTGGACTCCGGGACTCGTGACGGTCAGCCTCAGGAAGGTCATCGTGGCTGATGACCGGCCCGTGGCGCTGAGGCTGATCGGGGAGCGTCTGTGGCACCGGCGGGGTTTTGGTGGCTGAAAGGGGTCCTGAGCCTGGGCGTGGTCGAGGAGGGTTTGGCGGCGTAGGGGGCCGGCGGGGAGCGCCCTGTGGCGCCAGCGGCGTTGAGGGTGACAGGGGACCGCCACGTGGCGGTGACGGCGCAGAGGCCGACCGGGGAGCGTCTGCGGGGCTGTCGACGTTGAGCGTGGCTGGATGACCGGCGCATGGCGCTGAGCCTGATCGGGGAGCGTCTGTAGCGCCGGTCGGGCTTTGTGGGTTGCTGTGGAGCGTCTGGCGGTGCAGTGGGCGCTGGTGGGGAGCGTCCTTTGGTGCTGAGGCGCCGAGGGTGTCCAGGGACCCCCCAGTGGCTCCGACGGGGCTGTAGGGGACTGAGGAGCGCGATGGGCCTCGAGGGTGGCCAGTGAACATCTGCGGTGCTGAGGGCGCTGAGGGTGACCGAGGAGCGTCCGCTTGCCCCGAGGGTGACGGCAGCGCGTCTTGCGGCGTCAGTGATGACGGAGGAGGGTGATGTGGCAACCGGGGTGGCGGACAAGGGACCGAATTGGACGCTCGGCGTCGGCCCAACGGTCCGGCCCAGGTGTCCGACGGGTGTGTCGGAGCCGGACGGTACGAGTCTGATCGCTACGGCCTGAAAGACCTCGAACCATCTGTGGTGACTAGGTCCGAAAGCCCCTTGTTCTGACAACGAAGGGCTGTCCTCGCTAAGCAGTGAGGTGTTTGATGGATTGATGTTTCACGTGAAACAACCTCAGCAATCCCGGCCCTTGTTTCACGTGAAACAAGGACTCGATTCCACACGCGATCGGGACGAGGCGGGGTAGTGATCGGCACGACGGACACCCTGGCGTCTCGGGGACGATGACGTATGGGACAAACGGGTCTTGCGCCGGGTGTCGGATGCCGGGTGCGGGGCGCCAGAGTCGTGCGTGCCGGAATATCGTCTGGCGGCCCAATGGGTCGGACCCTTTCAATCGGGGTGCTTCGTAGCGGAGGGGCGAGCAGCGAGGGGAGTCACATCGCGCGAAGACCCGACCCTGTGAGCCCGCCCGGGAGCGATGTCGGGCGACCGGACTCAGGCAGTCGACCGCTGTGGGGACTGAATTGAGCGCAGCTCGGCCCAGTCCGACGCGCGTCCGAGCGTGTCACGCCACCGAGCGCTGGCCACGCGAGGGTGGCAATCGGGTGAGGACCGCATTCAGGTGAGGACGGCGGCCACGCGAGGGTGGCAATCGGGTGAGGACGGCGGCCACGCGAGGGTGGCAATCGGGTGAGGACGGCGGCCACGCGAGGGTGGCAATCGGGTGAGGACGGCGGCCACGCGAGGGTGGCAACCAACCCGAAGACTCCGACCGGGTGAGGGCCGTAGCCCCGCCCAGCGTCGTGGACGGTTGGGAGCGGGTGACGCCCGCACGCCGAAAGGTCTTCGGGCCGAAGAAGCCCGGAGTGATGGCTCGCAGCCGGATCTCCGGAAGCCGTCCGCGCATTCCGGCTTTAGACATCAGCGTCTTGCCCAGGTGTTCGGCCAGGGGAACGCGGGCCGTCCGGGGCCGCCCCGAGCGGCCACAGCGCGCGCGTGGACCGCCGAGGAGCTGAGTAGTCGATTCGTTGCACACCTCGGAGTTGGAGCTGTGACGGCAGGATTCGTTCGGGGTGCTCTTTTGGCGCTTTGTGGCGTTGCCAGTACGGCCAGGTATGCGATCTCGAATTGTCGGTGTTCGAGCGTGGTTGGTTCTCTTGATTCAGGGCAGATGGGTTGATTTAGGTCGGCCAGCTCGACCGATACGTGGTTGAACGCTGATACGTAGTTGAACGCCGTTACGTGGTTGAACGATGGCGCCTTGGTTTCGTGCCGGCCGAAATGTGGCTGATTCGCGTGTCCCGAGGAGAACCGCCGACCTCGTTGGTTCATCAGTTCGGGGACCACATCGCCTTCGGTGATCGGCAGCGCAGGATCCAACGATGCGATGAGTGACCGGCCACGTTTCACGTGAAACAACTCACTGGCCTGGCAGTGCCCTGACCAAGGTACGCACAGGCAAGAGATGTGCGCAGACAACAGAAGAGGGCGCAGCCACCGGCTGCGCCCTCTTCTGTCGGTCGGGATCTACTTCACGAGTACCTCGGACCACTCCTTCTCGAAGTACTGCTTCGGCCGGGCACCGATCACCGTTCCGGTGACCTTGCCCCTTTCGAAGAGATAGACCGCAGGGATCGACGTAATGCCGTACTCGGCCGCGATGTTCGGGTTGTCGTCAACGTTCACCTTCACCACGTCGACCTTCTCCGAGTATTCAACGGAGATGTCGTCGAGGATGGGGCCCACCTTGCGGCACGGCCCGCACCATTCGGCCCAGAAATCGACGATGACGGGCTTCTCGGAGAGAAGGACCTCGTCGGTGAACTGGGCGTCGGTGACGTCTCGGGCGTTGCTCATGTCTGCCTTCCGATCTGTGGTGAGGAGTTAGGCCTGCTGGGTGGCGAGGCTGCGTGCCTCGACGTCAGAGAGGTAGTGCTCAACGTCGATGGCGGCAACGCAACCGGACCCGGCTGCAGTAATCGCCTGGCGGTACGTTGGATCGACGACGTCGCCGGCGGCGAAAACGCCCGGCACGTTCGTACGTGAGGTCCGGCCCTCGACAGCGATGGTCCCTTCGGGAGTGAGTTCGAGGACTTCCTTCACGAGATCGGTACGCGGGTCGTTGCCGATAGCCACGAACACGCCGGTGACCGCGAGGTTCGACTCGGAACCATCGATCGTGTTCCGCAGCGTCAGGCCGGTGACCTTCTCGCCGCCGATCACGTCGGCCACCTCGCTGTTCCAGGCGAACGAGATCTTCTCGTGGGCCAGCGCGCGGTCTGCCATGATCTTGGATGCGCGAAGCGACTCGCGGCGGTGAACCACCGTGACGGTGCGTGCGAACTTCGTGAGGAAGAGCGCTTCCTCCATGGCGGAGTCGCCACCGCCGATCACTGCGATGTCCTGGTCCTTGAAAAAGAAACCGTCACACGTGGCGCACCAGCTCACACCGTGCCCAGAAAGGCGCTTCTCGTTCGGAAGCCCAAGCTCGCGGTAGGCGGAGCCCGTCGAGATGATTACGGCGCGGGCGAAATGCTCCTCGCCGTTTGCGAGGACAACCCGCTTGACTTCTCCCTCAAGGTCAATCGACTCGACGTCCTCGAACTCGATCTGCGCGCCGAACTTCGCGGCCTGCTGCTCGAGCTTGTCCATGAGTTCCGGACCTTGGACACCCTCGGGGAAGCCCGGGAAGTTTTCGACCTCGGTCGTGTTCATGAGCTCGCCGCCCGCCGTGACCGAACCGGCAAAAATCAACGGCTTGAGGTTGGCTCGCGCGGTGTAGATGGCTGCGGTGTATCCTGCGGGGCCGGAACCGACGACAATAACGTCGCGGATCTCAGTGGCGATGCTTTCGGCAGTGCTCACGGGCGATTGACCTCTTCTTCTGACGTGCTGGACTCCGTACATCCACAGCTCACAACATGTCGACGGACGTTGGTATTCCGCCGCGCCGCCTTTCAAGGGTACCGAAGGCTCGCCGCGTGGAAGGGCGTATGAAGAAATGGCTCGTGTGAAGAAATGAGAAAAGGCCGCCTGGGGCACGAACCCCAGGCGGCCTTTCAACGACGCGGGCGCGCCGCCGTCGTTCGCTTTACTGCACCTTGATCTCGGCGAGCCGCAGGCCGAACGGGTACTGCGTCTTCGGCGCGGCGAGCCGCGGAAGGGCGGTGATCTGGATGATCACGTACTGGGCCTTGACGGCGTTCGGCAGTGGGAACACGAGCTGTGTCGTATTGAACGTGTTCGTTCCCACGAGAGTCGCGCCAGTGACGTCCGGCTGCGAGTTCGTGTAGACGCTCACGCTGCCGCCGGTGCCGCCCAGCTGGTCGAGCTCGACCGACTTGATGTCGGAGACGTCCTTGAGCTTGACCGCAAGCGCGACGCTCTTGGTGAAGCCGCCCCAGTCCTCCCGGGCGAACTCCATGTCAGACCAGTAGGTCGCCGGATTGCCGTCGTAGGTGGCGGAAAGCTTGGAGTCGAACTGATCGGCAAACGAGAGCTCCTCCGGGTGGAGGCGCGCGACCGACTCGATGGCCGGAGCCACCACGGGCGCCGGGGGCGCCGACTGGCCCCCGGACGCGGAGTCCGAGGCCCCCGCGGAGTGCGAGGCGCTGGTCTTCGGGCTCGAGGCCTGGGGCTGGAACACGCTGCCGAGGGTCGTGAACGCGAAGATCAGGGCAATGATGAGCACGAGTGCGAGGATGCCGCCCACTAGCCACGGCACGGACTTGGGTCGCGTGGACTCGTCGTCTTCCTCGAGGTCGTCGTCCCGATCGAAGATCCGGTCGGATGGGTCGTTCCACGCTGTTTGCCGAGCACCGGCGGGGAACGCGGCGCCGCGAGCCTGGCCAGATCCTCCGCCAGAGGACGGGGCAGACTGCGTGGGCTGGGGCGCGCGGGGCTGCGGCTGCGCCGCTGACGGCGCCGTGGCCGGCGGCTGCTGCGCGGGAGCGGCGGGCGCGGCCTCTCGAGGCGCGGGGGCGTCGACCAGGGCGTGACCTTTGGGGGTGCTGGCGACTGGCTGCTCGCGGCTGCCGCGGCGGCAGCGGCCGCAATCCCCGCCGCGGTGGCCCGATTGGCCGACTGTGGAGGTGCGGACGGTGGCGGCGGGACGGAACCGCCGCGCGGGCCGGGCTGCGCCGGACGGGGCTCGCCGGTCTCCTGGCCGTCCTCGGGCTCGTATTGGATGTAGTCGTGGGACCCGTGCTCGTACAGCCCGTTGAACGTCTCGGGCTCGTTGGAGCGGGCCTCGCCGAAGATCTCGCTGCCGAGCGTGTCCGTGAAGAACGGCTCCACGTACGGGGCGTCATGCGCCACGATGAGGTCGAGGAGATCGGCGGCCGCAGCGTGGTTCGTGATGAGATACGTCGCTCCGTGGCTGACGCCGAGATCGAGCACCTGGATGCCGATGGGCCGCTCGCCGGTGGCCACCTCGCGGGCGCTCTGCGCGAGCTGCTCGGCGTTGGCCGGAGCGGAGACGAGGATGCTGACGGGTCGGTTGAGGATCTGGTCTACACCGTCCAGGACCAGGTCACCGTCGTGCGATTGGACGATGGAGGATGTGACTTTGTACCGCCCGCCCAGCACGGTGCCGACGTCGATGGACTGGGACACGGGTACCTCCTTTGAAAGTCTGCCCCGGCCAGCCCGGACATGCCGGGCCCTTTGCTAAGACTTGATCCTAGCGGACGGCGGCCCGTCGACTCCTGTCGAGCCATGCGGGGTGGCGTCGCGTCAGGCGTCGCGGAAGTGCGGATTGCGCCCGGGAGGGCCCTGATACGTGCGCCGTCCGGGCAGGGTTCCGGGCCCCGGCGTTGGCGTGGTGGGACGCGCGCGGTAGAGGTTCGGATCGAACTGTCCGGAGATGCGCGGGATGATTCCGGTGTCGTCGGAAATGGTCGGCGCGATTTCGCGCAGCGCGTACGCGGCCTCGATGACTTCGGTGGGCTCGCCGCCGTAGGTGGCGGCAGCACCGGCGTCGTGCGTCGCCTCCGCAGCGGACGACGGCGCGGCCTCGCCCCGCCCGAGGCGGCTCAGGATGGGGCGCAGGAGATCGCGGAGTTCGGTCACCCCAAAGATGCGCAGGAGAACGAGGTAGACGATGAGCATCGGGATGCCGATCACCACGATGCCGACGAGCGCCGCGAGGGTCGAGCTCCAGATGAAGCCGCTCGGCGAAAGCCCGCCCATGAGCCACACGGCGAGGCCGCCCGCGATCGCCGAACCCAGGGCGGCGTAGCCCATGCGGATGTAGGAGCGGGCCACGGTTGCGCCGTCGAGGTGCCCGATGAGCCTGCGGAGGTAGGCGCCGCTCAACACGACCGAGAGGACGTTCCCGACCGTGTAGAGGATCGCGATCGAGAAGATGATGTAGCGCGCGGGCAGGAATTGGATCACCGTGGCCCCGGCCACGTTGAGCAGGCCGAGCCACAACTGGATCTTGAAGGGAGTCTTCGCATCCTCGTACGAATAGAACACGCGGGACATCATGAAGTTCGCGCTCAGGAACGGCGTGCTGAGCGCCAGGATGCTGAGCGTCTGGGCGAGCATGACGCCGTCGGACGGCCGCCCACCTGAGAAGAACATGCCGAGCGGCGCGGCGAGGGCGAAGAGGGCGAGGGCGCTGAACACGGTCGCCACCGCCATCGTGCGGAGCCCGCTGGAAAGCGCTATCCGAACGCCTTGGCGATTGCCGGACTGGGACGCCTGGGTCATGCGGTTGAACAGCACTGTTGCGAGCGAGAGCGCGATGATCGAGTGCGGCAGCAGATAAAGCTGGCTCGCCATTTCGAGCACGGTGTTGCCCGGAATGAACTGCCACGTGGGATCGTCCGGGTTTGCCTCGCGGAGGTGCTCGCGCACGGCGCCCGGCATCGAGGCGACCCTCATGAGATAGAGGAACGTGAGCTGCCCGACCGCGGTCGTCGCGAGCGTCCACGCGCCGATGCGTGCGGCGGCGCCCAGCCCCACGCCGCGCCAGCCGAACTTGGGCCGCAGCCCGAGCCGCAGCCGGCCCACTGGCACGAACAGCATCGCAGTCTGGATCACGACGCCGATCGTCGAGGCCCCGGCGACGAGCAGCGTCTGGGGCGCGCCCCAGTTGTCGAGTGTGTGCTGGTGCGTGTTGTTCGTGCCGAAGATCCAGATGAACATCCCGAGGCCGGCGATGGCCACGATGTTGTTCACGAGCGGCGCCCACATGGCGGGCCCGAACGCGCCGTGCGCGTTGAGCACCTGCGTCAGCAGCGCATACAGGCCGTAGAAGAAGATCTGCGGGAGGCACCAATACGCGAAGACCGTCGCGAGGGCCAACTGGTTCCCGCTGTAGCCCGAAGTGGTGAGCTGCATGACGACCGGCGCCGCGATGGTCACGAGCGCCGTGAGGCCGAACGTGACCATGACGCCGAGCGTCAGGAGCCGGCTGATGTAGTCCGCCCCGCGATCCCGCGCCCCGCTGGCCTTGATGATCTGCGGGACGAGCACCGTGTTGAACACGCCGCCCGCGACAAGCAGGAAGATGAGGTTCGGCAGGTTGTTCGCATTGACGAACGTGTCCGTCACGGTCGAGCCGAGGCCCAGCGCGTAAACGAGCATGAGCTGCCGGAGGAAGCCGAGGACTCGGGAGATCAGCGTGCCGACGGCCATGATGGCACTGGACCTGGCCTCCGACGCCCCTCCGGTCTTCGCTGCCATCATGGGGCCGTCATTTCAGCAGATGCTCCGGGAGGACTTCCCGGGCCAGATCTGCGATGCGGCGCTCGTTCGGGAACGAGAGCCGGCGCGAGAGTTCGGAGATGGGCACCCACGCGACGTCGACGGCCTCTTGGTCGGGGTCGTTTTCGATCGTGAGCTCGCCGCCCACAGCCTGCAGAAGATAGTGGTGCACTGTCTTGTGGACGCGATGCCCTGTGACCGTGAACCAGTAGTCGATGCTTCCGAGTGGCGCGAGGATCTGGCCGTCGATCCCGGTCTCCTCGCTGATCTCACGCACGGCAGCCTTCTCGTTCGACTCCTTGCCCTCGGGATGACCCTTCGGGAGGCACCACTCGAGGCGCCCGCCGCGGTTGAGCCGCGCGATGATGGCGACCGGCAGATTCGGGTCGCCTGTGTCCACAATCACACCGCCGGCGGAGATCTCCTCCACAGTCGGAAGGGCATGAATATAGGCCTGTCCGGCCGGCGCGACGTGCGGCCCGATCGCGGATGGCAGGGGCGCACTCCTCCTCTTCTGAGGGTCGCTCGGCAACGGGATAACCATGCAGTCCACTCTAACCAGAAGGCCCTCGCAATGGTTGGCGCTCGGTAGGTGTGCTCGGGCTGCGCCGCGGATCTGCCAAGCTTTAAGGACTATGGCAGAAGAGAACACGCAACACGCGCACACGACGGCGGTCGGGTCACCCCCCGAGCGCTTCACCGTCGAACCCGTGGCGCTCGAGCTCGGCCGGCGGTTCGTGGGCGCGGGCTTCGAGGTGTCTCTGGTTGGCGGGCCCGTGCGCGATCTCTTCCTCGGGCGCCGATCGCCGGACCTGGACTTCACGACGAACGCGAGCCCCGACGAGACCCTCGCCGTGATCAAGGGCTGGGCGGACGCGCACTGGGAGATCGGCCGCGAGTTCGGCACCATCGGTCTGCGCAAGGACGGCTTCCAGCTCGAAGTCACGACCTACCGCGCCGAAGCCTACGACCCCGAGTCACGCAAGCCGGTCGTCGCCTTCGGCTCGTCCCTCACCGGGGACCTCAAGCGCCGCGACTTCAGCATGAACGCGATGGCCCTGCGCCTGCCCACGCTCGAGCTCGTGGACCCGTTTGAAGGCCTCAGCGATCTCCACGCGGGGATCCTCCGCACGCCAGGCGCGCCCGAGGACTCGTTCTCCGACGATCCGTTGCGCATGATGCGAGCCGCCCGCTTCGCGTCCCAGCTCAAGGTCGACGTCGCCCCCGAAGTTCGCGCGGCCATGGCCGCGATGGCGGAGCGGCTCACGATCGTCTCGGCCGAGCGGATCCGCGAGGAGCTCGTGAAGCTCATCAACGGCGCGGCCCCGCGAGCGGGGATCGATCTCCTCGTGGAGAGCGGGATCGCGGACGTGGTGCTGCCGGAGGTGAGCGCGCTTCGCCTCGAGGTCGACGAGCATCACCGCCACAAGGATGTCTACCAGCACTCGCTGACGGTCCTCGAGCAGGCCGTGGCCCTCGAGTCCGGCCCGGACGGCCCCGTGCCGAGCCCTGACTTCGTGCTGCGCTTCGCGGCCCTCCTCCACGACATCGGCAAGCCCGCGACGCGGCGCTTCGAGCCTGGCGGCGGCGTGAGCTTCCGCCACCACGACGTGGTCGGCTCGAAGCTCGTCAAGAAGCGCATGCGCGAGCTGCGCTTCGACAACGAGACCATCAAGGCTGTGGCGCGGCTCGTCGAGCTGCACATGCGCTTCTACGGCTATGGCGACGCGGGGTGGACCGACTCGGCCGTGCGCCGCTACGTCACGGACGCCGGACCGCTGCTCGAGCGCTTGCATCGCCTCACCCGATCCGACGTGACGACCCGGAACCAGCGCAAGGCCGAGCGACTCGCCTTCGCCTACGACGACCTCGAGCACCGCATTGCGGAGCTGGCCGAGCGGGAGGAGCTCGCGGCCATACGCCCGGACCTCGACGGCCAGCAGATCATGAGCGTCCTGGGCATCAGGCCCGGTCCGCTCGTAGGCCGCGCGTACAAGTTCCTGCTCGAGGAACGCATGGAGAACGGCCCCGTCACGGAGCACGAAGCGAGCGCGAAGCTGCTTGAATGGTGGGCGGCGCAGCCGGAGTTCGAAGCCGGCGCACCGACAGAGACGGGAGTGGACGAGTGAGCGTCGAGGACTTCGGGCTACCGAGGCTGTGGCTCCTGCGGCACGGCGAGACGGAGTGGTCCAAGAGCGGCCAGTACACGGGGCTCACCGATCTTCCCCTCACGGCAGAGGGCGAGCAGCAGGCCCGGCAGGCCAAGGCGACGCTCGACGGCGTCGACTTCGGTCTCGTGCTTACGTCGCCGTTGCAGCGGGCGCGGAGGACGGCGGAGCTCGCCGGCTTCCCCGAGGCGCAGCCCGAGCCGAACGCGGTCGAATGGGATTACGGAGACTACGAGGGCATCAAGTCCTCGGACGTCCGCAAGGACAATCCCGATTACCTCATCTGGACGCACGGCGTGCCGAACGGCGAGACCCTCGATCAGGTTGCCGCACGCGCGGACCGGGTCGTGGAGCGTGCCTTGGGCAGTGGCGTGCCTGATGTGCTCGTCGTAGCGCACGGCCATTTCTGCCGCATCCTTGCCGCGCGCTGGCTTCGGCTTGCGCCAATCGAGGGCCGCCATTTCATTCTCGGCACCGCGAAAGTGTGTCGCCTCGGATGGGACAAGAAGACCCCGGCCGTCGAAGCCTGGGGCCTCTGAAACCAAATTCAAAGAAATTCTTCGCGCCGCTTGCCTTTTCTCCTTCCGGTGGGCTAACTTTACTTTTGTGCCCCGAGCGTCGCCTCGAGAGGCCCCAAGCAGTTCACATTTGGCAGCAGAGGAGGTTGGACCCATGATGACAACCCAGGTTCTGTACCGCGGTCGGATTGCCACGACGGCAGGCGGAGTCCGCGGCCTGCTGCCGATGTTTACCGCTGTCTTCGCGTAGACCTCAGCAGCTTGCCGGCCCGGCGTTTCCGGGCTGACTTTTGCGCCCCTTCTTCGGGTAGCCTTAGCGTCCCCACGCTGTCCGCGCGAGCGGACGCCTGTGCTCCCTTTCTCCGGAATTGAGCCCTCCCCGAATTGGGCTACAGCCTTTCCGGCTTTTCCGTTGCTCGCCCGGCTGATTTCGCGCGCCTCATTCGCGCGCGTCGCGCACGGTAACGCGCCCGGAAACCTCATCGAATTTCGCATGCCGTGATTCACCGCGCCCTCTGCGCGGTAATTCGTTACGCCCTCAGGAGCACCCATGTCCTCGTTGAGTCACTCGTCGCTGCCGCTCGAACAATGCGACGAAACACCCCTCCCGGAAGGCGACCACCCGGCGTCGTCCGCCGAGCCCATATCGCAGGAGGTGAGTACCGTGGTCCAGCGCCTGCTGCGCGCTTTCGCATCGCAGGTCGATGCTGAGCGCATCGAGGCCCATCGCGAGGCCGTTCAGCGCGAAGTCGCCCTGACAATTCCTGTGCGGTAAATGCTGGTCTGCGCCCTGGGTCTCGTGAAGAATCGCTCTCGTGTGCACGCGTGGTGCACCAGAAAGGGACCCATGCGCAGGAAAATCGTAGCCGCCTTTGCGGCTCTCGCGGCCGCCTTCGGGCTGGCGCTCACGGCAGCGCCAGCCCAGGCGAGCACGGGCGGCGAGCCGGACGGCAGCGCCCATCCGGGCGTCGCGATCATTGTGTATTACACGCCCGAGGGTCGCTTCCGCTGCTCGGCTGCGCTCGTCTCGCCGACAGTGCTGCTGACCGCCGCCCACTGCACCGACGGTGCGCTCGGAAAGACGCTCGTCTCCTTCGATTCCGTGATCGCCGAGCAGCCTCCCTCGGGCTTCCCCAACGCGGCCGATCGGAGCGTGGGCTACACGACGGCCGATCTCGCGGGCCGCGTCCAGGGGACCGCGCACACCGACCCGGACTTCTCCCACTTCACGGACGAGAACAACTGGAATGACGTCGGCGTGATCGTCCTCGATTCGCCCGTCTCCCTCCCGTTCTACCCGCTCGCGGCGGCGGGGACGCTCGACGCGCTCGCGCCCGGCGACGTCTCCAAGACGGTCGTGACAGCGGTTGGCTACGGCACGGAGCTCGGCAAGCCGGCCTCGGGCCCGCAGCGGCGCGTTCCGATCACGTATCCGCTCATCCGCCGGTCCGTGGATCTGCGCGCCCAGAAGATCGGTCCGCAGATCCTCACAACCCACGGCAACGTCAATCCGGGCATGGGTACGGGTGGCATCTGCTCGGGCGATTCCGGCGGCTCCGCGTTCCTCGACGGCGCGATTGTTGGGCTCACGAGCTTCGGGCGCACGAACTGCCTCGCGCTGGACGGCCTTCAGCGCGTCGATCTCGCGCCGGTCCAGTCCTGGCTGGCGGGGTTCGGCGTCGGGTCGTAGTCCCGCTGGTGCCGCCCGTCGGATGGCGGGCGGCACCAGCGAGGGGGCAAGGCCTGGCCGGTATGCTCTGACCCATGGAACCCTCCGCGGATGACGGCGCGCGCGCGCCGCGCGCCGTCATCTCGCCGAGCCGGAACGATCCCCTCGTGGTCACCCTCAGCGAAGGCCTGGGCGGTCCCCTCGGCTCCCACGCGGCCCCAGGAGCGGCGCGGAGCGCCTTGTGGAACCCCGAACTCATTCTGCTGCTCCTGACCGCCGTGGCCGCGATCGGCGGAGTGCTCATCAAGGGGTACTGCCGCGTGAACGGCTGGACCTCGCCGACCGAGTTCTACGCCACGTGCTATTCCGACTTCCCCACGCTCTTCAAGGAACGCGGTCTCGCCGACGGCGTCCTCCCGCTGTTCTCGCACGGGTCCCCGTTCGAGTACCCCGTCATCACGTCCCTCATCGCGGGCCTGACGGCCCTGGCCATTCCGGGAACGGGAGCCACGCCGGCGCGTGCCGGCGCGTACTTCGACCTCAACGCGGTCCTGGCCGCGGTCATGTGGATGGTCGCCGTCATGGCGACCGCCCGGGCCAATCCCCGGAGGCCTTGGGACGCCGCGCTCGTGGCCATTGCGCCCGGCGCGATTCTGGCTGGGTTCATCAACTGGGACCTTTGGGCCGTCGCGCTCCTCTCGCTCGGCCTGCTCGCGTTCGCGCGGAACCGTCCCGTTCTCGCGGGGATCGCTCTCGGTCTCGGCACCGCGACGAAGTTCTATCCCGCGCTCGTGCTCGGCGTGTTCGTGCTCCTCGCGATCCGGACCGGCCGTTGGCGCCAGACCGTTGCCCTGCTCGGTTCCGCCCTCGCGGCGTGGGCCGCCGTCAACTTGCCCGCGATGGTGGGTGATCCGAAGGGCTGGGCGTTCTTCTTCCAGTATTCGGCGGACCGGGACCCCGGCTTCTCTTCCGCGTACTTCGCGTGGAATCTCGTGGCCGAGCGGCTCCAACTCGCGAAGATCCCGACGCTCGCGGCCAACGGGCTGTTCGTCGTGGGATTCGGGTTGTGCTGCCTCGCGATTGCGTTCGTCGCGCTCCACGCGCCGCGCCGGCCGCGCGTGGCCCAGCTCGCGTTCCTCGTGGTCGCGGCCTTCGTGCTCACCGGCAAGGTCTATTCGCCCCAGTATGTCCTGTGGCTCATTCCGCTCTTCGCGCTCGCCCGGCCGCGCTGGCGCGACTTCCTCATCTGGATGACGGCGGAGGCGCTGCACTGGGTCGCGGTCTGGATGTACCTCGGGTGGACCACGAGCAACGGGCCCGTGCAGAACAACATCGACTCGCCGTACTACGCCCTCGCGGTGCTCGTCCATATGGCCGTTTTGGTATACCTGTGCGTACATGTCGTTTCGGACATATACGATCCGACCGGCGATCCCATCCGCCGCAGCCATCAGGACGACCCACAGGGCGGCGAATTTGACGGCGCACCTGACGTGTTCACGCTCCCGCCGGCCCTCGAGGGGCCTCCGCGGGTGAGCGTTTCCGCCGAGCAGAGCTAGGCGTGGCGCGTCCCTTCGACCTCTCCGCGATCGGCGCCGGACTGCCGGTCGCCCAGGCCATCGCCGCGCTCGAGGCGGCCCTCACAGCGACTGGCGCGGGCGTCGCCGTCGTCCAGGCTCCGCCCGGCACCGGCAAGACGACGCTCGTCCCGCCTCTCGTCGCCAACGTCGCCGCCCGCGGATCCGCGGACGACGACGCGCGTCCGGCACGCGTCGTCGTCACCCAGCCGCGGCGGGTCGCCGCGCGCGCCGCGGCACGGCGCCTCGCCGCGCTCGATCGGAGCGAGCTAGGCAGCCGGGTTGGCTTCACGGTCCGCGGCGAGCGGATGTCCGGCCGCGAGACGATCGTCGAGTTTGTCACCCCCGGAATCCTGCTCCGCAGGCTCCTCGCCGATCCCGCGCTCGACGGCACGGACGCGGTGATCCTCGACGAGGTGCACGAGCGTGCCCTCGAGACCGACCTCGCGCTCGGGATGCTCGCCGAAGTCCGGCAGCTCCGCGGAGACCTCACGCTCGTGGCGATGTCGGCCACCGTCGACGCTCCGCGCTTCGCCGCGCTCCTCGCGGACGAGGGCGGCGGTCCGGCTCCAGTGGTTGCGGGTCCCCACCGGCTCCACCCCCTCGAGGTGGGCTGGGCGCCGTCGTCCGCTCCTCGGCTCGACGAGCGCGGGGTGACGCGCGCGTTCCTGGACCACATCGCCGACGTTGCCGCGGCCGAGCATCGTACGGCGCTCGCCGCGGGCGGGGACCTCGACGCGCTCGTGTTCGTTCCGGGAGCGCGCGAGGTCCGGCACGTCGCGGAGAGGCTGAGGGGCACGGGGGGCGGCCGGATTGAGGTTCTCGAGCTCCACGGTCAGGCCGATCCGGCGAGCCAGGACCGCGCGATCTCTGGCCGCGGACCCGGCGAGCCGCCTCGCATCGTTGTCTCGACGGATCTCGCGGAGTCGTCGTTGACCGTGCCCGGGGTACGCCTCGTGGTGGACTCGGGGCTCGCCCGCGAGCCGCGGCGCGACGCTGGGCGCGGGATGTCGGGGCTCGTGACGGTCTCGTGCTCCCGCGCGTCGGCCGAGCAGCGTGCGGGGCGCGCGGCGCGGCAGGGGCCTGGGCGCGTGGTGCGCTGCTACGACGAGCGCGCGTACGCCGCGGCTCCTGCACACGCGACGCCCGAGATCGCGGCCGCCGATCTCACCGAGGCCGCGCTGCTGCTCGCATGCTGGGTGCGCCGGGCGGACGCGGGCTCGCGCTCCCGGACCCGCCGCCGCCCGCGGCGCTCGGCGACGCCGTCGCGACCCTCGAGGACCTCGGCGCGGTCGACCGCGACGGCCTCGCGACCGAGCTCGGGCGGACGCTCGCGCGCATTCCGGCGGATCCGCGGCTGGGGCGCGCGCTGCTCGAGGGCGCCGGGATCGTCGGGGCGCGCCGTGCAGCGGAGGTGGTCGCACTCGTCGCGCGGGACCTCAGGGCTCCGGCGCAGACCTCGGGCGCTTCCTCGCCGCGCTGCGCTCCGGGAGAGATCCTTCCGCGCGGGCGTGGCGCGAGGAGGCCGCACGCTTCGAGCGGCTCGCGGGCCAGGGAACCGCGTCGCCCCCGACTGCCCCGCGCCATCCTTCGCGGACGACGCCGAGCGGGCCGGCTTCGTGGTCGCCCTCGCGTTCCCGCACTTCGTGGCGCGCCGCGTACCCGGTCCCGACGAGCGCTATCTCTTCGCGTCCGGCACCCGCGCCGCGCTCCCCGCGGGGAGCTCGCTCGGAGGGCACGAGTGGCTCGCGGTCGCCGAGGTGGCCCGCTCGCAGGGTCGGGAGGGCGCCGGCACGGGCGCCGTGATCCGCGCGGCCGCGCCCCTCGGCGGGGACGCCGCGGAGGTCGCCGCGAATCATCTGCTCGCCGAGGAGGTCGACGCGCGGTTCGCCGACGGGCGCGTCGTTGCGCGGCGGGAGCGGCGGCTCGGGGCCATTGTCCTCGCGTCGACGCCGGTGCGGCCCTCGCCCGCGGAGGGGCGGGACGCGATCGCCCGCGCCCTCGCTGCGGACGGCCTCGGGTGATCGGCTGGTCGCTCGGGCGGACGCGCTCCGCCGGCGGCTCGCGCTCGTGCGCCGCGAGCTCGGCGAGCCGTGGCCGGACGTGTCCGAGCCCGCGCTCGTGGCGCGCCTGCCCGAATGGCTCGGCCCCGAGCTCGAGGCGCTCGCCAACGGCGCGTCCGTTCGCGGCATCGACCTCGAGGAGCCGCTCCGGCGGCTCCTGCCGTGGCCAGAGGCGTCGCGGCTCTCGGCGCTCGCCCCGGAGCGGCTCGAGGTGCCGAGCGGCAGCCGGGTGCGCATCGACTACCCGCCCGTTGAGGACGGGGGAACGGACGACGGCGGGAGGCCGGTTGTCGCGGTCAAGCTCCAGGAGTGCTTCGGCTGGGCCGAGACGCCGCGCCTCGTGGACGGCCGCGTGCCCGTCTTGTTCCACCTGCTCTCGCCGGCCGGGCGGCCGCTCGCCGTCACCGACGATCTCGCGTCCTTCTGGTCGGGGCCGTACGCCCAGGTCCGGGCCGAGATGCGCGGGCGATACCCCAAGCACCCGTGGCCCGAGGACCCGTGGACTGCCGTCGCGACGGCGAGGACGAAGCGGAGGATGGGCTGAGCGGTCCCGGGTCGGGACGTGGTCAGCGATTGCGGTAGGCGTCGCGCCGGTGTTCAACGCTTAAGACGACGACCTCGCGCCGCGCGTCATTGATGCGGTAGAGAACCCTGTAGGTCCCTCGCCGCGCTGCGTGGATCCCCGCGAGCGGCTCGCGGAGGGGCTTGCCCACGCGCCGTGGATTCGCGATCAGTGCGCCGGTGACGAATTCGATGACGGCAGCGGCCACGCTCTCAGGGAGCCTGGATCGCACGGACTTCACCGCCGGCGGCGTCATCACGAGCTCATAGGAGTCTTCGTCCGTCGTCACGGGCGGCGCAGCGCGCGCACCGCATCGGTGCCGCGGACGACGTCGCCGGCAGCGTAGGCGGCATCCGCCTCCCGGATGTCTGCGAGCGTCTGCGGGTCGCTGAGGACGGCGATGGTCTCCTCGAGGGCCGCAAGGTCTTCCGGGCTGACAATGACGACCGCCGCGTGCCCGTTTCGCGTCACGGTCACCCGTTCGTGCTCCTTTTCGACCCGGTCGACGATCTCGCTGAAATGGTCGCGGACGCTCCGCAGCGATTCAATGCTCATGGTCACAATTGTGGCGACCGAGTCGAGTTGCGGCAAGCCCGCCACGTTAGCTAAGTCAATCCTCGACTCACACCTGGATCGGGTGCCCGAGCGCGGTGAGAAAGCGCGTGATGGCGTCCTCCGCCGTGGGCACGGTGCCGAAGACCTCGCGCTGCCGCGTGGTGTCTGCCACGTAGCGTCCCGACCCGAACCACTCGGTCATCGCGTTCATGTCCCGTGCCATCGGCATGACGCCGCCCAGCAGGCGCCCGGCTGCGCTGATGACGCCGGTGGGGATGGAACGCACGCCGATCGGCCGCCCGAGGAGCCGGCTTGAGATGGCTGCGATGTCTCGGAGGCTCACAGGCCGGTCCCAGCCGATGTCGATCCGCGCGCCAGGGGCCACTTCGACATCGACGGCCGCGGCAAGGAACGCGGCCACGTCGGCTGTGAGCACAAACGTCATCGGCACGTCGGACGCCCCGAACCAGGAGAGCCGTCCCTTGTCGAACGGATCGCCGCCGAACCGTGCGAGCTGATCGAGGAAGCCACCGGGGCGCAGCGCGACGAACGGCACGCCCTGCTCCTCGAGCCGATCCTCCATGAGCTTCTTGTTCCAGAAGTGGGGGACGTGGGGCGTCTGGTCGCACGTGAGGATGCTCGTGAGGACGAAGCGGCGCACCCCGGCCCGGGCCGCGGCGTCGGCCAAGTTCCGGTTTCCGACGACGTCGATCTCCGCGGTGTCGCCCTTCCTGTGGCGCGTGTAGCCGGCCGCGGTAGTGACGACCGCGTCGACGCCGTCGAGCGCTCGATCGAGGGAGCCGCGGTCCATGAGATCGCCCCGGACAACCGTGGCCCCCCGCGCCTCGAGCCCGGAGCCGTCCGACCCCGGTCTCACGAGCGCGCGGACGGCTTTCCCGCGGGATTGCAGCGCGCCCACCACCTGGCCCCCTAGCCATCCCGTTCCGCCGACCGCCAGCACTGGACCTTCGCTCATGGCTCCTCCTTGACTCGAAGGATCACTCCTCGAACCGGTACCCCCGCCCGGCCTCCGTGAGGAGGTGTCGCGGATGGGCGGGGTCACTCTCAAGCTTGCGCCTCAGCTGCGCCATGTACACGCGCAGGTACTGTGTTTCCTCGCCGTACGCCGGTCCCCACACGGTCTGGAGGAGCTGCCGCTGCGTCACGAGCTTGCCGCGGTTGGCCACGAGCATCTGCAGGACGCCCCATTCGCGGGGTGTGAGGTGCACGCGTTCGCCGTCACGCGTCACGGTTGCGGCGCCGAGGTCCACGAGGAGATCGCCCGTGTCGATCACGCCGCCTGGGGAGGCGTGCGCCGAGCGGCGTTCGACGGCGCGCAGCCGGGCAAGCAGCTCGTCGAGGCCGAACGGCTTGGTCACGTAATCGTCGGCGCCCGCGTCGAGCGCCTCGACCTTGTCCGTCGAGCCGTGCCGCGCCGACAGGACGACGATCGGCATGTCCGACCAGCCGCGGATGCCCCGAATCACCTCGGAGCCGTCCATGTCGGGGAGCCCGAGGTCGAGCACGAGGACGTCGGGCGGCTTCGAGGCGGCGAGGTGGAGCGCCTCGGCGCCGTTGGCCGCGACGGCCACGGCGTACCCCTCGGCCCGCAGGTTGATCTGCAACGCGCGCAGCAGCTGAGGCTCGTCGTCGACCACGAGAACGCGCTTCATTAAAGGGACTCCCTACTCTCGCGGCCCAGCGTACAGCGGCATCCGGAGGACCATCGTGAGCCCTTGGCCCGGGGTCGGCTCCGCCGCGAGCTCGCCCCCCATCGCCTCGATGAAGCCCTTGGCAACGGCGAGGCCGAGGCCGATCCCCGGCCCCTTGCCCTCGTCCCCGAGCCGCTGGAAAGGCTGGAACATCGCGAGGACGCGCTCGGGCGGAACTCCCGTGCCGTGGTCGACCACCCTGAGCTCGCTCACGGGGCGGTCGCCGATTCCGGGAGCGAGGAGCCCGCCCGTCGTCGCGATGACCACGATGTCGCTCCCGGGCGCGTACTTGACCGCGTTCTCCACGACGTTGGCGAGGGCGCGCACCAGAAGGCCGCGGTCGCCGTCGACCGCTGGAAGGTTCGGCGCGAGGTCGATCCGCACGGCCTCCGGGGGCAGTTCCGCGAGGACCTCGGACACGACGTCGAGCCACGTGACGGGCTCGTGCAGCACGGCGAGGGCGTCGCTGTCGATGCGGGACATGTCGAGAAGGTTCGCCACGAGGTTGTCGAGCCGGCCCGAGTAGGCGTCGATGGCCTCGAGCATCTCCCTCTGCTCACCGACCGTCATCTTGGCGCGTTGGCGCCGCAGGGCCGTGACGGCGAGGCGGATTCCCGCGAGCGGCGTCCGGAGGTCGTGCGAGACGGCACGGAGGATCGACGTGCGGATGCGGTTCGCCTCGCCGAGCCTGACCGTCTCCCGGAGACTCAGCGCGAGCTGCTGCCGCTCGAGGAGGGCCGTGAGGTGGGCCTCGAACGCCGCCATGAGCCGGCGCTCGCCCCCGCTGAGCGCCCGGCCCCGCCACGCGAGGGTGAGATCGGGCTCGAAGTGGTCGGCGCCGTCGGCCTCGTCTGGCGAGGCGGGCGCGTCCTGGCCTGCGCGCGCACGCGTGGCCCACGAGCTGTCGCCGTCCTCGGCGAGGACGCTCACGGACGCGAGCTGGAACTCCCCGCGGAGCTGCTCGAGGAACTCCGGGACGCTCTGGTCCCGCGCGAGCGAGCCCCGCGCGAGCTCGCTCAGCGTCCCGGCCTCCGCGCGGGACTGCGCTGCGTCCCGCGACCGCCGCGACGAGACGCCCACCACAAGGGAGAACGCGACGGCGACGGCGAGGAAGACCATGAGCGCGAAGAAGTTCTGAGGGTCGTCGATTGTGAGCGTGCCGATGGGCGGCGTCACGAAGTAGTTGAGGAGAAGGGAGTCGAAGACCGCGGCCACCACGGCCGGCCACAGCCCCCCGATGAACGCGACCGTCACCACCCCGGAGAGGTGCGCGAGCGCGTGGGTCGTGAGGTTGAGCTCGGGGAACGGCAGGAGTACGGACGTCATGACGATCGGCACGACGAGCGCGAGGACGTACCCAGCGATCGTGCGGCGGCGCCCGAGGAGGGGCGTGAGCCGCTTGCGGGGAGCGCGGCCCGCGAGCGAGTGGGTCACCATGTGCACGTCGATCTCGCCGGAGTTGCGGACGACGGCGCTGCCCACCCCTCCGCGTCCGAACAGCTGCTGGAGCCGGGTGTGCCGGGAGATCCCGACGACGATCTGGGTCGCATTGACGCTGCGGGCGAAGTCGAGGAGGCTTCCGGCAACGTCGTCACCCGCGAGCTGGTGGTAGCTCCCGCCCAGGTCTTCGACGAGTTTCCGTTGCGACGCGAGCGTCTGCTCGGAGCCTTCGGCGAGGCCGTCCGGACGCCGGACGTGGACACCGAGCAGATCGCCGCCGCTCACGCGCGAGATGATCCGGGCGGCGCGCCGGATGAGCGCCTCGCCCTCCGGGCCGCCCGTGAGCGCGACCACGACGCGCTCGCGGGCCGGCCACGTCTCGTCGATCCGATGCCGCGCACGGTACTCGGCGAGCCCCTCTTCGACGCGGTCCGCGAGCCAGATCAGGGCGATCTCGCGCAGCGCGGACAGGTTGCCGAGCCGGAAGTAGTTGGCCAGCGCGGCGTCGATTTTGTCCGGCGCGTACACGAGCCCCGAGCTGAGCCGCTGCCGGAGCAGCTCCGGCGGGATGTCGACGAGCTCGATCTGGTCCGCCTTGCGGACCACGGCGTCGGGGACCATCTCCTGCTGTCGCGTGCCCGTGATGGACTCGACCACGTCGTTGAGGGACGCGAGGTGTTGGACGTTGACGGTTGTGAAGACGTTGATCCCGGCGTCGAGGAGCTCGTCGACGTCCTCCCAGCGCTTCTGGTGACGGCTTCCGGGCGCGTTGGTGTGCGCGTATTCGTCGACGAGCGCGGTGTGCGGCCTGCGCGCGAGCACGGCGTCGACGTCCATCTCGGGCAGTCTCGTCCCGCGATACTCGACCAGGCGCTCCGGGATGAGTTCGAGTCCGTCGGTGAGCGCGGCGGTCTGGGCGCGGCCGTGGTCCATGACGACGGCGACCACGACGTCCGTGCCCGACGCGGCAAGGCGATGGGCCTCTTCGAGCATCCCATAGGTCTTGCCGACGCCGGGCGCGGCGCCGAGGAAGATGCGCAGGCTACCGCGGTCCATGCCTTGATTCTTCCAGTCGGCCTACCGTGACGGGCCTATTTGACGAGTCCGGCGATCGCGAGATTGAGCTTGGTGGTGTTGACCGCGGGCTGCCCGAGGAGGCGCAGGACCGGATTGTTCGTCGCGTCCGCCACGAGCTTTTCCACTTGGTCCGTGCTCAGGCCGGTGGCCTTCGCGACGCGAGGCACCTGAAGCTCCGCGTACGCCGGCGAGATGTCCGGATCGAGCCCCGAGCCCGAACTCGTCACCGCATCGATCGGCACGGCCGCGTCCGCGACGCCCTCGCGGGCGGCGACCGCGGCGCGCGCGTCGGATTCCGCTTTCGCGAGCGCGGGGTCGGATGGGCCAAGGTTCGTTGCGGAGGACGACGACGGGTCCCACTTGACCGCGGACGGGCGCGGGAAGAAGAACCGGTTCTCCTGGTCGGGAACGGCCTGGGCGATGAGCGTCGAGGCCGCGGCTTGCCCGTTGAGCTGCTCGATCGAGCCGTTGGCCTGGCGCGAGGCGACGGCCTGCCCCACGCCGAACATGGCGAGCGGGTAGAGGACTCCGAGGAGGATCGTGCACAGCCCCAGAAGGCGGAACGCGGTGCCGAATTGTCGGAGATAGACGTTCAAAGGGGACTCCCTTCCTTTCGAGAGGTCAGTGCAGCCCTGGCACGACGGCCAGGAGCAGGTCGATGATCTTGATGCCGATGAACGGCGCGATGATTCCGCCCACGCCATAGATGAGCAGGTTCCGTCGGAGCGCCTGCTGGGCGGACACGGGCCGGTAGCGGACGCCGCGGAGGGCGAGCGGCACGAGCATCACGATGATGATCGCGTTGAAGATGACGGCCGCGAGGACCGCGCTCTTCGGGCTCGCGAGGCCCATGACGTTCAGCAGGCCCAGACCCGGGAACACGGCCACGAACAGTGCCGGGATGATCGCGAAGTACTTCGCGACGTCGTTCGCGACCGAGAACGTGGTGAGCGAGCCGCGCGTGATGAGCAGCTGCTTGCCGATCGCGACGACGTCGATGAGCTTCGTCGGGTCGGAGTCGAGGTCCACCATGTTGGCGGCCTCCTTCGCGGCCTGCGTGCCCGAGTTCATCGCGACGCCGACGTCCGCCGCGGCCAGCGCCGGGGCGTCGTTCGTGCCGTCGCCCGTCATCGCGACGAGCTGCCCGGCCTCTTGCTCCTGCCGGATGCGCGTGAGCTTGTCCTCGGGGGTCGCCTCGGCCAGGTAGTCGTCCACGCCGGCCTCGCGGGCGATCGCGGCGGCCGTGAGCTTGTTGTCGCCCGTGATCATGACCGTGCGGATGCCCATGCGCCGCAACGCCGCGAAGCGATCCGCGATGCCCGGCTTGACCACGTCGGCGAGGTGGACGACCCCCAGCACGCGCGGCCGACCGCCGTCGTGCGTCGCCACCACGAGCGGCGTGCCGCCGTCGCGCGAAATACGGTCGACGTCGCCGTTCACTGCCGCGGGGAGGTCGCCGCCCAGCTCGCGGACCCAGCGTCCGACGGCGGTCGCCGCGCCCTTGCGGTAGAGGCGCTGGCCGTCGTCGAGCCCGCTCATGCGGGTCACGGCCGTGAACTCGACCGCGCTCACGTGGCCGCCGCGCAGCCCCGTGAGCTCGGCGAGATCCGGGCCGTCCGCGCCGCGTTCGGTCGCGAGGTCCACGATCGAGCGGCCCTCGGGCGTCTCGTCCGCGAGGGAGGAGAGGCGGGCTGATTCGACGAGCTCGGCGGGATCGATGCCGGGAGCCGGCAGGAAGTCGACCGCCCGGCGGTTGCCGTATGTGATCGTGCCGGTCTTGTCGAGCAGGAGCGTTGTGATGTCTCCAGCCGTCTCGACGGCGCGGCCGCTCGTCGCGAGGACATTGTGCTGCACGAGCCGGTCCATGCCCGCGATGCCGATCGCCGGGACGAGCGCGCCGATGGTCGTGGGGATGAGGCACACGAGCAGGGCCACGAGGACCACAGGGGAAGGGATCGAGCCCGCGAGATTCGCGAACGGCACGAGCGCCGCGGTCACCACGAGGAAGACGATCGTGAGGGCCACGAGGAGCACGTGCAGCGCGATTTCGTTCGGCGTCCTCTGCCGCTCGGCGCCCTCGACGAGCGCGATCATGCGGTCGATGAACGTGGTCCCCGGATCTGCCGTGATGCGGACCACGACCCGGTCGGAAATGACCTTGGTCCCGCCGGTCACGGCCGAGCGGTCACCGCCCGACTCGCGGATGACGGGCGCGGATTCGCCCGTGATGGCGGACTCGTCGACCATCGCGAGGCCCTCGACGATTTCGCCATCGGACGGGACGATGTCCCCGGCCTCGCACACCACGAGATCGCCCTTGCGGAGCTCTGAGGCGGGAACGGCTTCCTCTGTACTTGAAGACCTGCCCATCCCACCCGCAGACCCGCCCATCCCACCCGCAGACCCGCCCATCCCACCCGCAGACCCGCCCATCCCACCCGCAGACCCGCCCATCCCACCCCGCAGGCGCCGCGCCACGAGGCCCTGGCGGCCCATGCGAAGGCTCTCGGCCTGCGCCTTGCCGCGGCCCTCGGCGAGGGCCTCGGAGAAGTTCGCGAAGAGGACCGTGAGCAGGAGCCAGGCGGTGATGACGACGCTGAAGACGACGTCGGGGCTTCCCTGGGCAATCTGGACCGCGGACGCGATCGCGGAGACGATCGTGCCGATGAGCACCGTGAACATGACCGGCGAGTGCCTCATCTGGCGCGGGTCGAGCTTGACGAACGATTCCGGGATGGCGTCGAGGATGAGCTGCCGGTTGAAGGCGCGGCGGCGCTTGTACGCGTGCCCGGACAGCTCGGTGACCCGGGGTGCCGGGACGTGGGCTGGCGCGGGCGCCGGGGGCTGCCCGGGCGCGGGCTGTCCGGGCGCGGGCTGTCCTGGTTGGGCGGGAACGTCGTGTTCGGCGGTCTTCATCGGAAGGTTCCTTCCGCGATCGGTCCCAGCGCGAACGCCGGGAAGTAGTTGAGGGCAGTGAGCAGGATGACGACGGTGCCGAGCAGGCCCGCGAAGAGCGGTCCGTAGGTCACGAGGGTTCCCTTCGACAGGGGGATGGGATCTTGCGCGGCGAAGCAGCCCGCGAGGGCGAGGACCAGAATCATGGGAAGGACGCGGCCGAGCCACATCGCGACGCCGAGTAGCGTCGAGAGCAGCGGATCCGAGGTGGTGATCCCGGCGAATGCCGAGCCGTTGTTGTTCGCGGCGGACGTGAAGGCATAGAGCAGCTCGCTGAACTGGTGCGGTCCCTGGGCGGGAGCCTGCGCGACCGCGGCCGGGATGAGGACGGCGGCCCCGGTGAGCACGAGGACGATGACGGGCGTCACGAGGAGATACAGGGCGGCGAGTGTCATGTGTCGCGCCTGGACCTTCTTGCCGAGGTATTCCGGCGTCCGGCCCACCATGAGGCCGCCGAGGAACACCGCGACGACCGCGAGCACGAGGATCCCGTACAGGCCAGATCCAACGCCGCCCGGGGCGATCTCGCCCAGCATCACGTTCGCCATGGCCATGCCGCCCGCGAGGGGCGGGAGCGAATCGTGGGCGGCGTCGACCGCACCCGTCGAGGTGAGGGTCGTCGCCGTCGTGAAGATGCCCGTCGCCGCGGGACCGAAGCGCTGCTCGAGCCCCTCGCCGAGGCTCGGCCACGCCGCGAGGGCCCACGCCATCGCACCGGTCGAGAGCGCCCACAGCGCCCCCATGACGGTGAGGATCGTGTAGCCCTGCTTCTGGTCGCCCACCATGCGCCCGAACGTGTACGGGAGCGCCGACGGGACGAGCAGGATGAGGAAGACCTCGAAGAGATTGGTGAACGCGTTGGGGTTCTCGAACGGGTGGGCCGAGTTCGCGTTGAAGTAGCCGCCGCCGTTCGTGCCGAGGATCTTGATGGCCTCCTGGCTCGCGACCGGGCCGCCCGGGATGGTCTGCGAGACTCCCGTGAGCTGGTTGGTGACGGTGGTGGGCCAGAAGTTCTGCACGATGCCCGCGACGATCAGCACGGTGGCGGCGATCGCGGCGAGCGGCAGGAGGACACGGAACGCAAGCCGGGTCACGTCGACCCAGAAGTTGCCGAGCGAGGTGGAACCCTTGCGCACGAACCCACGGACCACCGCGTACGCGACGGCGATGCCGACGGCCGCGGAGACGAAGTTCTGGACCGTGAGGAACGCCATCTGGATGACGAACCCGACCGTGGTCTCCGGCGTGTACGCCTGCCAGTTGGTGTTGGTGACGAACGAGATCGCGGTGTTCATGGCCACCCACGGATCGACGCCATCGAACTGCCCGCCCGAAAGCAGGGGCTGGATGCGCTGGGCGACGTAGAGCAGGAGGACGCCCGCGACGGAGAGGGCCACGACGCTGCGCGCATAAGCCTTCCACGTCTGCGAGCTGTCCGGGCCAATGCGCGCCAGCCGGTAGAGCCAGCGCTCCGCGCGGAGGTGAGGCCCGCCGTCGTCCGCGACCCGCGCAAGGCACGCGCCCAACGGCCGGTGGACGGCGGCGAGGGCCACGAGCAGGATGGCGATCTGCGTGAAGAACGAGAGGAAGCTGAACTGCATGGCTTACTTGCCTCCCGGACGGAACAGCTGGTCCACGAGGTAGATGCAGAGGATCAGGGCGAGGAGGCCCAGAGCCGCCCACGCGATAAGGGCCGCGCTCACTTCCCATCCACCAGCTTCGAGAGGGCGGACGCGCACCACATCACGAGGCCCGCAAGCACAAGAAAAATCGCCACGACGGCCACGTCGGCCATGACAAACCCCTTCCAGAGGCCGCTCGGTGCGGCCCGTGGAATCAGTCAAACGCCGGGTTTGCGCACGTCAGGGGGTCTTGATTCTTTCCTTGCGCAGGCCGGTTGGTCCTTTGCAGGATCTTGATGCGGAGCGCTCACAATGGAGCCATGGCAACCGTACTTGTGACCGGCGGCACAGGCTTCGTCGGCGCTCACGCTATCGCCCAGCTCCTCACGGCCGGCCACACGGTCCGGACCACCCTGCGTTCGCAGGCTCGGAGGCCCGAGATCGAGCGCATGCTCGTCACGGCCGGTGCGCCGCACACCGAACGCGTCTCCTACGTCCAGGCCGATCTGATGGCGGACGCCGGGTGGAAGGAGGCCGCCTCGGGGGCCGACTACGTCCTGCATGTCGCGTCGCCGTTCCCGAGCCGCCAGCCCAAGGACGAGGACGAGCTCATCGTCCCGGCGCGCGACGGCGCTCTCCGCGTGCTGCGCGCCGCCCGGGACGCTGAGGTCCGGCGGGTGGTCCTCACGTCCTCGTTCGCCGCGATCGGCTACGGGCACGCTCCGGATCTCGCCGGGGGCGCCCACGCTCGGGACGAGACCTCGTGGACCGACGTCCACGGCCCGGGCGTCTCGCCGTACGCGAAGTCGAAGACGATCGCGGAGCGTGCCGCCTGGGACTTCGTCTCGACTGAGGGCGGAGGGCTTGAGCTCGCGGTCGTGAATCCCGTGGCCATCCTCGGGCCCGTCCTGGGACCCGACCTCTCGAATTCGATCCGGATCGTCCAGGCGCTGCTCGCCGGCTATCTTCCCGTGGCCCCGCCGATGTGGATGAACGTGGTCGACGTGCGGGACGTCGTCGACCTCCACCTCAGGGCGATGACCGCGCCCGAGGCCGCCGGGCAGCGTTTCCTGGCCGTGGCCGGCGAGCCGATTTCCGTCCACGCGATGGCGCTCGCGCTCCGTTCGTCCCTCGGCCACTCGGCCGCCAGGGTGCCCGCCCGCACGGCGCCTGCCTGGGTGTTCCGGGCCCTCGCGCTCGCGGCGCCGCCGGCTCGCGAGATCGTTCCCATGCTCAATACGGTGCGGCGCGCGAGCAGCGCGAAGGCGCGCACTGTGCTGGGGTGGTCGCCGCGCTCGAACGAGGAGGCCGTCGTCGCCTGCGCGGAGAGCCTCGTGAGCCAGGGGATCGTCCGGGGCTGACTCGGACCAATGCGATAGCCTGCCGGTATGCCCTACGCCGTGGATTTCACCACTGTCAAGTTCGCGAGGCAGAACTCGAAGCTCGCCGGTACCATCCGCGGCTCCTTCTTCGTCATCAAGAACGAGTACTGATCCCTGACGAGATATGAGCCTCTCGCCTCGCCCCCAGTGCCGCCCCGCTACCTCCGACGACTGGCCCCGCATCCGAGACATCTACGCCGCCGGGATCGAGGCCGGTGATGCGACCTTCGAATCGGCGCCGCCGGACTCCTGGGAGGGGTTCGCGGCCACGAAGGTCTTCGTGATCGTGTGCGAGGACGGGCTCGGCGTGCTCGGCTGGGCCAGCGCCGCCCGAGTGTCGCAGCGCGCGGTCTATCGGGGCGTCGTCGAGCACTCCGTGTACGTGGACCCGGGCGCTGCGGGCCGCGGCGTGGGGAGCGCGCTCATGGCGGGTCTGCTCGACGCGGCGGCGCGCGAGGGCGTGTGGACCGTGCAGGCCACGGTGTTTCCCGAGAACGTGGCGAGCCTCGCCCTCCACCGCAAGTTCGGCTTCCGCGAGGTGGGCCGCCGCGAGCGCATTGCGCTCATGCCGCGCGGTCCGCTGGCCGGGACGTGGCGCGACACGGTGCTCCTCGAGCTCGGATTAGGCCATCGATCTGAGTAAATTCCGTGCGGCCCTTATGGGCCGGGTCGGCGAGTGCGTAGGCTGAGCCAGTGGGGAATCTGCGCGCTCTGTCGCTCGTCTTGTCCGTCGCTGTATTGGGCGGTGCCTTAACCTCCTGCGACAACGGCTCTCAGGCCGCCGCCAAGGCCGCCGCCGATCAGGTATCGAAGGCCCTCTCGGCTCTCGACGTCTCCCAGGCTCCCCTCAGCGGCACCGATCCGTCTGCCGCGCAGACCCGCCTCAAGGCAATCGTCGAGGGCCTCGGCGACGTCAAGCCGAGCGTCTCGGCTGGCCAGGCCACCACATCGAACGGCACCACGACGGTACCGTTCGATTTTCGGTGGAAGCTCTCGGGCCGCGAGTGGACCTACACGACGACGGCGCGGCTCGCCCAGAACGGCGACAAGTGGACGGTCGAATGGAGCCCCACGCTCCTGGCCCCGGGCCTCCAGTCCGGCGAGGTGCTCGTGGCCGACACCAAGGCGCCACCGCGCGCGGACATCCTCGGGGCCGGCGACGCGAAGCTCGTGACCGACCGGCCCGTGCTGCGCGTGGGAATCGACAAGACGAAGGTCGTCGCGCAAGACCAGGACGCGTCCGCCCGGGCCCTCGCCACGCTCGTGGGCCTAGACCCGGCCGATTACGCGAAGCAGGTGGCCTCGGCGGGCGCCAAGGCCTTCGTCGAGGCCATCGTGCTCCGCGACGCCCCCGGCCGCACCCCCACGGACCAGCAGATCACCGCCGTGAGCGGCGCCGTCCTGCTCGGGGACACCCTCCCGCTCGCGCCGACCCGCACGTTCGCGCGCGCCGTGCTCGGCACGGTGGGCCAGGCCACGGCCGAACAGATCCAGAAATCCAACGGCGCGCTGCAGGCGGGCGACGAGACAGGCACGGGCGGCCTCGAGGAACAGTACGACGACGAGCTGCGCGGCCAGGAGGGCGTCACCGTGTATGCGGTCGCCTCGCCGGACGCCGGCGGGGCCCCGAGCTCCGCGAGCCCCAGCGCAAGCCCGGCCTCGAGCGCAAAGCCCTCGCCGTCGTCGTCCGCGGCGGCCAAGCGGCAGCTGTTTGCCGCCGCTCCCGTGCCCGGCACCTCTCTGCGCACCACGCTCGATCCGCGCCTCCAGCAGATCGCGGAGGACGCGCTCGCGAAGGTGGGGCCGGCCTCGGCGGTCGTGGCGATCCGACCCTCGGACGGCTCGGTCCTCGCGGCCGCGAGCGGTCCCGGGAGCAACGGCTACAACACGGCCATGCTGGGCCAGTACGCGCCCGGCTCCATCTTCAAGACGGTCGATTCGCTCGCGCTCCTGCGCGGCGGCGCCACGCCGGACCTCTCGGTCGAGTGCGCCCCGACCCTCACGGTGGACGGCAAGACGTTCCAGAACGCCACCGGCTACCCGAGCGCGCACCTCGGCACGATCACGCTGCGGGACGCGTATGCGCATTCCTGCAACACGGCCTTCATCTCACAGCGGGACAAAGTCTCGCAGGAGCAGCTCCAGGGGACGGCGGCCTCGCTCGGCGTCGGTGTGGACGGGGGCGTCCTCGGCGCGCCAGCCTTCCTCGGTTCCGTGCCCGGCGACGCGACGAGCACCGAACACGCCGCGTCGATGATCGGGCAGGGCAAGGTCCTCTTCTCGCCGCTCTCGGCCGCCGTCATGGCCGCGTCGGTCGAGAAGGGCGGCGTCGTGGCACCGCGGCTCGTGCTCAGCGGGGGCGAGAAGGACGCGCCCACCGCCCCTGCGAGCGGCTCGCCGAGCGGTTCGGCTGCGGCGACGGCGTCCGCCTCGCCCAGGGCGAGCGCGGTCTCGAAGCCCGTCACGCAGGCCGAGTCGGGCACGCTGCGCGACATGATGCGCGCGGTCGTCACGAGCGGGCACGCGGGCTTCCTCATGTCAGTGCCGGGCGCGCCCGTGGGTGCCAAGACCGGAACGGCCGAGTTCGGCAGTGACAACCCTCCCAAGACGCACGCGTGGATCATCGGCGTCCAGGGCGACCTCGCCGTCGCCGTGTTCGTCGACGAGGGCGGCCTCGGCGCGACGATCTCGGGCCCCATCCTCACCGACTTCCTCACGAAGGCTGGCCAATGAGCTCCCAGGGCGACCCTTCGGTGACCGCCGCGTCGGCCGCCGCTCCGGACCACGCCGTGGTCCGCGGCGCCGCGATCGCGACTTTCATCATCTTCGGCACGAACGGCTTCATCTTCGCGAGCTGGGCAGCTCGTATCCCCGCCGTGACGCAGACCCTCGACCTCTCGACGGGCGAGATGGGTCTCATCCTGCTTGTGGGCGCGATCGGCTCGCTGTGTGCGATGCCGCTCGTCGGCCCGACCGCCGGGCGCATCGGGATCGTCCGCACCGTGCGGCTCGGGGGCTTCCTCGCGGTCCTCGCGGGAGGCGCGATCGCGCTGGGGCTCGTGCTGCATGCCGTGGTGGTCGTCGCGGCGGGCCTCGCGCTGTTCGGCGTCGGGATCGCGTTCTGGGACGTGGGGCAGAACATCGCCGGCGCCGACGTCGAACACCGCCTGGGGCGCACGATCATGCCGCAGCTCCACGCGGGCTTCAGCGGAGGCGCGGTCGTGGGGGCGCTCGTGGGCGCGGGGCTCAGCGCGATGGGCGTTCCGCTCCCGGTTCACCTTGCCGCGATCATGGTCGCCGTGGTGCTCATCATGGTGTTCGTGCCGCGACACTTCGTGCCGCTCACCGCGCATGAGGCGCCCGAGTCCGGCGCGGCGGAGGAAGCGGACGACGGCGCGTCCCCGGCCACCGCCCCGAAGGAACCGGGCGGGGCGCTCGCCGCGTGGACGGATCGGCGCACGCTGCTCATCGGCGTCGTCGTCCTCGGCGCGACGCTCACTGAAGGCGCGGGCAACGACTGGATCTCGAAGGGGGTCGTGGACGGCCTCGGCACGAGCGAAGCGGCTGGAGCCGCGCTGTTCGCCGTGTTCGTGGGGGCCATGACCGTGGCCCGCTGGTTCGGCGGGCGGATCATCGATCGCCTTGGCCGCGTCCTCGCGCTCCGGCTCAGCATGGTCTCCGCCCTCGTGGGGCTCTCGATGTATTCCCTCTCGGGAATCTATTGGATCTCGGGGCTCGGCGCGCTCCTGTGGGGGCTCGGCGCCGCGCTCGCGTTCCCCATGGGGATGTCGGCGGCCTCCGACGATCCGCGGCACGCGGCCTCTCGCGTCTCGGTGGTCGCGACGATCGGCTACATTGCATTCCTCGCGGGGCCCCCGTTCCTCGGCTTCCTCGGCGACCATGTGGGGCTGCGGCTCGCGCTCCTCGCGATTCTCGTGCCAATCGCCGTCGCGCTCGTCCTTGCGGGGGCCACCCGCAAACCGGACGAGCCGCCCACCGCCGGTTAAAAAAAGGTCACGTCCCGTGGGGACGAACCCCTCCCCACCGGCTCCCGGCCCTTGCGAGCTCGGGCCGGGTCCCTCGCCGGTGTGGTCCCAGGGACGTGACCTTTCAGGCTCTCAGCGAGACCACCCGCTCGCCGGGACTAGAAGCCCCCGGTGCCGTTCGGAGTGCCGAGGCCGGTCGGGCCGTCCCAGCCCGTGCCTGCCGTGCACCACTGGGACGTGGTGCACGTGCCGTTGTTGCCCGACGTGACGTCGAAGAAGCTGCCCGAGTGTCCGTAGGGGAGCGAGTTCGCGTACGTTCCCGTCGCCGCCGAGCCGGTGTTGCCGTTGAGGGCATACACGGAGGCGATGATCGGGGAGGCCTCGCTCGTGCCGCCGAACTGGCCCCACGTCGAGTTCGCGCTCGAGGTCGGGTAGTAGACGGCCAGGCCGCCGTTGTTCGGATCCGAGGCGGCCGCGACGTCGTTCATCGCGCGCCCCGCGCAGCCGGTGTTGTACGAGGAGGCGGCGGAAAGCGCCGCGTTGAGGCTCGAGCAGCCAGAGCCCGTTCCGGTCCAGACGCTCTCGCTCCAGCCGCGTGCGTTGGACGCCGCGACGAGGGACGTGCCACCGACGGCTGTGACGTAGCTCGAGGAGGCCGGGTAGGACGCGCCCTGGTAGCCGTTGTCGCCGGCGCTTGCGGTCACCGCGATGCCCGGGAACTTGTAGTACTTCCCGTACGTCGAGTCGGCCGCGTCGGAGCCGCCGTAGCTGTTCGAGATCGCGACGACGCCGGGGATCTTCGCGGCGGTCTGGACGGCCGTGCCGAGATCGGTGAACGAGGCGCTGTTGGCCTGGAGCACTACGATCTTGCAGTCGGCGCACGCGGCTGAGACCGCGTCGACGTCGAGCGATTGCTCCTGCGCCCATCCGAGGTTGAAGCGCGGGAGGCGCGTGCCGCCGTTCTCGTCGCGGATGCTCAGGCAGCCATTCGAGGTCGTGCACGCCGGGAGGCCGAACTGGGAGCGGTACGTCGCGAGGTCGCGCTCGAGGTTCGGGTAGCCGTAGGCGTCCACGATCGCGACTGTGCGCCCGCCTGAGGAGGTTCCCGTGAGCTTGTAGGCGTTCTGCAGCTGGGACGGCGTGAGACCGGTTGCCGGCGGCGCGCTCGCGCCCGTCACCGGATGACCGTTCGGATCGGCCGCCTGCCGGGCCGTGCAGGCCGCGTCGCCCGCCTTGGGCGCCGCGCACACCTTGATCGAGTGGTCGGAGTTGCCCGATCCGCCCGGTGCCGCCCACGAGGCTGTTGTGCTCAGCGCGAGGCTGGCGACGAGCAGCAGCCCAGATCCTACCGCCGCGAAGATCTTCCGCTTCAAGTACGTCCCCTTTGCTCAAGGACCGCCCAGTCATTGACAGTTTTTGTCAATGCGGTCTTGTGCACTGTTGCAGATCTGTGACCCACGTTACAAGGGTCAAACGGTCTTCCCAGCTTATTCCCAGCTCGGCGCTAGTCCTCCGACCGTGGTCCGGAAAGGCCTCGACGCACGAAGTAGGCGAGGGCCCCGACCACGAGCAAGAGGACCGTTCCGCCCACGATGAGCCACGCCGGCACCCCCGCCCCCACGGGCTCGGTGGGGCCGCTCGTCGTTGACGACGCCGCGGGTGTCGACGCGTTCGCTGCCGATGCCGCGCCGGTGGTCCCCGCCGTCGTCCCTCCCGAGCCGCCGCCCGCGGCGCCCGCGGTGAACGTGAACGTGCCCTCGATCGGATGCGAGTCGGAGGAGACCACTCGCCACACCACCGTGTAGTGGCCCGCGGGGGCGCCCGGCTTGAGCGCCTGCGTCACCTGATTGTCGACGACGGTCGCGTCGCCCGCCGCCTCGTCCGCGCCCGAGGAGTCCTTGACCGTGATCTTCGTGCCGATGGCGATCGGCGTGTGGTCGAAGGTGAGGACGACGGCGGCGGGCACCGAGGCGACTGTCGAACCGTTGGCGGGGTTGGTCGACTCGAGGACGTCGTGGGCCTGCGCAGCGGCGGCCGGAAGGAGTGTGGCGACCGCGAGGGCGAGCAGTGCGCCCGCCGTGGCGGCTCGGGCGAAGATTCTCATGCGTTGTTCCTCTCGATGGCGGGCGGCCGGGGGGACCCGGCCGGCCGCTTCCACCTAGCGCCTACTTGGCCGACGTGCGGCGCCCGGACAGGACGACGGCGAGGGCCGCCGCACCCAGGACCGTACCCATCGCTCCAAGGACGATGCCCCACGTCCCCGCCCCAGTGTCGCCCGTCTGCGAGGCCGGAGCCGCGTTCGCCGCGGGCGTGGCGCTCGCAGAGGCCGACGGCGTCGCGTCGTCCGCCGCCGTCGTCGTGAACGAGGGCGCGGGGTGCTGCGGTTCGGGCTGGCCCTCCTCGGCGGACTCGTTCCAGTTCACGACCGTGCCGTCCGTGTACGTCTGCGCGGCCGGGAGCACGATCTTCGTGCCCGCGGCCGGGAGCCTGCCCACGGAGAGTGAGAACGACTGGTACTGGTTCTGCCCGATTTCGTGCGCGGCGTCGTTGGCCGTCCAGACGACCTCGGTGACTGCTTTCGTGACCGTCGAGCCACCGACCGTCACGGGCTTGGGCAGCTCGCCGGTGATGACCTGGGCCGTCCAGCCCTCGATCGGCTTGACCGACACCGAGGTGAACGGCGTGTCCGTGGGGAGCTTGACGTCGAGCTTGGTCGTCTTGGCCGTGGCAGATTCGTTCGGCATGTTGAACGTGAGGTGCGTGTAGCCGTTGGCCGCGGGGTCGTCCGGGCTCACGGTCACGTGCGCCGAGGCCGCGGCGGCGCCCGCGGCGAGGAGGGCGGCGGTTGCCGCGAGGGTGCCCAGGCCTTTCAGGGCCTGGGTCCTGAGCGTGCGCGTCTTGAGGAAAGTGGTGTTCATGGTGTGCTGTGCCTTCTGGGTCACCCGGGTACGGACCGGGGAAACGGATTGAGGAACCCGCGGTGCGGGCGGCGCGTGCCGTCTCAGGCGACGGCGAAGGCAGCGGGCGGACCGCGCAGCGCGGGGAGCCGCAGGCTCCGCCAGACGCGCGGAAGCAATTCCTCGGTGAAGGCCGGCACCGCCGGCGTGGGGTGGAGAACTGCTGCCGCCAGGAGGCGTACGAGCGGGCGCAGCCATGCGAGCAGGGCCCACAGCGCGGCCTCTCCCTTGGCGAGGAGGAGGGCCGTCGCGAGCGTCGCGATCGCGTGGGCGGCGAGCATCGCGGGGCTGTCGCTCAGGGTATGGGCGCTCAGGGCGTGGGCGCCGGCGGTGTGGCCACCGTAGCCAGATCCGGCCGCGCCGAGCATGTGCACGTGGGCGGCGCCGGGTGCGAGCGCGGGGGCGCTAGCGGACGTCTCGGACAGGATCCCGAAGGCCTCGTGCAGTGCGAACTGGGTCACGGACAGGACCGCGACCATTACCGGTGCCGAGATCTTCCGCGTCGAGAGCGGCATGACGCCGGCCAGGACGAGCGCGAGCACGCCAGCAAGGATGAGCGGGTCCGGCAGGGCCCCGCCCGCGGCGGTGTGCGCCCCAGCGGCAAGGAACACGGTGGCGCCCGCGACGGTGGCAGCGCGCGAGAGGCGGAACAGGGCGCGCATGCTCGCACCACCTTTCGCCTGAAACCCGGGGATCGACATCTACTGTACGTAGAAGAGGGCTGCGGACAGAATCCGAAGCCCCCTTCCACGTTAGCTCCGAGGACTATTCGGAGCCGGTCTCGCGGTGGTTTGTCTCGCGCTGGGACCAGTCCTCGGGGATGGCCGCTTCGAGCGCGTCGTCGACCGTGATGACGCCGATGATGCGCCGATCGTCGGAGAGGACGGGCAGCGAGAGGAGGTTGAAGTCCGCCATGCGCGTGGTGACGTCGACGACGTCGTCCGCGGCGGAGGCGACCACGACGTCGGTGTCAGCGACGTCTGCGAGTACCCGGTCGGGCTGCGCCTGGACGGCTTGGACGAGGCTCAGCGCGCCGTCGAGCGTCCCGTCCGCGCGCACCGTGTACAACGTCACGAGCGCCTGGGCCTGGAGAGCGCCTGCGGCCCGGACCGCCGCGAGGGCGTCCCCGACCGTCGCCGTCGCGGGGAGGGCAATGAAGTCGGTGCCCATGAGCCCGCCCGCGGTGAGGTCGTGGTAGCCGAGCAGGCGGTGGACGGTGGCCCGCTGCGGCTCGGGCAGCCGGTTGAGCACGGACTTGCGCCGCTCCTGGGGGAGGTCCATGAGCGCGTCAGCGGCGTCATCCGCCTGCATGCGGCCCAGCACTTCCGCGACCTCGGCGTCGGAGCGATCACGGAAGAGTTCGGACTGGCTGTCCTCGTCGAGTTCCTCGAAGACGTCCGCCTCGAGCTCGGGGTCGGAGTGGACCTGCGCGAGAAGCTCGCCCTGCTCGTTCTCGTTTGCCTCCTCGATGATGTCCGCGATCTGCGCGGGCTTGAGCTCGGGGAGGCGCGCCGAGGCCTGGCGCACGCGCGCCGACTCCGAATGGCCGATCAGCGGCTCGAAGTCCTGCCAGTCGCGCACGTCGTGCGCGGCGTGACGCGTCCCGAAGCCGAGCCAGCGGCGGCGGTGCACGTCGAGACCCGTGACGGTCCAGCCGTCGAGGACCTGGGTGAGCTGGACGTCATAGGCCTTGACGAACGCGACGCGCCCGAGGTCGATGAGCCGGTGGCCGAGCACGTCCTCGGAGAGGAGCACCTCGCCCTCGCGCCGCGTGAACTCGCCGAGGTTGACGCTCGTGCTGCCGAGATCGACGCGCTCGGACGTGAGCGCGGCGAGGTCCTCCGCGGAGACGAAGACGCGCGCGCCGCCCACGGCGACCACGAGACCGGTCACGAGGGGGTAGTTGTTCTCGCGGAGCCGGATGATGACGTCCGCGAGCGTGCCCATGCGGTGGCCTTCGGAGTCGCTCACCGGGTGGCGCAGGATCGTGGACAGGGACAGAGTCTGGATTGCAACGTTCATCGGGTGCCTTTCGTCAAGCACGTCAGCCCGCTCGAGGTGACTGTACGTCACGCCCGAGGGAATGGGGAGAAAAGGTCAGGCGGCGCCGAGGGCCAGCTGGACGACGCGGACCACCACGAGGATCATCGCGACGATGAGGTAGACCCACAGGACGCCGAGGCCGATCCGGCGGGTGAGCGAGAGCTGTGGGCGCTCGAGGAGGGCGATGGGCGGCATGCGCCACGTGAGCCGTTCTGAGCGGTCGACGGCGGGCTCCTCCGTGACCTTGCCCTGCAGCCGCGCGCGGACCCGGAAGGCAGCAAGCGCCACGCCCGCAAGGATCACCAGCACCGCCCCGCCGCTGAGGATCGCGATGATCGTGCCGCCGTCGATGCCCGGGAACAGGGTCGCAGTCGTGAGGACCACCGAGAGGATCACGAGCACGGCGATCACGAGGGACGTGAAGACGTTCATGGCCTTGCCGTTGACCCACGGGCCCATGACCTGCTTGTCGTTGCACAGGAGCAGGAGGAAGAGCGTCGCGGAGGGCAGCAGGACGCCTGCGAGGACCTGGACGCCGACGGTGAGGAGGCCGAGCGGGCTTCCGGGGATGACGACGATGACCGCCGAGATGAGGATGATCCCCGCGAACGCGGCGTAGAAGCCCTTCGCCTCGCTCACCTTGCGGTGCAGGGAGTGCTTGAGGCCCAGGACGTCGCCGAGTGCGTAGGACGTCGAGAGGCCGACCGCGGCCGCGCCGATGATCGACGCGTCGATGAGGGCGAGAGCGAACAGGATTCCCGCGATGTGGCCGACGTGCTTCTCGAGGCCCTGCGCCACGCCGCCCGCGTCGGTGAACTGCCCGAATTCGGGCTTGCCTGCGAAGGTGAAGGCCGTGAACGCCATGATCGCCCCCGCGCCGAGGACCACGATGAGGATCCCGATCCACAGATCGACCTTCTCGTACTTCATGTAGCGCGGCGTGATGCGCTTGTCGATCACGTAGGACTGCTGGAAGAACAGCTGCCAGGGCGCAATGGTCGTGCCGACGATCGCGATGATGAGAAGGGTGACGTCGGAGATGTTCGAGCCCGTGGGAACGCCGGGGACCACGAAGTCGTGCGCGATCTGGCCGTAGTCCGGGTTGCTGAGGAAGAAGATGGGGACGAGCAGGAGCGAGCCGAACACGAGGACCATGCACACGCGCTCGAAGCGCTGGAACGAGCCCGTGCTCGTCGCGCCGATGACCACGAGGGCGGAGACGACGACGCCCGGGATTTTCGGCACGCCAAGGTAGGAGAGGCCGATGCTGATGCCGATGAACTCGGTCACGATGGTGAGCGCGTTGAGGATGAACAGGTCGATCACGCTGAAGGCGCCCCAGAATTTGCCGAAGCGCTCGAGGATGAGCCGGGCGTGCCCCACGCCGGTCACGGCCCCGAGGCGGAGGACCATCTCCTGGTTGACGAAGAGGACGGGAACCAGGAGCACGAGCGTCCAGAGGAGGCTCGTGCCGTAGTTCTGGCCGGCCTGAGTGTACGTGCCGAAGGCACCGGCGTCGTTGTCGCCGACCATGACGATGAGCCCCGGGCCGAGGATGGCAAGGAGCGTCTTGAGGCGCGTCTTCCAGCTCCGCGACGTCGACGTGTCATCGAGCCGGATGGTGCCGAAGGCGCCCTTGATGTCGCCGACGTGGGCGGAATCGAGGACGGCGGAGGCGCCCGTCGCGGGGCCGCTGTGGCCGACTGCCTGGGGCTGGATCTTGGTCGTGGTAGGGCGGTGGGCACGGGTGAGAGAGGTCTTGATCATGGGGACCTGCTTCCTCCCGACGGTGGTCGGGGCTCGTGAAGCGGGCACGCCGGAACGGCCGGCTCGGAGCCGGGATCGACGCGCGTGGGGAAAGTGAAGAGTGCTCTGAGCGGAAGGCTCAGGGGGTACGCAAGGAGGTACTACTATCGCCGCTTGACACGGTCAGTCACCTCCTGTGCTCGTCTTTCACGTGCCTCCGGAGGCCCCGGCCAGATTGCCGGGGGGCCCTTCCTCGTAAGACCTTTGGCACTTCGCGTCGTGACCCTCCTGGTGGAGGGAGCCAATCGGGGTTGCCCCTTAACCCGGGGCAGCCTGTCCTGACCGGTGGCGTCTCTCGACGTTTAGGGTCGCTGGCTTGTTTCCGCGAAGGAGCCTCAGCTAACGAACGGCACCTTGCACTGGACATCGTACAGCACTGAGTGAGACGGCCAAATTCGGGCCGGCCGAACGGCCTACGGCGCGACGGCGGGCGCCGTCGGGGCGGTGGCGCCCTGGCTCGCCTGGGTCCGCCCGCCAAAGCCGCCAGTTCCGTTCTGGCCGGTGCCCGTGCCCGTGCCCGCGCTCGCGCCGGTCCCCGCACCGGGCGCGATCTGGGAGAAGTTGCGGCCTGTCGTGCCCGTCCCGTTGCGTGCGTCGACGGCCTTCTGGATCGCGGCGCCGCCAAGCGCGCCCGCCAGCACGAGGCAGGCACACACGAGCACCTTGGTGAACCGCGCCATGCGGTACCGCTTGGCTGGGACGAACGGCTCGTCGTCGTCCGCGGCCGGGGCGAGCGGCTCGGCGCCTGTCCACGCGGGCTCGCCGGGGTGACCGACGACGGCGGCCGGCACCTCGGCGCCGTGCGTCGCCTGATGCTGGGGCGCGCCCCACGCGGGGGCGCCCCATCCGGGAGCGGGGGCGTCGAACGATTCGGTCGGGCTCTCGACGCTGGTGAATTCGGCGGTGCGCTCGTTTTCGGAGGTGCGCTCAGACATGTGCGGCTCTCTCATGGTGGGGCCTACTCGTAACGGAGGGCGTCGATGGGGCGAAGCTTGGCGGCCTTGTTGGCCGGGTAGATGCCGAACACGAGCCCGATGCCCGCGGAGACGAGCACGCTCAGCCACACCGTCCACCACTGGACCTCGGGTCGGATCCCGGCGATCTCGAAGCTCGAGGCACCGAATCCGATGAGGATTCCGACGATGCCACCGAGGATCGAGATGATGAGCGACTCGACGAGGAACTGCATCACGATGTTCCCCCGCGTGGCCCCGATCGCTTTGCGGATGCCGATCTCGCGCGTCCGCTCGGTGACGGTCACGAGCATGATGTTCATGACGCCGATCCCTCCCACGAGGAGACTGATTCCGGCCACGGCGCTGAGGAGGATCGTGAGCGTCTGGGTGGTCGTGGTTGCGGTCGAGAGCACCTGCGCCTGGTTGCGGACCTGGTAGTCGCGATTCGCGCTCGTGACGTTGTGCCGCGCGTCGAGGATCTGCTGGATCTCGTTCTGCGCCTGCGTCATGACGTCCGCGCTCTTCGCCTGGACCTGGATCGAGGAGAGGCTCGGCGAATAGCCCGTGAACTTGTCCTGGGCCGTTGTGTACGGGACCATCGCGACGTCGTCGGGGTCGTTGAGCCCGCTCGTGCCCTTGGATGCGAGCACGCCGACCACCGTGAAGTTCTGGCCATTGAGGGAGACGGTCTGCCCCACGAGGGTCGAGACGTTGCTCGCGAGGTCGGTCGCGACGCTGTTGCCGAGCACCACGACCGCCTGCCCGGAGTCGCCGTCGTCGAGGAGCCGGCCCGCCGAGACGGTGAAGTTCGTGATCCCGAAGTATGAGGGCGAGGTGCCGAGCGTGGACGCGACCGAGTGGGTCGACGAGCCGAGCGTCGCCGTGACCGACTGCGCCTGGATCACCGGTGCAGTCGTCGCGATGTCCGGCGCGAGCACGGGGTCGTTGAGCGACTGCTGGTCCGCGAGCGTCAGGTTCGTGGACTGCGTGCGGGCCCCCGTGGCGCTCCCGCCGGTCGAGCGGCCGCCCGTCGAGACAGCGCGGTTCACCGTCAGGACGTTCGTGCCGAGCTTGGCGATCTGGTCCCTGATCATGTTGGACGTCCCGGCGCCGACCGCGAGCAGCGTGATGACGGCGCTGATGCCGATCACGATGCCGAGCGTCGTGAGGACCGAGCGCATCTTGTTCGCCGAGATGCCGGAGAGCGCGAAGCGGACCGCCTCGGTGATCATCGCGCGCCTCCGGACAGGTGGTGCACGGGGGTCTGCGCGGTGTCCGACACGACGTGGCCGTCCTGCATACGCACCACGCGCTGGGCGCGCGCCGCGACCTCGGGCTCGTGCGTGATCATGACGATCGTGCGGCCGCGCGCGTGCAGCGACTCGAAGAGGTCGAGGATTTCCGCGGACGAATGCGTGTCGAGCGCACCCGTCGGCTCGTCCGCGAGGAGGAGCACGGGCTCGGTCACGAGGGCCCGCGCGATCGCGACGCGCTGCTGCTGCCCACCGGAGAGCTGCGAGGGCAAGTGCCCCGCGCGCGCCGAAAGGCCGACGGCGTCGAGCGCCTCGAGCGCGAGCGCGTGCCGCTGGCGCCGGGGCACCTTGCGGTACGCGAGCGGCATCGCGACGTTCTCGACGGCGCGAGTGCGCGGGATGAGGTTGAAGCTCTGGAACACGAAGCCGATCTTGCGGTTGCGGATCTGGGCGAGCTGGAACTCGTCGAGCTCGCCCGTCTCGATGCCGTCCATGAAGTAGCGGCCGGAGGTCGGGGCGTCGAGGCATCCGATGATGTTCATCATCGTGGACTTGCCGGAGCCCGAGGCACCCACGATCGCGACGAACTCGCCGCGTTGAATGGTGAGGCTTACGCCGTCGAGCGCGCGGACCTCCGCCTCGCCCTGCCCGTAGACCTTGCGGATGCGGTTGAGGGCGATGACGGGACGCGGCGGGCGGCGGGCGGCTGGCGCCGCCCAGGCCTCACTTGCCGGTGCCGGTGTTGTTGCCGCCACTCGTGCCCCCTCGCGTGCCACTGTTTCCGGTCCCGCCCGCGCCGCCCGTACCGCCTGCACCGCCGGTGCCGCCGAAGCCGCCCCCGCCGAACAGCCCGCCGCGGGTGCTCTGCGAGCTCGTGTCCGTGCTCGTCGTGACGCTCGGGAGGACCACCTGATCGCCCTCGGTGAGTCCCGTGAGCACCTCGGTGCGGCCGTTTGCGGTGATGCCAGTCGTGATCGCGACGGTCTGCTCCGCGCCGTTGCGCTGGACACTCACGGTCTGACGGGTTCCGCCGGTCGTGATGGCGAGCGTCGGGACCACGAGCGCGTTGCTGGAGGTCGAAGTGGTCACCGAGATGTTGGCGCTCTCGCCGAGCCGGACGGTGGCCGGCGGGTTCGCGATCGAGACCGTCACGGAGTAGGTGACCACGCCGCTCGTGGTGGTCGACGTCGCGGCGATCGAGGTCACGGTGCCGGTCACGGCGGCCGCGTTGGCGTCGGTCTTGATGGCAGGGAACGTGAACGTCGCGGCCTGGCCGACCTTCATCGCGGCCACGTCGGACTCGGAGAAGCCCGCGACGACCTGAAGATGACCCGTGTCCGTGAGCGTCACGAGGCCCGAGCTGGACGAGGACGAGCTCGACGCCGAGCCCGAACCGGAGGAGCCAGCGCCAGCGGAGCCCGAGGAGCCCGACGACGCCGAGGAACCAGAGCTCGAACCGCTGCCCGCGCTCGCGCCCACCACGGCGCCGATCGCCGTCACGGTCCCGTCAGAGGGTGCCTTGACGGTGCAGTCGGCGAGGTTCTTCTGGTCGGTCTGCAGGGCGATCTGCGACGACGTCGTGTTGCTGGGCGCCGCGTTGGCCTGAGAGTTCTGGGCGGAGTTGAGCGAGACCTGCGCGGAGGCGATCTGCTGCTGGTCCTTGAGCGCGGTGCTCTGCTGCTGGTTCTGGGCCTGCGTGAGCGCCTGCTGGTCCTTCGTGAGCTGCGCCTGCGCCGACGTCAGCGCGTTCTGGTCCGGCACGTTGTTGGGGTTCGCGGTCGCCGTCGCCTGGGCGGACGTGACATTGGCCTGGTCGGTGTCGACCTGCTTCTGCGCGTTGGCCACGGCTGCAGCCTGCTGCTGCGCGTCGAGCGCCTGAGTCTGCTGGGCGTTCGCGAGCTGCTGCTGGGCCTGGGACACCGAGTTGGCCGACTGCGCCGCCTGTTGTCCCGCCTGCGCGACGGCGGAGTCGAGGGCCGCCAGCGCGGAGTCGACGGCGTTCTGCTGGTTGGTCGGGTCGATGTCCACGAGCTCCTGGCCGGCCTTGACGGCCTGGCCCACGCTCACCTTGACCGCGGTGACGGGGCCTGAGCAGTTGCCTGGTCCCACGGCGGTCGTGGTCGTCGAGGACACGTTCCCCGCCGCCGTCGCCGTCGCTTCGAGGGTCGCGCGGCTCACCGCGACGGTCCGGGAGCTCACGGTGCTCGCGGGCTTCGCCGTGGCGGTGATGGTCGCGTAGGTGCCGCCCGCGAGGAGGAGGGCGGCGACTCCGAGGGCGGAGTTGATGACGACGGTTCTTCGGTTCACGTCAGAAATGTAGGAACGGATCCTATGCGTGGGCTGTGCGGAAACGGGGTTCCACCCATGGATGACCCCGCGTGACTTCCCGCACAGTTCACGGGGAGGCTTCGTGTCGGGACGCGCCCTAGTCCTCGAGGAGGATGGGTCCCCGCACAGGTTCATCCCGCCGGGCGTCGCGCGCTCGAGTCGCGCGTCCTAGCGTGGAACAGTCAGCTACCTCAGGAGGCGACATGATCCAGGCAACCGACCTGGCGAAGGTCTACGGCGAGAAGACCGCCGTCGACGGTGTCACGTTCACCGTGGAGCCCGGCCGGGTTACCGGCTTCCTCGGGCCCAACGGCGCCGGCAAGTCCACCACGATGCGCATGATCATGGGCCTCGATGCGCCCACGCGCGGGACCGTCACGGTCAACGGCGCGCCCTACATCAAGCACAAGGCCCCCCTCCGGGAGATCGGCGCCCTGCTCGAGGCGCGCGCGGTCCACCCCGGACGCACCGCCTTCAGCCACCTCTCGGCGCTCGCCGCGACCCACGGGATTCCCGCCAAGCGGGTCCACGAGGTCATCGAGATGACGGGCCTCGGCGCCGTCGCCAAGAAGAAGGTCAAGGGGTTCTCCCTCGGCATGGGCCAGCGCCTCGGCATCGCGGCCGCCCTCTTGGGCGACCCGCAGGTCGTGGTCCTCGACGAGCCGGTCAACGGCCTCGACCCCGAGGGGGTCGTGTGGGTCCGCAACCTTGTGAAGTACCTCGCGAGCACGGGCCGCACCGTCTTCCTCTCGAGCCACCTCATGAGCGAGATGGCGCAGACCGCGGACCATCTCATCGTCATCGGGCGCGGCAAGATCCTCGCCGACGCGCCGATCCAGGAGGTCATCGACAGCCAGGGCAAGGCCCGCGCGCGTGTCCGCACGGACCGCCCCGAGGACCTCTCGCGCCTGCTCGCCCGCTCGGGCGTCTCGATCCAGGCGCCCGAGCGCGAGGTGCTCGAGGTCAGCGGCCTGGACCCCCGCAGCATCGCGCAGATCGCGCTCGACAACCGCGTCCTCGTCTACGAGCTCACGCCGCTCCAGGCATCGCTCGAGGAGGCCTACATGCAGCTCACGAAGGACGAGGTCGAGTACCGCTCCGACGAGGGTGCGGCGGCCGGCCACCCGGGCGGCGCGCACGCCGCCCAGCCCGCTCCCGCCGAGGCCCAGGAGGCGTCCCGATGAGCACCACCGCAGTCCAGCCGCATCGGCACGCTTCCGCCCAGGCCGAGCGTGTTCCCGGGCCCAACTTCTTCCGGGTGCTCAACTCTGAGCGCATCAAGATCCTCTCGCTCCTCTCGACCCGCATCCTCCTGCTGTGCGCGATCGCGCTCATGGTCGGCTTCGCGGCGCTCCAGGCGTGGGGCGTCGGCCAGCTCAGCCAGTCGCTCAAGAGCGGCGGCGCCGGCCCGCGCGAGGCGATCAACATCGCGGCAGTCCTCCCGCACGTGCCCGTCGCGGGCGTGACGTTCTCCCAGCTCATCATCGGCTCGCTCGCCGTGCTCATGATCAGCGGCGAGTTCACCACCGGGATGTCCCGCGCGACGTTCGCGGCGGTTCCTACGCGCTGGCCGGTCCTCACAGCGAAGGCCGTCTACACGATCGTGATCGGCTTTGCCCTCACGTACGCAGGCGGCTACATCGGCGGCCTCGTGGCCCAGCCGATCCTGAACAACTACGACGGCCTGCACCTCGACATGGCGAGCTGGGACGTCCAACGGTTCATGCTCCTCAACGCGGCCTACGTGGCAGCCGTCGCCCTCATGGGCCTCGCGCTCGGCGCGCTCCTGCGGAACTCGGCGGGCGCGATCGTGACGCTCGTGGCGCTGCAGTTCGTGCTGCCGATCATCTTCCAGCTCATCCCGGGTGACTTCTTCAAGGAGGCGCGCAAGTACCTCCCCTCGAACGCCGCGGATGCGATGTTCCAGGCCGGCTCGAGCGCGCCGCTGGACACGACGTACCTCGAGCCGTGGCAGGGCACCTTGGTCCTCGCGGGCTACGTGGTGGTTCTCCTCGGGGCCGCGTACATGACCCTCAGACAGCGGGACGTCTAGCCCGCCGCACAATGGACAGCATGGTCCGCATGACTCCGACGGGGGGTACGCCAAGGACGGACGGCGTGCCCCCCGCCGGCCTGCCCGCCCGCACCACGGCGGAGCCTTCCGTGGCAGCGCCTGCGTATGTTCCACCCGCTCGTCGCGGGCGCGTGCGCCAGTACCTGTATGACCACCCGGTCGCGATGGACGCGGTCGTCGTGGCCGCGAGCGTCCTCTTGTCTTCGGGTGCGATCGTCGAGACGGCTGCGGGCGGGCACTGGTGGCAGTTCGGCCTCGTGCTGCTCGAGCAGGCTGTGCTGTTTCTGCGGCGCCAGGCGCCGTGGCCGGTGCTCGGGACCGTCGTCGCTGCGGACAGCGTGGTGCTGTTCGCCACCCCGTACCTCGGCAGCACGAGCGCGGCCGTGTGGTTCGCTCTCTACGCAGTCGCTGTCAACCTCAGGACGGTGTGGGCGCTCGCGATCGCCGTCGTCGCGAGCGTGCCCATCGCCGCGTACTTTGCGTTCTCGTATCGCCCCGGCGAGGAGTTCCTGGCCGAGCACGGGCCGTTCATCGGGCTCGTCGCGTCCCTGTCGGTCGTGCTGTCCAACCTCGTCGCCGTGGGGGTCGGGATCGTGGTGCGCGGGAACCGTCTGCATCAGGCCGAGGTTCGCGAGTGGGCCATGCGCCGGGCACAGTTCGCGTCGGTCCAGGAACGCAACCGGATCGCGCGCGAGATGCACGACGTCGTCGCCCACTCGCTCACCGTCATGGTGGCGCTGAGCGACGGCGCGGCGCGCGCCGTCGAACGCGACCCCGAGTCCGCGAAAGCCGTGCTCGGGGAGCTCTCAAGCACGGGCCGGGCCGCGCTGACGGACATGCGCCGCGTTCTCGGGGTGCTCCGGGCCGACACCGGATCGGCGGGGCGGACGCCCGCGCTCGGCGGGCTCCAATCGCTCGTCGACGGTTTCCGCGCGGCGGGCCTCCCCGTGATCCTCACCCAGGACGGCGAGTCGCTTCCCAGCGACGCGGCCCTCCAGCTCGCGGTCTACCGGATCGTCCAGGAGTCGCTCACGAACGTCCTGAGGTATGCGCGCGGCGTGGGCCGCGTCGACGTCCTCGTGGCGCGAGACTCGGGCGTCGTGCGGGTGCGCGTAGAGAACGACGGCGGGACCGCGCCCGAGGGGCCCGACGCTCACCTGGGCACGGGCGGCGGGATCGCGGGCATGCGCGAACGCGCGGCGATTTTCGGCGGATCTCTGCGCGCTGCGCCCCGGCCTGGGGGAGGATGGCGCGTGGACGCCGAACTGCATTGGACGGAGAGGGACTGATGGGGGAGCACGACGAAGCGCAGGGGCTGCGGCTCCTGCTCGTGGACGACCAGCCACTCCTGCGGGTCGGATTCAGAATGGTCCTCGAGGCGGAGGACGGCATTGAGGTGGTCGGCGAGGCTGGCGACGGCGCCGAGGCCGTCCGGCTCACGCGCGAGCTCGAGCCGGACGTGGTGCTCATGGACGTGCGCATGCCCATCATGGACGGGATCGAGGCCACCCGCCGGATCGCCGCGACCTCGCCCGCCGCGCGCATCATCATCCTGACCACCTTTGACCTCGACGAATACGCGTTCGCGGGACTCCAGGCCGGGGCCTCCGCCTTCCTGCTCAAGGACGTGGCGCCCGCCGAGCTCGTCCACGCGGTGCGGCTCGTGGCGAGTGGCGACGCGGTCGTGAGCCCGCGGGTGACCCAGCGCCTCCTCGAGATGTACGTGCGGGCGGAGGGCGCCGCCGTCGGCCGTCCCGAAGCCCAACCCGACCCGCTGCTCGCGGACCTCACGCCGCGCGAGCTCGAGGTGCTCCGTGCGATCTGCGAGGGGCTCAGCAACGCGGAGATCGCGCACCGGCTGTATCTCTCGGAGGCTACCGTCAAGAGCCACGTCCGCCGGATCCTGTCGAAGCTGCACCTGCGCGACCGCGTTCAGGCGGTCGTGTACGGGTACGAGACCGGCCTCGTGGTGCCGAGCAACCCCGACTACTGACCGGCTCCGAGGTGTTGTGACCGGCGGGTCGCGCGGGAGTGGCCTAGGCTTGGCGACCGTGACTTCCCCGCGCCGCCTCGGCCCCTTGTCCGCGTGTTCGCTGCTCCTCGTGGGCCTGGCGGTCGCCTTGTCAGGGTGCGCTGGGGCTGGCGGCTCGGAGGCGGTGGCGTCGGCGGCCAAGGTGTCGTCAGGAGGTTCTGGCCTCCTCGTCGCGTCGGGCCACGGGTGGACGGACCAGGGTGTCGAGGGCCCCATGCCCGGCCCGGGAACGTGCCACATCCGCTATAGCTCTTCGCACGAGCCGCTGCCCGACGCGTCCTGCACGCCCGGCGCGATCGACAGCGCCGTGACGCAGGCGAGTCTCCCGCAGACCGTGTGCCGCAAGGGCGGCTACACGTCGAGCGTGCGCCCACCCGTCTCCATCACGGACAAGGCCAAGAGCCAGATCATGGCCGCCTACGGGATCCCGGCGTCTGAATCCTCGAAGTACGAGCTCGACCATCTCGTCCCGCTCGCCGACGGCGGCGCCTCGGACATCCGCAACCTGTGGCCTGAGCCGAACACCTTCGCGTCGGGCAAGCCCTCGGCCTCGGCCTTCGTCCACAACGACAAGGACCAGGTCGAGGAGGACGCATTCTCCGCGCTCTGCGCCGGCAAGGCGAGCCTCGAATCGATCCAGAAGACCATGGCGACCGACTGGACCGCGGGCCACTACGCCGGCGGCTCGGGCACGGACGGGAACTAGTCTCCGGCGTGTCGCGCCATTTCGGTGTGTCGGGGCGGAAGAAGTGGACCAGAGCGCGGCCCTCTACCGCGCGGATCGGGCCGGTAGCACAATGTCCGCATGCGGCCCTTTCTGCTGCTGGCGTCACGTGATCACGACGTCGTCGCGGACGACGAATACCGCGCGTTCTGCGAGTACGGCGGTCTCGAGCCCCATGAGCTCCACCGCGTTCGGGCCGAGGCCGGCCCGCTGCCCGAGATCTATCTGGACCAGTACTCGGGAGTGATTCTGGGCGGGAGCCCCTACACCGCGTCCGATCCCCCTGCGGACAAGAGCCCCTGCCAGCTGCGAGTCGAGGCGGAGATCTGTGGCCTCCTCGACCGCATTGTCGCGGAGGACTTCCCGTTCCTCGGCGCGTGCTACGGCGTCGGCCTGCTGGGCCTCCACGAGGGCGCGGTCGTGGATCGACGCTTCGGCGAGGAGGTGGGCCCGGTGCGCGTGCGGCTCAGCCCCGCCGGCCTCGTCGACCCCCTCTGCCGCGGCCTCGAGGCGAGCTTCGATGCATTCGTGGGCCATAAGGAGGCCGTGCGGATGCTGCCCTCGAACGCGGCGCTCCTCGCCGGCTCGGCAACGTGCCCGGTGCAGATGTTCCGGTTCAGGCGGAACGTCTACGCGACACAGTTCCACCCCGAACTCGACTTCCCGGGGCTCGAGCGGCGCGTCGACGCGTACCGGCACTCGGGCTACTTCCCGCCCGACGAGGCCGAGTCCGTCAAGGATCGCGCGAGGACCGCGCGCGTCCACGAGCCCCAGCGGATCCTGCGCAACTTCGTCGAGCGCTACGCTCGCTGAGCCGGATTTCGGCGGCCGGGCGCTGGCTAGACTCGGGGACATGCCTACCGCCGCGCATCTGCACGCCCTGGACCTTGGCCGCTTCGTGATGGCCTCGCCCTCGAGTTTTCACGCCGCCCACGAGGGCGCGCGGCGTCTCGAGGAGGCTGGCTTCCGGGTGCTCGCGGAGACCGAGGAGTGGCCCGCAGTGCCCGGCGGCTACGCGGTCACCCGGGACGGCGCGCTCATCGCGTGGGTCGTTCCGGACGGGACGGGGCCGGTCACGCCCTTCCGCATCCTCGGTGCGCACACGGATTCGCCCTCGTTCAAGCTCAAGCCCAAGCCGACCACGGGGGCGCTTGGGTGGCTCCAGGCCGGCGTCGAGGTCTACGGCGGCCCGATGCTCAACTCGTGGCTTGACCGGGAGCTTCGGCTCGCCGGCCGCATCGTAACGCTCGACGGCGCCGAGCACCTTGTGGCGACAGGCCCCCTCCTGCGCTTCCCGCAGCTCGCGATCCATTTGGACCGCGGGGTCAACGAGGGCCTCACGCTCGACAAGCAGCGGCATATGAACCCCATCTGGGGGCTCGGCAATCCGGCGGCCTCGGACCTGCTCGGACTCATAGCGCAGGGCGCGGGCGTCGATCCGGGCGAGGTGGGCGGCTACGACCTCGTGGTCGCGGACGCCCAGGAGCCCGCGGTCTTCGGCGCCGACGGCGAGTTCTTCGCGTCCGGCCGGCTCGACAATCTCTCGTCCGTTCACGCCGGCGTGACGGCCCTGATCCGGGCCCTCGATGGCGCCCGCGAGACGGCGATCCCCGTGCTCGCGGCGTTCGACCACGAGGAGGTCGGTTCGTCCACTCGCTCCGGCGCGTGCGGCCCGTTCCTCGAGGATGTCTTGGCCCGCATCGGCGACGCCCTCGGCGCGACGGCGACCGAGCGCCGTCGTGCGTTTGCGGCGTCGTGGCACGTCTCCGCCGACGCCGGCCACGCGATCCACCCCAACTACCCGGAGAAGCACGATCCGGCGAACCGCCCCGTGCTCAACGGCGGCCCGCTCCTGAAGATCAACGCCCAGCAGCGCTACGCGACGGACGCCGCGGGCGCAGCGCTGTGGGCGCGCCTGTGCGGGGAGGCCGAGGTCCCGTATCAGGAGTTCGTCTCGAACAACGACGTGCCGTGCGGCTCGACGATCGGGCCGCTCACGGCGACCCGGCTCGGGATCCGCACGGTCGACGTGGGCGTCCCGCTCCTCTCGATGCACTCCGCGCGCGAGCTCGCGGGGGTGCAGGATCCGTGGCGGCTCGCGCTCGTAGCGGAGCGGTTCTTCGCGGGCTGAGCGGCCCGTGAGCCGGGTCTGGCCTCTAGCTCGCGAGGCCGATCACGAGGTTGATCGTCGCAGCGAGGATGAGCGTCGCGAACACGTAGGCGAGCAGGCTGTGCTTGAGTGCCTCGGCTCGCATCGCGTGGTTCGTGATTGACGTGTCCGAGACCTGGTAGGTCATGCCGAGGCTGAACGCCATGTAGGCCACGTCCGTGTAGCGCGGCGGGGTGTCCTGGTTGAAGCTGATCCCGCCCTCGGGCGTCGACGTGTAGTACAGCTCGGTGTAGCGGAGGGTGAAGAGCGTGTGCAGCATGAGCCACGAGGCCCCGACCGTGAGCAGGGCGAGGAGCGCGATGGCGATCTTCATGGGCTTCTCGGCCTGATTCCCGGAGACCATGACGATGAGGACGGCGACGATCGCGGCGGCGTTCGCGCACAGGATGAGGAAGTCGCGCGTCGCGCGGCGCGGGTCTTCCTCGCGGGCGTGCTTGCGGGTTTCGGAGGGCCCCATGCGGCTGATGCGGGACCAGACCCAGATGTCGTAGAGGAGGGCGGCTGCGCCCCAGCCTGCCGCGGGGGCGTGCCACCACGAGTTGAAGAATCCCGTGAGGAGCGCGGCGACGAGGCCAACGGCAAGCATGATCCAGATGCGGCGGTGGGCGGTCGCGGCCCGCGCCGAGCGGGGGGAGACGGTGTGTGGCGTCATGCCATGATCGTTCCATCGCACCCTTGGAACCTGCTAATTTCTCCTCCCCACAGGTGGAGGTGGCGAGTTGTCCACATCGCCCCGCGCACAGCGGACGACGGCGGCGGCTCGGCGTAGCGTTGACCTCACCACGGCGGGAGGCGGCCCCGGCTGGGACAGGGGAGCTTGATCCGGTAACATAGTGAAGTCTGTGCTGCGGCCGGCACATCGTGTCGATGGCCGCCGCGCTGGCCAACGCAAATGAACCTCCTGTTGCGGAGAGACCGCAACCGCTTAGCCCAAAGGAGGTGGGTTCACACATGCGTCCTTACGAACTGATGGTCCTCATCGACCCCGAGGTTGACGAGCGCACTGTTCAGCCGTCGCTCGACAAGTTCCTCAGTGTGATCACTACCGACGGTGGAACCGTCGACAAGGTGGACATCTGGGGCCGTCGTCGTCTGGCTTACGACATCAAGAAGAAGAACGAGGCGATCTACGCGGTCGTCAACTTCACCGCTGAGCCCGCCACGGCGCAGGAGCTCGATCGTCAGCTGAACCTCAACGAGACGATCATGCGCACCAAGATCATTCGCCCCGAAGACCAGAAGGTGTCCGCCAAGTAGTCTTGGCGTAAACCCCTTCGGTAACCCGTAAGAACGTCATAAGGCTCGGACCAGGAGGCAGCATGGCAGGCGAAACCACGATTACGGTCATCGGAAATCTGACGAACGATCCGGAGCTCCGGTTCACCCCGTCGGGTTCCGCGGTGGCCAACTTCACGGTGGCCTCCACGCCGCGCACCTTCGACCGCCAGGCGAACGAGTGGAAGGACGGGGAGACCCTGTTCCTCCGCGCGTCGATCTGGCGTGAGGCTGCCGAGAACGTCGCGGAGTCCCTCACGAAGGGCATGCGCGTGATCGTTTCGGGTCGGCTCAAGAGCCGTTCTTACGAGACCAAGGAAGGCGAGAAGCGCACCGTCATCGAGCTCGAGGTCGACGAGATCGGCCCGAGCCTGCGCTACGCCTCCGCCAAGGTGAACCGCACCCAGCGCTCCGGCGGTCAGGGTGGGAACTTCGGCGGCGGCGGCAATTTCGGTGGCGGCAACGCTGGGGGCAACGCTGGGGGCAACTCCGGTGGCGGCTCCGGCAACAACTGGGGGGGCAACCAGGGTTCTCAGAACCAGGGCGGCAACTCCGGGGGCTGGAGCGGCGGCGCCGCGCAGAACGACGACCCGTGGGCGACCCCGGGCGTCAGCAACGCCGGTGGCTGGGGGTCGGGCTCCGACTCCGAGCCGCCATTCTGATCATCACATCCAACCATCCCGTGGCATGACCACGGGCTCCGCGAGACTAAAGGAGCTCCACGATGGCAAAGGCTGAAATTCGCAAGCCGAAACCAAAGTCCAACCCCTTGAAGGCCGCTGACATCACCGTCATCGACTACAAGGACGTCGCCCTGCTGCGCAAGTTCATCTCGGACCGCGGCAAGATCCGCGCCCGCCGAGTGACCGGCGTGACCGTGCAGGAGCAGCGCAAGATCGCCCAGGCGATCAAGAACGCCCGCGAGGTCGCTCTGCTCCCCTACTCCGGCGCTGGCCGCGGCTGAGAAGGGAAGCAGAACCATGGCAAAGATCATCCTGACCCAGGAAGTGACCGGACTCGGCACGCCTGGTGACGTTGTCGAGGTCAAGGACGGCTACGCCCGCAACTACCTCTACCCGCGTGGCTTCGCGCTCCGCTGGACGCGTGGTGGCGAGGCTCATGTCGAGGCGATCAACGCGGCCCGCGCCGCGAAGGCCCACAAGACGCTCGAGGCCGCGCAGGAGCAGGCTGCTGCTCTCGCCAAGACGCCCGTGCGCCTTGAGGTCAAGGCCGGCAAGGAGGGTCGCCTCTTTGGCACCGTCCGCACCGAGGCCGTCGCCTCCGCCGTCGAGGCCGCTGGCCTCGGCGCGATCGACAAGCGCAAGGTCGTGCTTCCGGGCCACATCAAGTCGACCGGCAACTACAACGTCTCCGTGCGCCTGCACGACGACGTCACCGCGACCATCAACCTCCAGGTTGTTGCCGCGAAGTAGTCTGGCCGCAGCCTGACAGCTGTTGGACTCACACGAGGGCCCCCGCCATTCTTGGCGGGGGCCCTCGTTCCGTTCTCTCCCTTCCGGCCCATTCCACCCCCTCCCTCCCGTCTCGGGTACGGACACGCGACCCGGGAATAGGTCCGGGCCTTCATCTGTTCGGGAGGTAGATGCAAATGCATGGACCGTGGGAACGGAGAAGGAACAGCATGGACACGAAGAAGCTCGTAGTGATCTCCGCGGGGCTCGGGACGCCCTCGTCGAGTCGGCTGCTCGCCGATCAGCTGGGCGACGCGACGGCTCGCCTCGCCGCGGGACTCGGCGTCGAAGTAGAGGTCACCACGTACGAGCTGCGTGACCTGGCCGTCAACATCGCCAACAACTTCGTCACGGGCTACGCGGCCCCGAGGCTCGCCGAGGCCATCGCGGACGTCGAGAACGCCGACGCCCTCATCGCGGTCTCCCCGGTCTTCAGTGCCTCGTACAGCGGGCTGTTCAAGTCGTTCTTCGACCTCGTGGACAACAAGGCGCTCGAGGGGACGCCCGTTCTTCTCGGAGCGACGGGCGGTTCGGAGCGTCACAGCATGGTCTTGGACTTCGCGATGCGCCCGCTGTTCACCTACCTGCGGGCTCGGATCACTCCGACCGCGGTCTTCGCAGCGCCCATGGACTGGGGTCGCGGATCGGACGGCGATGGCTTCACGGCCGGCAGCCTGAGCGTGCGCATCGAGCGTGCGGCGGCCGAGCTCGCGTCGGAGTTCACCAACGACGACGACGGCGCCTCCCGCGTGCCTCAGCTCGCCACTCGGCCGGAGGAAAAGGGCTTCGAGCAGCTGCTCGCGGACCTCACGGGCGGTCGCTGACCGGTCTGTCGTTTCCTGGGCCGGGCGTACGATGAACCGGTGCCTCTAGCCCCCGACGCTGTGCCTTCGGCCCGCGAGTACGCCCCTGTTGTCGACGGCCACAATGACCTGCCCTGGGCGCTCCGCCAGGAGTTCGGATACGACGTCACGGCGGCCGGCCTCGAGGCCGGGCAGCCCCGCCTCCACACCGACATCCCGCGACTGCGCCGGGGCGGCGTGGGCGCTCAGTTCTGGTCGGTCTTCGTCCCGTCGTCCCTGACCCCCGAGCAGTCGGTCGTCGCGACGCTCGAGCAGATCGACTGCGTCCGCCGAATCGTCGCGGCCCACCCCGACACGTTCGAGTTGGCGCGCACCGCCGCTGAGGTGCGTTCCGCCGTCGAACGCGGGAAGATCGCCTCGCTCATGGGGATGGAGGGCGGGCACAGCATCGCCGGCTCGCTCGGGGTGCTGCGCGCCATGGCCGCCCTCGGGGTGCGGTACATGACGCTGACCCACAACGACAGCACGCCGTGGGCCTCCTCGGCCACGGATGAGGGGGAGGACACGGGCCTCGGCCCGTTCGGGCGCGAGGTCGTCGCGGAAATGAACCGCGTGGGGATGATCGTGGACCTCTCGCATGTCTCGGAGCGGACCATGGTGGACGCTCTGGCGTGCACGAGCGCGCCCGTCATGTTCTCGCATTCGTCATGCCGCGCCGTCTGCAGCCACCCTCGGAACGTGCCGGACGCCGTGCTGGAGACTCTTCCCGTGAACGGAGGCGTGCTCATGGTCACGTTCGTCCCCAAGTTCATTTCGGAGGCTTGTAGCGAGCACGCGCGGGCCGTCCACGACCGGAGGGTCGAACTGGGCCTCCCGGTCGGCTTCCACGACATCGCCCCGGCGGAAGAACCCGAGGCCGCCCGCGAATTCGCCGCGTGGCTCACCCGGAACCCCGCACCGATGGCGACCATCGCCGACGTCGTCCGCCATGTCGAGCATGCCCGTGACATTGTGGGGCACCGTCACCTGGGGCTCGGCGGCGACTTCGACGGCACGCCGGAGCTCCCGGAGGGGATGGACGGCGTGGCGGGCTACCGTCCGCTCCTCGACGCGCTCGCGGAGCGCGGCTGGACGCGACACGAGCTCGACGCCCTCTGCTGGGGCAACGCGCTGCGCGTCCTCGAGGAAGCCGAGCAGGCGGCCACGCGCTGACGGCGAGCCCGGCGCCTGCGCCGGCCCTCAGAGGAGGTCTACGAACGCCCTGGCCTCTTCGATGCTGATCTCGGAATGCTTCCACAGCATGAGCGCGGCATCCTCGGCGTCGCCGATCTGGGCGAGCGCCTTGATCTCGGCATAGATCTCGTCGTTGAGCAGATTGCTCGCAACCTCGAGCGTCTCCCTGCCATTGCTCACGATCGCGCGGTAGCGGTAGGGGAACCGGGTCGTCGAGCGCTCGCCGGGCGCGCCCGCGGGCACCTTGGCGGGTTCGGCGGGCTTGTCTCCGGACGACGGCGGGGCGGCCCCAGGTGCGGCAGGCGCCGCCGGGGCGGTGGGCGAGGCGGGCGTGGTGATGGACGTCTCGGTGGACGTCTCCGCGGGTGCGCCCTGGGCGTTCCCGAAGGCCTGAGGATGGCTTTCCATGAGCAGGATCGCGTTCCGGGCGTCGATGAGCTTTGCCCCCGTGGCCTGACGGTACGCGGCGATTGCCTGAACCGTGAGCCCCTGTGCGATGAGCGAGTAGATGGCCCGGTGCTGCTCCTCGGTGAGCCGCGCCGAAACCTCGGCGGCCGCCCCGGTTCCCTGGGCCACGGCAGATTCGACGGACGCCCGAGTGCGCCTTACGCCCCTGCGCAGCACGAGGACGACGATGGCGACGACGCACAGCAGGATGATGAGAGGGGGCAGCAGGTTTTCCATCGGGGCTTCCGGATCGGTGCGGTGAACGTGCGGGCGGCCCCAGCCCGGGGCACTTCCAGCGTAGTACGGAGGGGCTACACCGGCACGCGGCTGTGCGGCGGATTCCGCGGTGATGCGGCGCGTGCGGAGCCATCATAGGGGCACCGCAGCTCCATGAACGCCGGGGCATGGATCGCCGGGTGATCGGACGTGGGAATATGTGGTGAACGTCACATAAGTGGTACGGGTCACGTGAAATCACAAGTGTTTGTCTAAAAATCCCCATTGGCGCTGTGGATTTCGGATGTGGAAAAAAATATTTGGTCCACACCATGTAGAGAAAGTTTTCCCACGTCAGATGACACTTAATGGGAGCCGACAAGAGTTATCCACATTTATCCACAGGTTCGGCGAACAACTTCGGGCACGTATTCCACAAGTTGTCCACAGGTGGGGTGGACGGCCAGCTGGAGAATGTCGGAGGCCCCAGATACCTTTGCTGCAACCATCCGGAAGGGGCTTGCACGGTCCAGACGTGCACTGCCCCGATCCGGGCGTCACGTGAGAGGTGAGGTGTCGCCGGTGTCCGCAGCACAAGTCGAGTCGGTTCCGTCCTATCGGGACTCGGATGTGGGCCGCACCCCTCCGCAGGACATCGTCGCGGAGCAGTCCGTGCTCGGCGGCATGATGCTTTCGAAGGACGCCATCGCGGACGTCGTCGAGGTAGTCCGCTCGGCCGACTTCTATCGGCCCGCCCATGAGACCATCTTCGACGCGATCGCTGACCTCTACAGCAAGGGCGAACCCGCGGACGCGGTGACCGTCTCGGACGAGCTCACCAAGCGCGGCGAAATCAACCGCGTGGGCGGCCCCGCCTATCTGCACGAGCTCATCCAATCGGTCCCCACGGCAGCGAACGCCGGCTACTACGCCGAGATCGTGGCGGAGCGCGCCATCCTTCGCCGTCTCGTGAGCGCAGGCACCAAGATCGTCCAACTGGGCTACGGCCAGGACGGCGAGGTCGAGGACCTCGTCAACCAGGCCCAGGCCGAGGTGTTCTCCGTCGCCGAGCGTCGGCAGGGCGAGGACTACGTTGCGCTTTCCGAGGTCATGGAGTCCGCGATGGACGAGATCGAGGCGGCCGGTCACCGCGGCGAGGGAATCACAGGCGTCCCAACCGGCTTCTATGAGCTCGACGAGCTCACCCACGGGCTGCACCCCGGCCAGATGATCGTCATCGCCGCGCGCCCCGCCGTCGGCAAGTCAACGTTCGCGCTCGACTTCGCTCGCTCGGCCGCCATCAAGAACAAGCTGCCCACTGTGTTCTTCTCCCTCGAGATGAGCCGGAACGAGATCGCCATGCGCCTCATGAGCGCGGAGGCCACGATCCAGCTCCAGGATCTGCGTCGAGGTACGCTCCGCGACGAGCATTGGGCCAAGATCGCGAAGGTCATGGGCCCGCTCAACGAGTCGCCGCTGTTCATCGACGACTCCCCGAACATGTCGCTCATGGAGATCCGGGCGAAGTGCCGTCGCCTCAAGCAGCAGCACGGCCTCAAGCTGGTGATCCTCGACTACCTCCAGCTCATGACGTCGGGAAAGAAGGTCGAGAGCCGCCAGCAGGAGGTCTCCGAGTTCTCGCGTGCGCTGAAGCTCCTCGCGAAGGAGCTCGAGGTGCCCGTCATCGCGCTTTCGCAGCTCAACCGTGGCTCCGAGCAGCGCCAGGACAAGCGGCCCATGGTCTCAGACCTTCGCGAAAGTGGATCTATAGAACAGGACGCCGACATGGTGATCCTGCTGCACCGCGAGGACGTCTACAACAAGGAGTCGCCTCGAGCGGGCGAGGCGGACATTCTCGTGGCGAAGCACCGTAACGGCCCGACCAAGGACATCGTCGTGGCGTTCCAGGGACACTACTCGCGCTTCGCCAACATGGCCGCAGAGTCGGGGGACGGCGAGGGCGGAGGCGGGTTCTAGGGACCCGGACGGGCCAGCGCCCGACCTCAGCCGTCCACCACTGCGACCTCGAGCGCCCGCAGGCGCGAAGGCTCGGCGACGACCTCGATGTGGGTGACCCGGTCGCCGTCGACCGTGAACGCAAGCACGAGCCGCAGGTGGCCCTTCGGCGCGACGACGAGCGCGACCCTCCCGTTGACGAGGGCCACCCTGGCGAACGGCGCGCGCACGGCGGACGCGACGGCAGCGTGTGCGACCTGTTCGGCGCCGCGGAGCGTGACGGCCAGGCGGGACGGAGACGACGCCGCGTCCGCGTTGATCACGACGTCCGGCGCGAGAAGCTCGACGAGCGCGTCGAAGTCGCCGGAGCGGACCGCCGCGAGATAGGCCTCGACGGCGCGCCGCTGCCGCGCACGATCAGGATCGGGCGTCTCGGAGCCGCGGACTCGCCGCCGGGCGCGGCTCGCGAGCTGGCGCGTCGCCTCGGAGGACTTGCCGAGGATCGGTGCGATGCGGTCGAACGGAACGTCGAACATGTCGTGCAGCACGAACGCGAGCCGCTCGGCGGGCTGGAGCGCGTCGAGCACCACGAGCAGCGCGAGCCCGACGGCGTCCGCCATGACCGCCTCCTCCTCGGGCTCCTCCCCGGAACCGGCCTGAAGCGCCTCCTCGAGCCCGTCGATCGGCTCCTCGCGCCGCAGGGCCCGCGCCCGGAGGACGTTGAGGCAGATGCGGGCGACGACAGTCGTGAGCCAGGCGCCGAGACTCTCGATCGCGTCGGCATCGGTGCGGGCGAGCCGCAGCCACGCCTCCTGCACGGCGTCGTCCGCTTCGGGAAGCGACCCCAGCATGCGGTACGCGACGGCGCGAAGGCGCCCGCGCTCGGACTCGAAACGGCTGGCCAGGAGATCCTCGACATCCACGTCTGTCACACTCCTGCACTCTCGCGGGTCATGGCAAGTAGAGGGGCTCGCAAGCGGCCCGATTCGAGGTAGAAGGGATAGGCCATGGCACCCACGATTCTGGTGACGGGCGGATCGGGCACGTTGGGGCGGCAGGTGGTGGCGCGGCTCCGCGCCGCGGGACAGCCAGTGCGCGTCCTGAGCAGGCACGCTCGGCCAGCGAACGACGGCGTCGAACACTTCGCGGGCGACCTCGCCTCGGGCGAGGGCGTCGGCCCGGCGATGGAGGGCGTCGCGACGGTCGTGCACTGCGCGGGCACGCAGAAGGGCGACGGAGACAAGGCTCGGCATCTCGTCGAGGCGGCCAAGCTGGCCGGAGTGGGCCACATCGTGTTCATCTCCGTGGTGGGCGCGGACACGATCCCCGTGGTGAGCGGCCTGGACCGTGCGGCGTTCGCGTACTTCGAGTCGAAGCGCGAGGCCGAGTTGGTCATCGAGTCCTCGGGGATCCCGTGGTCGACGCTCCGCGCGACCCAGTTCTACGAACTCACGCTGCTCACGGCCCAGGCCATGGCGAAGCTTCCTGTCATCCCCGTGCCGTCCGGCTTCCGGTTCCAGCCGGTCGATTCGGGCGAGGTCGCGGATCGGCTCGTCGAGCTCGCCCTCGGCTCCCCGGCTGGGCTGGTCCCCGACCTCGCTGGCCCCACGGTGTACACCATGAAGGACCTGATCCGCTCCTACGTCGTGGCGACCGGGCTCCACCGGCTGCTCCTGCCGATGCCCATGCCTGGCGGGGCCGCGCGGGCCATCCGCGCGGGCGCGAACATCGCCGCGGACCGCGGGGTGGGCCACCGGACCTGGGAGGACTTCCTCGCTACCCCTCGACCCTGAACCCCGAGCCGAGGAGCCGCAGCGCCTCGTCCATCATGGCGGGGAGATCGCCGCGGCCCTCGTCCTCGATCCACCGCTCGAACACGACGATCAGCACCCCCGTGAGGGCACCGGCCGCGAGGGAGATCCGTGGATCGTCCTGGGCGACGCCGAGAGTCTTGGCCACGATCCCCGAGTACATGCGGCCCACATCGTGGTTCGCGGCGAGGGCCCGGATCCGCAGCGCCGGCGTGGTGAACGTGAGGCGCATGCGCTCGTAAATGCGGTCGCGGTCGCTCGCGTAGAACTCTTCGAACGCGTTGTGGACCGCTAGCCGAAACGCCTCGACCATCGGCGTCCCGGGTGGGACGCCTTCGAGCGCGGCGAGCAGGGACGGATCGTATTCGTCTTGGAGGACCGCGTCTTCCTTCGTGGCGTAGTACCGGAAGAACGTGCTCGGAGAGACCTCTGCCTCGGCCGCGATCTGGTCGACTGTGGTCTCGTCGTAGCCCTGCTCGGCAAAAAGGCGGAGCGCGACGTCCTGGATGAGCCGCCGCGTCTTCGCCTTCTTGCGTTCCCGCAGCCCTGGTTCGGTCATGAAACCATCTTGCCAGCCGCCGTCGTCCGCGGGGCGTGCGCCCGGCGGGGGAGCACGATCGCCATCATGGCCGCGATGACGATCGCCGCCGCGAAGCATACGAGGCTCACGGTGTGGAGGCCGTCGAGGTACGCGGACCCGGCCGCCTCGCGGAGGGCGCTCCCCGCCGGCCCGAGCCGGCCGGCCACGGTGACTGCCCCGCCGAGCGAGTCCCGCGCCGCGCTTGCCGCGGCGCCCGGAAGGTGCGCGGTCGGCGCGTCCATGCCCGCGCGGTACGCGGCCGTGAGGATGCTTCCGAGGACCGCGACGCCAAGCGCGCCGACGGTCTGCCGGACGGACAGGTTGAGCGCGGTCCCCGTGCTCTGGACTCCGTCAGGGAGAGCGTCGAGCATCGCGGCCATGGCCGGTGGCATCGCGACACCGAACCCGAAGCCGGTCACGGCGAGCGTTGCGAAGAGGGGCCAGTAGTCGGACGACGGCGTGATCCCCAGAAGGGCGAGGAACCCCACCGACGAGATGACGATGCCCGCGGGCACGAGCACCCTGAGCCCGAGCCGGGATCCGAGCCTCGTCGAGATGCCCGAGCCGATGACGAGCGTGAGCATCATCGGCATGAGCTTGAGCCCCGTGATGAGCGCCGAGTCGCCGAGGTAGGCCTGGAGGTACAGCGGGATCGCGAACAGGAGCCCCATCATGACGAATGAGGTCAGGGCCGTCGCGACCGTGGGCCACACGAAGAGGCGCGATCCGATGAGGCGGCGGTCCAGGAGCGGTTCGGCGCTGCGCGCCTCGACGATGCCGAACGCGACGAGAAGCGCAACCCCGCCGCACAGCGGCACGAGGGTGGACGCCGAACCCCAGCCGTCGATCGGAACCTGAGTGATCCCGTAGACGATGCCGGTGAGGCCTGCGACCGTGAGCAGGAGTCCGAAGAGATTGGCGCGCCGAGGGCTGGGGTCCCGCGTATCGGGGATGAGCGCGAGGCCCGCGGCGAGGGCCACGGCGACGGTCGGCACGTTGAAGAGGAGCGTCGAGCCCCACCAGAAGTTGTCGAGCAGCCAGCCGCCCACGAGCGGTCCGAGGGGCATGCCGACGCCCATCGCGGCGGTCATGACGGCCACGGCCTTGGAGCGCTGGGCGGGCGCGAAGACGGTTGGGATGATCGAGAGCGCGAGCGGGAAGACCGCCGCGGCGCCGATCCCCATGACGGTCCTGGCGGCGATGAGTTCGGCGGGGTCCTGCGCGAACGCGCCCGCAGCGCTCGCCGCCACGAAGATGGCGAGGCCCACCGCGAGGACGCGGCGGCGCCCCAGGCGGTCGCCGAGGAGACCAGCGGGGATGAGCAGAACCGCCGAGGTGAGCGAGTAGCCGTTGACGATCCACTGGAGTTCAGTGGTGCTCGCGCCGAGCGCGCGCGAGATGTCGCTCAGCGCGACGTTGAGCACGGTGGCGTCGAGGCCGACGACGAGGAGGGAGAGGGCAAGCGCCGCGAGGATCCACCACCGGCGGGGGTGTCCCGCCTGGGCCTCCGCGGATGCCGCGACCGAGGAGATCTTGGAAGTAGCCATGAATTGAAAGTAACTCTCGAAAGCACATGAATGTCAAGAGGTTGTGGCTCGCGAAATCTCGGGTGTCGGTGCCGGGTCCTACAGTGGGTTGCATGGACCGGACGGGGGCTGAAGAGGCCGACCTTCAATCGGGCGCGGCCGCCCGTACGCGAGGCAGCGCGCACGGCGGCCCGAGGGGCACAGCGTCGACTGCCCGCGAGATCCTGCGCCTAGCACTGCCTGCGTTCGGCTCGCTCATCGCGGAGCCGCTGTTCCTCCTCGCGGACTCGGCGATCGTGGGCCACCTCGGCGTCGACGAGCTCGCGGGGCTCGGCCTCGCCACGACCGTCCTGCAGACCGCCGTGGGCCTCATGGTGTTCCTCGCCTACGGGACCGGGCCCGCCGTCGCCCGCTTCCTGGGTGCGGGGCAGGCCGGGCGGGCCATGGCCGCAGCGCGCGACGGCGTCTGGCTGGCCCTGCTCCTTGGCCTCCTTCTTGCGGTGATCGGCTGGGCGGCCGCGCCAGCGATCGTGCACTCGGTGGGCGGGCCCCCGGCCGTTCAAGGCTATGGGGTCGACTATCTCGCGTGGTCCATGCCGGGGCTCGTGGGCATGCTGCTCGTGTTTGCCGGCACCGGCGTGCTGCGCGGCCTGCAGGACACGAGGACGCCGCTCGTCGTGGCCACGTGTGGCTTCGCGGCGAACGCCGCACTCAACTTCCTGTTCGTCTACGGCTTCGGGTGGGGGATCGCGGGCTCGGCCATCGGCACGAGCGTGGCCCAGCTCGGCATGGCGGCCTTCTACCTCGCGATCGTGGTCCCGCGGATCCGGCACGAGGGCCTCCGCTTGGCGCCGACGTGGCGCGGGATTCTCGGCGCCGCCCACGTCGGATCCTGGCTCATGCTGCGCACGCTCACGCTGCGCGCCGCGATCTTCGCGACGGTCGTCGTTGCGACCGCTCAGGGCGCCGAGAACCTCGCGGCACACCAGCTCGCCATGACCATGTTCAACTTCCTCGCGTTCGCGCTCGACGCCCTCGCGATTGCCGCGCAATCGCTCATCGGCAAGGAGCTCGGAGCCTCCAACGCCGCGCGGGCGCGGGAGCTCACGGGCACCATGGTCCGCTGGTCCCTTGGGTTCGGCATGGTCACGGGCGCACTTCTCGCCGCGATGGCTCCGTGGGTTGGGTGGCTCTTCACCGCCGATCCCGGGGTCCACGAGGCGTTGACTCCCGCGCTCTGGGTGCTCGCCGCGAGCCAGCCCGTGTGCGGCTTCGTGTTCGTGCTCGACGGTGTCCTGATCGGCGCCGGGGACGCGCGGTACCTTGCGATCGCGGGCGTGCTCAACCTTGTGGTCTACGGACCGCTCCTCGTCTGGGTGGGCCTCGCGGGGCTGAGCGGCCCGGCCGGCCTCGCGTGGCTGTGGGCCGCGTTCGCGGGCGGCTACATGCTCGCGCGCGCCCTCACGCTCGGCCTCCGGGCCCGCGGCACAACCTGGATGGTCCTGGGCGCGGCGTAGCGCTTCGCCGTCCGCAACGTCGCGCGGACGTCATGGGGCCTCAGCCCCCGACTAAACTGGCTCCGTGCCTGCTGACCAGTCCCTACCTTCCCGTGCCCGCCTCTGGCCGCCCGTCCTGGGCCGAGCCGTGGTGGCCTTGGCGTTCGGCGCCATCACGGTGTTCTGGGGGCAACCGACGACGGCGGGCGCGGCCTGGCTCATGGCGCCTTACCTCGTGTTGCTCCTCGCCGGGGAGGTGTGGCTCGTCCGCTCGGAGCGCCCCGCGCCGGAGCGGGTTTCGGCCCTCTTCGGCCTGGTCCCCTATGCCGTGGCGGCCGTCGCTGGCGTCGTGATCGTGGTCGCCCCCAGCGACGCCATGGTGGGTGGAGCGGGGGCCGCCGCCCTCGCGCTCGTGGGGATCTCCGACGTCGTGCGCGGCGTGCTCTCGAGGCGCTCGCCAGGCGGCGGGGCCTCTCCGCTCGCGCGGGACCTCCTGATCGGCGGAGTCGTGAATCTGGGCGCGGGGATCCTCCTGCCGTTCTTTGCGGCGGTAGGGCCGCACGCCCTCTTGGGCGTTGCGGGCGGGGCGGCCATCGTCACCGGGGTGCTGCTCGCCATCGCGGGCCTGAGCCTCCGGCATGATTCAGCCGGCGAAGCTCGCGTGGCCTAGAATTGAGTGGTTCTACTCGGCGTAGAACTCCCAAGACTTGACGGAGACCCTCCCATGACTGACCAGACCCCGCGCGGACCTCGCGTCGGCATCAAGGGCCCCCTCATGTTTTCTGCGTTCTTCGCCGTCGTCGCGTTCGTGGCGGTGCTCATCTTCGGTTCGGGCGGAACGGGCCACGGCCTGCGCTTCGATCTCGCGTTCTCGGCAGGCGGGATCGCGTTCATCGTGTGCCTCGTCGTTGCCGCGATGCTCTCCATGACGTACAAGGAGAACGCGGACCATCTCGGTCAGGGCTCCGGCGTCAATCTCCGCTCGGAGGACAGGCTCAAGCGACACGCCGCGGACCAGGGCCAGGGCCGCGCCGAGGGTCACTCCGAAAATCACTCCGAGAGCGGGGCTCAGGACGCCGATCGGGCCGACGCTCCGGACGAGGACAAGCCCCAAGCCTGACCCACCCGAACGTTTTTTACATGTCAACGTACATGTCAACTCGGGGCCTTGATCGTGCCGTAAGCTGAAGCCTCATCGAGTGAAGTGAGCCGCCCGGATGATGCCCACGTATACGAGCAGCAGCCCGTCGCCGCGGCGCCGTGCCGTCGCGGGGCTGCTCGGTATCTATCTCGGCGCGTTCGGCGCCCACCGCTTCTATCTGGGCTACACGGCCATGGGCATCGCGCAGATTTTGGCGGCCATCCTCCTCGCGAAGGCAACGTACGGCGCGGTCTTCCTGTGGGGGATCGTCGAGGGAACGCTCATTGTGCTCGGCGCGCAGCCGTTCCGTACCGACGCGGACGGGCGCGAGCTGCGCTAGGCGCGGGAACTCAATTCCAGAGCGGGCTCTGGTCGGTCCACCCGACGGGGATACCGAGCCGCTCGACCGTGCGCGGCGTCGAAGTCTCGGCGGCCCCGACCACGGCGAGGGCATGCACCACGAGGCGCGTCTGGACCGCCGCGACCCAGGCCGCGGTGTCGGCGTGCTTGTGGCGCGCGTCGACCACGAGCCAGGTCTGATCGGCATTGAGCCGCTCCGCCGCGGCCGCATGCGTCGCGGTCCACGCCGGGCGGCCCAGGCCATACGCAACGACCACGGGCTGCCCGCTCGCGGCCGCTTCGGCCCGCGCCGCCGCGGCCTCGCGCCGGCCCTCGACGGACGGGATGCGGTAGGCCTCGATGAGGCCTGACGTGCGCAACTGTCCCCGCACGGCCTCGGCGAGGGCCATCGCGGGCCCGAGTGCTGCGTCGTGGGGCGCGGCGACGACGATGAGGTTCCCCGGGCCGCGCAGCGGCACGCTGCCCACGCGGTCCTCGACCACGACCGGGGCCCCCATGCGGTGCAGCATTTCGCCGACATTCTCACGCGCGGGAAGCGGGGAGAGGTCCGGGAGGGTGAAGCGCAGGGCGCCGGCCCCGGGCGGCTCAAGCTCGGCGTCGCCGAGGCCCGGCATGGCCACGAGCCCCTCGTACCGCGCGCCGCGGACGAGCTTGCGGAGCAAGGCCCGCAGCGAGGTTGCTGGCATTGCGGATGACCACCCCCTCTGACTTGTCGGTTTCGACCTTGTCGGCTTCGACCTTGTCGGTTTCGACCTTGTCGGTTTGACGTGTCGAATAAGTCTGTCCGAAGGGTACCAAGCGGAGGGCCGTTAGCCGGTTAGCCTGCGGCCTTGCGCTCCCGATACGCGCGCACGTGGATGCGATTCGCGCAGTTTCCGGTATCGCAGTAGCGCTTCGAGCGGTTCTTCGAGAGGTCGATGAGAACTGCCCCGCAGTCGTCCGCGGCGCACACCCGGAGGCGGTCCAGCTCCTTCGAGCGGATCACATCGACGAACGCCATGGCGGCCTCCGTCCCCATGCGCTCGGAGAGGGGTGCCTCGGGCGTGGTGGCGTGCAGGTGCCAGTCCCAGTGGTCGTGTTTGACGAGCTGGGGCAGGGCCCGCGACTCCTGCAGGATCGCGTTGACGAGCATCACCGCCTCGTCCTCGGACGCGTCCCACAGCGTGCGAAGGCGCCGCCGCAGGGTGCGCACGGAGGCGAGCTCGTCGTCGTCGTGCGTGCGGGAGCCGGTGAACTCCTCCTGTTCGAGGAAGCGATCCAAGTCGGCGCTCGTGCGCAGCTGCTCGCCGCCCTCGGAATCGAGCGTGTTGACGAGGTTCACGACGCTGCGCAGCGCAACTTCTGTGTCAGGTGCGAACAGCACTTTGACTCCTGACTCCTCTCGGGTCTACTGTCATCACCATACACTCACTTTGGTCCTGACATCCTGTTGGAGGTGCCCCGTGCTGTCCGCGAACCGCTCGGCGTCCGGTCTCGTCTACGCGCTGCTTTCGGCGGCGACGTTCGGCGTCAGCGGTCCGCTCGGCAAGTCTCTCCTCGAGGCGGGCTGGAGCCCGGGCGCGACGGTCGGGACACGCATCGGCCTCGCAGCGCTCGTGATGCTCGTGCCAACGCTCGTCATGATGCGCGGCAGGTGGGGCCGGCTCCGGCGCGGCGCGGGGATCATGGCCGCCTACGGCACGGTCGCCGTGGCGCTGTGCCAGTTCTGCTTCTTCAACGCCGTGGCGCGCATGAGCCCGCCCGTCGCGCTCATGCTCGAATACCTCGCCCCGATCGTGATCGTGGGTTGGCTCTGGCTCCGCACGCGCCGTCGTCCGGGCCTGGCGACGATCGGCGGAACGGTCGTCGCGATGCTCGGGCTCGTGCTAGTCCTCAACCTGTTCAGCGCGACGCGCGTCGACCCGATCGGCGTGCTGTGGGGCATGGGCGCGGCCGTCTGCCTCGCCGTGTACTTCATCCTCTCGGCGAAGGCCGACGGCGTCCTGCCGCCTTTCGTCGTGGTGGGCGGTGGGATGGTGTTCGGCGCGCTGGGCCTCGGCCTCCTCGCGCTCGTGGGCGTGCTTCCGCTGTCCGCGACGTTCGGCACGGTCCACCTCCTGGGCACCGAGACGAGCTGGATCGTGCCGGTGCTCGGCATCACACTCGTGGCCGCGGTCATCGCCTACTCGCTCGGCATCGTCGCGGTCCAGCGGCTTGGCGCGAAGGTCGCGAGCTTCGTCTCGCTCACCGAGGTGCTGTTCTCCGTGCTCGCCTCGTGGTTCATGATCGGGGACGTCCCAGCACCCATCCAGGCGCTCGGCGGCGCGCTCATTGTGGTCGGCGTGATTCTTGTGCGCCTCGATGAGCTCCGCTCCCCACTTCCCGAGCCCGCGCTCGAGGAGGCCGCGCCGGAGGCCGTGCCCGCGAGCTGACGAGGGTTGGCACCGGCTAGCGCGCGAACCGCGTGAGCCGCAGCGAATTCGCGACCACGAGCACCGAGCTCGCGGCCATCGCGGCGCCGCCGATCATGGGATTGAGCAGGCCGAGCGCGGCGATCGGGATGCCGATCGTGTTGTACGCGAACGCCCAGAACAGGTTGGCCTTGATGGTCCGAAGCGTGGCCCGCGAGAGCTCGATCGCCGTCGCGACCTGGGCGAGGTCGTCCGCCATGACCGTGAGGTCCGCGGCCTCGCGCGCCACGTCCGTGCCCGAGCCCATCGCGATCCCGAGGTCGGCCTGCGCGAGCGCCGCGGCGTCGTTGACGCCGTCGCCCGCCATCGCGACCGTCGCGCCGTCCGCCTGGAGCCGCCGCACGGCGTCGACCTTCCCCTCGGGGCTCACCCCGGCGAGGACGTCCGACGGCGCGATGCCCACCTCGGCGGCGACCCGCGCCGCGACCGCGGCATTGTCCCCCGTCACGAGATAGGGGCGCAGGCCTAGCGCCTTGAGGCGTTCGACGGCGGCGCGCGAGCCAGGCTTGAGGGTGTCCCGGAGGCTCACGGTCCCCACCGCCGACCCGTCGACGGCGAGCCACACGGCCGTCGCCCCGGATTCCTCGCGCGAGCGGAACTGCTCCCGCAACGCCTCCGGGATGTCGATGCCGTTCTCGTTCAGCCACGCCTCGCGGCCCACGGCCACGTCGTGGTCCTCGACCCGGCCCGATACTCCGCCGCCCGCGGCGGACCGGAAGTCGTCGACGCGGGGGAGGGCGCCGCCGTCGTCCGTCCTCCCCGCGCCCCGCGCATTGTCGCGGCCCGCGTTCGCAGCCGCTTGAGCGATGGCCCGCGCGATCGGGTGCTCGCTCGCCGCCTCGACCGCCCCCGCGAACCGCAGGACGCGGTCGGCGCCCCATCCGTCCGCGGCGTCGACGGCGTCGACGGCGAGGCGTCCGGTGGTGACCGTGCCAGTCTTGTCGAGGACGAGAGCGTTGACCGTTCGGGTGTCCTCGAGCACCTGGGGGCCCCGGATGAGGATGCCGAGCTGGGCGCCTCGGCCCGAGCCGGCCAGGAGGCCGACGGGCGTCGCGAGGCCCAGCGCGCAGGGGCACGCGATGACGAGCACCGAGACGGCGGCCGCGAACGCGGAGTCGAGCGAGCCGCCTGCGGCGAGCCATGCCGCGAAGGTCACGGCGGCGACGGCCAGCACGACCGGCACGAACACGCCGCTGATCCGGTCCGCGAGCCGGGCGATCGGCGCCTTGGACGTCTGCGCCTCGGAGACGAGCCGGCCCATCGCGGCGAGTGTCGTGTCGGAGCCCACGCGCGTCGCCTCGACGATGAGCCTGCCGGACGCGTTGATCGTGGCCCCGGTCACCGGGTTGCCCGGGCCCACCTCGATCGGAACGGATTCGCCGGTGAGCAGCGACGTGTCCACGGCGGAGACGCCCTCGCGGACTACGCCGTCTGCGGCGATCTTCTCGCCGGGGCGCACCACGAACGTGTCCCCCGGGACGAGGCCGTCGGCGGCGATCCGGTATTCGACGCCGTCCTTGAGAAGTGTCGCCTCCCGAGCGCCGAGGTCGAGCAGCGATCGCAGGGCGCTGCCGGCCCTGGCCTTCGCGCGCGCCTCGAGATAGCGGCCCAGAAGCAGGAACGTCGCGACAACCGCCGCGACCTCGAAGTAGAGCCCGCCCATGCCGGTTCCGGTGCCCGTCGCCTCCATGCCGTGCGCCGTGAGGGCGGGGTCCGCGATGAGCTGGCCCGCGGAGAACGCGTAGGCCGCGACGATCCCAAGTGAGACCAGCGTGTCCATGGTCGAGGAGCCATGCCGCGCGTTGACCGCCGCGGCCCGGTGGAACGGCCACGCCGCCCACGTCACGACGGGCAACGCGAGGAGGGCCACCCACCAGCCCCAGTTGGGGAACTGGAGCGCGGGGATCATCGAGATGGCGAACACCGGGACGGTGAGCACCGCGGCGAGCGCGAGCCGGGGGCGCAGCTCCGAGCCGGGGTCCTTGGCGCCGTCGTCTGTTCCCGCGGCGGGCCCGCGCTCGTGGAGCCGCGCGCTGTAGCCGGCCGAGGCCACCCGGTCGAGGAGGTCCTGATCGCTCACCCCCGCGGGAGCGAGCACGCGTGCCGATTCGAGGGGGAGGTTGACCGTGGCCTCGACGCCGGCGATCCCGTCGAGTTTGCGCTCGACGCGGCGCACGCACGAGGCGCACGTCATCCCCTGGATGTCGAGTTCTACGACGCGGGCGGCGGCAGAGGTGGGCTGCTCCATGTCCTCTTCTTCGATCTCGGCGGGAGCGGGTCTTGGGAGCTACGCGTTGTTGTCGATGACGAGGTAGCCGGCTTCGGCGACCGCCTCGCTGATGGCCTCGTGCTTGAGCTTGCGGCTCGACGCGATCATGACCTGGGACGTGCCGCCAGCGTTCAACTCGACGGAGACGGTTTCGACGCCCTCCAGGGCTTCGAGCTCTTCCGTGACGGACGCAACGCAGTGGCCGCAGGTCATGCCGTCCACGTGAACGGTCGTAGTGAAGTGGGTCATCTCGGCTCCTTCGTGAGGGGTGTTCGTGGTGGGACGGATGGATTCATGGGTTGGGTCGGCGGGGCTGGGCTTAGCGGAGGAGGCGCCCGATCGCATCGGAGGCCTCCTTGACCTTCGACTCGATCTCCTCCGAGCGGCGGTCGGGATCCGGTTCGCTCGCGGCTCCCACCACGCAGTGTCCGATGTGCTCCTCGAGCAGACCGAGGCTCACGGCGTGGAGGGCCTTCGTCACCGCGGAGACCTGCGTGAGGATGTCGATGCAGTACTTGTCGTCTTCGACCATGCGCGCAATTCCGCGCACCTGGCCCTCGATGCGCTTGAGTCTGCGGAGATAGGCGGCCTTGTTCGAGGTGTAGCCGTGGACGGGCGCGTCCGCGCTCGCCGCGTCCACGAGGGCTTCGGTTGCTTCCACCCCCTGAAGCTATACCCGGTAGGGGTATGCGTCAAGTACCCCCTGGGGGTATATGCTGTGGCGGAAGCCACACAGTTCTGATTTGCCGCGCCCCGGCCGGGCCGGTAATGTATTCCGAGTCGCCACGGGGAGCGCGGACAGCGCGAGACCGGGCGGCCAAACACCTTCGAACTAGCCAGAACGGCAGCCATGCTGCGTGCTCTGCGGTGGTTGGAAGACGGACCATTGTCCGGCCAATAAAGCCCGAAAGGGAATTTGAAGCCGCGATGATGATCTGGTAAGTTTGAACTTCGTTCCGCAGGGGCGATGCCGGAGGTTTTCGGTTATTCCTGTTGGGCCTGTTGTTTGAGAACTCAATAGCGTGCCATGTTTGGATTTGATGCCATTTTTTTGATGGCTGTTTGCCTGGTCCTGGGTGCTTTCTCGTGTGCTTGGGGCTGGGTTTCGGCTTGGATCGGATTGCTGGGGGTGGGGTTTTCCGCCTTTTCTCCTGGTGTTTCTGTTTTTGTTTTTGACGGAGAGTTTGATCCTGGCTCAGGATGAACGCTGGCGGCGTGCTTAACACATGCAAGTCGGACGATGATGTGCCTTCGGGTGCGGATTAGTGGCGAACGGGTGAGTAACACGTGAGCAATCTGCCCTTGACTCTGGGATAAGCCTGGGAAGCTGGGTCTAATACCGGATAGTACCCTCTGCCGCATGGTGGGGGGTGGAAAGCCTTGTGCGGTCTTGGATGGGCTCGCGGCCTATCAGCTTGTTGGTGGGGTGATGGCCTACCAAGGCGACGACGGGTAGCCGGCCTGAGAGGGTGACCGGCCACACTGGGACTGAGACACGGCCCAGACTCCTACGGGAGGCAGCAGTGGGGAATATTGCACAATGGGCGCAAGCCTGATGCAGCGACGCCGCGTGGGGGATGACGGCCTTCGGGTTGTAAACCCCTTTCGGCAGGGGACAAGCCGTTTCGGCGGTGAGGGTACCTGCGGAAGAAGCGCCGGCTAACTACGTGCCAGCAGCCGCGGTAATACGTAGGGCGCGAGCGTTATCCGGAATTATTGGGCGTAAAGAGCTCGTAGGCGGTTTGTCGCGTCTGCTGTGAAAGCCCGGGGCTCAACCCCGGGTCTGCAGTGGGTACGGGCAGGCTGGAGTGCAGTAGGGGAGACTGGAATTCCTGGTGTAGCGGTGAAATGCGCAGATATCAGGAGGAACACCGATGGCGAAGGCAGGTCTCTGGGCTGTAACTGACGCTGAGGAGCGAAAGCGTGGGGAGCGAACAGGATTAGATACCCTGGTAGTCCACGCCGTAAACGTTGGGCACTAGGTGTGGGGGGCATTCCACGTCCTCCGCGCCGCAGCTAACGCATTAAGTGCCCCGCCTGGGGAGTACGGCCGCAAGGCTAAAACTCAAAGGAATTGACGGGGGCCCGCACAAGCGGCGGAGCATGCGGATTAATTCGATGCAACGCGAAGAACCTTACCAAGGCTTGACATGGGCCGGACAGGCGCAGAGATGCGTCCTCCCTTCGGGGCCGGTCCACAGGTGGTGCATGGTTGTCGTCAGCTCGTGTCGTGAGATGTTGGGTTAAGTCCCGCAACGAGCGCAACCCTCGTTCCATGTTGCCAGCACGTGATGGTGGGGACTCATGGGAGACTGCCGGGGTCAACTCGGAGGAAGGTGGGGACGACGTCAAATCATCATGCCCCTTATGCCTTGGGCTTCACGCATGCTACAATGGCCGGTACAAAGGGTTGCGATGCTGTGAGGCTGAGCCAATCCCAGAAAGCCGGTCTCAGTTCGGATTGGGGTCTGCAACTCGACCCCATGAAGTCGGAGTCGCTAGTAATCGCAGATCAGCAACGCTGCGGTGAATACGTTCCCGGGCCTTGTACACACCGCCCGTCAAGTCACGAAAGTCGGCAACACCCGAAGCCGGTGGCCCAACCCTTGTGGGGGGAGCCGTCGAAGGTGGGGCTGGCGATTGGGACTAAGTCGTAACAAGGTAGCCGTACCGGAAGGTGCGGCTGGATCACCTCCTTTCTAAGGAGCCCCTCCCCGTGCACGGTGCCCGTTGTGGGTGCCGGTTGGCGTGGGGCAGGTGAGAGCCCGTTTCGCAGGCGGATGTCCTGCGGCGGGTGCTCGTGGGTGGAACATCATCTCCTGGTGGCCTGGCCGTGGTGGCCCTGTGCTGCGCGAGTACGCGCCCCTGCTTCGGCGGGGGTGCTGGAATGCGTGTGCGGGGGTGCCGGGCCGGGCCGGCCGTGTCCCTTCGAGGGCGTGCGTGCCCGGGTGGGTCCCCCTGTTGTGGGGGGCCGTGTCCCGGGGGTGTGCGCGGGGGTGCGGTTGCGTGGTGCGCTGTTGGGTCCTGGGACAGCAGTCCCTGGCTGGTCCCGTCCCCTGGCGGTCCCGTTCCCTTGTGGGCGGGGTGCTGCGGGGGGCAGGGGTTTGTTGTTTGAGAACTGTATAGTGGACGCGAGCATCTACAGGGGGAGGCCTTTCGGGCTTTTTCCTGTGTGCAATTTTTTCTTGGTTTTTTTCCTTGATTTGTTGCGCCCCCGTGTGTGGGGGTGTGAGGTTTTCAAGGGCGTACGGTGGATGCCTTGGCATCGGGAGCCGATGAAGGACGTGGGAATCTGCGATAAGCCTGGGGGAGTCGATAACCGGACTGTGAGCCCAGGGTGTCCGAATGGGGAAACCCTGCCGCATGTCATGTGCGGTGACCTGCCGCTGAACGCATAGGCGGTGTGGGGGGAACGCGGGGAAGTGAAACATCTCAGTACCCGCAGGAAGAGAAAACAACAGTGATTCCGTCAGTAGTGGCGAGCGAACGCGGACGAGGGCCAAACTGTGCGCGTGTGATACCCGGCAGGGGTTGCGCGTATGGGGTTGTGGGGTCCTGCTTGGTGCGTCTGCCGGCGTGCCGGGGTGTGTGTGGGTATAGGCGAACGGTCTTGAACGGCCGGCCGGAGTGGGTGTGAGTCCCGTAGCCTTCAATGCCTCTCACGTGCCCTTGCGGGTGTCCCCGAGTAGCACGGGGCCCGAGGAATCCCGTGTGAATCTGTCAGGACCACCTGATAAGCCTGAATACTACCCGATGACCGATAGCGGACTAGTACCGTGAGGGAAAGGTGAAAAGTACCCCGGGAGGGGAGTGAAACAGTACCTGAAACCGTGCGCCTACAATCCGTCAGAGCCTCCTTGTTGGGGTGATGGCGTGCCTTTTGAAGAATGAGCCTGCGAGTTAGTGCCGTGTCGCGAGGTTAACCCGTGTGGGGGAGCCGCAGCGAAAGCGAGTCTGAACAGGGCGTTCAGTGGCGCGGTCTAGACCCGAAGCGGGGTGATCTACCCATGGCCAGGTTGAAGCGACGGTAAGACGTCGTGGAGGACCGAACCCACTTCAGTTGAAAATGGAGGGGATGAGCTGTGGGTAGGGGTGAAAGGCCAATCAAACCCCGTGATAGCTGGTTCTCCCCGAAATGCATTTAGGTGCAGCGTTGCGTGTTCCTTGCCGGAGGTAGAGCTACTGGATGGCCGATGGGCCCTACCAGGTTACTGACGTCAGCCAAACTCCGAATGCCGGCAAGATACAGCGCAGCAGTGAGACCGCGGGGGATAAGCTCCGTGGTCGAGAGGGAAACAGCCCAGACCGCCGGTTAAGGCCCCCAAGCGTGTGCTAAGTGGGAAAGGATGTGGAGTCGCAGAGACAACCAGGAGGTTGGCTTAGAAGCAGCCACCCTTGAAAGAGTGCGTAATAGCTCACTGGTCAAGTGATTCCGCGCCGACAATGTAGCGGGGCTCAAGCACACCGCCGAAGCCGCGGCAGTCCCATGTGTCCCTAGCCTTCGTGGTTCAGGGGTGGGGCTGGGTAGGGGAGCGTCGTGCGGGCTGTGAAGCTCCCGGGTGACCGAGGGGTGGAGGCCGCACGAGTGAGAATGCAGGCATGAGTAGCGAAAGACGGGTGGGAAACCCGTCCGCCGGATGATCAAGGGTTCCAGGGTCAAGCTAATCTGCCCTGGGTGAGTCGGGACCTAAGGCGAGGCCGACAGGCGTAGTCGATGGACAACGGGCCGATATTCCCGTACCGGCGAAGGACCGCCCATGCCGGACGGCCGATACTAACCAACGGATCCCCTGCCGGGGCCCTTCGGGGCGCGGGCGGGGGTGAGCGTGGGACCTGAGGCCGCGAGGCAAGCGCATTAACAGGTGTGACGCAGGAAGGCAGCCCGGCCAGGCGATGGTTGACCTGGTCCAAGGATGCAGGGCGGGCCGCAGGGAAATCCGCGGCCTTTTGTGCCCGAGGTCCGACGGGACCCCCGCGAGGGGGGATCGGGTGATCCTATGCTGCCTAGAAAAGCATCGGCGCGAGGTCCTAGCCGCCCGTACCCCAAACCGACACAGGTGATCAGGTAGAGAATACCGAGGCGATCGAGAGAATCGCGGTCAAGGAACTCGGCAAAATGCCCCCGTAACTTCGGGAGAAGGGGGACCCCGGCCCTGAACAGGACACGCGCCTGGGAGGGGGGAGGGGTCGCAGAGACCAGGGGGAAGCGACTGTTTACTAAAAACACAGGTCCGTGCGAAGTCGCAAGACGATGTATACGGACTGACTCCTGCCCGGTGCTGGAAGGTCAAGAGGACCCGTCAGCCTCACGGCGAAGCGGAGAATTCAAGCCCCAGTAAACGGCGGTGGTAACTATAACCATCCTAAGGTAGCGAAATTCCTTGTCGGGTAAGTTCCGACCTGCACGAATGGAGTAACGACTTCCCCGCTGTCTCGACCGCGAACTCGGCGAAATTGCACTACGAGTAAAGATGCTCGTTACGCGCAGCAGGACGGAAAGACCCCGAGACCTTCACTACAGTTTGGTATTGGTGTCCGGAGCGGCTTGTGTAGGATAGGTGGGAGACTGTGAGGCCGGCACGCCAGTGCCGGCGGAGTCGTCGTTGAAATACCACTCTGGTCGCTTTGGGCATCTCAACCTCGGCCCGTGATCCGGGCCAGGGACAGTGCCTGACGGGTAGTTTAACTGGGGCGGTTGCCTCCCAAAGAGTAACGGAGGCGCCCAAAGGTCCCCTCAGCCTGGTCGGCAACCAGGTGGCGAGTGCAAGTGCACAAGGGGGCTTGACTGCGAGAGAGGCATCTCGAGCAGGGACGAAAGTCGGGACTAGTGATCCGGCGGCACCTCGTGGAAGGGCCGTCGCTCAACGGATAAAAGGTACCTCGGGGATAACAGGCTGATCTTGCCCAAGAGTCCATATCGACGGCATGGTTTGGCACCTCGATGTCGGCTCGTCGCATCCTGGGGCTGGAGTAGGTCCCAAGGGTTGGGCTGTTCGCCCATTAAAGCGGTACGCGAGCTGGGTTTAGAACGTCGTGAGACAGTTCGGTCCCTATCCGCTGCGCGCGCAGGAGATCTGAGAAGGGCTGTCCTCAGTACGAGAGGACCGGGACGGACGAACCTCTGGTGTGGCAGTTGTACCGCCAGGTGCACCGCTGCTTGGCTACGTTCGGATGGGATAACCGCTGAAAGCATCTAAGCGGGAAGCCCGCTTCAAGATGAGATCTCCGTACACCATTGGTGTTGAAGGCCCCCAGCAGACCACTGGGTTGATAGGCCGGACGTGGAAGCAGGGACCAACGACCTGCGAAGCCGACCGGTACTAATAGGCCGACAGCCTCACACCACCACAACAACACACGAACTGCCCGCGTCCACTCTACGGTCCCCAGACCACAAACCCCCCACCCCCCGCCCCAACCACGGGCGGGGCACCCACGGGGGCACCAGCCACCGCAACAGAACAGCACCACCGCAACAGAACCGCAGCACCGCAACAGAACAGCACGCAACACCGCAACCCCGACACTTCCCCACCCCCACCACAGGGGGCGCGCGGAGAACAGGTTACGGCGGCCATAGCGTGGGGGAAACGCCCGGACCCATCCCGAACCCGGAAGCTAAGCCCCACAGCGCCGATGGTACTGCACCCGCCAGGGTGTGGGAGAGTAGGACACCGCCGGACAACACCACCACCCGAGGGCCCCACACCGACGTGGGGCCCTCAGGCCTTTAACGGCCAGACACAGCCCCACCCGAGACCCCACCCGAGACCCCACCCGAGACGCAAGAAGCCCCGGAGCGACGATTGGGGGGTGCGCGCTCCGGGGCGGTCTTGCGAGCCGCTCTCTCGGTCTCTAGACGTTCAGCCTAGACAAGGCCAGCCCGTTTGACCAGCACTCCGGGTCAAGAATTCGGGAGTGGGCTCCCGCCGGGGCAAACCCTTGTCTTGTTGGCGAATGACATGCTCGGATAGGCAGATGGACACCCCTGCTTATCTCTTGGCCATTGGCACGAAGAAGGGCCTCTGGCTGGCGCTCAGCCACGACCGCCGCACATGGCAGCTCTCGGAGCCACATTTCCTGATGCAGGAGATCCCTGCGATCGGCATCGACACGCGCGGCGGGCGCAACCGGCTCCTCGTCGGAGTGCGGTCTGAGCACTTTGGGCCAACCGTCGTGCATTCCGACGATCTCGGTGCGACCTGGGTCGAGCCGGACCGGGCCTCGATCGCTTTCGCGGAAGGCGACGGCGCCGCCGTCGAACGTATTTGGCAGATCTTGCCGGACGCTGAAAGTCGCCCCGGTGTCGTGTGGGCCGGCGTTCAGCCGATCTCGGTCTGGAAGTCCACGGATGGTGGCGTGACGTTCACGCTCAACCGCGCCCTCTGGGAACACCCGGACAAGAGCGACTGGGGCGCGGGCTTCGGGGGCGCCGCGGCCCACTCGATTGTGCCGGATCCGCGCGACGAGCAGCTCGTGCACATCGCGATGAGCACGGGCGGGGTCTACAGGACGCGCGACGGCGGCGAGAGCTGGCAGCGCTCGAGCAGGGGCATCTCGGCGTACTTCCTCCCGGATCCCGAGCCCGAGGTAGGTCAGTGCGTCCACAAGATCGCGGCCGACTCGGACGGCCGCCTGTACGCCCAGAACCATCGCGGCGTGTTCCGGAGCGACAATCAGGGCGAGCAATGGGTTTCGATTGCGGACGGCCTGCCGGCGGACTTCGGCTTCGTGATGCTGACTCATCCCCGTCGGAGCGGGACGGCGTGGGTCGTCCCGCTCGTCTCCGACTATGAGCGCATCGCGCCGGAGGGGCACCTCGCGGTCCATCGCACGGACGACGCCGGCGAGACGTGGCAGCGTTTCGACGACGGCCTCCCGGCCCGCGACTACAACGTGGTGCTGCGTGATGCTGCGTGCGTCGACGCCGGCGACCCTGCGGGCGTGTACTTCGGCACGCGCGGCGGATCGGTGTATGCGAGCCCCGACGAGGGCGAATCGTTCGTCGAGGTGGCCTCGCGCCTCCCGGACGTCCTGTGCGTCCGGGCCGTGGTGCTCAACGGCGCGTTCCCAGAAGCGGAACAGACGACGGCGAGCTGAGCTATGGCGCAGAGCGTGACCGTGGTCTTGCCACAGATTCTTGCGGACGTCGCCGGCGGGCGCACGGAGCTCGTCCTTGCGGACGTCGACTCCGTGCGCGCGGCCCTCGACAGCATGGCCGGCCCGTATCCGATTCTTGCTCGAAGACTTCGTGACGAGACGGGCCGGCTCAGGCGCTACGTGAACGTGTACGTGGGCGGTGAGGATGTTCGGCGTGGCGATGGGCTGGATACTGTGCTTGCCGACGGACAGGAGATCCTGGTGATTCAGTCCGTCGCGGGCGGTTAGATCGGGCAGGTAGGTCAGGCGGTGGGTCGGGCGGTCAGTCAGGCGACGAGGTCGCGCCCCCTGAACGTGATGTCCGCCTGGACCTGCCAGAGGGAGAAGTCTTCCTCTTGGATGGCGCGGCGGTAGTGGGTGTCCTCGTCGCGGATCCAGACGAGGCCGATGCCTGGCGCTGTATCGTAGACGGTCCCCCGGAGGACAGTGACTCCGCTGCGGGCTTCGATGAGGTCCCCGCGGCGGAGTTCGCTGAGCTTCCGGATGCGGCGGTGGGTCTCGCTGGTCATCAGGTGCTCCTTACGCGTCAGTGGTGTTCCGACCCCATCCAGTCTTCTGGACCGTTGTTACCGACCGGTTTCTGTGCGATGAGGGGCCCGTAAGGTCTTCAGGACGGCACCGTTTCCGCCCGCCAGCGGTGTAATGCAGCTCACGTGGCCGGGGATCCGTGGGCGGCCCACGCGTTAAGGGCATGTTAAATCCCGTGTCACAACACGAAAATTTGTCTCCCAAATGCAAAGAACTCGTTGGTAGGGCTGTCGCCCCTTCGCAGGGCACGATACGGTCACAAATGAGCCGCCAAGTCTGGGGCTCGCAACTCTCGGTCTGGCAAAGGGGCGTGCCGTGGCAGCAAGATTTGAAGTTCTCAAGGACGAAGCGCGGCTCTACCGAGTCCAGCTCCGCTCGGCCGAGGGCATTGTCGTGGCGATCGCGCAGGGGCTGCAGTCCCTCGACGCGGTCAAGCACGTCATCGCGTCGGTCCGCGAGAGCGCGGCGATGGGGCTCGTGGTGGACCTGACGCAGCCCATCTGACGCAACGTCGGTGCAACGTTCGGCGGGGTCTCCTCCGGACGGCGCGCGTACACTGTGAGGCACGGCACACATAAGGGAGTGGGTGGACGTGCGGACGGAGCAGCTGGCGCGCGCTGAGCACGAGGCCCCGCGGAGGGTTGTCGAGGATTCGTGGAGGCGCTCTTTCCGGGCCCACCCGCGCCGCGAAGATGCGGCCGTCTCCAGTGTTCTCGCGGAGGACGAGCTCAGGAGCTATCGCGAGGCCCACATCCTTGCGCCGGTCATGCCGCTCATCTCGGAGCTGCTCGTGAGGGCCGCTGCCGAGGCCGGAACTGTCGTCGCGGTGGGCGACGCGGGCGGACGGCTCCTGTGGATCGACGGCGACGCGAGCGTGCGCCGCCGGGCGGAGCGCATGGCTTTTCTCGAGGGCGCCGATTGGTCCGAAAGCAGTATCGGCACGAGTGCGCCGGGGACCGCCCTCGCGACGGGTGGTGCCGTCCAGATCGCCGGGCGCGAACACTTCAGCCCGCTCGTCGAAGACTTCTCGTGTACCGCGGTTCCCATCCGGGATCCGTACTCCGGCGAGCCGGTCGGCGTCGTCGACCTCACGGGCGGCGACCAGGCGGTCGCGGGCTACGCTCTGCCGCTCGTGCGGGCGGCGGTGGCTGCCGCCGAGGAGCGGCTGCGCACTCTCGCCGCGGCCGCGCGCACAAGGCGCCGCCCGTCGTCGTGCGTGTCTCCCGCCGTGCTTTCGGTGACGGGCCGCGATCAGGGCGTGCTCCGCTGCGGGGACAGGACGCTCAGCCTCTCGGTGCGCCACTCCGAGATCCTCGTGCTCCTCGCCGGGAACCCCCGCGGCCTCTCCGCCGAGGAGCTGGCCGACCGGCTCTACGATCAACCTGTGCCAGCCGTGACGCTGCGCGCGGAGCTCGTGCGGCTGCGCCGCGTGCTCGACGGGTTCGGCGCCGGGGTGGTGCTCGCCTCGCGGCCATACCGGGTCGAGGGGCTCGAGGTCGACTCGATGCACGCCCTCGCCCAGCTTGAGCGCGGCTCGCATCGGCTCGCACTCAATTCCTACGGTGGCCAGATCCTGCCGCGCTCCGAGGCGCCGGCCATCACGGAGCTGCGCGACGAGCTCTCCGCGACCCTTCGGGAAGCGGTCGTGGGGAGCGCGGGCGTCGACGTGCTCATGAGCTATCTGCAGCTCCCCGAGGCCGCGGACGACGCCGAAGCCTGGCAGACGGCGCTCCGTCTCCTTCCGCCTCGGTCGCCACGGCGAGCGGCCGTTGTGGCGCACCTCGAGCGGCTCCTCGGCGTCTGATCGGGGTCCGTGCGAACCGCGCGCTGCGGCCTCTGGAATATTGTCGGTGCCCGACCGTAGGCTCCAAGAGTCGGAGGTTCACCGACCCTGGCAAACCGGCTACGAGGAGATGCGCCATGCCCACGATCCTGAATCCCTACATCAGCTTCAAGGACAACGCCCGCGAGGCTATGACGTTCTATCAGACGGTGCTCGGCGGCAAGCTCGACGTCTCGACGTTCGACGATTTCCACGCCGCGCAGGACCCGTCCGAGGGTCCGCTCGTGATGCACTCGCAGCTCAACACCCCGAACGGGCTCACGCTCATGGCATCGGACACCCCGTCCCGCATGGACTACACGCCCGGGACCAACTTCTCGATCTCGCTGAGCGGCGAGGACGAGGCGGAGCTGCGCGGCTACTGGGACAGGCTCACGGACGGCGCGACCGTCACGATGCCGCTCGAGAAGGCCATGTGGGGCGACACGTTCGGCATGCTCGTGGACAAGTTCGGCGTCGCGTGGCTCGTCAACATCAACGGCGGGGCGGCCGAGGGCGCGCCGCAGGCCTGATCTGGCTCTGCCCGATTAGCCCTGCCTGATCCGGCGCTGCCCGATCCGGCGCTGCCCGATCTAGTGCGACGAGGCGCTCACCGAGCGGTCAGTGGACTTCCCGCTGCTTGGTGAGCGTCTCGTCGATGATGTTCCGGATCTCGAGGAGCGTCTCGGGGGAGAGATCGCTCGTGAGGGAACGGGCCGCAAAGCTCTTGACCTCGGCCTCGCGCATGGCGCGCAGGAGGTCGAGTTGCGCGGCCACCCGGTTCGGCGTCTCCGCGTCTGCCTCGGTGAGGAAGCCTGCCGGAACGCCGAAGAAGTCTGCGAGGGCGCCGAGCAGGTCCGTATCTGGGGTCATGGGGCCGGTTCCCGCGCGCATGTAGTGCCAGCGCTGGCGCGAGATGTGGAGACCGCGGTCCTCGACGGCCTTCTTGATGTCGGGGAACGTGTAGCGGTCACCCCTCTCCGCCTCGATGACATCGAGGAGCGTGTTGAGGCGCTCGGCCAGAATCTCCTCGGGTCTCCGGGGTTCAACATCAGGCATAGAGGGTTCCCTCCGACTTCTCGACCAGCTTGGATTCTGAGGCGTTCAGCAGCGTCCCGCCGGCGGCGAGGTTGCTGTCCAGGATTTCTACCAGGGTGCGATGCAGCCGTGCCCTGGGGTCTTTGCTGAGCACTCCCTTGAGAGGCACGGACACCGAGTCTATGACGACGCTTGCGTTGGCCGTGCGGCTCCAGAGGCGGTGCAGGCGCAGCAAGTGGTACCGCTCGGAGACTTGCCACGCGGCGACTCGCCCCGACATGGCGGGGAGCATGAGGCCGAAGGCGAGGAACAGGCCGGCGATTCCGGTGAGCGTCTCGAAAGCGTTCTGCAGGAGCGGCTCGTAGTCGAGACCGACGAACGTGAGCACCACGACCTGACGCAGGATCTTGGCGGTGAGGCCCACGACGGCCAGCCCGCAGCCCACCGCGACCGAGCCGAAGCCCGACCGGAACAGGCCCGAGGCCATCTGCGGGAGGTACCGCACGCACACGGCGGCGATCTCGATCGAGACGACGATCATGTACAGGCACAGCGTCGCCATGAACACGAAGACGCCCGCGTCGCTCTGCGCACCCGGGTCGATCGGTGATTGCTCGGGGCTCGGCGAGATGGAGACGGCCCCAACGAGTGCCGCGCAGCCGAAGGCCACGCAATAGGCGGTGATGGCCGCCGTCGTCTGCAGGAGGCCGCGCCGCAGCACGGGTTCCTGGTCCTGGGGGGCAACCACGGCCTTGACGATGGCGGAGCGGAAGAGGCCCAAGGCCAGCATGCTCAGGGCGCCGGCCACGAGCGTCGAGGATCCGGGGCCGCCGAGCGCCGCGTCGAAGGTGGGGGCGACGGATGGGTAGTTGATCGTCGTCGCGATGGCCGCGGGGAGGGCCACGAAGAACATGAGGTCGCCGCGGTGACGTAGGCATGGACCCAGGCGGGACAGCACGAGGAGCCACAGCGCGATGAGCGAGGCGAGGACCGGCGTCATCCGAACACGCCCCTGAAGTTTCCGGGCTCGACGCGGCCGGCGCGCCGCGTGCGGGCCAAGGCCCCGGCGAAGAGATCGGCGAGCGACTCGGCCACGATCTCCGGTTCGGACTGGCGCTTGCAGCGCGCGAGGCAGCGGGACACCATGGCCGGATTGAGGTCTGGGAGGAGGGACGCGAGGTGATCCTCGCTGCCCATGAGCCGCTCGTGATTGAGGGCCATATGGGCGAACTCGTGCAGGATGATCTGCTCGCGGTGCAGGGCCGAGGCGGTCTCTGCGTGCAGGATGAGGTCCGTCGAGGGGAGAGAGAACCAGAGACCGGAGATCTGGTCGCGGCCGAGGTGCTTGACCGACCGCACCACGATTTCCTTGCCGCGATCTTCTTCGAGGAGTTGGCGCAACGAGTCGAGGGTGAGCTCGATGGGAACGTCGAGGGCACGGAAAGCGGCGGCCGCCTGCTGGCGCAGTTCGTCCATGTCCATGCCGCGCTCCTGACGATAGTTCGAGCGGACTCCCCGCATAGAATAGCAGGCCTTTGACGTGTCCATCCGGGTGGTAGACGCGCGCGTGCGGTGTCGTGCGCGCGGCACCGATACCAGCCTCTCGGATACAGGAATAGACAGGCCCCCCGACCGCTCAGTAAGGTTCTCCCGTGTCGGTTTTTTGGCCGGCACTCTTTCGGCTGCATCCCCCTAGGCTGACCAGTGATCAAACGGTTATGGCAGTTCCCCGCTGTCATCGGAGGTACCGCCCTGCTGACTTTTTGCGGGGTAAGCGCCCTCCAGGCGAGCATCAACGCGCCGCTCCATGCTTTCGGCGCGGTCGTCGAGGCTGCCCGCGCGAGCGCCTCCGCGAGTCTTTCGCCGACCCTTGTGGCTGCCGCGCCCATTCAGAAAGCCGGGGGCTCGGACGCCCAGGCGACCCCGGGCATGCCGCAGGTTCAAGCGGCGGCCGCTGCGCCGACGTCGCCCGTGCCAGGGGCGGCGCCCGCACCGGCCCCCGCGCCGGAGCCGGCGCCGGTCGCGGCACCGGCCCGAAACGATCAGGGCGCACAGAACCAGGGTGCGCAGAATCACGGCGCGCATGACCAGGGCGCGCATGACCAGGGCGCGCAGAACCAGGACGCGCAGAATCAGGGCGCGCAGAACCAGGGATCGCAGTCTCAGGGTTCGCAGTCGGGCGACCAAGGCCAGGGCGCGGGATGGCCCTCAGAGGGGAACAGCCAGGGGCAGCAGGGAGAACAGGGGAACGGCAACGCTTGGGGAGTCGCGGGGCAGGCGGTGAGCGTCCCGGCGGGATCGGGTTCGACCGGGGGAGCCGGTCAGGCCTCCGGGCAGCAGGGCCGCGCGGCGGGCCAGACGAGCACGGCGGGGAGCCAAGGCGGGAACTCGCAGGGTCAGCTCTCGACCGAGTTGAACCATTGGCTCGGCCTGCTTGATCCGAGCCTCGCCTCGAAGGGAAGCCAAGGCGGTTCGTCGACCAGCAAGTCGAGTGCGAGCCAGCAGAACTCGCAGGGCAATAACTAGCCGTCTAACAACAATTGGCCGCCTATCTGCTAGGCAGAGAGCGACGCCCGCAGCGGCCAGCCCTGGCCGTCGAGGATGGCTTGGGCACTCTGGCCCGTCGACTCGTTGACCAGGACCGGAGCCATGAGGTTCACGGTGGTCCCGTTGCCGCCCGGCGTCGCGACGACAAGGACGCGCGCGTCCTGCGCCGAGCCGAGGCCGATCTCGCGGCAGGGTGCCGCGATCTCAGGCGTGTACTGCGGGAGGTAGACGGACGCGTCGAGCACGAAGAGCCGGACTTCGGGCGCCTCGGCGGGACGGAGGCTGAAGAGTCCCACGGCGCCGTCGACCGCATCGAGCGTGTAGTCGGTGTAGGGCGCGAGTCCCGGAAGCGGCTCGGCGAACGTGAGCGCGCTCATTTGAGGAAGTCCGTGAGGCTCGGCTGGAGGACCTTCGCGGTGACCGCGAGGGCGGCCTGATAGGCCGTCTGCTGGAGCTGGAGGTCCATCGCGGCCTTCCCGAGATCCATGTCTTCTATGCCTGAACGCTGGACCTCGAGCGAAGTCTGCGCCGCCGCGGTGCTCTGGCCGGCCCGCTGGAGCCGCGCGAGCCGGCTGCCGATGTCCGCGCGTCCGCTCATGACCGCCTTCATCCCGTTGTCGAGTGCCGTGATCTGCGCTGAGGGGTCCAGCCCGCTGCGCAGATCTGACGAAATGCCGTCCAGCACAGTGAACACCGAAGCTGTCCCGGACCCGAAGACCGCCGCGCCATCCGCATCGACCTGGACGGTCTGGTCGGGCCCGATGCGTCGCTGAACCGTGTTGCCGGGCGCGCCGTTGAACGTGGGCGGCGCGCCGTCGGTGAACGCATCGGCCGCGTCCGACGTGCCGGCAAAGACGTTGCGGCCCAGGTAGCGCGTGTTCGCCGCCGAGAGAAGGTCTTTGCGGAGTGAGTCCACCTGCTGGGCGAGGGCGTTCTTGGCGTCCTGGTTGAGCGAGCCGTTGCTGCCCTGGATCGCGAGATCGCGGGCCTGGCGGAGGAGGCCGGTCGCGGTGCCGAGCGTCGAATCGAGCGTCGTGAGCCAGCCCGTGCCGTCGTTGATATTGCGTTGGTACTGGCTGGTCGCGGCGATCTGGGCCCTAACGCGGAGCGCGTCGCCGGTTCCGACCGGATCGTCTGACGGTCGCGTGATGCGTGCGCCGGAGCTCGCGGTGTCCTGGGCCGCGGCGAGGCGCGCCTGCCGTGCGCCGAGGCTGCGCTGCGCAGACATCGTCATGGTCTGGTCAGTCACGCGGAGCATGTCAGAGTCCTACCGTTCCGGTGTGGTTGATGAGGGTTTCGAGGGCCTGGTCGATCGCGTTCATGACTCGCGCGGCCGCCTGATACGCGTGCTGTGCCGCGAGGAGGTTCGTGTTCTCCTCGTCGAGGCTCACCGACGCGCCGGACGCTTGGGCCTGCTTGGCGTTCGCCGCGGCGCCGTCCGTGAGGCTTTCCTGCTGCTGGGCGGTCTTCGACGCGCTCCCCGTGGCGCTCACAAACGCCGCCCACTGGCTGTCGGGCGAGGCCGGCCGCACTCCGAGCTGCGCGATCGCGTCCGCGGTCGAGCCGTCGAGGGTGCCCGCTCCCGCCGCTCGGGCGGCGATGCCGCTCGCGTCCTTCGGGACGACGGACAGGCCCTGTGCGGCCGGAACCCCCGAATTGAGGGCGAAGAACGGCAGGCCTGTAGCGCCCGACGTCGTCTGGCCCGCGGCGTGGACGGCGTTGACGGCGGTCGCGACCGCCGTCGCGAGCGCGTTGTACTGCGCTGCGGCCTCGGCGATGGCACCGCCGGTGCCCTGCGCGCCCGCGGGTTGCACCCCCGAACCCTGCCCGCCCGCGGGGGCGAGCACGGAGAGCGCGCCGGCGATCGTGCCGCCGTCGAGCCCTACCGCGACGTTCGGCCGGTCCGCCCACACGAGGCCCGGCGCGGGCGAGGCGGTGTCCGCCATCGTCGCCGAGCCGGCGAGCTCCACGGCGCGGGCGGAGTCGCCGCTCACGAGCGCGTTGCCGCCGAGGTAGACGGTCGCCGTCCCGTCGGGCTCGTCGCGCACGGTGCCGCCCGCGAGAGACGCGATCGTCTGTGTGAGCCGGATCCGGGCGTCGGTGAGCTCATTCGCGGATCCACCCGCCGCGAGGGCGGAGCGGATGCTCTTGTTGAGGGCGGCGACCTGGCGCGCCGCGCTGTTGAGGGTCCCGACCATGCCCTGCGCGTCGGAGCGTGTGGCCGACCACTGATCGCTGAGCGCCGCGTAACCGCCCGCGATTTTCGCAGCGAGCTGGCTCGCGCTCTGGAGGAGGGCGGCCGCCGGAGCCGCCTCGCCGGGCTGGTTCGCGACGTCGTGCCACGCCGCCCAGAAGGACTGGAGCTGGGCGGCAACGCCGTTGCTCCCCGGTTCTTGGAGGGTCGCCTCGATCCTTTGGTAGGCCGCGGACCTTTGCGCGGCGTAACCAGCGGACGACGCCGCGCCGCGCACCGAGGCGTCGAGCAGCGCGTTGCCGAGGCGCTCGATTCGATCCACCGAGACGCCTTGGCCCACGCGCGGGCCCGTGGCCGCGAGGCCTTCCTGCGCCACCGGACCCAGAGCGGACTGATCGGTGCGCTGGCGGGTGTATCCGTCAGTGCCGACGTTGTCGATATTCTGCCCGGCCAGATCCATGGCCTGCCGGGCGGCGGAGAGTCCGCGATAGGCCGTGTTGAGCGCTCCGAAGGTGCTCACGTACCCCTCCCTCAGAGGTCCCGGTCGAAGAGGCGCCCGCCGTCGAGGCGTGCAGCGCGTCCGCGGGAATCGTAGGTCTTGGCGCTGGACTGCGTCTCGGCGAGCGTCTCCTGGGTGGAACGCGAAGCGGCGCGCAGGAACTGTGCGTTCGCGTCGCGCAGCTGGCGGATGAGGGCCGCCTGCTCCGACATGGCCTTGAGATGTGCCGAGAGGATCTCCGCCCACGGCCCGTCCGGGGCGGCGGCAGCGAGCTCCCTCAACGTCGACTCTTCCGGGAGCCCCCATTCATGGGCGACGGCGGCCGCCGTCACCGCGCGCGCAAGCCCCGCGGAGGACAGGCGCTCAAGCACCTGCTCGACCTCACGCGTCGCGTGGGAGAGCCAGCGCGTCTTGCCGGCGGTCAGGAGCAGTTGCTCCTCCTCCAGCTTGAAAGTCAGCAGATCCAGCAACTCGCGCTCGTGCCAGAGCTGGGCCGACAAGTCGTGGATCGCCATTCCTTGGCCAACTCCTCATCCATGAGGCCAACAGGGTCGGACGAGACGCGGTGCGCGCCTTGTGACCTGAACTATCGGCACGCGGGGCTGGCTGATTAGCGCGGCTGATTAGCGCGGGTGATTGGCGGGGGTGATTGGCGCGGCTGGGCAGGGTGGGCGGATTGGTGCCGGCCGATTGGCGCGGCAGATCAGAACGGCGGGGGTTGGGGGCCGGGCGGTGGGGTGTTTGGAGGATCGGGCGGCGCGGTACTCAGGGGGCCCGGCGGCGGGGTGTCTTGCGGATAGGGCGGTGGGAGGTCTTGGGGAAGAGCGAGGGGGCGGATGGGTTGCAACTCGTCGTTGGGTTCGGTGGTGTGGGTGCGGCCGAGGGGCGAGCGCCAGCTGAGGTGGCCGTGGCCGGAATCGCCGCTGTCGCTGTCGCTGCCGTTGCCGGTGCCGGTGTGGGTGTTGGTGTGCACGTGGGTGTAGGTCCACGCACCGATGGACTTGAGGGCGTGGTGTTTGCGGCATAGGAGGGCCAAGTTCTCTGGATTGGTGCCGCCGCCGTGTTGCCATTCGATGGTGTGGTCAGGTTCGCATCCGCGAACTGGGTGGGTGCAGCCCGGGAAGGCACAGCCCCCATCGCGATGGGCGAGGTAGCGGCGCAGGGCTTGGGGCGGGCGATACGCGGTGCGCCCGACTCCGAGCGCCTGGCCGGTGAGGGGATCGGTGAAGAGCCGGAACCAGGTGGGGGCGAGGGCGGCGAGGCGCCGCGCTGTGGCCGCGTCGATAGGCCCGTAGCCTTCCAGCTCGGCCGAGGCGAGCATCCCGGCGGCGTTGGCGGTGCCTGCGGTGCCTGCGGTGCCCGCGGTGCCTGCGGTGCCCGCGGTGCCTGCGGTGCCGTCGGCGTCCGAGGTGCCATCGGCGCCGAGGGCAAGCTCGATGGGGATAGTGACGACGACCTCGGGGCGGAACGGAAGCGTTCCGGTTCCCTCGCCCGAGTGCGCGTCCGGGCCGGCGCCCTGGCCGTCGCCCGGGGCTCCGGGACTGCCGAGGAAACGCTCGACGAGGGCGTCGGCCCGCAGCTCGTTAAGCGTGCGCTCCTCCGCGGCCCGGGCGACGGCGGGAGACACCACTGAGGGGCCCGATGCGGAGCCTAACGCTGCGGGGTAGGGCAGCGCGGTGGCCTGAGATTTCGCGGCTCGGGCGGCTCGGTCCAGGCCCGCGTAGATGGCGAGGCCAGCCTCGGCGGGCAGGTGGGCGGTGAGGGTGCACATCCCATCTGGGTCGGGTGCGAACCAGACCCCGCGCTCGCGGCGGGCGGCTTTCGTTCGGGTTTCGAGGGGCTCGGGGTGCATCTTCTCGCGGAGCTTGCGTAGGCACGCGCGGAGCTCGCTCGGGGTTCGGCGCCGACCGGTGCGGGTCGAGAGGCGTTGGAGGGCGGCACGTGAGAACTTCTCCGCACACTCGGCAGGGACAGTGCGCGAGGCATCGAGGATGACCCGCAGATGAGCGGGGGAGACCTGGCCGCCTTCGAGGGCTTCGAGGACCTCCCACTGGGATCCGCCCAGGGCTGCGAGGTCGGCGGCGTCGTGGAGCATGCACGCCGCCGTGTTCTCGGAGACAGCGCACGCCGTGGCGACCTCGGCGACGGCCAAGGCATGGGTCTCTTCGCCCCCGAGCCGCTCGGGCTGCTCCTCTCGACGGCCGTGCCATTCCTCGCCGATCGCCTGCTCGACGCGAGCCAAGGCGCGCAGCTTCATGGCGGTGGCCCAGCCGATGAGCCGGTCAGCGGCCTCGGCCATCTCGAGCGCCCCAGAGGCGGTCAGGTACGAGGCCAGAGGCAGGGTCACGGTTCCGTTCAGGAGCGAGTCCTCCTGATCGGTGAACCAGGCGTCGAGGATCCACTCGTCGGGCTCCGCCGCGAATCGCTTCTGCTCCATGCCTTGCTCCCCCTTTCAAGACACCTCCAGCCTATGGAGACCCACCGACAAAATAAGCTCGCCGCCCGACGGGCCCCCGTCTCGCGACCGGCGCTTCGGGCCCGGACCGCAATCCCTCGTATCCCCTCTTCTCAGTGGTCAGGCCGATCGTCTCAGTGGTGCTCCCCGTCCGTAGCATCTGTGTCTATTTGGGGGACGTTCCGGGGGAGGCGTTTGTGCGCGAGGAGAAGGCAAACCGGCGGAAATTCGGCCCGGCCACGGTGTGGGCGAGGTTCGCCGCGTTCGTCATGGTCAGTGCCCTGTGCGGGGTGCTCGTCGCAGGGCTCTTGGCGCCCGCCGTCGGGGTGGGTAGGGGAGGCCGCACTAACGGTCGAGATTAGCGGTCGAGATTAACGGTCGGGCCAGACCTGCCGATAGTGAGCGTCGAGGGCCCACGGATGGGCCCGAGGCAACACCCACTTCTCACTCACGGAGGATTCACGATGGCTCTGACCGTCAACACCAACCTTTCGGCCATGCAGGCCTACCTCAACCTCAGCAAGACGTCCAACGACATGTCGATCTCGATGGGCAAGCTTTCGAGCGGCCTTCGGATCAACACCGCCGCCGACGACGCGGCCGGCCTCTCCATCTCGGAGGGCCTCAAGTCCCAGGTCAGCGGCTTCAACATCGCCGCCCGCAACGGTCAGGACGGCATCAGCCTGGTCCAGACCGCCGACGGCGCGCTCGGCGAGGTCCACTCGGTCCTCCAGCGCATGCGCGATCTTGCGGTCCAGGCCGGCAACGACTCGAACAACGCCGCGTCGCGTTCCGCCATCTCGTCGGAAGCCACGAACCTCGTGAGCGAGCTCGGCCGCATCTCCGGTGCGACGAACTTCAACGGGATCAAGCTCCTCAACGGCTCCGCGACCAACCTGAACTTCCAGATTGGCTCGGACGGCAGCGCGAACAGCCAGATCGGCCTCAACCTCGCGAACGCCAACGTCAGCAGCATCGCCTCCGCCCTGGGCGTGGGCAACACGGGTGCCACGTTTGCCCTGACCGACGCGAGCGCGGCGACCGTGGCCGGCGCGCAGAAGTTCACGGTGACCGACGGCACCACGACGAGCGCCGTGACCGTCACGCTGGGTGCGGCGGGCACGTACAAGTCGGCCTCGGACGTGGCCAACGCGCTCAACGCCGATTCCGGCTTCGCCGGCAAGATGGTGGCGACCGTGGTGCGGGACTCCACCGGGGCTGCCACGGGGCTCAACATCAAGGCCATTTCGGGTGGCAAGGTCGACGCGACGGTCGCTCCTGGTACGGGGTTCGCGGCAGGCGCGGCCGGCGCGACCGGTGGCCTCGACTTCACCTCGGCCTCCGGCGCGCAGGCATCGATCTCGCTCATCGACACGCAGATCGCCTACGTCTCGAGTGCGCGCGCGACGCTCGGTGCCGCCCAGAACCGGCTCACGCACGCGATCAACATCGCGAACATCTCGTCGCAGAACCTCTCGGCGGCCAACTCCCACATCACGGACACGGACATGGCTTCCGAGATGGTCAACTACACGAAGGACAGCATCCTCTCGCAGGCCGGCACGGCGATGCTCGCCCAGGCCAACCAGTCCAGCCAGGGCATCCTCAAGCTCCTCGGCTAACACCGGCTCCGGCAACGGAACCACCGCCGCCGGCGGCCACGGGGCACCGACCCTCTGGCCGCCGTCGGCCTCTCCCCACACCGGCAAGCGCCGGGGTCAAGGCCGTTGGCAAGCACCGATGGCAAGCACCGATGGCAAGCCCTGAGGGGCAAGCGGTACGCGACGCGACTCAAGGAGCACGCACGTGGCTATCTCGATCAATGGGCTCGGCAGCGGGCTCGACCTCACCTCGATCATCAATTCGCTCATGGCCGTCGAGGCCCTGCCGCAGCAGCAGCTCAAGCAGACGCAGGCGGACGATCAGAGCATGATCAGCGTCCTCCAGACGCTCAACGGCAAGGCGTCCGCGCTGAGCGGCCTCGCGAGCAAGGCCTCGGCGCCGGGCGCGCTCAACCTCTTCACCACGACGACGAGCAACACCGCGGTGACAGCGACGGCGGGGCCCACGGCGACGGCGGGCACGTTCAGCCTCACGTTCAACCGGCTGGCCCAGACCCAGGTCGACGTCACCTCGGCGATGGGCACGTGGCCCACCGGCACGGCCGGTGCGCCCGCCGCCCTGACCCTCGTCGACGCGACGGGCAAGCAGACGCAGATCACCCCGGCGAGCACGTCGCTCGACGATGTGGTGAGTGCGATCAATGCCTCGGGCGGTCCGGCCAAGGCGCTCAAGGTCGCCGCGGGGACCGACGCGAGCGGCAACCCGCTCTACCGGCTCCAGCTCACCGCGACGCAGTCGGGCGCGGCCGGCGCTTTCAAGGTCTACCAGGGCACGGGCGCGCAGGTGACCGGCGGCACGGCGACGGATCTCATGGCCCAGCCGGGCGCCGCGATCGTCACCGCCGCCCAGGACGCCTCGGCGACCCTGTATGCGGGGACCGCGGCATCGCAGACCATCACGTCGTCGACGAACACGTTCACCAACATCGTTCCGGGCGTCAACGTCACCGCCGCGAGCGGTGCAGTGGGCGGCAGCGTGACGATCATCGTGGGCGCGGACAACGCGGGCGTCACGAAGCAGGCCAGCGATCTCGTCGCCGCCGTCAACGACCTCCTGAGCAACATCTCCGACAACACCAAGGTCACCACGACGATCAACTCGACCGGCGGGTCGTCGGCCGCGGGTGGCCTGTTCACGGGGGATTCGACCGTGGGCGGCATCTCCGACTCGATCACGAACGCCCTGTACCTCCCGACGAGCCGCGGGCACTCGCCCTCGGAATTCGGGATCAGCATCCAGCAGGACGGCAGCTTCACGTTCGACTCGGCCAAGTTCGGCGCCGCCCTCGCCGCGGATCCCGCAGGGACGGAGTCGGCGCTCCAGGAGATCGCGGGCCGCGTGGCGACGGCCGCGAAGAACGCCTCCGACCCCGTCACGGGATCGGTCACGGCGCTCATCGCGGGACGGCAGTCCGAGGTGTCGGACCTCGCGAGCCGGATCAGCGACTGGGACACGCGCCTCGCCGACCGCAAGGCGGCGCTCGCGGCCCTCTACAACGCCATGGACACGTCCCTCGGGGCGCTCAAGTCGCAGCAGTCGTGGCTCACGAGCCAGATCGCGGGGCTCCCGGGCGCCCCCTCGTCGCAGTCCTCGAGCTCGAAGTAAGGGAGAGCCACCGTGACCATACAAATAGCCCGTGCGCGCGAGCAGTACAACCGCGACGCGATCCTCTCCGCGAGCCCTGCCCGGCTCCTCACCATGCTGTACGACCGGCTCCTGCTCGACCTGCGCCGCGCCGAGATCGCGCAGAACGCCGCGAACTGGCCGTCCGCGAGCGAGAACCTCCTGCACGCGCAGGACATCGTCGCCGAGCTAACGGCCACCCTCAGGCCAGACGGATGGGACGGCGCCGACGGCCTGCGCGCCATCTACGAGTATGTGCGCGTGGCACTCGTCAACGCGAACATCCACCGCGACGTGGCCCGCACGCGCGAGGCGATCGGCCTCCTCGAGCCGCTCCAGGAGGCGTGGCACGCGGCTGCGGGTGCCGCGGTTGTCTGAGACGTGGGACGACGTGCTCGGCCGGCTCGTCGCGGACCTCGACGACGCTGAGCGACGCCTCGACGCGCAGCTGGCCCCCGCGGTCGAACGTTGGACCCCGCCCGGCGACCTCGGGTCGCTCCCCGAGCGCCTCCTCGAGCGCGCCGTCGCGGTGCTGAGCCGGCAGGGCGATCTCACCGCGCGCCTCGAGGAGGCGCGGACGACGGCGGGGCGTCACCTCGCTGCCTTGGACGCCATCCCCGCCCGTCGCCAGGGCGCGGCCCTGTATCTCGACGTCACGGGGTAGGCCGGGTCCGCCGGTTGGAGCGTCCGCCGGATATTAAAAACCCGTAAATCCGGGTGACCGCCCGCGCGGCCGGTGTTACGGTCGCCTCGACTGGGGTGATCAGCACGCCGAGTCGGGAGGGCTTCTCATGACAGCCTTGAGCCAACCACGGGTGACATCCGGCTCCTTCAGGAGCTGGCTACTCCACGATCTGCATCAGACTCAGGCGCTCCATCAGGGGCCACACGCCGTCCCGCGCCCCAACGAGCGGAAGCACTCGTGGTGGCAGGTGATGTGCCTGACGGGCGTGGACCTCTTCTCATCACTCGGCTACGCGCCCGCGATTGCAGCGGTCGCGGCTGGCGTGCTGTCGCCGCTGGCCACGGTCCTGCTCATCATCGTCATGCTCTGCGGGGCGCTTCCCGTGTACCGGAGGGTCTCGGTCGAGAGCCACAGCGGCTCGGGCTCGATCGCGATGCTCGAACGGCTCCTGTCGCGTTGGGGCGGCAAGTTCTTCGTGCTGGCCTTGATCGGCTTCGCGGCCACGGACTTCGTCATCACGATGACCCTCTCTGCCGCGGATGCCGCCGCTCACCTCATCGCGAATCCGCTCATGCCCGGCTGGCTGCAGGGCCAGAACGTCGCCGTCACGCTGTTGCTGCTCGCCCTGCTGGGGGCGGTGTTCCTGCGCGGGTTCAGGGAGGCGATCGGCGTCGCCGTGGTGCTCGTGGGCATCTATCTGGGCCTCAATGCCATCCTCGTGGTCGTGACCCTGGGCCAAGCGCTGTCCCATCCGATCCAGGTCTCGGACTGGTGGCAGGCGGCGGTGACCTCGCAGGGGAACCCGCTCCTCATGATCGCCGTGGCTCTCCTGGTGTTCCCCAAGCTCGCCCTTGGTATGTCGGGCTTCGAGACCGGGGTGGCCGTCATGCCGCAGATCCGGGGCGACGCTAGCGACACCGAGGAGAATCCGACCGGCCGCATCAGGGGCACGAAGCGCCTGCTGACGGGGGCGGCGGTCATCATGAGCGCCTTCCTCCTCACCACGAGCTTCACGACCGTGATCCTCATACCCCAGCAGGACTTCCAGCCGGGCGGTCCGGCGGACGGCCGCGCCCTCGCCCTGCAGGCCCACGAGTATCTGGGCGTGGGCTTCGGAACCGTCTACGACCTCAGCACGATCGCCATCCTCTGGTTCGCGGGTGCGTCCGCGATGGCCGGGCTCCTGAACCTCGTGCCGCGCTATCTGCCGCGGTACGGGATGGCCCCGCAGTGGACCAAGGCGATGCGGCCACTCGTGCTCGTGTTCACCGCGATCGGGTTCCTCGTCACGCTCATCTTCTCGGCGAACGTCGATGCGCAGGGCGGTGCGTACGCGACCGGCGTGCTCGTGCTCATGACGTCCGCGGCCGTGGCCGTGACTCTGTCGGCGCGGCGCAGGCGGCAGGGCAGGCTCGTGGTCGGATTCGGGATCATCGCCCTGGCCTTCGTCTACACGACGCTGACGAACATGGTCGAGCGCCCGGAGGGCCTCGAGATCGCGGCCATCTTCATCGCGGCGATCGTGGTCGTCTCGCTCGTGTCGCGGGCCAAGCGCTCCTTTGAGCTGCACGCCACGAGCATCCAGTTCGACGAGAAGGCGCGCGATTTCCTCGATTCGCGGGACGCGCGGGCCCTCCACGTCATCGCCCACGAGCCGGTGCAGCTCTCGAGCGAGGCTTACCTCCAGAAGCTCGAATCCATCCGGGACACGAGCCATCTCGCGGCCGATGAGAACGTCGTCTTCCTCGAGGTGTTCCTCGACGATTCCTCGGACTTCGAAACGGCCCTCGAGGTCCACGGGCTGCTGCGCCACGGCTACCGCGTGCTTGAGGTGCACGGGCCCGTGATCCCCAACACGATTGCGTCCGTGCTGCTGCACATCCGCGATGTCTCGGGGCTCATGCCGCATGTCTACTTCCGGTGGACCGAGGGCAATCCGGTGCGGAACCTGCTGCGCTTCATGTTCTTCGGTGAGGGGGAGATCGCCCCCGTGACGCGCGAGGTGCTCCGCCAGGCCGTGCCAGAGGTCACGCAGCGACCCTGGGTCCACGTGGGCTAGCGCAGCGGCTAACGCACCGCCGCGCGCTGCCGATAGTTGCCGTTGAGCACGGACTGCTCGCAACAACCTGGCCACGGATCGGCCAGCCACTCCGGACCCAGGCAGGACTGTGTGCTCGATTCCGTGACCTCTGCCGCGCTCACGAGCGCGCTCAACGGACTGTCGCTCCGCCAGCAGTCCATCGCGGACAACATCGCGAACGTCAACACCCCGGGCTACCACGCGAAGCGGGTCCAGTTCGAGTCGGCGCTCGCCGCCTCGGTCGCGGCCGGGGACGGACGCGTCGCCGCGACGACGGCGGTCTCGCAGGAGCCCACGCGCACCGACGGCAACAACGTGAACCTCGACACGGAGACGCTCTCGAACGTCGACACCGTGCTGCGGTACCAGTTCGCGTCGCAGGCGATCAACGCCGAATTCACGGGCGTGCGCGCGGCGATGAGGACGGCATGACGTTCGACGCCATCGGCATCGCCGGCACCGCGCTCACGGTGCATCGCAAGTGGCTCGACGCCATCTCGGACAACCTCGCGAACGTCAACACGGCTGCGCCCACGAGCGGGCCCGCGTTCCAGGCCCGCTACATCGAGGTGCAGGCCGGCCCGGGGACTTCGGGCGTCTACGTCAGCGGGACGCCGCAGGGCGACGCGACGGGTCGGCTCGCCTACCAGCCGGACAGCCCGCTCGCGGACAAGGACGGCTATGTCCGCTACCCGGACATCGACCTCAACGAGCAGATGGGCGCGCTCATCATGGCCCAGCGCGGCTATCAGGCCAACGCGCAGGTCGTGGACCGCGCGCGCGACATCTACGAAGCGGCCCTCCAGATCGGGAAGTCCTCATGAGCCTTGCAGCCCTCGGCCCGATCGGCGCCGTGGTCGCCGGCGTTGCCGCCCCGGCGTCGTCGTCCGTCTCGCCAGCGGCGCGAACGACGACGGCGGGCACCCAAGCGCCCAGCGGCGACTTCGGCGCGAGCCTCGCGGGCGCCGTCGACAATCTGCAGCAGCTCCAGTCGACGTCGAACCAGCTCGCCGTCCAGGCCGTGACGGGCAACCTCGATGACATCCACAACGCCACCATCGCGGCGACCCGCGCCCAGGTGACGCTCGAGCTCGCCTCTGCCGTGCGCAACAAGGCCGTCGACGCGTTCAACGAGATCATGAGGATGCAGGGCTGATGCCGCCGTTCGTCACCGCGCTCGGAAGGCGCTTCGCCGCGACGGTCAAGGGCTTCACCGCGGGCCAGCGCACGGTCGCGATCATCGGCCTCGCGGTCCTCGTGCTCGGCGGCGTCGCACTCGCCTCGTGGCTCATGAAGCCGAGCTACGCGCCGCTCTTCACGGGGCTCCAGGGGGCGGACGCGAGCGCCGTGGTGCAGCAGCTCGGCAAGGACAACGTGCCGTACCAGCTGTCCGACGGCGGCTCGACCGTGCTCGTCCCGCAGGAGAAGGTCTACGACGAGCGGCTCAAGGCCGCGGCGGCGGGCCTCCCGGCGGCGCCCGCGACCGGATACTCGCTCCTCGACAAGATGGGCGTGACGTCCTCGGAGTTCCAGCAGAACGTCACCTACAAGCGGGCCATCGAGGGCGAGCTCGGCACGACGATCTCCCACCTCGACGGCGTCAAGACGGCGACTGTCCAGCTTGCCATCCCCGCGCAGACCGTCTTCACGTCGCAGCAGGCGGACCCCACGGCGTCCGTCTTCGTGCAGACGCTGCCCGGCCAGACGCTCACGAGCGACAAGGTGGACGCGATCGTCCACCTGACCTCCGCCGCCGTCCAGGGGCTCAAGCCGGCCAACGTCTCCGTGGTGGACTCGCAGGGCAACGTGCTCTCCGCCGTCGGCTCCGGCGGGGCGGGCGGCAGCGGGAACGGCTCGAAGCAGGCAGCGGACTATCAGCAGCGCACCCAGGCCGCGGTCCAGGCCGTCCTCGACCGGGTCCTCGGGCCCGGCAACGCGACGGTCGCCGTGATCCCCGAGGTGGACCAGCAATCGGCGCAGCAGAAGTCGGAGACGTTCTCGAGCAACAAGGACACGGCCCCGCTGAGCCAGTCGAGCAAGACGGAGAAATACACGGGGACGGGCGGCGCGGGAGCCTCGGGCGTCCTCGGGCCGGACAATATCGCGGTGCCGTCGGGGACGAGCACGGGGACGAGCACGAGCGGCGCGGGCTCGGCCGGCAACGGCAACTACGACTCGACCACCAATACGCAGGACAACGCCGTCAACAAGGTCACGGAGGACCGCACGATCCCCGCCGGGGCGCTCAAACGGCAATCGGTGTCCGTGGCGATCAACCAGTCCGCGGCGAACGGACTCAACATCCAGAACCTCAACGCGCTCGTCTCCGCCGCGGCGGGTATCAACGCGACGCGCGGCGACGTCCTCTCGATGCAGGTGGTGCCGTTCAGTACCTCCGCGGCGGATCAGGCCAAGGCCGCGCTCGCGCAGCAGCAGGCGGACGACGCCACGAAGGCCCAGGCGCAGCTGTGGACCAACGTCATGTGGGCGGGCATCGCGCTGCTCGCAATCCTCGTCGCCGCGGTGCTCCTGTGGGTCCGCTCGCGCCGCATGGCGGTCCGCGAGCCGCTCGATCTCGGCGGGGACATCGTGTTCGACGACGTCGACGCGCCGGCGATCCTCGAGGCTCCGGCGACCGTCGCGCTCCCCGCGGCAGAGCCCCTCCCGGCCCTGCCGGATCCTGGCGCCGAGGTGCTCGACGCCGAACGGCGCCGCGCGCAGGTGGATCGCCTCGGCGCGATCGAGCCGCAGAAGACCGCGGAGTTCCTGCGGGGCCTCATGGACGAGAGGCAGAGCGTATGACGCCGGCGGACCTCTTCACCGGCACGCAGAAGGTCGCGATCGTGCTCATGCAGATGAGCCCGGAGAACGCGGCGAAGGTCATGGGCCACTTCAGCGAGTCCGAGGCAGAAGACATCGCCGCGGAAATCGTCCGGCTCAGCCGCGTGGACGCGGCGGTGTCGGAACACGTCATCGCGGAGTTCCACGAGATCGCGGTCGCGGGCCGCCGGACCACGCGCGGCGGCCGCGACCTCGCGGTGGGCCTCCTCGAATCGTCGTTCGGCGCCGACCGCGCCGCGGGGGTCATGGATCGGCTCGCGTCCACGATGGCCGGGAAGTCGTTCGAGTTCCTCGACAGCGTGGACCCGTCCCAGCTCCTCACGCTCCTCGACGGCGAGCTCCCCGAGACGATCGCACTTGTGCTCGCGCATCTGCGGCCCGACAAGGCCTCGGACGTCATGGCAGGCCTCGGCGGCGCTCAGGCCATCGACGTGGCCCAGGCCCTCGCGACGATGGGCTCCGCGACGCCCGAGGCCGTGAGCATCGTCGCGGAGAGCCTCAAGTCCCGCACCGGCGCCGCCCTCGGACCGGGCCGCAGGCAGGTCGAGGTGATCGGCGGCGTGCAGCCCCTCGTGGACATCATCAACCGCTCCGACATCTCGACCGAGCGGGCGGTTCTCGACGGACTGCACGAGCGTGATCCCGAGCTCGCCGAGGAGGTGCGCTCGAAGATGCTCACGTTCGCGGACATCGTCAAGCTCGAGCGCCGCGACATCCAGCAGATCCTGCGCGGCGTCGACGCGGGCGTCCTCGCTCGCGCCATGAAGGGCGCCGCCCAGCCCGTGCTCGACGCGATCAACAACAACGTCTCGGACCGCAACCGCGAGATCCTCCAGTCCGAGATCTCGGCCGTGGGCCCGGTCCGCGCCTCCGAGGTGCAGGAGGCCCGCGCCTCGATCGTCCGGGCTATCCGCGAGCTCGAGGCGAGCGGCGCGATCACCGTGCGTCGCGGCGAGGAGGACGATCTTGTCTACTGAGACAGCGCCTCGTGAAGCCTCCGCCCGGCCCGTGGTCTACCCCACGCTCAACCCGTCCGGGGAGGCTGAGGGCTTCACGCGCGGCCACGCCGCAGGGTACGCGGCGGGTCTGCGCCGCGCCGACGCCGAGCTTGCCGCCCGCCGCGCGGAGCTCGACGCCGAGCACGCCGAGGCTGTTGAACACGGCCGCACTCAGCTCCGAGCCGCCGTCGCCCTCCTCGAGGGTGCCGCGTTCGCGCTCGCGGAGCGCACCGCGCCCGTCCTCGAGGAGGCGGACGCCCAGCTCGCCGCCGCGGCCATCGCGCTCGCCGAGGCGGTCATCGGGCACGAGCTCTCCGATGCGCCGACGGGTGCGCGGGCCGCACTCGCGCGGGCGCTCTCCGGCCGGGATGCGGACGCTGTCGTCGCCGTGCGCCTCAACCCCGCGGACCTCGCGCTGCTCGAGCCGGGCGCCGGCCCGAGCCGTGTCGCCCTCGTGCCGGACCCTGCGGTGGGGCGCGGGGACGCCGTGAGTGTCTATCCCGATGGCGAACTGGACGCCCGGATCGGGAGCGCGCTCGTGCGCGCTCGCGCCGCGCTGGCTGGAGGCGCCGAATGATCGGTTTGGCTTCTGCGCTGGAGGCCGCCGCGCCCGAGCGCGTGGGGGTGGTCACCGCCGTCGTCGGCCTGGGGCTCGAGGTTGCCGGGCTCGCGTGCGCGGTCGGCGACCTCGTGGCTGTGGAGAACGACGACGGCGCCGTCACCGAGGCGGAGGTCGTCGCCTCCGCGAGGGGTGTCCTCATGTGCATGCCGCTGGGCCGCCTCGCCGGGGTCCGCGCCGGAAACCCGGTGCGGGCGCGGCGCGGCGGGTTCGGCGTTCCCACCGGGCCCGGGCTGTTCGGGCGTGTGCTGGACGGGCTCGGCCGCCCGATCGACGGCCGGGGGCCCCTCGCCGGAGGGGAGCGCGTGGAGCGCGTGCCGCTCGATCACGATGTGCCGGCCGCGATGGCCCGCGCCCGCATCGACTCGCCGCTCCAGACCGGAGTCCGGGCGCTCGACACGCTCACGACCGTGGGCCGGGGCCAGCGCCTCGGCCTGTTTGCCGGCTCCGGGGTCGGGAAGTCCTCGCTCCTCTCGATGGTCGCGCGCGGCACGGAGGCCGAGGTCTCCGTGATCGCGCTCGTGGGGGAGCGCGGCCGCGAGGTCCGCGAATTCCTCGACGACGATCTCGGGGCGGAGGGCCTTGCGCGTTCCATCGTCGTGGTCGCGACCTCAGATGAGCCCGCGCTCATGCGCCTCCGGGCCGCGTTCACCGCGACCCGCATTGCCGAGTCGTTCCGCGACCGCGGGTCCCACGTGCTGCTCATGATGGATTCGCTCACGCGCGTGGCCATGGCCCAGCGTGAGATCGGGCTCTCGGCAGGCGAGCCGCCCGCCACACGCGGCTACCCGCCGTCGACCTTTGCCCTGCTCGCGCGCCTCCTCGAGCGCGCCGGAACCGCGGAGACCGGCTCGGTGACGGGGATCTACACGGTCCTCGTGGACGGCGATGACCACAACGAACCCGTCGCGGACGCCGCGCGATCCATCCTTGACGGCCACGTGGTCCTCGACCGGAAGCTCGCCGTCATGGGCCATTACCCGCCGATCGACGTGCTCGGTTCCGTCTCCCGCGTCGCGTCCAAGGTCAACCCGCCCGAGCGCACGGAATGGGCCGCCGGCCTGCGGCGAGTCCTCGCGGCGCGGAAGGCCGCGCAGGACCTTATCGACGTCGGCGCGTATCAGCGGGGCGGCAATCCGCTCGTGGACGCCGCACTCGATCACGAGGCCGAGATCGACGCGTTCCTGCGCCAAGGCCTCGACGACCAGACGCCGCCCGACGTCGCGTGGGAACAGCTTGCGCGGCTCACCACGATCCTCGGAGGTGCCCGATGACCCGCCAGCAGTTCCGCCTGGCCGGACTGCTCCGGCTGCGCCAGCTCGAACAGGACCAGGCCGCGGCGCGCTTCGGCGCGGCCAACGCGCGGCAGCGGGCGCTCGCCGTCCGCGAGGAGGCGGGCCGCGCCGACGGTGATCGGATTTCGTCCGATGTCGACACCTCGGCCGCGCTGCGGGCTGTCGCCGCCGCGCGCGCCTCGTCGACGAGCATGCTCGCCGAGCTGCGGGCGCTCGCCGAGCTCGCCGAGTCCGAGCGGGACGCGGCGCAGCTCGAGTTCGCCGCGGCCCGCGCGCGCACGATCGGCCTCGAGAAGCTCGAGGCGCGGCACGCCGAGGCCGCTGCGGCCGCCGAGCTCGCCGTGGAACAGGGCGTCCTCGACGAGCTGGGGGCGACGCGGCGCGGTCAGCAGAGCCCAGCTCGGCCAGCAGAAGAGGCGACCCCGTGACGCTCGACGCCGCTATCGGGCGCATCAACGAGATCCAGTCGACCCTCAGCCAACTCGACCCGGCGCGGCGCACCGCTGTGGCCCGAGCTTCGTCGTCGGCCGCCGTGAGCGGGGCCGGCGCGTTCGCGCAGGCGCTCGCGGGCGCCACGCCAGCCAGCGCCTCGGCTGGCGCCAGCCCAGCTGGCACCAATCCAGCCGGCACCAATCCAGCCGGCACCGCGACCGGCGAGCAGATCGCCGCGGACGCGCAGAAGTACGTCGGCGTGCCCTACGTGTGGGGCGGCACCGACCCGAGCACGGGCCTCGATTGCTCGGGGTTCGTCCAGCGCGTCTACCAGGACCTCGGGATCCCGCTCCCGCGCGTCGTCCACGACCAGATGGCCCAGGGGACGTCCGTCGCCTCGCTCGCCGACGCGCAGCCGGGGGACCTTCTGGTGAGCTTCGGCGGCGAGCATGTGGCCATCTACCTCGGGAACGGGAAGGCCATCGACGCGCCCCAGCCCGGCAAGACCGTCCAGGTCCGCGACGCGTGGGAGAAATACGGCAACCTCACGGCCATCCGGCGGATCGTCCCTGCTGACCACGGGGTCTCCGGGCCTGACGCGGCCGGGCTCGACGCGGCCGGGCTCGACGCGACGCAGACGGGCTATGCCCGGGCGATCGTCGGCGAGGCTCGGGCCCGCGGACTGCCCGCCCAGGCGGCGGTCGACGCGATCTCGACCGCTCTCCAAGAGTCCTCGCTGCGCATGTATTGGAATCCGAAGGTCGCGGGATCGCAGCAGCTCGCGCCCGATCAGTCGGCCGTGGGCACCGACGGCTACTCCGTGGGCCTGTTCCAGCAGCAGGTCAACGGGAGTCAATTCTCGTGGGGCACGGTCGCGGAGGCCATGGATCCTGCGAAGTCCACGAACAGGTTCCTCGACCGGCTCACCGCCATCCCGGGCTGGCAGAACCTGCCCGTCGCGGCGGCCGACCAGGCCGTCCAGGGCTCCGCGTACCCCGACGCGTACGCGAAATGGGAGCCGCAGGCGCGCCAGATCGTGGCCGCGCTGTCTCGGGGGGTGTCCGCGTGACTGATTCGTTGGCCGCTGCGCTTCCCGGTGCCGTGCCGGCGGGGGCGGGGCCCGGTGCGGGGGCGGCGGCCTCGTCCGCCAAGGCGCCTGCCCCGATCGGGCTGTTTGCGGCGGCGCTTGCGGCGCTGCGGGTCGGGGCAACTCCCAACAACGGGGCCGCCCCGAACGACGGGGCTACCCCGGACGACGGCGGCGCTGCGGCTTCCCCGGGGGCCCTCGCCTCGTCGCTTCCCGGAGGCCCCGCAGTGCCGAGCGGCAGTGGGGAGCGTCGGGCGGCTTCGCGTCCCGTCGACGCGGATTCGGCGGGGGCGCCTCTGCCCGGTGTCGACCCATCCCTCGTCGCGCTCGCGGTTCCGCTGCCGACGACCGCGCTTCCTGCGGGTGCTGCGCTGCCGGGTTCGGGCATTGGGCCTGCCACAGGCGAGTCGTCGCCCGCCCCTTTGACCCCCGGGAGCCCGCCACTGGGGGGCGGGTTCCCGGGCCCCACGTCCGAGCAGCGACTCGCGGGGCCCTTCGCCGCCGTGGCGCTGGGCTCGGCGGCCGGGCAGCCTGCTCCCGGCCGAGGCTCCGCGCTCTCACCCGTCCACGGCGCGGCAACCGCTGCGCCGGCCTCACTGCCTGGCACGGTATCCGGCCCGCAGTCCTTCTCGCCCTCGCAGTCTGTCTCGCCCTCGGCGGTGACGCTCCTTGGGGTGCCGGGCGCCGTCGTCGTCCGTTCTGAGGTGACGGCACCGGCTCAATCTGCCTCGGCTCAATCATCCACGCCGCCGCCCGCCTCGGCGTCGCCCGGCTTCGCCACTCAGCTCGCGCGGCCGCTCTTCACGGTTGTCGCGGCGGGGCCGGGGGAGCACGTCATGACCGTCAAGGTGACGCCGGAGAACCTCGGGCCGGTCACGGTCCAGGCGCACATCGGTGCGGAGGGGGTGCGGGTGGAGCTGTTCGCGCCGTCGGACGCGGGACGCGCCGCCGTGCAGGCCGTCCTGCCCGAGCTGAGGCGCGACCTCGCCCACGCCGGGATCGGCGCGAGTCTGGACCTCTCGAGCCGCGACGCGCCGCAGCGGGAGGGCGGGCCGGGCGGGTTCGACGGCGGTGGGCGGGGCGGGTTCGACGGCGGGCGTGGCCGCCGCGGGACCCCGGCGCTCCGCCTCGGCCCGATCTCTGCGGCGGGCCTTCCCGCGCGCGGCGCCCCGCTGGGTCACTCCAGCGCCGACACGAGCCTCGACATCCTCGCGTGACCAAGGAAGGCACACCATGACCATCAGCCCCGTGAGCAGCACGGTCGGAGGGACGGCCGCAAGCAGCCCAGTCGGCGCGACAAGCCTGACCTCCGCCGCACCCACTCGGACGCCGAAGCAGACCATGGACTCGAGTGTCTTCATGGACCTCCTGGTCACGCAGCTCAAGAACCAGGACCCGAGCTCGCCCATGGATACGAACGCGATGATCAACCAGACCACGCAGCTCGCCATGATGGAGAAGCTCACCCAGCTCGCCTCGGACAGCACCGCTGGGCTCAGTGTCCAGCAGCGCTCGGCAGCCGCCGCCCTCATCGGGAAGGCCGTCACGTACCTCGCCGCGGACGGCAGTGCAGGCAGCGGCACCGCGAGCTCCGTCTCCTACAGCGGCACGACGCCGACCGTTACCGTAGGCGGCGCCTCGATCTCCCTCGACTCGATCACCGGAATCACCGGCTAGAAAGGCAGTGCAATGCTCCGCTCGCTCTACTCAGGCATCTCGGGCCTGCGCGCCCACCAGACCATGCTCGACGTCACGGGCAACAACATCGCCAACGTCAACACGGTGGGCTTCAAGGGATCGTCGACCGAGTTCGAGGACACCCTCTCGCAGCTCACGCAGGGCGCTTCCGGCCCGCAGCCCGCGACGGGTGGGACAAACCCCGCCCAGATCGGCCTCGGGGTGAAGGTCGCGGCAGTGACCACGAACTTCAACCAGGGCTCGGCGCAGTCCACCGGCAAGGCGACGGACATGATGATCTCCGGTGACGGCTTCTTCATCACGAGCCGCGGGGGCCAGCAGCTCTACACGCGCGCGGGGTCCTTCGGCTTCGACGCGTCCGGGCGGCTCGTGGCGCCCGACGGCGGTCTCCTCCAGGGCTGGACCGCGGACGCCGCGGGGAACGTCAACACGGGTTCGCCGATCGGCAACATCACCCTCTCGCCGACTGCGACCATCGCCGCCATCGCGACGACGACCGCCTCCGTGGACGGCAACCTTCCCTCGGACGCCGCCCCGGGGACTTCGCTCGAGCGCGACCTTCGTGTCTACGACGCCAACGGGGTGGCCCGCAATCTCGCGCTCACGTTCACGCGCTCCGCGGGCGGCTGGGACGTCTCCGGCGCGGACGCCAACGGGACCACGGGCGCTGGCTCGCTCGCTTTCACGAACGGCAAGCTCACGTCCGGCGGCGCGCTCGCGGTCGGCGGGATCACCGCGGACCTCAGCGCGGTGACGGGCTACGCCGGGATGACGACGGTCGCGGCCACGGGCCAGAACGGCTCCGCCGCCGGGACGCTCGAATCCTTCACGCTCGGGGGAGACGGCTCGCTCGTAGGGGCGTTCAGCAACGGGCTCAAGCAGACCGTGGGCCGGATCGCGCTCGCGAAGTTCACGAACCCCGCGGGCCTCGAGAAGACCGGCGACTCCGCCTACACGAGCACGGCCAACTCGGGCACCGCGCAAGTGGGCCAGGCCGGGGATCCGGGGTTCGGATCCCTGGCCGGGGGCGCGCTCGAGATGTCGAATGTCGATCTCTCCCAAGAGTTCACGAACCTCATCGTCGCGCAGCGCGGGTTCCAGGCGAACGCGCGCATCATCACGACGAGCGATCAGGTGCTGCAGGAACTCGTGGACCTGAAGCACTAGCTTCTCGCCTCGCGCAGTTCACTTCCCGGCCACGTGCGGGATGCCGGGGAGCGAAAGGGTTGACGGCATGAATTCTCTCCCGAACGTTCGTCCGTCAGACATCGCCAACCATGATTTCTCGCGGCGGGCGCTGCTCGCAGCCCTCGGAACCGGCGCCGGGATCGCGCTCGCTCCGATGGTGTTCGCCGAACCCGCCCGCGCGGACACGGCGGATGCGGCCCAGACGAAGAAGATCACCGGCCACCTGGTCCCAGGCGCCCCGGACTTCGTGTACCTGCCGGTCGTCGTGCCTGCCGGGACCGCCAAGATCTCGGTCTCGTACAGCTACTCGAAGCCCTCGGTGCCGGCGGGCACGCCGGGCAACGCGTGCGATATCGGCATCTTCGACGCACGCGGAATCGACGTGGGCGGCGAGGGCTTCCGCGGCTGGTCCGGCGGGTTCCGCACCGAGTTCTCGATCAGCCGTCCGGAAGCCACGCCGGGCTATCTCCCGGGCGACGTGATGCCCGGGACGTGGCACATTGTCCTCGGCCCGTACCAGGTTGCGCCGCAGGGCATGGACTACGAGGTCCAGGTCACGCTCACCGCGGGTGAGCCTGGCGCGGCCTTCACGCCGTCGTACCCCGCCACGAGCGCCAAGGGTCGCGGCCGGGACTGGTACCGCGGCGACTGCCACCTGCACAGCGTGTACTCCGACGGGCACAACACGCCGGAGCAGGTCGCGGCGGGCGCTCGCGCCGGCAAGCTCGACTTTATGGTCTCCACCGACCACAACACGAGCGCGTCGCACGGCATCTGGGGCCCGCTCGCGGGCGAGGACCTGCTGATCATCACCGGTGAGGAAGTGACGACCCGCAACGGGCACTGGCTCGCCCTCGGCACCACTCCCGGCGAGTTCATCGACTGGCGCTATCGCGCCCGCGACAAGGTGTTCGAGAAGTTCCAGGATCGTGTGCGGGAGGCCGGTGGCCTCACCGTTGCGGCCCACATGTACTGCCCGTGGATCGGCAGCGAGTGGAAGTTCGGGCTGGACGGACTCGACGGCACCGAGGTGTGGACCGGCCCGTGGGGCTGGGACGACGACGCGGCCGTCTCGACGTGGGACAACCTGCTCGCGGACGCGGCTCGCACCGGCAAGAAGTGGCTGCCGGCCTTCGGCAACAGCGACGCCCACAACCCGAACCACGTCATCGGCTGGCCGCACAACGTGGTCCTCGCCGACGGCCTCTCCCGCGACGCGATTCTCGCCGGGCTCAAGGCGGGACGCTCGTGGATCGCGGAGTCGGCGGACGTGAACCTGACGTTCACGGCGAAGTCCGCGGGTGGCCAGAAGGCGGGCATCGGCGACATCCTGAAGGCGAAGCCAGACGAGGACATCACCGTGACGGTCGACGTTGCGGGCGTCCCCAACGGCACCGTGCGGCTGTTCACCGACGAGGGCCAGATGCTTCAGACCACCCTCCCGGCCTCCGGATCCGGAACCGTCACGTGGGTGACTCGCCCGGAGATCGCCGCGTACCTGCGTGCGGAGGTCCGCCACCCCATGGCGGACGGCAAGCCCGGCGGGACGTCGATGGGCCCCAGCCTGAGCTTCGGCCCCATGGCCGCCCTGACCAACCCGATCTGGCTGCGCACGAACCAGGACTAGCAGGCCCTGCGGGACGGACGACGGCGGCCGCTCGCCGTCGTCGTTCGTCCCGCCAGCGTCACGTGAGGTGGTCGAAGTCCCCGCGCATCCAGCGGATCTGCCGCTGCGCCGACTCCTGCACCTTGAGGTCGGCGCCGTCGGGGGACGGCCGACGGCGCGTGACCACCCCACCTGCGCGCCGTACATGTGGGGATGGCTGGCAACGATCGCCAGCACGGGCCCCAGCGAGCGGATGAACTCCGCGGTCCCCAGATCGACGAATCCGGTGGGATCCCAGAGGAGAATGCCGGCAGGGGTGCGCACGAGCTGCATCGTCTGGCCGATGCCGACGTTCTGTGCCGTGATGCCCCACTGGTCCGGCCCGAGCTCAGTGACTCGAACTTCGGCGTGGCTGGCCCATTCCGCCTGTGTGATCCAGGCCTGGCCGGTGGCGGGGACGTACTGCCGCTCGTCGGCGCAGATGGGGCAGACCTCGGGCAGTGCGTCGCGTTCGAGGCCGAATTCGACACCGCACGTCGCGCAGCTGATCGCATCGGGCTCGACAGGAATGGCCGGCATGGTGGCTCCCTTTCTTGCGGATGGCGTCCGCGGCGTTGGCGCTGTCCCGCTCCGAGTCGAGGCGAGGCCGTCCTCGGTCACCGACGTGGTCGGATGGGCGGCAGGAAGCCCGTGACGGCGGCCATCGCGCGCGCGATCAGGAGGCTTGAGTCGACGATCTGGTGAGCCGCCAGGAGAGCGTCGAGCCGCGCCAGCGGCATCCGGACAAGCCTGATCTGTTCGGCGGGGTCGTCGACGTGTGCGGTGCCGACAGTCGTGGACGTGCACGTGAAGAGGTGGACGGGCCAGGCCGAGCGGCCGGGGTTGGTGTAGAAGGTGTGCAACGGGCGCAGATCCTGCGCGACGAGCCCAAGCTCCTCCTCGAGTTCGCGGCGCGCTGCCTCGGCCGGTTCCTCGCCGGGATCGCCGGCGCCGCCGGGCAGGTCATAGATCCACTGGTCGATCGGATACCGGTACTGGCGGGTCAGGAAGACGTGTTCGCCGTCGTAGAGCAGTGTCGCCACGGCGAACGGGGCGCTTTCGTCGACCTCGTACTCGCTCTCGGTGCCGTCGGGGAGCCTGACGGAATGCTTCGCCAACGTCATGCGCCCGCTGTGCACCACGCGCCGGCCGCGTGAGGTCCAGGATTCTTCTGCTGTCGGTTCGTCCGCCACGTATCCGAGCATTTCACACGCCGCCGTCTAGGCTCAGTCCTAGACCGGCGGGACCGGCCCGCCTCACACCTCGGAGACTTCCATGACCCAGGCTGCTGGCACCACCACCGTCACCGTGAAGCACCCAGCCCCACACCTGCGCCCGCGACTGCTGCTGAAGAGGGCCGATCTCTCGGCGCTCCACCCGGCGGTGCTGGCGGAGGCCGAGCGTCGCGCGGCCAGCCTGCAGCTTCGCATCGCCGACGCGATCACGTCCTTCGCCGGCTCCATGTGGTTCGTCTACATCCACATCGTGCTCTTCGCGGTGTGGATGCTGTGGGTCGAGCCGTCGCCGTGGCCGACGTTGACGCTCGTCGTCTCGCTCGAGGCGATCTTCCTCTCGACCTTCGTCATGATCGGGCAGAATCGGCAGGCAGCCTTCCAGCAGGCCAAGGCAGACCGCGACTACCGCGAGCAGGAGACCCTGCTGACGGAGAACACCGAGCTCACGAAGCTCATCCACGTGCTCTCCGAAGAGATCCACGCCCGCGTGCTTGCTGACGTGCAGGCGAAGCAGGCGTCTCCCAACGGCCAAGGGTCGCCCCGGGGGGAGACCGCCGGCTGATCGCGGGCGCTAGATGAGCTCGTCGCGGCGCCGAGTCAGGTAGGCGGTCTCGGCGCCGTTGCCCGCCAGCTCGATGGCCGCGGTGTACGCGGCGCGCGCTTCAAGGTTGCGTCCCAGCCGGCGCAGCAGATCGGCGCGGGTCGCGTGGTAGGCGCGGTAGCCCGCGAGCTTGGCTTCAAGACGGACGACGGCGGCCAAGGCCACCTCAGCGCCGTCGAGCTCGGCGATCGCCACGGCACGGTTGAGCGCGATGATCGGCGAGGGGTCGAGGCGGACGAGCTGGTCGTAGAGGGCGACGATCTGTGACCAGTCGGTGTCCCGCGCGTCGTCCGCGGAGGTGTGCACCGCGTTGATCGCCGCGAGGAGCTGGTAGCGACCCGGGGCGTCGCCGGTGGCGAGCCGCTCTCGGACCAGCCGATGCCCTTCGGCGATGAGCGCCGCGTCCCAGGCCGCCCGGTCTTGCCGGTCGAGCGGGACAGGTTCGCCGTCTGCGGAGAACCTGGCGGTGCTGCGCGCCTCGATGAGGAGCATGAGCGCGAGGAGCCCGGCCACCTCGCCGTCGTCGGGCAGGAGGGTGCGGATCAGGCGGGTGAGCCGGATCGCCTCGGCGGTCAGGTCCGGGCGCACGGGGTCGGTGTCAGGCCCCGTTGCGAGATAGCCCTCGTTGAAGACGAGGAAGAGCACGGCGAGCACGCCGGAAACCCGGGCCGGCAGATCCTCCGCCGACGGCACCCGGTAGGGGATGCGGGCCGCCTTGATCTTGGCCTTCGCCCGGGTGATGCGCCGTCCCATGGCGTCCTCCTGTACGAGGAACGCCCGCGCGATCTCGGGCATCGTCAGGCCGCCGACCAGGCGCAGCGTCAGTGCCATCCTGGCCTCCATCGCGAGGGCGGGGTGGCAGCACGTGAAGATGAGCCGGAGCCTCTCGTCCTCGATGGCGCCGATCGGCTCGGGCGGGTCGTCGTCGTACAACGCCTGAGCCTCCTGGTGCTTGTCGGTGCGCTTCGCCTCGCGCCGGATCCGATCGATGGCCTTCCGGTTCGCCGTGGTGGTGAGCCAGGCGCCCGGGTGAGGGGGTACGCCGTCGTCCGCCCATCGCTCCACGGCGGCGGCGAACGCCTCGGCCGCCGCCTCCTCGGCGATGTCGAGGTCGCCGAAACGCCGGGTCAGGGAGGCGACCACCCGCGCCCACTCCTCGCGGTGGGCTCGGGTGATCGCGTCCCGGGCGTCGATCGCGCTCACAGGAACGGACGCACCTCTACCCTCCGATTGCAGGCCTTGGATCCCTCGGCGGCCAGCTTGAGCGCGACGTCGAGGTCGGGAGCCTCGAGGATCCAGAAGCCCACGATGTACTCCTTCGTCTCGACGAAGGGCCCGTCCGTCACCACGGGCTGCTCGTCCCGGTTGTCGATGACCGTCGCCGAATCGGGGCCCCCGAGGCCGCCGGCAAAGACCCAGTTGCCCTCGGCAATGAGCCGGTCGTTGAACACGTCGATCGCCGCCTGCTCCTCATCCGTGGCGAGGTCGGTGCTGGTGTTGATCACGGAAACCAGATACTGCATCTGGACCATCTCCTTTGGTTGGGGGACGCCGGTGCCGGCGGCCTCTCACCCTTGCAACGAACGTCTGTGCCTCAATCGGACACCGCGGCGGACTATTTTCTGGAATCTTCCGGCGCGCCGTGGGTACTGGCATCCTCAGTGCCTGCCTCGGCCGCCTTGGAGTACAGTTCCTCGGCGGTCCAGGCCAGCCGTCCCTCCTCGAGGTCGGCCACGATTCGCCGCGCCCACTCGAGCGTGCTGGCCCGCGGTAAGGACTCAGCGGTTCCTTGGCGGGGCCGTGTCCTGGAGTCCGAGATATTGGGCGAGAGCGAGTTCCACGCCGGCGAATTCATTTCGGGTCAAGTAGTCGAATGGGTCCCCGACGAGGTAGTCCACGTCGATCGAGCGGACTTGATCGACGAGGATTCGGGTCAGCCGTCCCGCGATCTCAACTTCGGGACGGTGGATGGAAGGGCCGACCGACGTCGAGGTTGGGACCACCGTTACGACCGAGAGAGGCGATTCCGACGGAGAGATCACCAAGCCCAGCCGCTTGCCCCCTTGCTCATGCCCTCGCGGGCGGCCGAGGTCGATTCGGTACACGGCCCCGCGGATCACCAGGCTTCCGGCTCCGCGTTGAGGTCTTCGCCCTTGAGCGCCTCGGCATCCGACCGGAACTGCTCGAGCCATCGCTCATGGTCAAGCAACCGCAGAGCCCGGCGGAGGGTGTCGGACGTGGTCTCACCGGGCCGTGCGGCTTCGTGAAGAATGCGCTCGTCGTCCGGCGTGGGGCGGAAACCGATCGATGCCGTCATGACACCAATCCTAGGCGCTGTTTTACAAGTGTGGAACAGAACGACGGCGGCGCCCCTGATGCCAGGGACGCCGCCGTTGTTGGTGCTCGTGGGTCACATTCCCGGCGCGGCCAGGAACTCGAGGACCTCGATCGTGCCGACCTTCCGGTGCGGGTGGTCTTCGAGGAGCGAGTCGAGGGCTTCGCGGGAATCGGACTGGAGGACGGAGTAGCCGCCGATCGTCTGGTCGTCGCCGGAGACGGGCGAGCCGCCATCGATGACGGCCTCGCCGGCCTTGCCGAACCAATCCATCCAGGCCTGCATGCCCGCCTGGGCCTCCTCGGGGGTGGCGCCCATCATCTGCTCGGCCGCGCTGACGTCCGAACGGTAGAGAAGGAGGTACTTAGCCATCTGGATTCTCCTTGCGTGGTTGATTCTGTTGGGGGTTAGGCGTGGGCGCTGATCCTGGCGCGTTCGACATGGGCGGCTCTTCCCGGGGTGACCAGGAAGAGCACCTTCGGGATGATCCCGAGGAAACCCTACGTCGTGCCGTTCTCGGTCGGCAGCACCCAGAGGGCCGTCATCCGAAATACGTTAGTGGTTACTAACGCGTTGCGCAAGTGGGTGCTCGGCGATGCCGCGGTGCGTACTCAGGGGTATTGGCGCAAGTGCCGGCCTCGGATCCAATCACGTACCGACCACTCGTGTCTCCGGCGCCACCACGGTTCCAGAATGTTGGCGTCGGCAGTTCCTGGATGGGGAGGTCTTGCGTCGTGAAAGCTGATGCCGCATTTCGTGAGGAACTCGTGAAGAGGATCCGGGCCCAGGAGACGGGCTCGGTGGTCCTGAATACGAGGATCCCGAATGTTGACGCGGAGCTCGATGCCCTGTTCGCCACCGTGCACACGCCCATCGGGAGTCTCATCGAGGGACAATGCGCGAGCTGCGGGCGGGCGTGGCCGTGCTGCGTCTTCCGGGACACGGCAGCGAAGTACCACATGACGCCGGGCGCTTGATGGCCCGTGCGGCGGCGTCGGTTACCGGTGGACGCGCGACCGCGCCCGCCCTGTGGGCCGGACTAGCTCCGACGCATGCGACGCGCGGTGGCGAGGTACGCGAGGCCCGCGATCAGAAGGCCGCCCAGCACCATGAGCGCCCAGATCGGCAGGCTGTGCATTGCCTGCTTTTCCGCGGCCGTCTGGATGTTGAGGCCGCGACTGCCGTCCTGGACGCCGGAGGCCTGGAAGCCCAGACCGGAGGCAGCGGTGCCGGCCGCGCTCGGGTCGACGGCGGACGCCGTGCCGTTGCCGGCCCCGCCCACCGATGCCGACGTCGTGGTGTTGGCTGCGGGGCCACCGGCACTGCCGGTTGCGCCCGCCGTGCTGCCGGCGTCCGTCGTAGCCGGGTTGAGCACGACCGCCGGAGCCGTGCCAGCGCCCGGGAGACCCGGGGTCACGGTGCCCGACGCCGGGACCGCTGGGGCGGTGACGGTTGCGACGGGCGCCGTGGCGGTGGTCCCCGCGCTGGTCGGGTTGATTGCCGCGAGGTCGGCGACATTCGCGGTTGCCGGGACGGCGGGTGCGGTGACGGTTGCGAGCGGGGCGCTGGTGGTGACCGGGGTGGTCGGCGTGGTGCTGGTGCTGGTGCTGGTGCCGGTCGGGTTGACGACGGCGAGGTCGGCCACGGTTGCGGTTGCGGGCACGACGGGGGCCGTGACCGTGGCGATGGGTGGGGTGGCTGCTGAGGCGGCTGCCTCGCCGAGGCCCATGAGGCCTCCGGCGATGACCGCGCCGAGCAGCACTCGGCGGGCAAGGGTATTCACGGTGTCATCTCCAGACTGGACAGTGGGGCGCGCAGTGGGCGCGCAGGGCCGGACGTGTCCGCCTCAAGGGCAGACTCGACCCCTGTCAGTCGGGAGTGGAGCCGGGATCGAACGCGGGGGAAGAGGGGAGGTGCTCGCTCGAAGGCCGTAGGCGGCTGGACGCCGCGAGCAGGGGAGCGAGGAAGAATGCGGACGCCAGTGCGGCGGGACCGGCCGATGGACCGGCGGAACCCGTCGTCTCGCCGTCGCCAACCCCGCTAGGGAGTTGAGCCGGCGCGACCACGTTGGTGGGATCCCCGGAGGGAGCCGCCGGAGCCGTCACGCCCGCGGTGGCGTGGGTGCCGGGCGCGGCCGCGACGGGCGGCCAGGCGGGTGACTCCGCGCCGACGCTGGCGAGGGCGGCGACCGCCGGCGCGGCCGCGGAACGCGGCAGGGGACCCGCAGCGGTGCTGGCGGCGGGTTCGGCGCTCGCCGGAGCCTGGGCGCCGACTACCGTGCCGACGGCGGTGCCGAGGCTTGTGATCGCTTCACCGGCACCCGAGGCAGTCTTGCCGACGGCGGGGGAGAGCGGAGCGAGCGGGCCGGTGAGGACGGGAGCCACAGCGGCGGGGGTCGATTCGACGACGGTGGCGAGCCCCGTCGTCGTCTGCTGGACTGCCCTGCCCGCGGTGCCCAGCGCGCGCGGCACGGCGGGGGCGACGGTCGCGGCGGTGCGCTCGGCCGGCGCGGTGACCGCCGCGACGGCGGACGTCACGGGGGACGCGACCGGCGTGCCGAGCAGATCGCTCGAGGCGGAGGCGGCCGCGCCGGAGAGCAGCAGCCAGCCAATGCCTAGGCCAGCGGCGATGAGTGCGGAGCGGAAGAGGGCGACGGCGCGGAATGACGTAACGCGCATGCTCCCCCTTGTCGATTCTGAGACCTTGAATCTCAAATTCCCCGAAACCCACGGAAAGTTACTGACGAGTTTTCTCCAAACAAACTCTATGATTACCCATAGGGCAACTGTCCAGTGCAATCCCCCGCAAATAAGTCAGCCGGCGCCGCCACCCGAACTCCTCGTCGAGTTCGTGTGCCGGCGCCGGCTGTATGAAGGGGTAGTGATCAGCCGCCCCAGACATCCCCGGCGGAGAGCCGGGCTATCTGGGCGCGGGCCTGCTGTTCGCTCAGGCCGGCTTTCATGAGGGACGCAAGCAGGCGTTCCTGCAGCGTGAAGATTTCGGAATCGGTCGGACGGTGTCGGCGTTCGGAATCCACAGATCTCCTCTCGGCGGGTCCACGGCGCGCTCAGCTCTTTCGGCCGGAGCCGTGAAAAGTGGTGAAAGACAAGGATCCCCACAAGAGGCGCCCCAGCTACAGGGCCCAAAGTCCCTAGACGCCGTCAGGCGGGAGGAATTGCCGCGGCCGGCCGAAGATGCGCCGCCAGGGTCGGAGCCGACTTCTCGAGTTCGATGCTGCCCTCGGCCACCCCCACCACGACACGCGTCAGCCAGTCGCTCGAGCGCCTCGCGATCGTGCGAAAGGGCGAACTGAAAACCACGCTCGATGAGCTCCTCGCGGCGGCTCCTTGCTGACTTCGGGCTTTTGACTCCTGAGCCGGTTTGAGGACATACTGTCGTCAAGTTACTGACGATTCGTCAGCATGATATCGACAACATGTCTCCAAGGGGTTCCATGTTCCTCGCACTCCGCGAACTCGGCTTTGCCCGAGGGCGGTTCGCCCTCATGGGCGCCGTGATCTCGCTCATCGCGCTGCTCGTCGTCCTGCTGTCGGGGCTCGCTGCGGGCCTCACGAACGACGGCGTATCCGGCCTGCGCTCGATGCCCGCCACAAGCTTCGCCTTCAGCAAGGGCACGATCACCGACAACGCGTTCAGCCGATCCCTCGTCGACCCGCAGCAGCTCGCCGCATGGAAGGACACGCCGGGCGTCGCCGCGGCCGAACCCCTGGGCGTGAGCTCAGTCCACGGCACGGCCAACGGGCAGCAGACCGACCTCACGCTCTTCGGCGTCGAGCCTTCGGGCTTCCTCTCTCCCGCCGTCTCGCGCGGCGAGAGCCTGTCCGGGCCGGCCGGGATCGTCGTCTCGGAGACGGCGCGGGCCAAAGGCCTCGACCTCGGGAGCACCGTCACGCTCGACCGAATCGGCGTCGAGCTGACCGTGGTCGGCTTCACGAAGGGCCAGGCGACGTTCGGCCACGTCAACGTCGCCTACCTTCCCCTCGCCACATGGCGCCTCATCGCGTCCGGCGCCGCCAAGCCTGGCCCGCCGGCGCAGGCCCAGGTCGACGCCGTCGCGTATCGCTACGCGAGCGCCGTCGCGGTCCGGTCTGCGGCGGGCGCGACGCCGGATCTCGCGGCGATCGACGCGCGGGCCGGAACCGTCTCGATGACCAAACCCCAGGCGTTCAACGCCTCGCCCGGCTATCAGCCGGAGACGCTCACACTCACGATGATCCAGGTGTTCCTGTACGCGATCAGCTCGCTCGTCGTCGGCGCGTTCTTCACGGTCTGGACCATCCAACGAAAGCACGAGCTCGCGGTCCTGCGCGCCATCGGCGCCTCGGCCGGCTATCTCCTGCGGGACGGCCTTGCGCAGGCCGCGATGCTGCTGGGTGCGTTCACAGCGTTGGGCGTGGGGGCCGCCGTCGTGCTGGGAGCCCTCATGCCCTCAACGGCCCCCTTCAGCCTCGAGCCGGCGCCCGTCGCGGTCGCGACCGCCCTGACGATCGGGCTCGGCCTCGCGGGCGCCGGCGTCGCCATCCTGCGCATCGCCCGCGTCGATCCCCTTACAGCCCTCGGAGGAAACCGATGAACGTCAATCCCGTCCCGCCCACCCCAGCCCGGCCCGTCCCTGCCCTCGACCTGACCGACGTCGTCCTCGACCTCGGCGACGGCGAGGCGAGCGTCCGCGCCCTCGACTCCGTTTCGCTCCGCGTCGAGCCGGGCGAGTTCGCCGCCGTCGTCGGCCCGTCCGGCTCGGGGAAGTCCTCGCTCCTCGCCGTCGCGGGGCTCCTCTCCGCCCCGACGTCGGGCTCGGTGCGCGTCCAGGGAACCGACGTCTCGGGGCTCGGGACCGGAGCGGCGGCCCGCTTCCGGCTCGAGAACATCGGCTTCGTCTTCCAGTCGGGCAACCTCATCCCGGCTCTGACCGCGGCAGACCAGCTCCGCCTCGCGGCGCGTCTCGCCGGGAACCGCGGCCTGGACCCCGAGCCGCTCCTCCGCGCTGTCGGGATGGAACACCGCGCGGGCCACCGGCCCGGGCAGCTGAGCGGCGGCGAACGGCAGCGGATCGGGATCGCGCGGGCGCTCGTCAACAGGCCGCCGCTGCTCCTCGTCGACGAGCCGACCGCCGCGCTCGACCGGCGGCGCAGCGCGGAAGTCGTGGGGCTCCTCGCTGAGCAGGCCGCGCGTTTCGGCGTCGCGGTGCTTATGGTCACACACGATCACGACGTGCTCGGCCACTGTGACCGCGTCCTCGAGATGGTGGACGGTCGCCTTGCGGAGGCTGCCGCGGTGGCTTAGAGCGTCAGAGAGGCCCTAGCCGGCGCTCGCCGAGAGGGTCGCCTCGATGCCCGTGGGGGAGAGGATGTGCTGGGACACGAGCTGGCTCGCCCCCATGACGGCGGCGCGCTCGCCGGCGCGCGAGAGGACAATCCTCAGGTTCGTCGTGGCGAGCGGCAGCGAGCGCTGGTAGACCACCTCGCGCACCCCAGCCATGACGTGCTCGCCCGCGGCCGCCATCGAGCCGCCGATCACGATCACGCTCGGGTTGAGCAGATTGACGCACGTCGCGAGGACTTCACCGATGTCGCGCCCAGCCTGCCGCAGGGCTTGGATCGCTGCGATGTTGCCGTGCGCGGCGAGCCCCACGACATCCCCGCCGGTCTCCGCCGGCACGCCGTGGGCGGCCAGAGCACGGGCGACGGCGGCGCCCGAGGCGAGCGCCTCGAGGCACCCGATGTTCCCACACCGGCACACGACGCCCTCACCGCGCGCCACGCGCACGTGCCCGAGGTCGCCTGCGGTGCCGTCCGCGCCGCGCTGGAGTTGGCCGCTGCTGATGATGCCCGAGCCGATGCCGGTCGCGACCTTGATGAACAGCAGATCGTCGACGCCGGGCCAGTACCCGGCGCGCTCGCCGAGCGCCATGATGTTCACGTCGTTGTCCACGAGCACGGGCACGGGGAGCGCCCGCTGCACGAATCCGACCACGTCGAAGCCGTCCCATCCAGGCATGATCGGCGGCTTCACGGGCCGGCCAGTCGCGTGTTCCACGGGCCCCGGGAGCCCGATCCCGACGCCGGCCAGGAGCATTTCGGGCTGGTGAACCTCGCCGAGGAGGCGCCTCCCCGACTCGATCACGTAGCCGAGTACGGCCTCGGGGCCCGATGCGACGGGAAGCGCGGTGCGCTCCTCCGCGAGCACGTCGCCGTTGAGGTCGGTGAGTGCCACGCGCACGTGGCTCGCGCCGACGTCGACCGCGAGGACCGCGCGCGCCTGCGCGTGGAAGGCAAAGCGCGACGGCGGGCGGCCGCCGCTCGAGAGCGCCTCGCCCACGGACACGACGAGCCCGGAATTCAGCAGGAGATCGACCTTGCCCGCGACGGTGGACCGGGCAAGGCCCGTGGTCATGGCGAGTTGCGCACGGGTCCACGGCTTTCCGTCGCGCAGCAGTTGGAACAGGTCGCCGGCGCGATAGACCGTCGCGGCGGAACCTTGTTCGCCGGGGGCGGTAGCAGCGAGCGCGCGGTGCCCGTTGCCTTGGTCGTCAGCCATGCAGGCCAGTGTCCCACAGGGGCTTCCGCAAATCCATAAACCAAAAGTACGACGCCGAACTTCCAACTTTTGCTTGCGCATCGTCAAAAGTGGTTCTACGCTGCCGAGTGAAGCAGCTCACACGAGCTACGGAAGTCAGGAGCAAAGATGCCCAACGCCCCTCGATCCGGGGAACGGACGCGCATCGGCGTCGGATTCCTCGGTGCGGGTCCCGTGACGCAAGCGATCCACCTCCCCAGCCTTTCCCGCCTTACTGAGCTGTTCGCCGTGGCCCATGTCATGGACGTCGACGAATCAGTGGCCTCCTCCGTCGCAGGCCGCGTCGGCGCCAGGCACTCCGCCTCGATGGACGAGCTCCTCGCCGATCCCGGCGTGGACGTCGTGGCGATCTGCAGCCCCCACAAGTTCCATGCCGCCCAGGTCATCGCGGCCTGCCGCGCGGGCAAGAAGGCCGTCCTGTGCGAGAAGCCGTTCGCCGTCTCCGCCGAGGAAGCCGCCGAGATCGCCGCGGTCTCCGCCGAGACGGGCGTACCGATCGTCGTCGGAGCGATGCACACCTTCGACCCCGGTTGGCTCGCCGCCGAGCGGCTCATGGGCAGCCTCCCGGAGACCGCCCACACGCTGCGCTCTTCGGTGGTGCTGCCGCCGAACCCGCGGTTCGAGGACTTCGCGACCGAGGTCATTGCCAGGCCGGCCCCCAGCCGCCCCGACTATTCCGAGCCTGCCGTGATCGCCGCGGCGCTCGAGGGCGGCATCCTGGGCCTCGCGATCCACGACCTGCCGCTCGTGCGCCGCTTCGTCCCGACGTTCGACGACCTCGAGGTGCTCCGCGCGGAGCTGGTCAAGCCGTTCGGCTACGAGTTCCTCCTCCGTGCCAGCGGCCGCACGATCGAGCTGACCTTCGCGATGAACGCGACCTGGAAACCCGATTGGACGTTCGAGGCCATCGGCCCCGACTCCGCGCTCAAGGTGACGTTCACGCCGTCGTATGTCCAGGCGGGCTCAGCGGTCGCGGAGTTGACCGCCTCGGGGTCCACCACGGTGGCAGGCCCTTTCGGGCACAACGGCTACGAGGGCGAGTGGCGGAGGATCGCCGGGATCGTCGCCGGAACCGAGCAGGCCCCCGACGCGGGCACGCTCATCGACGACCTCCGCTTCGCCCTCACGATCGTCGACGGCGCCCGGGCCCACGTCCTGGAGGCCGCAGCATGAGCACGTTCACCGTCGACGCCACGCAGACGGCGGGCCTCGCCGAGATCGCCGCGTCGCTGCCCCTTTCACTAGCACCCGCGCGGGAAGGCGCGCCCGAGCTCGCGTCCGTGTCCGGCTCTGCTGGCTGGGCGGGCCGCGCGCAGGCGGCGTTCGACGGCGGGGCGCTCGCCGCCGTCGTCGGCTCGCCCGCCACGGACGATCCCGAGTTCCCGGCCGGGGCTGAATCCAGGCTCGTGCTCGCGTGGGACTTCGCCGCGAACCCGGGCGTCCTCGCCGCGGCCGAGGCCGCGGCGCCTCTGCGGGGGCGCGCGGTGTTCGCTGAGGCGACCCTGTCTGTGCCGAGTAGCACCGACCTCGACGCCGCGCTGCTCGACGCGCTCACCGCCGTCGTCCGCGTGGCCGGCGAGGTGACGCCCCTGCGGACGCTGCACCGCGACGCCGCGGGGTGGCATCTCGCGGGCGATCTCGCGGGGCCGCAGGGGGCCCGCGCGCCGCTTGCGCTCGCGATCGTCGTGACGGACGCCGCGCCCGCCGCTCTGCGGCTGCGGCTCCTGACCGACGACGGCGGGCTGACCGCCGAAGTGCCCTCCCCGGACACGGCCGCCCCGGCCGGGGTCCGGATTGTCGGCCCGGACGGCGAACGCCTCCTGCCGACCCTGTGGGAGACCTCCCGCCGCGCAAGCTGGCGGCGGGCCGTCGCGATCGCCGCCGGGGAAGCCCTCTCGGCGGACGTCGCGGAGCTTCACCGCGTTGCCGCTCTGACACCCATCCTTTAACCCGCCCAGCCGCCCTTAGCCCGCCCAGCCGCCCTTAGCCCGCCCAGCCGCCGTCAACCCGCCCAGCCGCCCTTAACCACCCAGCCACCCTCAATGACGAAGGACCAACGATGACCTCTGACCGGACTACGTTCTCGCGCCAACCGTTTTCCCGCCGCGGTTTCCTCGGCCTCGCGGCCGCTGCGGCGGCCGTCCCGGCGCTCGCCGCGTGCGGCGGCGGCTCCGCCTCCGGCGGCAGCAGCGGTGAGATCAAGTTCTGGGATATGCCGTGGGGAACCCCGGCCTACAACGACGCCGCGAAGAAGCTCGTCGAGGGCTACTCGCCGTCCTCGGGCAACCTCAAGGCCTCGTACCAGATCATCCAGTGGAACAACTTCTACCAGACGTTCTCCTCGGCGATCGCGTCGAAGACCGGCCCGGCCGTCTCCACTGGTGGCGGCTTCCAGGCCTTCCAGTTCGAGCAGCAGGGGCAGATCGCGTACGCCGACGGCGTGGTCGACGCGCTCAAGAAGAACGGCATGTACGACGACTTCCTCCCCGGGGTGCTCGACCCGTTCAAGTCGGACAAGGGCTACATCGCTATCCCGTGGCAGCTCGACATGCGCATGTTCTGGTACCGCAAGTCCCTGTTCGACCAAGCGGGCGTTGCCCTTCCGAAGGACTGGCCCTCGCTGCTCGAGGCAGGCAAGGCGCTCAAGAAGATCGGCGCCTTCGGCTTCATGACGGGCTCGGGCGCCGGCAACAACTACGGCAACCACACCATGATCATGATGATGGTCAACAACGGCGGTGGCGTGTGGACGCAGGACGGCCAGCTTGACCTGCTCAACGACCGCAACGTCGAGGCCATCGAGTTCATCCTCGAGCTTCGTTCGAATGGCATCATCGACCCAGCGTGTGTCGGCTACACCACCGACAACATGTCGGCGCAGTGGAAGGACAAGAAGGCCGCCTTCGGCCTCTTCCAGGTTGGCGCGCCGCAGCGCGTCGGGGATACCTCGGGAGACCTTCTCGTGGCCGATCCTCTGACCGCCCCCCATGGCGACAAGGCGACCATCGTGTTCCCGAACAACATCATGATGTACAAGAACACGCCGTCGCAGGCCTCGTCCGAGGCATTCCTCGTCTACTACATGGGACAGATCAAGGAGCTGTGGAAGCAGGGCCTCATGAACTCGCTCCCGGTCTTCAAATCGATCACCGAGACGCCCGAGTTCGCCAAGGACGCCAACAACGTCAAGATCGTCAAGGACTGGCAGCCGATCGCCAAGACGTTTGCGTCGCGAGGCAAGTCCCTCAACGCCAACCTTGCGGCGCTCGACGGCGGCCAGGCCCTCAACCAGTTCACGCAGACGATCCTCACGGGCCAAGCGGACGCCAAGACTGCGCTCAAGACGTTCCAGTCCGGCCTGCAGTCCGTCCTCAAGTCCTGACCGGAGGCGGCTGTGACCACAACGACGACGACCGGTCTCGGCCGGGCCCGCCGGGGCGTTGCCCCCGGCGGGCCGGGCCGCCCGCCCACCGCACAACGCAAGAGCAGGCTCAGCTCGCAGACCACGAGGACGTTCTTCTGGCTCCTCCTGCCCTCGGTGCTGCTCCTCATCCTCATCCACGGCTACCCCCTCGTGTACGCGGCGATCCAGGCCACGCACAACGGCTCGCTCATCGACACGGGCCAATTCGTTGGTGGCGACAACTTCGTCAAGGTGCTCACCTCGCCCAAGTTCTGGAAGGCCGCTGAGTTCACGCTCGTGTTCACGATCGTGGGTGTCTTCGGATCTTGGCTCGTCGGCATGGGGCTTGCCCTCCTCTTGCGCACCCGCATCCCGGCAGGGGGAACGTTCAAAGTCCTTCTGCTCCTGCCCTGGGTCGTGCCGATCGTCGTCTCCTCGACGGCGTGGAACTGGCTCGTGGCCACGCCGACCAGCCCGATCCCCACGATCTTCCGCACGCTCGGCATCGGTGCGCCCTACTTCCTCGCAGACCCAATCCTGTCCGCGGTCATGGTGTGCCTCTTCAAGGTGTGGGTCAGCTTCCCGTTCATGATGATGATGACGAGCTCCGCGCTCGCCTCGGTCGACAACACCGTCTACGAGGCGGCGAGCATGGACGGTGCGAGCAGGTGGCAGCAGTTCACGGGCATCACGCTCCCGCTTATCGCCCGGTCCACGTACATCTCGTGGATCCTCATGACGATCTTCTGCGTCAACGACTTCCCGACCATCTACCTCCTCACGGGCGGCGGGCCCGTGGACGCGACGACCTCGCTCGTGGTGCTCGCGTACCGCACGGTGTTCCAGGACTTCCAGACCGGTCCCGGCGTCGCGATCGCGTTCCTCATGACCATCACCCTCGTGGCCATCTCCGCTGTCCTGTACCGCCAGATCCGAAAGTCGAGCGTCGAATGAGCACTGCCCTTCACACGCACGCCGAGCCCTCATCGCTTTCGGCGAGTCCCCGGAAGCGTCGGACCGTCTCAGAGGCCGATCTGCGCGGGCGCTGGTGGCGCTTCGCGCTCATCCTCGCCATCACCGTCGTGGTGCTCATCCCGATCCTCGTCGTGCTCGTACTCGCGTTCAGCCCGGCGTCGACGAGCACCACGACTGGACCGACGTTCGAGAACTTCGCGAGCGTGTTCCAGAAGACGCTGGCCTCGACGTGGCTCAAGAACAGCCTCATGGTGACGCTTGCCACGGTCGTGGTCTCGGTCGCGGTCGCCTCGCCCGCGGGGTACGTGCTCTCGCGCGGCCGGTCGAAGGCCGTCTCGGGCTACTCCCTCTTGCTGTTCGTCATGCAGTCCCTGCCGATCATCACGTCCGTGGTCCCGCTGTTCATCCTCTTCGCGAACATGGGACTCGTGGACAACCTGCTTGGTCTGACGGTCGTGTACGTTGCGTCGACCATGACGGTTGCCACGTGGATGATGGCCGCGTACTTCGACTCGATCCCGGTGAGCCTCGAGGAGGCCTCGTGGATCGACGGCTGCTCGGTGTTCGGCTCGTTCACCCGCGTGGTGCTGCGCAACAGCCTCCCCGGGGTGCTGTCCACCGCGATCTTCGCGTTCCTCCTCGCGTGGAACGACTACCTCGTCGCGATCGTCTTCCTGCGCTCGAACGAGGTCTTCACGCTCCCGATGGGCGTCCAGTCGTTCTTTCAGCAGAACCAGACCGACTGGGGCGGAGTGATGGCACTTGCGGTCGTCATGATGCTGCCGCCGATCATCGTGTTCTCGGCCCTCAACAAGTACTTCAGCGTCGGCGGCATCGGCGGTTCGCTCGCGGGCCGCTGACCGTCGCGCCCCTGACCCACCTGGCCTGCCCGCCTTCATCCTCCTGACCTCAGCCACCCGTCCTAGAGAGGACCCTGTTCCCCATGGCCTATTCCGTCCAGCTCTACACAGTCCGCGACGCGATCGAGGCGGACCTGCCGGGCGCCGTCCGGCGGCTCGCCGAAATCGGCTACACCCAGGTCGAGCCCTACAAGTTCGCCGAGCGCGCCGAGGAGTTCGCCGCGGCGTTCGCCGAGAACGGCATCACCGCGCCCACGGGCCACGCGCCGCTCCTGTCCGCGGACCAGGACGAGATCTTCGCGGCCGCGAAGCGCCTGGGCATCGGCACAGTGATCGATCCCTACCTCCCCGCCGAGCACTGGCAGGACGCCGAGACCATCCGCGACACCGCGGCCCGGCTCAACGCGGCGGCGAAGAAGGGCGCCGAGTACGGCATCCGCGTGGGCTACCACAACCACAACTGGGAGCTTGAGTCGAAGGTCGAGGGCACCTCCGCGCTCGAGTACTTCGCGTCCCTGCTCGACCCCGAGCTCGTCCTCGAGGTCGACACGTACTGGGCCGCCCAGGGTGGCGTGGACCCTGCGGCGCTGCTCGAGCGGCTCGGCGAGCGGGTCGTGGCGATCCACATCAAGGACGGCCCGCTCAACGGGGACCGCTTCGCGCAGGTCCCCGCGGGTCAGGGCGAGGTCGACGTGTGGGGCGTCATCAGCGCCGCGAAGCACCTCGAGGTCGGCGTTGTCGAGTTCGACGAGTACGCCGGGGACATCTTCGACGGCGTCGCCGCGTCCCTGCGCTACCTCGAGGCCGGCGCCGCCGGTTCTTCAGCTGCGCCGGCTGCCGTCCCGTCGGCGGAAGAGGCCGCCAAGTGAGCCGCGGACCGGTCGGCGTCGCCGTCATCGGTGCGGGCGTCATCAGCAAGCAGTACCTGGACAACCTCACCAAGTTCCCGGATGTGAAGGTCCATGTGATCGCGGACCTGTTCCCGGAGGCCGCCAAGGCCCGCGCCGAGGAGTACGGCATCGCCGAGCACGGCACCCCGGAGCTCGCGTTCGGGCACCCCGACGTCGAGATCATCGTGAACCTCACGATCCCGGCCGCGCACGTCGAGGTCGCCACGACGGCCGTGCGCGCGGGCAAGCACGTGTGGAGCGAGAAGCCGTTTTCGCTCGACCGCGAAAGTGGTCTCTCCCTGTTGGAAGAAGCAGCCGACGCCGGGCTGCGGCTCGGGTGCGCCCCCGACACTTTCCTCGGGGCTGGCCTGCAGACGGCCCGGCGGGTGATCGAGCGCGGCGACATCGGCGTCCCGCTCACCGCCCAGACGGTGTTCCAGACTCCCGGCCCGGAGTCGTGGCACCCGAACCCCGCGTTCCTGTTCCAGCAGGGCGCCGGGCCGCTGTTCGACATGGGCCCGTACTACCTCACGGCCCTCGTGCAGACCTTCGGCAGCGTGCGCCGCGTCGCCGCGCTCGGCTCGAAGGCCAAGGCCACGCGGGTCATCGGCTCCGGCCCGAAGGCTGGGGAGGAGTTCGAGGTCGAGGTCCCCACGCATGTGAGCGCGCTCGCGCAGTTCGAGTCCGGGGCGTCCTCGCACAGCATCTTCAGCTTCGAGTCCCCGCGCCTGCGGATGGGCTTCGTCGAGATCACCGGCACCGAGGCCACGCTCTCCCTCCCGGACCCGAACTACTTCGACGGCGACCTTGAGATCTGCAAGGCCGGCGAGCACGAGTGGACCAAGATCCCCACGACCGGCCCCGCGAACGGCCGCGGCATGGGCGTGCTCGACATGGCCCGCTCGATCCGCGCCGGTGAGCCCCACCGCGCCACGGGCCAGCTCGCCTACCACGTCCTCGACACCATGGTGGCGATCTCCGAGTCGATCGACTCCGGTGCGTTCACCGACGTCGCCAGCTCGGCGCCGTCGTCCGCTCCCATCCCCGAAGACTGGGCGCCGGAAGAAGCGACGCTAGACGGGGTGCTCGCATGAGCCGTCCGCTCGGTGTTGCCGCGATCGGGTACGCGTTCATGGGCAAGGCGCATTCGCAGGCGTGGCGGAACGTTGCCGCGTACTTCGAGGTGCCGGCCGTCGAGCAGCGCGTGCTCGTGGGCCGGGACGCCGAGCAGGTCGCGGAGACGGCGGCGCGGTACGGGTGGGCGGAGTCGGCGACGGACTGGCGCGAGGTGATCGGCCGGGACGATGTGGACATCGTCGACATCTGCGCCCCAGGGTGGCTGCATGCCGAGATCGCGGTCGCGGCGCTCGAGGCGGGCAAGCACGTGCTCGTGGAGAAGCCGCTCGCGAACTCGCTGGGGGAGTCGGAGCGGATGGTCGCCGCGGCCCAGGCAGCTCGTGCGCGCGGGGTGCAGTCGATGGTGGGGTTCAACTACCGGCGCGTGCCCGCCCTCGCGTACGCGCGGCAGCTCATCGCGGACGGGCGGCTGGGGGCGGTGCGGGAGGTCCGCGCGTCCTACCTTCAGGACTGGCTCGCGGACTCCGGCTCGCCCATGACCTGGCGGCTGCGGAAGGAGACCGCGGGGTCGGGGGCGTTGGGGGATATCGCCTCGCACGCGATCGACCAGGTCCAGTTCCTGCTCTCCGACACGGTGACCGAGGCCTCGGGCCGGCTGCAGACCTTCGTGTGGCGCCGGCCCGGGCCGTCCGGGGTCGAGGAGGTGACGGTCGACGACGCCGCGTGGGCCACGCTCGTGCTCTCCGGCGGGGCGGTTGCCTCGGTGGAGGCCTCCCGGGTTGCCCTGGGGCGGAAGAACTCGCTGCGGATCGAGGTGTACGGGTCCGCGGGGGCGCTCGCGTTCGACCTCGAGCGGCTCAACGAGCTCGAGTTCCTCGACGCGTCCGGGCCCGTGGCGGAGCAGGGGTTCCGGCGGATCGTCGTGACCGAGCCCGAGCACCCGTACCTTGAGGCGTGGTGGCCGCAGGGGCACGTGATCGGGTGGGAGCACACGTTCACGCACCAGATCCGCGACTTCCTGGCAGCGATCCGCGACGGCAACCCGCCCTCGCCCTCGTTCGAGGAGGGGCTGCAGGTCCAGCGCGTCCTCGCGGCGATCGAGGAATCCGCGGCCGCCAAGTCCGCGATCGTCCACCTCTGAGCCGGGTGGTGTCCCTTCCTGCTCAGTGAGGCAGGTGAAACCCGGACCGCACCGGCGCGTCGGCTCCCGGCGCGCCGGGACAAGAACCCTATGTGGGCACGAACGGACAGCCCCGACGAACCGAAACGAACCAAGGAGAGAAATGTCCCGCCCGTTTACCCTGTTCACTGGCCAGTGGGCCGATCTGACTCTTGAGGAGGTGGCCCGGTATGCCTCGGGGTGGGGTTATGACGGGCTCGAGATTGCCGTGTCGGGGGAGCACCTTGACGCGTGGCGGTGGGACGACGAGGCGTACATCGCCGAGCGGCTGGGCATCCTCGAGAAGTACGGCCTGAAGCTCTTCGCGATCTCGAACCACCTCAAGGGCCAGGCGGTGTGCGATGACCCGATCGACTTCCGCCACCAGGCGATCGTCGGCTCTCGCGTGTGGGGCGACGGCGAGCCTGAGGGGGTGCGCCAGCGGGCGGCGGAGGAGCTGAAGAACACCGCGCGCCTGGCCAGGGCGCTGGGTGTGAAGACCGTGGTCGGGTTCACCGGGTCCTCGATCTGGCAGTATGTGGCGATGTTCCCGCCGGTTCCGGCGTCGGTGATCGAGGCTGGGTACCGGGACTTCGCCGACCGGTGGAACCCGATCCTGGACGTGTTCGACGAGTGCGGGGTCCGCTTCGCCCATGAGGTGCACCCCTCGGAGATCGCCTACGACTACTGGTCCACGAGGCGCGCGCTCGACGCGGTGGGGAACCGGGCCGCGTTCGGGCTGAATTGGGACCCGTCGCACATGATGTGGCAGGGCCTGGACCCGGTCGCGTTCATCACGGACTTCGCCGACCGGATCTACCACGTGGACTGCAAGGACACCCGGATGCGGATGGGCAACGGCCGGGCCGGGATCCTCTCCTCGCACCTGCCCTGGGGCGACCCCCACCGCGGCTGGGACTTCGTCTCGGCCGGGCGCGGGGACGTCCCGTGGGAGGACTGCTTCCGGGCCCTGACCGCGATCGGCTACGACGGGCCGATCTCCGTGGAGTGGGAGGACGCCGGCATGGACCGCCTCCAGGGCGCCCCGGAGGCCCTCGCCGCGCTGAAGAGGTTCGACTTCGCCCCGAGCGCCCAGTCCTTCGACGCCGCCTTCAGCAACCAAGGCTGAGACTCCGTTGCGCCGTCACGTCCGCGTGGTGCGCACCCTGCGGACGTGACGGCGCAACACGGACGGACGACGGCGGGCGGCGGCTCACGCTGGAAGCCGCCACCCGCCGTCGTCGGTCCTCGCGTGGGACAAGACCGTCCCTTGGCGCGGACGGGACGGCCGTGCCGCGGGGCCGACGGTCGTGGTGCCGAACCGGGACCGTCAGGCGCCGCCGGGCTCCGGGCGGTAGTCCGGATCGAGGTGGTGCCGGGGCGTGAGGAAGTTGTCCGTGAACTCGCCCCGCGAGACCTTCACGGGGATCTCGCCTTCGAGGCCGAGCTCGACTATGTCGTTCCCGGACTTGAGCTCCTCCGGCGTGAGCGCCTCGATTCGCAGCGCGACCTGGCCGGCTTGCGCGATGCTTCGCGAGATGGGGCTCGTCGAGGAGGCGGGGCGGAGCAAGTACCGGCTCACGATGCGGCTCGTCGCGCTCAGCCAGACGGCCCGGCGCGCCACGTCGCTCATCGACGTGGTCCAACCGTTCATGCAGGCGCTTGCCGCGGAGACTGACGAGACCGTGCTCCTGGTCCAGCCCATTGCGGGGCTGCCCGTGTGCACGCATCGGATCGAGGCCGAGCGGCGGCTGCGGCTCTCGTTCGAGGTCGGGCAGTACCTCCCGCCCCTGCGCGGGGCGAGCGCGCACCTCGTGATGGGCGCCATGGCCGAGGGCGAGCGCCTTCGTTACGTCGAGGAGGCGATCTCCCGGGGGGAACGCCCCCCGGTCTCGGGGGTCGAGGGGTTCCTCGAGGAAGTGCGCCGCGACGCCGATCGCGGCTGGTCCGTGAGCCGCGAGGAGATTGACGAGGGCGTGTGGAGCATGGCCGCGGCGATTCGCAGCGAGGGCAAGTTCGTCGGCTCGCTGTCCGTCCCATGCCCCGCGTTCCGCATGGATGAGGAGAAGTCGGAGCAGATCATCGCCGCCGTGCGGCGCGCGGCGCGGCAGATCAGCGAGACCCTGGGCTCCTAAGCTGGCCGTTGGCCGCGGGCGCCGTCCGTTCGTGCTCAGTTAGCGATGCGCCCCGTCGGCGTGGCATCCGAGACACGCCGACGGGCGGCTCATCGGCGCGGCCAAAGTGAGCAGGAGCGGACGGCCTCCCCGATTCACTGTCCGACCGACTCCCGCACGGTCCGCATGAGGGACGCGAAGCGGGGGTTCGCCGCGAGCTCGTCGAGCAGGATCGCCTCGCCGTCCGGCCCCGCGAGCGGGATCCGCCAGTTCGGGTACTCGAGGTGCGTCCCCGGCTGATTCTGCGTGCGCGTCTCGCCCACCGCGTCGACGAGCGCCACCCCGAGCAGGGACGATGGCGTGAGCGCCGTGAACGCGTACAGCGCCTCGACGATCCGCTGCACGTCCTCGATCGAGCGCCCGCCGGGCCCCGAAACAGCGCCGTCGCTCTGCGGGAGGAGCCCGCGCTCGCGGACCCGCTCGAGCACGGCCTCCTGCTCGGCGGCGTCGGCCGCGCGCTCCTCGTCGACCGGCCGCCGCAGGAGTCCGAGCGACTCGCGCAGCGTCACGTGCTCGCCCGCGAGATACCCGGCCGTGGGCGGAAGGTCGTGCGTGTTGACGCTCGTGAGGCACTGCGCGCGGTACCGCTCGGGCGCGAGGGGAGCGCTGCCGTCGTGCTCGAACCACAGGATCGAGGTGCCGAAGATGCCGCGCTCGGAGAGGTAGTCGCGGACCCATGGCTCGAACACGCCGAGGTCCTCGCCGATGACGATCGCCCCGGCACGCTGCGCCTCGAGCGCGAGGATTCCCACGAGCGCCTCGTGGTCGTAGTAGACGTACGTGCCCTCCTCGGGCCCGGCGTCCTCGGGGATCCACCACAGCCGGAACAGCCCGAGGACGTGGTCCACGCGGATCCCGCCCGCGTGGCGAAGGATGGTCCGGAGCATGTCGCGGAACGCCGCGTACCCCGAGGCCTCGAGGTGGCCGGGATGCCACGGGGGCTGGCTCCAGTTCTGGCCCTGCTGGTTGAACACGTCCGGCGGCGCGCCGACCGCGACTCCGCGGGCCAGGACGCCGGACAGGGTCCACACGTCCGCGCCGTGTGGTTCGACGCCGACCGCGAGATCGTGCACCACGCCGAGCCGCATGTCGGCCCGCTCCGCGACGCGCTGCGCCGACTCGAGCTGCTCGTCGCAGACCCATTGCAGCCATCGGTAGAACTCGATCCGACCCGCGAGCCGCGCGCGCCGCGCGGTCACCGCGGGCGCGTCCGGCCCGGTGAGCTCGGACCACTCGGACGACGACGGCGGCACCGCCTCCCGCAGCGCGCACCACAGCGCGAAGTCGTCCAGACTTGGGCCCAGCTCGGCGCAGAAGCGCCGGTATTGGGCCTCCCGAGCGGGGCTCCGCGGGACCTCGAAGATGAGCCCCAGCGCGGCGAGCTTTGCGTCGAAGCTCGTGTTCCGGTCCAGGAGATCGGCCGCGTGGTTGGCGGGCTGCATGCCCTCGGCGAGGTCCTCGATCTGGGCCCTGGCGGCGGGCTCGAGGTAGCCGAATTCGGCAATCTCCTCGACCCGGATGTAGAGCGGGTTGACGAAGCGGCGCGACGTCGGGAGATACGGCGAGTCCTCGACGGGCGGCGCCGGCTCGGCCGCGTGCAGCGGGTTCACGAGCACGAAGTCCGCGCCCTCCGACCCTGCGATCGCCGCGAGGTCCGCCAAGTCCGCGAAGTCGCCGATGCCCCACGAGCGAGAGGAGCGCACCGAATAGAGCTGCGCCATGACGCCCCACAGCCGCCGGTCCACGAGCCCTTCCGTGGTGTGGAGCCGCACGGGTGTGACGACGAGCGGACACTCGGCCGTGTGGCCCTCGGCGTCCGCGTGCAACGTGTGCCAGCCGAGCGGGAGGTCCTGGGGGAGAGCGAAGGTCGCGCGGCCGGTGAGGACGCCGTCGACCTCGCGCGGCTGCTCCCAATCTTCCTCTTGGGCCACCTCGTGGCGGCTCCCGTCCTCGGCCGTGACCCACACCCGGACGTCCGTTCCGTGCGGCACATGGACGCGGACCCGGTAGTCCCAGCCCTCGCGCTGCACGACGACGGGCGGGAGGAAGCGCCGCCACGGCGCCAACTCGTGCTCCGCGAGCGAGGCCTCGACCGCCTCGGGGGTCTCGGTCCGGACGCCTAGCGCCGTGAGGACCTTGCGAAGCGTCGTGGGGGAGACGGCCCGCTCGACGCCGTCCCACCCATAGAAGGACGTTGCGACGCGGTGCCGTTCCGCGAGTTCGAAGAGGAGTTGGTCTACGTTTTCGTGCCGGGCATGCTCGGTTCCGTCCACCATGGCCCCACTTTATGCCGCGCTACTCTCGCCGCGCCCGCGTCCATGGCGTCTGGTTGCGCTCTTGTCCGTTTCCAACTGCCCCGGAGCCGTGTTGGCGGGTGGCGCGCTCTTGCACGACTGATAGGGAACGATCAACCGGACTGGAGCGCGTGGCGCGGACGACGACGGCGGTGCGCGCCGCCCGTCGTCGTCCTTACCGCGCCGCCCCGCCCGCCGATAGAGGGGAGGGAAAGCGCCCCGCCCAGCACGACCAGAAACGGCCCCATGATCGTTGTCACCCGCCTCAACGGGTCCCGCTTCGCGGTCAACCCGGACCTCATCGAGCGCATTCAGGAGAACCCTGACACGACGCTCGTCATGGTTGAGGGGACCACCTACGTGGTGCGGGAGAGCCTCGCCCACGTCATCGGGCTCATCGCCGACTACCGCGCGCTCGTCCTCGCGACCGCGAGCGGGCTCCCCGTGATGGAGGGGCAGCGGCTCAGCCTGGTGCCCAAGCCGGCGGACGGCGGCGGCGCGGACGACGACGAACCCGACGGCGCGGACGGCACCGGCCGCGCGACCCCCCTCCGGCCCGGCCAGCGTTAGGAACACGCACCATGGACCCCTCTGTCGTCGTCGGCCTGCTGCTTGCGTTCGGCTCGGTCGTCGCGATCGTGACGCTGGAAGGCTCGAACATCTCGGCGCTCCTCCTGCCGCCGCCCATGATCCTCGTGTTCGGTGCAACGCTCGCCGTGGGCCTCGCGGGCAACACGCTCAAGGACACGCTCCAGGCGTTCAAAGCCGTCCCCGGGGCCCTCGTGGGCAAGGCCCCGAAGCCGCAGGAGAGCATCGACAAGATCATCGCGCTCGCGGAGAAGGCCCGCGCCGAGGGCCTCCTATCGCTCGAATCCGAGGCGGGCGACGCCCAAGACCCATTCCTCGCGCGCGCGCTCCAGAACGTGGCCGATGGCACGGACGCCGAGGAGCTCCGCGTCATGATGGAGGACGAGATCGGCACGAAGTCGCGCGCCGATCACGCAAACTCCAAGTTCTTCGCCGCGCTCGGCGGCTACGCCCCAACGGTCGGGATCATCGGCACGGTCGTGTCCCTCACGCACGTTCTCGAGAACCTCTCGGACCCGGGGAAGCTCGGCCCCATGATCGCGAGCGCCTTCGTGGCCACGCTGTGGGGCCTGCTCTCGGCCAACTTCATCTGGCTCCCGTTCTCGTCCCGCATCGCGCGGCTCTCCGAGCTCGAGGTCGAACGCATGACCCTCGTCATGGAGGGCGTCCTCGCCGTTCAGGAGGGCGCGCAGCCCATGCTTCTCGCGGACAGGCTGCGGGCGATGGTTCCGGCGCACCATTTCAAGGGCAAAGGCAGGGCCGACGCGAAGGAGAACGTGAGGGCCGCCGCGTGAGCCCGCGCCGCCGTCGGACACTCAAGAAGCCCGAGCCGTTCCACGTCGACGAGCGCTGGGCCGTCTCGTACATGGACATGATCACGGTCCTGTTCTGCCTCTTCGTGGTCCTCTTCGCGATGTCCGCCGTGGACCAGAACAAGTTCGAGAAGCTCCGGAACTCGCTCGCGACGGGCTTCGGGACCACGGTCACGGACAAGGTCGACACGGCCACGGGCACGGTCGTGCCGCCGGATCAGGCCAACAAGGACGCGCAAGGCTTCTCGAACCTCGACCTCGCGCTCAAGGAGGTGGACCGGCTCACCGCCCTCGAGGCGCAGATGAACAGCAAGCTCACGGCCGCGGGCCTGGGCCACGACGTCCAGTTCCAGATCGATCAGCGCGGCCTGACGGTCAAGCTCGTAGGATCGCAGACGTTCTTCGAGCCGGACAAGTCGGATCTGACCCCCACCGCGGACCGCGTGCTCGACGCCATCACCCCGACCATCGCGCCGACCACGCTCGAGGTCTCGGTCGAGGGCCACGCGGCCAACCTCATCACGGGCTACCCGTCGGTATGGGAGCTCTCCTCGGAGCGGGCCACGAAGGTGCTCCGGTACATGGTCGAGCGAGACGGGCTCCCCGGGCCACGCGTCGGGGCCACGGGCTACGGGGCCTCGCGCCCGGCGAACGCCGACCAGACGGACGCGGAGCACGAGCAGAACCGGCGCGTCGACGTCGTCGTCCTCTCGGACCAGCCCGAAGCGGTGCGCGCGCTCATCCCGGAGGCGCTCAAGGCCCGCGCCACGGGGAAGTAGGTTCGCTCGTGCTCATGTCAGCCGGGCGGCCTCGGCGCGCCGCGCGGGGCTCGCCGAGGTGAAGGGCGCCGACCGCATCCAAAGTGAGCAGGAAGGAACGCGGGCGCTCCTAACCGCAGCCCGGCCCCTGCCGATAGTCCGGGGCGTGACAGTGCAGGACCTCGAAGTGCCCGCCCCGAAGATCATCGAGGCGTACGACTTCCGGCGTCCCACGACCCTGGCCCGCGAGCACAGCCGCATCCTCGAGGCCGGCTTCGAGACGTTCGCGCGGCAGTGGGGCACGCAGCTCACGGCCAAGGTCCGCGTCAAGTCCACGGTGACCGCCGAATCGCTCGTGATGCAGTCCTACGACGACTACGTCGCCTCGCTCCCGTCCACGACGTCGATGGTGCTGTGCGTCATGGACGGTCAGGCCAGTTCCGGGAAGATGGTCGTGCAGTTCCCCACCCCGGCGGCGCTCGGCTGGGTGGCCCGCATGCTCGGCGGGCACGGCGACAAGTCCGGCCTCGAGCGCAAGTTCACGCCGCTCGAGTACGCGCTCATCAAGACGCTCGTCGACGAGGCCCTCGACGTCCTCTCGTACTCCCTCGGCGGCCTGCTCGCGGGCACGGCCCACGTCGACTCCATCCAGTACAACTCGCAGTTCGCCCAGGCGGCCGCGACGACCGACCTCATGATCGCCGTCGGCTTCTCGGTGCACGTCGGGGACTCCGCGACGGACGTCACCCTCGCGATCCCCGCCGACGCTCTCCTCCCGCAGCTCGGCGCCGTGAACCCCATGGCGAGCAGCGCGAACGCGGCCGAACTGGTCCGGGGCCAGCTCGCGCACGTTCCGGTCGAGGTCGCGGTGCGGCTTTCGCCCGCGTCCGTCACGCCCAGCCAGATCCTCAACCTCGCGGTGGGGGACCTGATCTTCCTTCCGCACCCCGAGCACGAGCCGTTCCACGTCGCCGTCGGCGGCAAGGGCCTCGCCCAAGCGATGGTCGTCCGCAAGGGTTCGCGCGTCGCGGCCCGCATCGTCACCCTCGAGGAGAACCTCCCGTGAGCAACCTGGCCCTCCACGCCTCGGCCGCCGAGCGGCTCGCCGCGTCGCTTCCCGTCCCCGGTCTCGCGGTGACGGGCGCCGTCGACGCGGGCGCGCGGGACGTCGCCGGAACGACCGTCGTCTCGGCCTCGTTCGTGGGCTCGCTCAGCGCGGACTTCGCGCTCGCCCTGGTGAGCGCCGAATTCGTCGCCGAGGCCGGGGGACGAACGACGGCGCGCCCCACCGACGTGCTGCGGCCCGCCTTCGAGAGCGTGGCCGAGGCGTTCGACGGCGGGGTGCTCGCCGAGCTGGCCGACGGCGACCCGGCGGCGGTCTTCGCCGACCCGGACGCCGCGGTCTACGAGATCTCGGACGGCGGGGCACCGTTCGGCTGGTTCGCCGTCCGGATCAGCGAGGGCCTCGCGGGCGCCGCTGACGCCGGGGACGCGGCCTCTTTCGCGGGACGGCTCGGCCGGATTCACGACGTCGAGATGGCGCTCACGGTCGAGATCGGCCGGACGCGCATGAGCGTGCGCGACGCGCTGGCCATGGAACCGGGGAAGGTCATTGAGCTGGACCGCTCGGCGGGCGCCCCGGTGGACGTGCTGCTCAACGGGCGCAAGATCGCGCTCGGCGAGGTGGTCGTGGTGGACCAGGACTACGGCGTGCGGATCACGCGGATCCTCGACGTCGCTGAGGCCCCGCGCTGAATGGACCAGCTCATCCTGGGCCTTCGGGTCCTCGTCTCCCTTGCTGCCGTGCTCGGGCTCATGTGGCTGCTCGCCCGGCGCCTGCGGCGCGGGGCGGCCGTGCCGAAGGCCAAGGCACTCACCGTCGTGTCGCGCCAGGCCGTGGGGCCGAAGGCGTCAGTCGTCCTTGTGGACACGGACGGGCGCAGATTCCTGCTCGGGGTGACCGAGCACGGGATCAGCGTCCTGCATAGTGGAGAGGCGGAGGCCCTCGAACCCGTTGGCATCGCGGGGTCCCCTGAGCCGTCCCCTGCCCTCGAGCCCGTGTCGGACCCCGAGCCGACGCCGCTCTCGCGCCGCGCCGCGCGGCACGCAGTCGACCCCTCCGCCTTCGACCGGGAGCTGGACCGGCAGCTCGGCAACGGCCCCGAGGCTCAGCCCCTTGCGGGCTCGATTCTCGACCTCGACACGTGGCGGCAGGCCGCGGGCGTGCTCCGAGCCGGTCGCCGGCCGTGACGCGCGGCGGTCTCGCGCTCCGGGCGGGTCGGGTCGCCGTCGTCGTCCTTCTCGCGGCGGTGGCGGTCTATGCGGTGCTGCTCGTGAGTTCGGCCGCGGTGCACGCCGCTCCCGTGGGCCCCGCCCAGCCGAGCGCCCCCGCGACGCCGACCCCGGCGCCGCAGTCCGGTGCCCTGAGCCTGCAGATCAACGCGCCGGACAACGCCCCCTCGGCCGCGGTCGTGACGCTCATCGGCATCACACTGCTCTCGGTTGCGCCCGCGCTCCTGCTCATGATGACCTCGTTCACCAAGATCTTCGTGGTGCTCGCCATGACCCGGAACGCGCTCTCGCTCCAGTCCGTGCCGCCCAATCAGGTGCTCTCGGGGCTCGCGCTCTTCCTCTCGCTGTTCATCATGTGGCCCGTGGTGAGTGACATCAACACCGCCGCCGTCCAGCCCTATCTGGGCGGCCACCTCGACTTCGGGGGGGCGTTCAGCGCCGCGGCCGCGCCCCTCTCGAAGTTCATGGTCGCGCACACGCGGCAGGAGGACATCGCGCTCATGACCCGCGCCGCGGGCCTCGCGAATCCCGCGACGCCCGCGGACACGCCGCTCCAGACGCTCATCCCGGCGTTCATGATCTCGGAGCTCCGCGCGGCGTTCATCATCGGGTTCGTCATCTTCATCCCGTTCCTCATCATCGACCTCGTGGTCTCCGCCGCGCTCATGTCCATGGGCATGATGATGCTCCCGCCGGTCATGATCTCGCTCCCGTTCAAGATCCTCCTGTTCGTGCTCGTGGACGGCTGGGACCTCATCATCACCGCGCTCATCCAGAGCTATCGGGGAGGCTGAGCATGAACACCTCCGCCGTGCTCGACATCTGCCTTCAGGCCCTCCTCGCCTCGGCCAAGCTCGCGGCACCCGTGCTCATCACGTCTCTCGTGGTGGGGCTCGCGATCTCGCTCGTCCAGTCGATCACCCAGCTCCAGGAGGCAACGCTCTCCTTTGTGCCGAAAGCCGTCGCGGTGGCCATCGCTCTCGTGGTGTGCGGGCACTGGATGATCTCCGAGATGGTGGGCTTCACGAACGATCTGTTCGCCCGCATCCCCAGCCTCCTGAACGGTTCGTGAGCGGATGAACATCCCGGCCCTGAATGTGCCCATCGACCAGGCCTTCATCGAGGCCATGATCCTCGCCGCCGTGCGGATGACGGCGTTCCTGTTCGTCGCGCCGCCGTTCGCCCACAACGCGTTCCCGGCGCGCATCAAGGCCATGCTCGGCGTGGGGCTCGGCCTCGCCGTCGCGGCCCGGGCAGGGCGTGGCTACGCGCCGCGGGACACGGCCGGCTTCTTCACGGGGCTCGTCCTCGAGGCCGTCGCGGGGCTCGCGCTCGGTTTCCTCGTGTACCTCGTGTTCGCCGCGATCCAGTCTGCGGGCTCGCTCATCGACCTCTCGAGCGGCTTCCAGATGGCGCAGGGCTACGACCCGCAGAGCATGGTCAACGGGGCGCAGTTCACCCGGCTCCTCCAGATGGCCGCGCTCGCGCTGCTCTTCTCCTCCGACGGCTATCAGCTCGTCCTCGGGGGCCTCACGAGTACGTTTACGGCGCTCCCGCTCGGCGGCGGCCTGGACCTCTCCCGCCCGGTCGAGGCCATGACCGCCGCCGTCACCGGGATGTTCGTCTCCGCCGTGCAGATCGCGGGGCCGCTCATGGTCGTGTTGTTCCTCGCCGACCTCGGGCTCGGCCTCCTGACCCGCGTCGCCCCGGCGCTCAATGCGTTCCAGATGGGCTTCCCGCTCAAGGTGCTCCTCACCGTGACGCTCGCGAGCTTCATGTTTCTGGCGCTCCCGCGCATCGTGTCCTCGCTCGCGCAGCAGGCCGCCCAGCTGCTGCTGGGGGTGGGGTGAATGGCTGAGCCCGGGGAGCGCACCGAGCAGGCCACCGACAAGCGCCTGCGCGAGGTCCGGTCCAAGGGCCAGCTCTCGCGCTCGCAGGACCTCACGGCGTGGCTCGCCGTCGGCGCGGCCGCCCTCATGCTCCCGTTCACGGTCTCCCAGGCCGCGAATTCGGGGACTGCGCAGCTGTTCGCCGTCGCCTCGATCATCCGGAGCCCGGACCCCGGGAAGGCCGTCGAGGCGCTGTCCGACGGGCTCGGCTCGCTCGCGGGGACGCTCGGCCCGCTCGCGGCGGTCGTGTTCGGGGTCGTGTTGGCAGGCTCCGCGGTGCAGGGCGGCGTCCACTTCAAGAAGTTCGCGGTCTCGTTCGAGCACTTCAACCCGCTCGCGGGACTCAAGCGCACGTTCGGGGTCCAGGCGCTGTGGGGCGGGGTGAAGGCGCTCGCGAAGACCGCCGTCGTCGGTCTCGTGCTGTGGAGCGTCGTCGAGGGGCTCGTCCCGGTGCTCATGTCGGCGGGCGGCCTCCCGCTCTCCGGCGTGCTCGCCGCGGCGGGAGACGGCGCGGCGTCCCTCCTCCGGTTCGCCGTCGGCGCGGGGCTCCTGCTCGCGTTCGCGGACTTGTTTGTCGTCGTCCGCCGGAACCGCACCAAGACCCGCATGACAAAGCGCGAGGTCAAGGAGGAGACCAAGACGAGCGAGGGCGATCCGCTCATCCGCTCGCAGCGCCGCTCGCGCCAGCTCGCCATGTCCCGCAACCGCATGATCGCCGCGGTGGCGGGGGCCGACGTCGTCCTCGTCAACCCGACGCACGTCGCGGTCGCGCTCAAGTACGAACCCGGGAAGTCCGCGCCGCGCATCGTCGCGAAGGGCGCCGGGACCGTCGCCGCGCGGCTGCGCGAGGAGGCCGAGAGGGAGCGCGTGCCCATGGTCCGCGACGTCCCGCTGGCCCGCGCGCTGCACGGCGCGTGCGAGATCGGGGACGAGATCCCGGTCGAGTTCTACACGGCCGTGGCGGGCGTGCTCGCGTTCGTCATGGCGCTCAAGGCCTGCGGCGCGGCTGCGGGCCTGCACACTGTGCCCCCACTTCACCCGCCCCGCCACCCGAACCCGCCCCGCCACCCGAACCCGCCCCGCCACCCGCATGGAGCCCGCGCATGAACCGAAACCTCGCCCGCCTGGCCGTCCCGGTCGGCATCGTCGGGATCGTGCTCCTGCTCGTGGTGCCGGTGCCCGCGCCGCTGCTCGACGTGCTGATCGTGTGCAACATCCTGCTCGCGCTCGTGATCCTCCTGACCGCCATGTTCGTCAAGCGGCCGCTCGACTTCTCCGTGTTCCCGTCCCTCCTGCTCGTCGCGACGCTCTTCCGCTTGGGTCTCAACGTGGCCTCGACGCGGCTCGTCCTCGGGCAGGGCTATGCGGGGCAGGTCATCGACGCGTTCGGCAAGGTCACGGTGGGCGGCTCGATGATCATCGGCGCGGTCGTGTTCGTGATCCTCGTGGTGATCCAGTTCGTCGTCGTGACGAAGGGCGCCGAGCGCGTGGCCGAGGTCGGGGCACGCTTCACGCTCGACGCGATGCCCGGCAAGCAGATGGCGATCGACGCCGACCTCAACGCGGGCCTCATCACGGACGTCGTCGCGCGGCAGCGCCGAGCCGAGGTCTCCGCAGAGGCCGACTTCTACGGCGCGATGGACGGCGCCTCGAAGTTCGTCAAGGGGGATGCGATCGCGGGCATCGTCATCATCGTGGTCAACATCGTGGGCGGGCTCGGCGTCGGCATGGCCCAGCGCGGGCTCTCGATCACGGACGCGCTCAACACCTACTCGCTCCTCACCATGGGCGACGGCCTCGTCTCCCAGATCCCCGCCCTCCTCATGGCAGTCTCGACCGGCATGATCGTCACGCGCTCGAACGCCGAGGCGGACCTCGGCCAGGCCGCCTCGACCCAGCTCTCGCAGTCCCGCAACGCCCTCCTCATCGCGGGGATCGCCGCGGTGGTCATGGCGCTCATCCCGGGCATGCCGCCGCTGCCCTTCCTCGGCGTGGGCGGGGCGCTCATCGTCGCCTCCCGCCGGATCCGGCCAGCGGACGACGGCGGTGCTGCCGCCGGCGCGTCCGGCACCGCTGGCAGCGGCGCGGGCGAGGCGGAGCAGGACCCGAATCAGCGGCTCATGGAGGAGATGCGGGTTCATCCCCTTGAAATCCTCCTGGCCCCCGATCTCGTGGACCTCGTGGGCGGCTCGCCAGACGATCTGCTCGCGCGCGTGAAATCGTTGCGGCACAAGATCGCGATGGACCTCGGCGTCGTCATTCCGCCGGTGCGGACCCGGGATTCCGTGGAGCTCCCGCCGGCCACGTACGCGATCCGCATCGCGGGGGTCGAGGCGGGGCGCGGGACGGCCCCAGCCGGGAAGCTCCTCGCGCTCGGGGACTTCTTGGACGCCTTGCCGGGCGCCGCCGTCGTCGAGCCCGTCTTTGGGCTCGCCGGGAAATGGGTGCCGGCCGAGATGCGGCACAGCGCCGAGATGACCGGTGCGACCGTGATCGACCGCGTGAGCGTGCTCGTCACGCACCTCTCCTCGATCGTGGGCTCGAATGCGGCCCGCCTGCTCTCGCGTGAGGACGTCCGCGTGCTCACGGAGGGCGTCAAAGCCGGCAGCCCGGCCGCCGTCGAGGAGCTCACGCCCGGGCTCCTTTCCCTTGCAGAAATTCACCGCGTGCTCCAGGGCCTCCTCGCAGAGCAGGTGCCCATCAACGACCTCACACGCATCTACGAGGCGCTCACGCTGCGAGCGAAGGCCTCGACCGAACCGGAAGGCCTCATCGAGGCAGCCCGGCTCGCGCTCGGCCCCGCGCTCGTGGGGCGGTTCATGGACGGCGAGCGGCTCACCGTCATCACGATCGAGCCGGGGCTCGAGCAGACGCTCGTACAGGATCTGCGGCCCGCGGAGAACGGGACGCAGCTCGTCATGGACCAGGCCAAGCTCGACGCGATCATGACCTCGCTCAGCTCGGCCGTCGCGGCCGCGGAGTCCTCTGGCAAGAGCCCCGTGCTCGTGTGCGCTCCCGTGCTGCGCCCGGCGGTCCGGAAGATGGTGCCGCTGCCGCCCAGCGGCGTGCCCGTGCTCTCCTACGCGGAGGTCACGTCGACGAACGTGAACATCGAGACGATCGGGGTGGTGCGCCTTGGCTCAGCAGTTCCTGCTTAGGGGCACGACGCTCGAGGACGCGAGCCGGCAGGCAGCCGAGCTCTACGGCCCCGAGGCGCGGATCGTGCGGGCCGAGCGCGTGCTCGACGGCGGGATCGGCGGCTTCCTCGGACGGCGGCACGTCGAGGTCACCGTCCACGTCCCGGGCGACGGCGAGCCCGCCGTCGTTGCCGTCGAGCCCGCGATTCCGCACGTCCTCGCCGGGCGGGCCGGGATCGCGGCGCTGCTCGACGACGCCGACCGGGCCGAGGACTCGCTGCGCGCCGCCGGCGGGCCATCGGGTTCCGCCGCCGCCTCGACCGCCGTCCGGCAGGCCGTCTCCCGCGCCGTCTCGCCCGAGGCAGTCTCGACACAGGCGGTGGGCTTCGACGAGCTGCTCGAGCGGCTGCGGAGCGAAGTGGTCCTCGAGGAACGCGTCCCCGTTCCTCTCTCGGCGCCGGGCGACCTCATCCTCGTCGCGGGGCTCGGGGACACTGCGTCCGGCGTGGCGCGGGACATGGCGCGCGACGGTTCGCGCTGGGAGCTGTATGACGCGAGCCCCGACCTCGGCGGTGCCGATGTCGGGGACGCTGGCTCGGAGGGCCTGCCTGCGGGAAGCCTGTCCCCGGGCCTGTCCCCGGGGAGCCTGCGCCTCGGGAGCCTCCGCCTGGGTGGCGTCCTGCTCGGGAGCAGACGGGACGCGATGGCCGCGCGGGCGCGGGGCGTCGAGACCGAGACGGCGGTCGTCGTCGCCTGCTCGCTGGGTTCGGTTGCGGACGGGCTGCCGTTTCTCGGTCTTGCCGCAAGCCTCGGCGCCGATCAGGTGTGGTTCGTGGCGGACGCCCGGCACAAGCCGGAGGAGACGGCCGACTGGGTCGCCGCGGCGCGCGCCCACCTGCCCGTCGACGCCCTCGCGGTGGTGGGCGCCCGCGAAACCCGGACGGCCCGCAGCATCAACGGCCTCGGAATCCCCGTAGGCTGGGTTGACGGATCACCTGCACCACGGACGGTGCTCTGAGCAGGCGCCGGGCCTGCCATGCCACGGAAGGGAAGCCATGCTCGTACTGACGCGCAAGCCGGGCGAGAAGATCATGATCGGGGACGAGATCGTCATCACGTTCCTCGAGAGCCGTGGCAGCGAGGGAATCAGGATCGGTATCGACGCGCCCCGTCACCTCGCGATCAAGCGCGAGGAGATCTTCGAGGCGGTGGCCGGTGCGAACCTCGAGGCGGCGCAGGCCTCCGCCGACCCGGCCGACATCCTGAGGGGCCTCCCGGGCTTCCCGGAGTAACCGGCCCCGCCGCCGCCCGGCCCCGCCGCCCGGCGCCGTCGTCCCGCCGTCGTCCCGCGTCGCCGTCCCGCCGTCGTCCGTCGTGAAGCCGGGGAAGCCGGAACGGAAGTTGGGGGAAGCCGACGCCGAAACCGGGGAAGCCGCCCGCGACGCCGGGGCCGTTTGACCCGCCTCAATGACTCGCTCTGTCAATCCACGCGACACGCCGCACAAATGGACATGTAAAACCCCGCGCCCACATAGAAATAGACATGTCCAATGAGTCGCGCGGTCCTCCGTGACCTGCGATTTCTCTCCCGGACTCCCGGCAGGCAGGTCTCACAGGGGTGCATGTGGATATCGAAGAACGCAACCGTCTCGTGGTGGAGAACCTTCCACTCGTCGGTTACCTCGTCTCCGACCTGTGCGCTCGCGCCACGCACCTCTCGCGCGAGGACATGGCCTCCGCCGGCTCGCTCGGCCTCGTGCTCGCCGCCGAGGCGTTCGACCCGTCCACGGGCGTGCCGTTCGGGGCGTTCGCGCGCCGCCGCATCACGGGGGCCCTCATGGATGAACTCCGCTCGCTCGACTGGGCCGGGCGCGGAACTCGCAAGCGCATCAAGGCCGTCCAGGCCATGACTGAGACGCTCACGAGCGGCCTCGGGCGCGCGCCGAGCCATGACGAGCTCGCCGTGGCGCTCGGCCTCGGCCGGCAGGAGGTCTCCGACGCGCTCACCGACGCCGCCCGCACGGTCGGGGCCCTTGACGAGGCGGTCACAGACTCGCTCGTCGCCGAGTCGATCGGCCCGGAGGAAGCCACCCTCGCCGTCGAGCAGACCCGTTTTGTGCAGGCCGCCGTCGGCTCGCTGCCCGAGCGGCTCCGAGACATTGTCACCGCGATCTACCTCGAGGGCCGCTCGGTCAGGGAGGTCGCGGACGAGCTGGGCCTTACGTCGTCGGCCATCTCCCAGCAGCGCAGCGAGGCGATCCGACTCTTGCGCGAAGGCCTCGCGCTGCACTATCCAGACGCCGCGCCAAGCACCACCGAACCAAGGCCGTCCTCGGCCCGCCGCACCGCCTATCTCGAGAGCTTCGCCGACGCCGTGCGCGGCATGAAGCGCGCCCCGGCCCTTTCGCCGTCGCTCGCCACGCCAGCCGCCTCGTGACCCGCCCCCACCTCGCCCGATCCCCCGCGACCCGCAATACACTTCACCCGTAGGACTCAATGTCGAGGGGAGGCGCTGTGGACGTCGGGATCGCGCGCGAGCGGCTCGCGGGGGAGAGGCGCGTCGCCGCGACGCCGGAGTCGGTGCGGCAGCTCGTGGGGCTCGGGCTCGGGGTGCGGATCGAGGCCGGAGCGGGGGCAGCGGCCGGACACGCCGACGCCGACTATGTCGCCGCGGGGGCCCGCATCGTCGAGGCCCTCGACTACGCCGCGGTCGACGTCCTGGCCCACGTCCGCCCACTCGACCCAGCCACGGCCGCGCGCCTCAAGCCCGGAGCGATCACGGTGGGCCTCGCCTCGCCGTCGACCGAGCTCCCCACGGTCCGCGCGCTGGCCCAGGCACACGTGGGGGCGTTCGCGCTCGAACTCGTGCCGCGCATCTCCCGCGCCCAGTCGATGGACGCGCTCACGTCCCAGGCGCTCGTGACCGGCTACCGCTGCGTCCTGGAGGCCGCGATCCGCTTCCCGCGCTTCTTCCCGCTGTACATGACGGCGGCGGGCACGGTTCCGCCGGCCCGCGTGCTCGTGCTCGGCGCGGGGGTCGCGGGCCTGCAGGCCATCGGCACGGCCAAGCGGCTCGGCGCGCGCGTATCCGCGAACGACATCCGCCCGGCCTCTGCCGACGAGGTCGCCTCGATGGGCGGCACGTTCATCCGGCTGGACGTGGATTCTCCGGAGGCAACAGCGGCATCGGGCGGCTACGCACGCGAGCTCACCGCCGATCGCGGCGCGCTCCAGCGCGAGCTCCTCGCGCCGCACGTCGCGGAGGCTGACGTCCTCATCACCACAGCCGCGGTCCCCGGCCGCCGCGCCCCGATGCTCGTCACGCGGGATATGGTCGCGGCCATGCGGCCGGGGTCGGTCGTTGTCGACATGGCGGCGGAGTCCGGCGGGAACGTCGAGGGCTCGGTCCCGGGAGAGGACGTCGCGGTCGCCACGGCCGACGGCGCGGGCCACGTCACACTCGTGGGCCTCAAGGACGCCGCCTCCGCGATGGCTGCGGACGCCTCGCGCCTCTACGCGAAGAACGTCGCGAACTTCATCGCGCTCATGGTTTCGGACGGGCAGGTGGTCCCGGACTTCGGCGACGAGGTGGTCGCCGGGGCGTGCCTCACGTACGACGGCGACGTGCGGCACGAGCCCACCGCGCAGGCTCTCGCGGCGCTCGCCTCCGCGACGCCCGGCGTGGAGGGGTTCGGCGGGCCGGGCGCGGGGGTGCCGGGCGCGGGCGTGTCCGGCAGGCGGGCCGAAGACGACGTCGAGGGAGGAGCGGGCTGATGGGCGGAATCGAGCTGCTCACGATCACGGTGCTGGCCGTGTTCGTGGGCTTCGAGGTGGTCTCGAAGGTGTCGAGCATCCTGCACACGCCGCTCATGTCCGGGGCGAACGCGATCCACGGCATCATCCTCGTGGGAGCCATCACGGTGGCCGGCCAGGCGACGGACGGATGGGTGCTCGCGGTGGCGCTGCTCGCCGTGGTCCTCGCCACGGCCAATCTCGTGGGCGGGTTCGTGGTGACGGACCGCATGCTCGAGATGTTCAGGGGCCGGAATGCCCCCGGGCAGGATGGCCGGAATGCCGCGAAGGAGGGCGCGAAGTGAACCCCGAGTCCGCCATTCTCGACCCGACCTGGACTGCGCTGCTGTATCTCCTCGCGGCGGTCTGCTTCATCCTTGCGCTCAAGGGGCTGAGCTCGCCCAAACACGCTCGGCGCGGCAACCTCGTGGGTGCTTTTGGCGCGCTCGTGGCCCTCGTGACGGTGTTCCTCGCGAGCCGGCTCGTGAACATTCCGTGGATCCTTGGGGCGATTGTCGTCGGTGCCGCGGTGGCCGCGCCGGTTGCACGCCGGGTCAGGATGACGCAGATGCCGCAGCTCGTGGCGATGTTCAACGGCGTGGGCGGCGGCGCGGCGGCGCTCGTGGCGCTGCTCGAGCTTCCGCATGCCGACGACGGCTGGCTCAGGCTCGCGATCGCCTTCACGCTGCTTGTCGGGGCGGTCTCGTTCGCGGGCTCGTGCGTCACGTTCGCGAAGCTGCAGGAGCTCATGACCACGCGCCCCGTCGTGTTCCCGGGCCTGCCCGTGGTCATGGGGGTGGTGCTCGTTGCGGCGGTGGGTGCGGGGGCCGCCGTCGTCATGAGCGGATCGGCGGGGGTCGCCGTCGTCCTTCTCGTGGTGGGCCTCGTGGTCGGCGTGCTGCTCGTCCTGCCCGTGGGCGGGGCGGACATGCCGATCGTCATCTCGCTGCTCAATGCGTTCACGGGTCTCGCCGTCGCCGCGTCGGGGCTCGTGCTCGGGAACGTGCTGCTCGTCGTCGCGGGGACGCTCGTGGGCGCGTCCGGCACGATCCTCACCAGGCTCATGGCCGCGGCGATGGGCCGCAGCGTGGCCGGCATCATGTTCGGTGCGTTCCGGGGAGGCTCGACGGCAGGGTCCACGACGGTTAGCGAACGGCCCGTGCGGTCCTCGAGCGCGGAGGACGTCGCGATCCTGCTGGGCTACGCGCAGCGCGTCATCATCGTGCCGGGGTACGGGCTCGCCGTCGCTCAGGGGCAGCACACGGCCGCCGAGCTCGCGCAGGCGCTGGAGGCGCGCGGCATCGACGTCGAGTTCGCCATCCATCCCGTGGCGGGCCGCATGCCCGGGCACATGAACGTGCTCCTCGCGGAGGCCAACGTCCCGTACGAATCGCTCAAGGAGATGAGCGAGGTCAACGGGGACTTCAAGCAGGCCGACGTCGCCCTCGTGGTCGGGGCCAACGACGTGGTCAACCCCGCCGCGAAGTCCACGCCCGGCTCGCCGATCTACGGCATGCCGATCCTCGAGGCGGGCGACGCGCGGCAGGTCGTGTTCCTCAAGCGGTCCATGCGGCCGGGGTTCGCGGGGATCGAGAACGAGCTCCTCTACGAGCCGCAGACCACGCTCCTGTTCGGCGATGCGAAGGAGTCGCTCACGAAGGTGCTGACGGCGGTCAAGGCCCTCTGACCGGCCCGCCGCCCCTTGGTTTCGGGTGCGGAAACGCCGGCCTAGGGGCGGGCGCCGAGCTGCCGCTCAACGATCGGGAGCGACTCGGCCCGGCTCTCTTCGACGTGCGCGAAGGAAAGGGCCGCGGCGAGCTCGGCGTTGCCGCGAATGATCGCCTGGACGATGGCAACGTGCTCGCGGTAGAGCTCCCTCTGGTCACGATCCTTCGCGATGTGGAACAGCCGCCTCACGTGGCCGCTGACCGGCGTCATGAGCTTTTGAAGCAGTCGGTTGCCGCTGAGCGTCACGATCTCCTCGTGGAGGCGCGAGTTCAGGTCGGCGATCTGATCCTCGTCGTCGGCCTCCGTCGCCTCGTGGGCACGGGCGAGGAGGGCTTCGAGCGCCGCCGGCGGCGCCCCCGCGGCGCAGGCCCGCGCCGCGAGCCGGGCCGCGAGCACCTCGAGGCTCGAGCGCACATCGAAGAGTTCCTGCACCGCGCTGACCGACATGGGGACGACGACGGCGCCCCGGCGCGGGAGCGTCTCGATGTAGCCTTCGCTCTCCAGCTGGGGGAGCGCCTCGCGCACGGGCACGCGTGAGACCTGGAGCCCCTCGGCGATCTCACGCTCGCGGAGGCGCGCGCCCGGCGGCAACGTGCCGTCAATGATCCGCTCGCGCAACCACTCGTAGACGCCGTTCGCGCGCGATCCGGACCCCGGTTCTTCGTCGAGCGAAACCTCTGCAGGCATGGCGTCCCTCCCCTGAAGTGAACTTTCGGCCATCGTACCGTCGCAGGCGGCAGTCACCGGGAGGTCCGTTTTGGCATGCCAAACAGGTCTATCGTGAGAGAACGTCGAGCAAAGGAGACGCATGACACTCATCCTGACGGCCTCGGACCTCACAGCCCTCGCGGATATGGAGGCCACGATCGAGGCCGTGGAGCGGAGCTTCGCCGACCTCGGTTCCGGCTTGGCCTGCCAGCCGGGCCCGACGTCGATGCAGCTTCCGTCCTCCGATGCCAGATATCTCGTGATGGCCGGAGCCTCGGCCCCCCAGGGACTCGTCGCTTCGAAGCTCCTGAGCGACATCCCCGGGAACGGGAGCCGAGGCCTTCCGTCTCAGCGCTCGTCCATCATCCTGGCCGACGCCGAGACGGGCGAGACGCTCGCGCTCCTCGACGGGCGCGTGCCGACGCGCATCCGGACGGCGGCCGCGAGCGCGGTGGCCACGGGCCGGCTCGCCCGCCCGGGCAGCACCGTGCTCGGCTTGGTTGGCGCCGGCGCGCTCGCCGTCGCGCACCTCGAGGCCATCGCCAAGGTCTCGAGGGTCGAGACGGTCGTGGTGTGGTCGCGGACCGCTTCCACGATCGACGCCTTCCGCAGGCAGGTCGAATGGGCCGAGGTCAGCGTCGTTGCCGCCTCGAGCGTGCAGGAGGCCGTGGAATCGAGCGACATCCTGTGCACCCTCACGCCGTCCGAGGTTCCGATCGTGCATGGCAGCTGGTTCGGCCCCGGCCTCCATGTCAACGCGGTCGGCGCCCGGCCTCGCCCCACCCACCGCGAAGTCGACGCCGAGGCCATGCGGCGATCCCGCGTCGTCGTCGACAGCCTCGAAACGGCCCTCGCCAAGTCCGGCGACCTCCTCCTCGCCGTCGAGGAGGGGGCCATCGCGGCCGGGGACGTGGCCGGCGAACTCGGCCAGGTTCTGGTTGGGACGGTGGCCGGCCGCGAGAGCGATGACCAGATCACGCTCTTCAACTCGGTCGGCATCGGCCTTCAGGACCTCGCGATCGGCCGCATCCTGTACGACGCCGCCCTCGAGCGAGGCGTCGGCCTGCACCTCGACCTCAGCAGCTGAATCCGGCTGCGCGGCAGCAACTCCAGATCCATATCAACGACGATAGGAAGGCCTCCCATGGCCCCGGAAAGCACCCGATCCCTCCTGGCCCGCATGGACGACATGCCGGTCGGGCGCCCCCACCTGAGACTCGCCCTCATCGGCGGCCTCGGCCTCATGTTCGACGGCATGGACGGCTCGCTCGTCTCCTACATCATGCCGATCATCCGTCCCCTGTGGCACCTCGACGGCGCCCAGACGGGGCTCATCGGCAGCTCGCTGCTCATCGGCATCTTCATCGGCTCGATCGCCGCCGGAGTGCTCGGGGACCGCATCGGGCGCCGCCGCGTCATGATGTACGCCCTTGCGCTCTACGCGATCGCCTCGGCCGTCGCGGCGACCTCCCAGAACTGGGAATTCTTCTTCTCGATGCGCGTCATCGCGGGCATCGGGATCGGGGCCGAATCGGCGATCATCCCGACGTTCATCGCCGAGTTCATCCCCAAGGCCCGCCGAGGGCTCTTCGTGGGCGCCGTCGCGGGCTTCTTCGCGTTCGGCTACATCTGCGCGGCCTTCATCGGCACGACCCTCGTCGCCGGCCTGCACGACGGCTGGCGCATCAGCCAGCTCGTGACCGCCGTTCCGATCCTCATGCTGCTGTGGTGGCGGCGTGCCCTTCCCGAGTCGCCGCGCTGGCTCCTCACGCGCGGCCGCGCGGCCGAGGCGACCCTCATCGTGGACGGGCTCGAGAACGGGAAGCTCGTGCGCACGGCCCGCGGCCCGGTGGAAGCGCTCGGGGACACGCCGCCGTCGTCCGCCCTCAAGCGGCCCACGCTCTTCCGCCACGCCGACCTCTGGAGGCACGGCAACGCGCGGCGAACGGCCGTCCTGTGGCTCCTCTGGATCGCGGTCACGTTCTCCTTCTACGGATTCTTCACGTGGATCCCCTCGCTCCTCGTGGGCCGCGGCATGCCCATTGCGAGCAGCTTCACCCTCTCGCTCATCATGACGATCGCCCAGATCCCCGGCTACTACAGCGCGTCCTACCTCAACGAGCGGTTCAGCCGCCGCATCACGATCGCGGCCTACCTCGCGGGCGGCGCGGCCTCGGCCCTGCTCCTCTCGCAGGCACCGTCCGAGGCGATGGTCGTCGTGTGGGGCTCGTGCCTCTCGTTCTTCATGAACGGCTGCTACGCGGGCCTCTACGCGTACACGCCCGAGGTCTACGGGACCGAGCTCCGTGCAACGGGCATGGGCACGGCCTCGGCCGTCGGGCGGATCGGCGGGATCGTCGCGCCGATCCTCATCGGTGTGGCCTTCTCGTCCCTCGGCTTCGCGGGCGTGTTCGCGATGATCATGGTCGTTCTCGGCGGCGCCGCCGTCGTCGTCCTCGCGCTCGGAATCTCGACGCGCGGGCGCTCACTCGAGGACATCGCCGCGGGTGCGGCGGTCGCCGAGCGGGGCGGCGTAGTGGTCCGCGGAGGCAGCGCAGAGCGGGAAGCGAGCGGAGACCGTGGGCGTCCGTAGGGAGCCGGGCGCCGCAAAGGCGCCCTCCGCGATCGTCCTCCGGGATGCGCGGATCCTCGACCCGGAGACGGGCGACGTCGGGACGCCCCGCACGATCGTCACGCGCGGCGGGCTCGTCGAAGAGATCTCTGTCTCGACCCGCACCGTCCCCGATTCCGCCGAGATCTCGCTCGCAGGCCTGACCGTCCTGCCCGGCCTCATCGACGCCCATGTCCACGTGACCCAGGCCTCGGGCGACTTCGGGGAGATCCTCTCCTGGACGCCGAGCTACCACGCCGCCAGGTCGGCCCTCGTGATGCACGAGATGCTGCTGCGCGGGTTCACGATGGTGCGGGACATGGGCGGGGCGGACATGGGGCTCGCCCGCGCGGTCGAGGAGCGGCTCGTCACCGGACCGCGTCTCAAGGCCGGTGGGCCGATCTTCGCGCCCACCGGCGGCCACGTCCTCACGCGGGTGTGTGATGGGGAGGTCGAGCTCCGCCGAGCCCTCCGCGCCGAGTTCCGCGATGGCGCCGACCACGCGAAGCTCACGCTCTCGGGCGGCGTGGTCTCGAAGATGCGCATCGAGGCGCTCGGTTTCTCGGACGCCGAAGTGCTCGCGGCGGTGGACGAGGCGCACCTCGCCCACCGCTACATCGCGGCGCACGTCTACACGGCCCAGGCTGTTTCCCGGGCCCTCCGCCTCGGCGTGCGGACCATTGAGCACGGAAACCTGCTCGACGACGAGTGCCTTGAGCTCTTTCGCGAGACCGGGGCCTATTACGTCCCGACGCTCGCCACGTATTGGGCGATCCTGTCCGGCCGGACCGGCCATGGGCTCGACGCGTCCAAGCGGGCCGCGGTCGAGGACATCTTCGAACGCGGGCTCGAGTCCGTCTCGCGGGCCGCCGCGGCCGGGGTCAAGATCGGCTACGGAACGGACCTCCATGGCGAGGGCCTCGCGATCCAGCTCGAGGAGTTCGCGCTGCGGGCGCGGGTCCAGGAACCGCTCGACGTGATCCGTTCCGCGACGCTCGTCGGCGCGGAGATCGTGGCCGAGGAGGGCCGCGCGGGCATCATCAGGGAGGGCGCCCGCGCCGATCTGATCGCGGTCGACGGCGACCCGCTCGCCGACATGGGGGTGCTCGACGGAGGGGATTCGCTGAGGCTCATCGTGGCCGACGGGGACGTTGTCAAGGCGCCGTGACTTCGGCGGCTCCAGGCGCGGGCGTGCGCTCGGGCCCGGCCGCGGGCTCCCGGAACCCGCGGATCACGAGGAACAGCGCGAGGCTGACTTCCCACGCGAAGACCGGAATGGCGGCGAGCGCCGCGATGGGCGAGGCCTGCGGCAGAAGCCCGAACATCTGGGCCAGGCCCGAGGCGAACACGAGTGGGCCGCCGGCGAGCCCGAGGAGGGGAATGAAGCGCGGCACGAGGCCGGAGCGGAGCAGGACGGCTGCGAGCACCACGGTATTGACGCCGCAGACGAAGCTCGGCCCGATCAGGAACGTCCAGTTGTGGAGCGACGCGAGGGTCTGGACGAGATCGGCGTTCCGCCCCGCCCCGCCTGGCGACTGAACGAGGCTGACCGCCGCCACGAGTGGCGTGACCCCGACCGCGATGATCGCTGCCTCGAGCGTGCGCAGCCCCGCGTAGCCGAGGGCCATTCCCTCGTTGACCCGCTTGATCACGGGGAAGAACGCGACCCCGGTGCCGACAATCGCGAGGCTGAGGACCACCTCGAGGAATCCGCCGGCGAGCGCCCGCCCGCCCACGCCCGGACCCGCCAGATAGTCCGCGTAGGCGGTGCTCGCGAGCACGGGGCCGTAGAGCGCGAGCCCCGCGACCGACGTGACGTGGGTGGTGAGGTAGAGGGCGCCGATGACGATAGCGCTGCGCCGAGTGGGGGCCATGTCAATCCCGTTCCTTGTCCTAGGTGTACGGCGTACACCTCTCGTGGACTGACGATAGGTGTACGACGTACACTTGTCAATCACGGTGTTGCAGGGTTCAAGGGAGTGGGTCGTGACGACGACGAACGACGGCGCGCAGCGGCAGCCGCTCAGCCGCGAGCGGGTGCTCCGCACCGCCGTCGCCCTCGCCGATGAAGCAGGCCTAGAGGCCATCAGCATGCGCAAGCTGGCGCAGGCGCTGGGCGTGGTGCCGATGGCGCTCTACAAGCACGTCGCCAACAAGGAGGAGCTCCTCGACGGAATGGTCGACGCCGTCGTGAGCGAGATCGATCCCCCTCGGGAGGGCGCGGACTGGAAGGCGGCCGTGCGGCGGCGGATCCTGTCCGCCCGCGCCGTCATGCTGCGGCACCCGTGGGCGAGGCGCGTCATGGAGGCCCAGGCCGCCCCGACGCCGATCGTCCTCGCGTACACCGACTCGATGATCCGCACCTTTCTCGCGGGGGGAATCTCCGCCGACCTGGTGCACCACGTCATGCACGCACTGGGCAGCCGGGTCTTCGGCTTCACCCAAGAGCTCCACGAAACGAGCCCGACGGCGCCCGCGGACCTCACGCCCGAACAGGCGCAGTACATGATGGCCACGTTCCCCGGAATCGTGGCGGTCGCAACAAGCCGCGCCCACGACCCGGGCAGCGTCGTGGGCCCCGGCTGCGACGACCAGTTCGAGTTCGAATTCGGGATCGACCTCATGCTCGACGGCGTCGAGCGGCTTCACCGCAGGGGCTGGCGGTCGAGCGACCACGATCGCGAGGCCGCCCCGGTCCTGTAAGCCCTCAGGCTGTCTCCTTGGTCCTCACCGCCTCGAAGACGGTCGTGACCGGCGGCAGAGGATCGCTGAAGTCGATGCCGAAAGCCTCGCCTGCCTGGCTCTTGAAGTAGGTCGCGAACTCGGACGCGTGGGCCGCGAACTGTCGGTTGGTTTCGGCAGGATCGGGCGCCTCGAAGTAGACGCTCGCGAAGTCGCCCATCGGGGTCGCGATGATGTACGCGCGATGCAGCGTGACCCCAAGATCTCGGTTGAGGGCCTCCCACCCTTCCTTCTGGGCGCCGGAAGTCTCGCCGCTGAGAGCGCGCAGCAGATCGGTCTTCCCCGGCTGGATCGGCACCGAGAACCCCAGGCCGGGGTGCCGCGGTCCGCCGGGCTCCGAATACTCGAGCCACTGCTCGCCTTCTGGGGCTGAGGCTTCCGCGAGGTCGATGCCGTGGGCGTTCTTGATGTGCTCGCGCAGCAGTTGCGCTACCTCGGAGGGGTCCTCGATTTGACTTTGGAAGGAGCGTTCGATCGAGTCTGCCTCCTGATAGGTGGTGACCACGTCCCCCATGGGCGTCGTCATCTGGTACACGCGGACCAGGCTCAGGGTGCCGTTGGCCAGGAAGTCCTGCAGCCCAGGATGCTCGGCCAGCTTCGCGCCGACCTCGGCGGGCGCCGCCTCCTTGCCGGGAAGGACAGGAGAGGGGAATGCTAACGAACCCATTGTGCTTACCTCCGGTTCAGAGAATCCGTCAGAGGCCGCCAGGCAGAGCGGGTGGCGGCGGGAACCTCGCGGGGTGCGGCCTCAGCATCATTGCGCGCTCAGCGGGCGGTCCTGTCAACGCTTCGAGTGCCAAATCTGTGACCCGGACCACACCACTGCAACCACGCCGCAACCCACAGACTTCTACGCTCGTCGCAACGCCGGCACCACCGGCCCCGCAAGGGAACCAGAGACAAAGGAGTCGCCATGACCGTCTACGCGCAGCCGGGCACCGAGGGCAGCAAGGTCACCTTCAAGGACCGGTACGAGAACTTCATCGGCGGCGAGTGGGTGGCCCCGGTCGCGGGCCAGTACTTCGACAACGTCACCCCGGTCACGGGGCAGGTGTTCTGCGAGGTCGCCCGCTCGCAGGCCGCGGACGTCGAGCTCGCCCTCGATGCCGCGCACAAGGCCGCCCCCGGCTGGGGCAAGACCTCGGTCGCGGAGCGCGCGCTCATCCTCCACCGCATCGCGGACCGCATCGAGGAGAACCTCGAGCTTCTCGCCGTCGCCGAGACGTGGGACAACGGCAAGCCCGTCCGTGAGACGCTCGCCGCGGACCTGCCGCTCGCCGTCGACCATTTCCGCTACTACGCCGGCGCCATCCGCGCCCAGGAGGGCTCGCTCTCCCAGATCGACGAGACGACCACGGCGTACCACTTCCACGAGCCGCTCGGCGTCGTCGGCCAGATCATCCCGTGGAACTTCCCGCTCCTCATGGCCACGTGGAAGCTGGCCCCCGCGCTCGCGGCGGGCAACGCGGTGGTCCTCAAGCCCGCGGAGCAGACCTCGGCGAGCATCCTCGTCCTCGCCGAGCTCATCCAGGACCTCCTCCCGGCCGGCGTGCTCAACATCGTCAACGGCTTCGGCGTCGAGGCGGGCAAGCCCCTCGCGTCGAGCCCGCGCATCCGCAAGATCGCGTTCACCGGGGAGACCACCACGGGCCGCCTCATCATGCAGTACGCCTCGCAGAACCTCATCCCGGTGACGCTCGAGCTCGGCGGCAAGAGCCCGAACCTCTTCTTCGACGACGTGGCCGACGCCGACGACGCCTTCTACGACAAGGCCCAGGAAGGCTTCACGCTCTTCGCGCTCAACCAGGGCGAGGTCTGCACGTGCCCGTCGCGCGCGCTCGTCCAGGAGGGCATCTACGAGAAGTTCCTCGGCGACGTCGTCGAGCGGACCAAGAAGATCAAGCAGGGCAACCCGCTCGACACCGAGACGATGATCGGCGCGCAGGCCTCGAACGACCAGCTCGAGAAGATCCTCTCCTACATCGAGATCGGCAAGGCCGAGGGCGCGAAGGTCCTCACGGGCGGCAAGCGCGCCGAGCTCCCGGGCGAGCTCGCGGGCGGCTTCTACGTCGAGCCGACCATCTTCGAGGGCACCAACACGATGCGGATCTTCCAGGAGGAGATCTTCGGCCCGGTCGTCTCGGTCGCGAAGTTCGCCGACTACGACGAGGCCCTCGAGATCGCCAACGACACCCTCTACGGCCTCGGCGCCGGCGTCTGGAGCCGCAACGGCAACGTCGCGTACCGCGCGGGCCGCGAGATCCAGGCCGGGCGCGTATGGGTGAACAACTATCACGCCTACCCCGCGCACGCCGCGTTCGGCGGCTACAAGTCCTCCGGCATCGGCCGCGAGACCCACCTCATGATGCTCGAGCACTACCAGCAGACCAAGAACCTCCTGGTCAGCTACAGCGAGAACAAGCTCGGGTTCTTCTAGGCCCCGCCTTCTAGGCCAGAACCGAGGCGAGCGGACGACGGCGGGTGGGCGCCGCCGTCGTGCGCTGGGCCGCCGTCGTCCGCTGGGCCGCCGTCGTCCATCCCGCCGCCAATGGATTCCGACCATGATTGGCGGCCAAACCCGGAATCGTGCCGCGTGTCGCAGCGAATCGCCGCACCGCCGCAGGCAATTCCGGTCGGAATCTGCGCCGCTACCTCACCCAACCCCACCCTCCCGCCCGACCATGCAAAGGAGCATGACCATGACGAACACCTTCAAAGCCGCTGTCGTCCACGCCTTCGACCAAGAGCTCAGCGTCGACGAGCTCGAGATCCCCACGCCCGGCCCAGGGCAGGCGCTCGTGAAGCTCATCGCGAGCGGCGTGTGCCACACCGACCTCCACGCCGCGAAGGGCGATTGGCCCGTCAAGCCCAAGCTTCCGCTTGTTCCGGGGCACGAGGGAGTCGGCACGGTGGTGGCGCTCGGCGAGGGCGTGACAGATCTGGCGGTGGGCGACGTCGTGGGCAACGCCTGGCTGTGGAGCGCGTGCGGAACCTGCGAGTTCTGCCGCACCGGCTGGGAGACGCTGTGTGAGCAGCAGTCCAACGGCGGGTACGGCGTGGATGGCTCGTTCGGGCAGTACATGCTCGTCGACACCAAGTTCGCCGCGCGCATCCCCGAGGGCTCCGACCCGTACGAGATCGCGCCCGTCCTGTGCGCCGGCGTCACGGTGTACAAGGGCCTCAAGCAGACCGAGGTCCGGCCGGGACAGTGGGTCGTGATCTCCGGCATCGGCGGGCTCGGGCACATCGCCGTACAGTACGCCGTCGCGATGGGGATGCGTGTCGCCGCCGTCGACGTCGCCGACGAGAAGCTCGCCCTCGCCCGCAAGCACGGCGCCGAGGTGACGGTCAACGCATTCGCCGAGGACCCGGCGTCGGCCATTCAGGCGGCGACCGGCGGGGCGCACGGCATCCTCGTGACCGCCGTCCACCCGGCCGCGTTCGGTCAGGCGATCGGGATGGCGCGCCGCGGCGGCACGATCGTCTTCAACGGCCTCCCGCCGGGGGACTTCCCGGCGCCGATCTTCGACATCGTGCTCAAGGGCCTCACGATCCGCGGATCGATCGTGGGCACACGGCAGGACATGGTTGAGGCGCTCGAGTTCTACGCGCGCGGCCAGATCCACCCGACGTTCCACACGCGGGACCTCGAGGAGATCAACCAGGTCTTCGACGAGATGCACCACGCGAAGATCGACGGCCGTGTGGTGATCAGGTACTGATGGACACATCCCGAGCCCCGGCGCTCAGCGCCCGGCCGGTGCGCCCGCGGGAGGACTTCTCGCGGGTCGCGCTGACCGCGGCGGCCGCGGAGCTGCTCGACGAGCTGTGGGAGCGGCATGGACCGCTCATGTTTCACCAGTCCGGCGGCTGCTGCGACGGCTCCGCGCCCATGTGCTACCCCGCGGGGGAGTTCCTCACGGGCGACGCCGACGAGCAGCTCGGCGTCTTCGACCTCCCCGGGCGCGGCGAACTGGGGTTCTGGATGTCGAAGGAGCAGTTCGCGTACTGGTCGCACACGCACCTCACGGTCGACGTCGTGATTGGCCGTGGGAGCGGGTTCTCGCTCGAGGCGCCCGAGGGCAAGCGCTTCCTCATCCGGAGCGAGATCCTGGACATCCCGTAGGGGACGAGACCCCGCAACGCGGGGGACGGGACCCCGCAACACCAGCATGCGTTGCGGGGTCCCTGGCACCCGGTTGCGGGGTCCCTGGCCTGGCAATTCTCTACTTCGAGCCGCGGACCTTGTTGCCGAGCTCGTGGATCGGCGTGCGGAATGTCTCGCGGGCCCAGATGGCGCCGATGAGCGCGAGGACAGAGGAGCCTGCCACGATCCAGGCGGCCGGGCCCCAGTTGGACGGGACGCTCCCGACCAGCGCGGTGCCGAGCAGCGGCGTGAAGCCGGCGCACAGGATGCCGATCTGGAGGCCGATCGCCATGCCGGAGTAGCGGACGCGGACGTTGAAGAGCTCCGCGAACCAGGCCGGGTAGATGGCGTTCGACATCGCGTAGGTGCCGGCGGTGATGAGCGTGCTCGTGAGGAAGACGAGCGGAACGTTCTTCGTCGAGATCGACGAGAAGTAGATGAAGATCAGGATGCCCGAGCCGATGATCCCGGAGATGAAGAGCGGCTTCCGGCCGAAGCGGTCGGCGAGCATCGCCGCGAGGGGCTGCGTGGCGATCGCGACGACGTTGCCGAGGATGCTCACCCACAGCATGGTCGACGTCGGGATGCCCACCGAGACGGCGTACGCGAGTCCGAAGGACTGCATGAACGTGTTCGTCACGGTCTCGAAGGACATGAGGGCGACCTGGAGGAACTGCGGAGTGTGCGTCTTGAACATGTCCGCGACGGGCAGCTTGACCAGGTCGTGCTGCTCGGCCTTCTCCTCGAAGACCTCGGGCTCCTCGAGCGAGCGCCGCACGACGTAGGCCACGATGAGCACGATGATCGAGCTCCAGAACGGGATGCGCCAGCCCCACGCGAGGCGGTCGGCCTCGCCCATCGCGGCCACCGGGAGGAACACGAGCGAGGCGAGCACGATGCCCGTGGAGATGCCGCTCATCGCGAACGAGGGGAAGAACGCGCGCCGGCCCACGGGCGATTCCTCCATGGTCAGCGCGGACGCGCCAGCGGTCTCCGCCCCAGCCGAGAGGCCCTGGAGGAGGCGCAGCACCACGAGGAGGATCGGTGCGACGTAACCGGCGGCGTGGAAGTCCGGGAGCGCGCCAATGAGGAACGTCGCCCCGCCCATGAGCACGAGCGTGAGGACGAGGGTGTTCTTGCGTCCGATGCGATCGCCCAAGTGGCCGAAGAAGACCGCGCCGAACGGCCGGGCGACGTAGGCCACGCCGAACGTCGCGAAGGATGAGATGAGGGCGACGGTCGGGTTGCCCGAGGGGAAGAAGATCTTCGAGAACACGAGCGACGCTGCTGTCGCGTAGACGAAGAAGTCGTAGTACTCGAGGGCGCCGCCGAGGAAGGCCGCGAGGGCCGCCTTGCGGGCGCGCTTGAGGCGGCGCTCCTGCTCCTCGAGGGTCGTGACGTCGGGATCGACGATCCCGCTGAACTTGGCCATGGCTCGCCTTTCGGTGCGGACAGGTGAAGTGTGAAACGGAGGAAGGGGGCTTCAGCCCACGAGGGCTGGGGCGGGCGCGGTGCTGGCGCGCACGATGAGGTCCCCCGAGAGGTGGACCGTGTTGGCCGGGCGGGCCGGATCAGCGATCCGCTCGGTCAGCAGGCGGAGGGCAACGGCGCCCCCGCGTTCGTAGGGGGTGTTGACGGTGGTCAGCGCGGGGCGAGAGGCGGACGCGAGCCAGATGTCGTCGAAGCCGATGACGCTCATGTCGCTTCCCGCCTTGACCCCGCGGTCCGCGAGGCGGTTGATGCAGCCGAACGCCATGAGATCGTTGTGGGCGATGACGGCGGTGACGGGCTCGGCGAGGACGAGGTCCGCGGCGCGCACTCCGGCGGCGTACGTCGGCTCCGCGTGCGTGAGCACGACGAGCGTGCAGCCGAGGTGGTCGGCGGCCTCCTCCGCGGCGGCGAGGCGCACCCGGCTCGAGTAGTTGTCCTCCCGGCTCGCGAGGTACGCGATGCTGCGGTGGCCGAGCGCGGCAAGGTGCTCGACGGCTTGGCGCGCGCCTTCCGGAGCCGAAAGGACGACGGCGGGCAGCCCCTCCGCGACGTGGTTGATGAGGACCACTGGGGAGACGGCGTCGAGTGCGCGGAGACGCTCGGCATCCATGCGCGGGGCAAAGACGAGCGCGCCGTCGACGCGCCCGATGATCCGCTCAAGCTCCTCGGCGTCGGCCTCGGGATCGTCCTCGCCGTCGACGACGAGCAGCGAGAACGATTGGCGGCGGCACGCGGCCTGGATCGCCTTCACGAGCGGCGGGTAGTAGGGGTTGGCGATGTCCGGGATGAACAGCGCGATGGTTCCGGTGGCCTCGGCCTTCGGCGGTGCCGGGTTGTAGCCGAGCTCGGTGGCGACGGCGAGGATGCGCTCCCGGGTCTCGGCGTTGACCGAGTCGGGGCGAGTGAACGAGCGCGACACGGTGGACTTCGAGACGCCTGCTGCCTGAGCGATTTCGGCAATGGTCGTCATCGGAACCTCCTTGTTCGCCGTTCGAGCTGTGGTCGCCATCACAGCGACCTCATCAGAGTGACATCGTTTCTGCAACAAGTCAATACGTTGCTGCAACCGCCGAGCGACGCTCTCGTGCTCTCGCTGCGCTGGGCCGCCAAGTCCAGGGACCCGCGCGTGCGGGCGTGGGCCGGACCACTCCACGCGGCATACGCTCGTCCCATGTCTAAATTCCGCCATCTGGACGTTGAAATCGCGGTGCCGCCGCGCGCCGTCGTCAATTTCGCCGGCGACCCGGTGAACCTGCCGCGCTGGGCCGCTGGGCTCGCCGCAGGCATCGAGAACGACGGCGGGAGATGGCTCGCGCGGTCGCCGATGGGCGCCGTCGAGGTTCGGTTTGTGGGCGATGCCAGCTCTGGCATCCTCGACCACGAGGTGGTCCTTCCCCGCGGCGAGGCGGTGCTCAACCAGTTCAGGATTCTTCAGGACGGCGAGTACAGCCTCGCGGTCTTCCATCTCTGCCGCGCCCCCGGAGTCACGGATGAGGCCTTCGCCGCGGACGCCGCCGCGGTCCAGGGCGACCTTGAGACCCTGCGGGAGATTCTCGAGGGACGGGTCCTCTAACCCCACAGGTCCGAATGCGAGGCTGAGTGCCTGGGCACGGCGACCCTGCACGCGAGGTATCTGCTCAGTCGGTGCTCGGCTGCCTTGCGATGAATCCCGCCATTCCTGGCACCGTGAACGCGACGATGCCGTGTTCAGGGGCGTAGACGAGACCTTTGGCAATGAGATTGGCGCGAAGCGGCCCGAAGCTTGCAGGCTTCCGACCGAGACGGGCGGCGATTGTCCCCGAGGAACTTCCTGCGTCTCCGTCGTCGGCCATGGCGCGGAGGTAGTTCTTCTCTGACGGAGTCGCGCGGTCCCAACGGGCGCGGAAGAACCCGTTGTCCAGAGTGGCCCGTCCGGCTGCGGCTCCGACGCGGGCATCGTCGTACGTTATGGCCGCCTCCAGGGCAGCGTTCCACGTGTCCTGCCCGAACTGCTGGAGGAAGTACGGGTACCCGGCCGATTCCTCAACAATGAGCTTGACTGCACTCGGCTCCCACCGGACGTTCTCCGAGGCGGCGGGGTCGGTGAGCGCTTCGGACGCAGCGTCTCCGTGGAGTTCCTCGATTCGCTCGTACAGGAATCGCTCCGCGTAGGACTTGGCTTCGGCGAGCACGCGCGGCAGGCTCGGCAGGCCCGCGAAGGCGAACAGAACTCTCCATTCGTCCTGCGCCGCGGCATGGGCGATCGCGCAGATTGCGACAAGTTCCTCCTCGGCGAGGTCCTGCGCCTCGTCGATCAGTATCGCCAGCCCAACGCCCTCTTCCTCGGCCGCTGCCGCGAGGTCGTGGACGAGCTTCCGGAGGTCAGTTTCCAGCACTCCGGTGTCCGCTCCGCCTCCCGGGGCCGAGGCCGCTTCAAGGCCGAAGTTCCATATGCCGTTCGCGTCGTACGAGGCTTTGAAACTCAGGGCTGTCCTCAGCGCGATGAGCAGGCGCCTACCGGCAGAGGGCCTTGCAAGATCGGCCAGCGGGGCGTGCAGCGTCTCCCCGAGCGATTCCCTGAGCGACTTACCAGCTCCCGCCTCGACCTGGGCGGTGATCCAGCCGCGTTCGGCGGCCGCCCGACGGAAGTTGGACAGCAATACGGTCTTTCCGACGCCCCGAAGTCCGTAGAGTACGAACGGCTGCGAGGACCTCCCCCGCTCGATGCGCTCCAAGGCAACGCGCCAGCTCGAGCGGGGAGCGTCGCGCCCCACCAAGGCGGCCGGCTGACGGCCCGCCCCCGGCGAGTACGGATTGCGTACTGGGTCCATGTCACGTCCTTCTGTACCAAAATCTACTTGAGTATAGCGAAACGCTAGACGCATGTAGATATCGGTAGACTCTACGGGCGCTGCCGCTGCGGACGTGCGTGTGCGGCCTGAGGCGCGGACACCGATGCCGGAAGCGCATGCTTGGAGATGGCGGAGCCCAGCGCTTTGCACGCGAGTTGCTGGACTGCTGGATCACAGCGCAGCAGACTGACTACAGGAGCCGCTTGAGTGCTTGCCGTTGAAAGGACAGTCAATGTTCGATCCGTTGGTCTACGTCCCGATTCTTGTGACTGTAGTGGGCGTAGTCGTCGCCGTTGCCGTCGTGAGGCTGCTCATCAAATTGATGTGGAAGGTGGCGGAACCGAACGAGGCGTTGATCATTTCCGGCCTGACCCGGGGAAGTGTGGACACCAGGGATGGCATGGACTTCAAAATCGTCACCGGGAAGGGCGCCCTGGTAGTTCCCGGGCTCCAAACGGTCAGGACTTTGTCCCTGACACTGAACGAAACAGAGCTCCAGGTCAACTGCGTGACCTCGCAAGGTATTCAGGTGATTGTGGAGGGCGTGGTGATCTACAAGATCGGTGACGCTGCGCCTTTCATCGCGAACGCCGCGAGGAGGTTTCTCGGGCAGCAGCCCAAAATGGAGAGCCAGGTCTACAACGTTTTTGAAGGTCACCTGCGCTCGATCATTGGCAGCATGACCATGGAAGAAATCATCCGTGAGCGCGACAAACTCGCTTCCTTGGTCCGCAGTGCCAGTGGCACGGAAATGGAAAAGCTTGGCCTCGTGGTTGATTCCCTCCAGATAAAGGATCTTCAGGACCCCACGGGCTACATCCAAAACCTCGCCAAACCGCATATTGCCCAGGTCAAGATGGAGGCCCGAATCGCCGAGGCCACGAGGAACCGCGAAGCCGCGGAAAAGGAGGCCGAAGCCGCGGCGCAGATTGCCGATGCCCAGAGCCTTTCCGCGATTAGGCAATCGGCGGCCCAGGCCAATGCGGAGACTGCTCGGGCCAACGCTGCCCAAGCGGGTCCGCTGGCCGATGCCACGGCGCGGCAGAAAGTCGTGGTCCAGGAAACTGAGGTAGCGAAGCTGGAGGCCGATCGCGAGGAGCAGAAGCTGCAGACGTCCGTTCGCAAGCCCGCCGATGCCAAGGCTTACGCCCTGCGCACGGAGGCGGAAGCCCAAAAGGCCGCCGATATCAGCGCATCCGAGGCACGGGCACGCCGCACGGAACTCGAGGCCCAGGCGAATGCCCGCAAGGTGGAGGTCGAAGCCCAGGCCAACGCCAACGCTGCGGCGGCCATGGCGGGGGCCACAAAGATCACGGGTGAAGCCGAGGCGGCTGCCACGAAGGCTCGCGGTGATGCCGCGGCCTCCGCTGTGAAGGCGAAGTCATTGGCGGAGGCGGACGGCATCAAGGCGCGCGCTGAGGCGCTCGGGACCAACCAGGAAGCGGTGATCTCCCAGCAGCTTGCGGAGAACATGCCTGCGATTGTGGCGGCGGCTGCCGAGCCCTTTGCCCATGTTGATCAGCTGACGGTCCTGAATGGCGGAGAAGGGCTCAATAGCATGGTGGGTGGGATTCTGGCCCAAGTGGGCAATTTCCTGCCTTCGATCACCGGGGCGCTCAAGAACGGCAAAGTGACGCCGGCGCGTCCCACCAAGGCTCCCGATGCGTAACGAACCCGATGCACAAGGACGTTGACCGTAGCCTTACCGGCAAGATCGGACGGGTGACCGGGCGGATAGGGCCGGGCACGGTCGGAGAGGTCATGTTGCCTTTCCGCGGCGGCACGAGCGCCTTCCACGCGCACCCCTTCGACAGGACCAGTGTGTTCAATGTGGGTGACGAGGTTCTGGTCATCTACTACGAGCCACCCCAGACGGTTTTCGTCGAGGAACTGCCGGACGTGCTGAGGGAAGCCGAATGAGCACCTGAGGGCAGCCGGATGGCCGCCCTCGGCCCGTTTCCCGGTAGTAGCCGGCATCACCTGGTTTCTAAGCTGGCCTTCAGGTACTCGTTCCGCTGCAGAATGAGTTTCGGCATGTAGCGATTGAGCACGGCTGCCTCCGCAATGGCGCCGAGGGGGCCGAGCGGGGCCGCGAATTCGACGACGTCGCGCATCACTGTGCCGCTCGCGCCGTCGTTCTCGAAATAGTGGGCGTGATGCCAGCGCCTAAATGGCCCGCGCACCTGCTCGTCGACGAAGAAGTTGGGGGCCTCGCACGCGGTGATGAGTACGCGCATCCGCCACTGGATCCCGAAGTGAGTCGCCCGCCATGTCACCGAGTCGCCGAGCTTCAGCTGGCCAGCGGTAACGCCCCCGACCGCACGTTCCCCCGAATCGGCCATGGAGCCCAGATGGGTCTCGACATCGAGCGAGGCTTCGAAGACGCGTTCCGGTGGAGCGGCCAGGCGCGTGACGACATCAAATCGGTTCACGGCGCCCCCTCGTCCATCACGCTGGTCATGGGCTAGTTAAACACGGCGCCGCCAGACTCGCCCGCGGGAGCGGACGAACCTGACGGCGCTGCCGCAGAAGCACAGGCTTACTGCGCGGTGGCAACCTTCGGCGCGGCCGAGGCAGCGTGGATGGCCTCCGCCTCGGCGTCGATCTGCGCGAGCGTCTTGTGCGCGGTCTCCTTGGCGGTGAGCGCCGCGCCGGCCGCGATGAGGCACGCGATGATCGTGAACCACGCCACGGGAACCCAGCCGTCGGCGCCCTTGCCAGCGATCGCCGCCGTGATGGTCGGCGCGAAGCCCGCGATGGCGAAGCCGACCTGGGTGCCGATGGCCATGCCGGAGAGGCGGACCTTGGTGGGGAACATCTCGGAGAAGAACGCCGGGAAGATCCCGTTCTCGGCCATGTAGAGGATGCCGGACATGAGGATCGCGACCCCGAAGATGGCCGCGTAGTTCCCGCTGACGATCGCCGGCATGTAGAGGAACATGGCCGAGCCCGAGCCGAGCACGCCGATGATGAACACGGGCTTGCGGCCGATCTTGTCCGCGAGGAGGGCCCACAGCGGGATCGTGACGAGCGAGAGCAGGTTCGTCGTGACACCGACCCAGAGCATGGTGCCCTTGTCGAGGTGGACCGTGCTCGTCGCGAACGCGAGGGCGTACACGCCGTAGATGGTCGAGACCGTCGAGACGAGCGCGCAGAGGGCCACGCGGATCACGGCCTTCCAGTGGTGTCGGAACAGGATCGCGAGCGGCGCCTTGGCGACTTCCTGGGTCGCGGCCTCCTCCTTGAAGACGGGCGTCTCGGTGAGGCGGGCACGGATGATCAGGCCGGCGATCACCACGAGAGCGGAGATCCAGAACGGGACGCGCCAGCCCCACGAGAGCAGCTGGTCGTTCGGGAGCGCGGAGACCGGAATGAAGACGGCGGCCGCAATGACCTGGCCGAACTGCGTGCCGGCGAGCGTGAAGCTCGTGAAGAAGCCGCGGCGGTTGTCGGGGGAGTGCTCGAGCGACATCGACGTGCCGCCGGACTGCTCGCCGGAGGCGGAGAAGCCCTGGAGGAGACGGAGTGCCACGAGGAAGACGGGGGCCCACACGCCGATCTGCGTGTACGTGGGCAGGCAGCCCACGAGGAACGTCGAGATGCCCATGAGCAGAACGGTGCCGATGAGCACGTTCTTGCGGCCGAACTTGTCACCCCAGTGGCCCATGAAGAACGCGCCGATGGGCCGGGCCACGTAGCCGACGCCGAACGTCGCCATGGAGAGCAGGATGTCCACGCCGGGCGCCGCGTTCGGGAAGAAGATCTTGTTGAACACGAGGGCGGCGGCGGTGCCGTAGATGAAGAAGTCGTAGTACTCGAGGGCACTTCCCACCCAGCTCGCGATCGCGGCGCGAACCGGGGTCTTCTGCGGGGCAGCGGATGCTGTGGTCATGGGGGATTCCTTTAGTTCTGCGTCGATGCAGCGGGGGCGGACGGGGTTCGGGTGGGTTGGGTTCGTGCGGAGGGGGTTCGGACGGGCGGGGCGGGCACCTCGACGGCGCCGCCCGTGCGTGCGGCCTCGAGGACGGCTTCGACGACGCGGAGGGACTGGAGTCCGTCCCATCCGGTGACGAGGGGCTCGGCTTCTCCGCGCACGACGGCGGCGAAGTGCGCGAGCTGTGCGGCGAGCGGATCGTGGCGCTCGACGGCGGCTGTGCGGCTTTCGAAGGGCTCCCACCATGAGGCGTCGCCGGCGTAGGTCCGGAGGCGCATCGTGGGGATGCCGAGCGAGCCGCGGGTGCCGGCGATGAGGTAGCAGTCCTCGTCGTCGGCGTGTGAATAGGCCGGGTTCTCGCGCGACGTCTGCTCCCACGAGGCCACGGCGGCCGCAGCGTCCGAGAGCATGAACGTGCCGAGCGCCCCGCTTGCGAACGTGAGCGTCATCGCGACGGTGTCCTCGACCTCGAAGCCGCGCGCGGTGTTCGACGCCGTGGCCTGCACTCGCACGATCTCCCCGCACAGGGCGCGCAGATCGTCCGCCTCGTGGATGAGGTTGATGAGGATCGGACCGCCGCCCGGCTGCTTCCGCCAGGGCCCGACGTCGAAGTAATCGTCGGGCTTCCGGAACAGTGCGGTCCCGACGACGGCGACCACCGCTCCCAGCCCGCCCTCGCCGATGATCCGGCCGGCCTCCGCGAGGAGCGGGCTGTGCCTTCGGTGGTGTCCCACGAGGAGCGGAACGCCCGCGGCCTCGGCAGCAGCGACGAGCCGCTCGGCGTCGTCGGCCGTTTCGGCGATGGGCTTCTCCACGAGGACGGGCACGCCGGCGTCGACGCACTCGAGTCCGCCGGACACATGGAAGCGGTTGGGGGTCGCGAGGATCACGCCGTCCGGGCGCTGGGCCGCGAAGAGCTCGGTGAGGCTCCCGAAGAGGGGAACGCCGTACCGATCGGCGACCTCGCGGGCGGCCGGGGCGGGATCGACGATGCCGCTGAGCTCGGTCTCAGGGTTGCCGGCGATCCGGCCGATGTGCTCCTGGCCGATCAGTCCGGACCCGGCGACGGCGATCCGTACACAGCGTCGTGTGGTCATGGCTCCTGCTTGGTGGTCGGTGCGATCCGAAACGTAACCGCATCGTGGAAGTCGCTTTCGCGATACAAACGATGATCCTGTGCCTTGGCTCACAAGTCAAGATCAATTTCCACAATCTGGTGAGCGTTGCCACAATGTGGAAACTGTGCCACTATCGACGTATGACCTCGATCACCGGCGATGAGATCCTCACCGAGAAGCCCGCTAAGGCGGGCATCGCAAAAACCGACATGGTCGGCAAGGCCCTGAGCCTGCTCGTCATGCTCGGCGACGCCCCGGGCGCCACGACGGCGGCGGATCTCTCGCGCCGAGCGGACCTGCCGTTCAGCACGGCCTACCGGCTCCTCCAGTCCCTGCAGCGCGCCGGGTTCGTGGACTTCGAACCCGAGGGGAAGAAGTACAGCCTCGGCCTGCGCGTCTTCCAGCTCGGCCTCTACGTCTCCAACAGCCTCGGCTACGCGGGCACGGCCACTCCCGTGCTCACGCGGCTCACCGAGAAGACCCAGGAAGCGAGCATTCTCGCCGTCCAGGACGAGGATCGCTTCCTCACCGTCGCGAAGGTCGACGGCCCCAAGGCCTTCCGCGTCACGAGCGACCCCGGCTACCGCGGCTACCTGCACTGCTCGGCGGTCGGGAAGGCCCTCGTCGCGTTCGCGGAACCGGGGGAGAGCGCGAGGCTCGTCGACACGCTCGAGCTCGTGCCGGTCGCACCCAAGTCGATCACGGACCGCGATGAGTTCCGCGCCGAGATCGAACGCATCCGGACGCTGGGCTACGCGCTCATGGACGAGGAGAACGAGGTGGGCATGCGCGCCGTCGCCGTGCCCGTGCTCGACCACGACGGGCGCGCGATCGCGGCGATTGCGTGCTCCGCGCCGACCGTCCGCATGACCGCCGAAGAGCTCGTGGACCAGGTTCCCGCCCTCCGTGAGACCGCCGAGGAACTCGCGGCCCGCCTGCCCCGGCACTAGACCTCCGCTTATCCCCGCGACCCGCAGAAGGAATTCCCCTTGAGCCTCACCCACGAGTCCTATCTGATCGGCCTGATCGGCGACGGCGTCACGCCGTCCCTGACCCCGGCCATGCACGAGCGAGAGGGCGCCGAGCACGGCCTCCTCTACCTGTACCGGCCCGTCGACCTCACGGCCCTGGGCCTCCCCGCCGCCAGCGTGGGCGAGCTGGTCCGCGCCGCGCGCAACCTCGGCTTCAACGGCCTCAACATCACGCACCCGTGCAAGCAGCTCGTCATCGGGCACCTCGACGAGATCGACGACGACGCCGCTCGCCTCGGCGCCGTCAACACGGTCGTCATCCGCCAGGACGGCACCACGGTGGGGCACAACACGGACTGGTCGGGCTTCCTGCACGCGTTCCGCTCGGGGCTCCCTGGCGCGGAGCTGGGCCGCGTCGTCCAGCTCGGTGCGGGCGGCGCGGGCTCCGCCGTCGCCTACGCTCTGCTGACTGCCGGGGTCGGGCACCTGAGCATCGTCGACGTCGACCACGCGCGCGCGGCGGACCGCGCCGCCGAACTCGCCTCGCTCTTTCCCCGCGCGTCCGTCGAGGGGCGCACGACGGCGGAGCTCGCTTCGCTGCTCGAGGCTGCGGACGGCGTCGTCCATTGCACCCCGGTGGGGATGGCCGCGCACCCGGGCACGCCGTTCGATACGTCGCTGCTCGAATCGCGGCAATGGGTCGCGGACATTGTGTACCGGCCGATCGAGACGCAGCTCGTGCGGGACGCCCGAGCGGCCGGGTGCCGCGTGCTCGACGGCGGGCGCATGGCCGTGGGCCAGGCCGTCGACGCGTTCCGCATCTTCACCGGGATCGAGCCCGATGCTGAACGGATGCGCGCACACTTCCTCGAGCTCATCGAGCTCGAGGCTGCGTCAGAGCAGGGCGCGGCATCCGCGTTCGCTGGTGCCGCGGGGGCCGCCTGATGCGCACCGGGATCGCGACCGTCTGCCTGTCCGGGACGCTCGAGGAGAAGCTCCGTGCGGCCGCGAAGGCGGGGTTCGGCGGGGTGGAGATCTTCGAAACCGACCTCGTCACGTCGCCGCTGAGCCCCGAGGACGTGCGTCGTCTCGCCGACGATCTTGGCCTCGGGCTCGATCTGTACCAGCCGTTCCGGGACTTCGACTCCGTGCCGGACGAGCTCTACCGGGCCAACCTGCGCCGCGCCGAGGCGAAGTTCAAGCTCATGGGCCGGCTCGGCATCGACACGATCCTCGTGTGCAGCAACGTCGCGACCGCGAGCATCGATGACGATGCCTTGCGCTCCGCGCAGCTCCACGGTCTCGCGGAACTGGCGGCCGACCACGGCGTCAAGGTCGCGTACGAGGCCCTCGCGTGGGGCACGTACGTCAACGACTTCGAGCACGCATGGCGGATCGTCGACGACGCCAACCATCCGAACCTCGGGACCTGCCTCGACACGTTCCACATCCTTTCGCGCGGCTGGGACACCGCGCCGATCGAGGGGATCCCCGGGGAGAAGATCTTCTTCGTCCAGGTGGCGGACGCCCCGAAGCTCTCCCTCGACGTGCTCAGCTGGAGCCGTCACTACCGCGTGTTCCCGGGGGAGGGGCAGTTCGACCTGCCCAAGTTCCTTGGCCACGTTGCCCGGACCGGCTACAGCGGGCCGGTCTCGCTCGAGGTCTTCAACGACACGTTCCGGCAGTCCGACGTGGAGCGCACGGCCGTCGACGCGATGCGCTCGCTCATCTGGCTCGAGGAGCGCACGGCGCAGCACTTGGCGGCGTCCGCCGCAGAAGCAGCCGGCGGTGCCCCCTCGCCCGCCCAGCTCGCCCAGGCGTCGCGCGCCTACGCGATGCCGCTCACGACGCTCCCGCAGGTCGCGCCGCCGTCGGGCCTCAACTTCGCCGAGATCAAGGCGGCGGACGGGGGAGCGGCGACCGCCGAGCTCGAGCGCCTGCTCGGCCAGCTAGGCTTCGAGCCGCGCGGCGAGCACCGCACCAAGCCCGTGAGCCTGTGGACGCTCGGCGACGCGCGGATCGTGCTCAACCGGCAGCAGGCCCGCGGCGTCGAACCGGGGATTTCCGCGCTCGGCTTCGACGTCGAGAACTCGGTGGCCGCCGTCGCCCGCGCGGTGCAGCTCAAGGCGGTGCCGGTGGCGCGGACCTCGCAGGCGAACGAGGAGGTGCTGCAGGCGGTCCAGGCGCCCGACGGGACCGAGGTGTTCCTGTGCCAGGACGCGCTGTGGGTCGAGGAGTTCGGTTCCGTGGCTCCTGGCGGGTCGCCTTTGGGGGGCGCACCTGAAAGTGCGGAGGTTGCGCGGATTGACCACATCAACTTGGCGCAGCCGTGGCAGCACTACGACGAGGCTGTCCTGTTCTATTCGTCGGTTTTGGCGCTGAGCCCGCAGCCGTCGCAGGACGTGTCGAGCCCCGCGGGGCTCGTGCGCTCTCAGGTCATGCAGACTGAGGACCGCTCGGTTCGGCTCGCGCTCAACCTCGCGCCGTGGGTGCAGGCCGACAGCGTGCGAGGCACGGTGCGGGACACGTTCCAGGAGCACATCGCGATCATCGTCCCGGACCTCGTGGCCACGGCGAAGGCGTGCCGCGCCCGGGAGCTGCCGTTCCTCGCGATCCCCGAGAACTACTACGAGGACCTCGACGCCCGGTACGGCCTCGACCCCGAGTTCCTCGCGACGCTTCGCGAGCTCGACCTCCTGTACGACCGCGACGCCGACGGCGAGTTCCTGCACTTCTACACGGCCACGGTGGGGAGCGTGTTCTTCGAGGTCGTTCAGCGGATCGGCGGCTACGACGGCTTCGGCGCGCCGAACGCCCCGATCCGGCACGCGGTGCAGCACGCCCACCGGCGCTGAATTCTAGGGGCGACCGAGCGTTCGGGCGCGGAGATACTCCCGCAGGCCCGGGATGGCGAAGTCGACCTGACCATAGCCGGCTTGCTCCACGAGCCCAGCGTCGATGAGCCGGGCCCGATACTTGCCGACCAGATTCGGTCTTGCGCTCATGCGGCGGCCGATGTCACCCACATCGGACGCTCCGTCGTCCTGCGCCATCGCGAGGAGGAAGTCTGAATCGCGCGCGCTCGCTGTGGAGAGGGCAGCCTCGATGACGGTTCGCTCGTTGCGGCGGCGCGCGGCCGCAACGGCCCGCTCCACGGCGGCGGCGTCGAGTGAGCCCGACGCGGCTTCGGCCTCTTGCCAGAGGCTGTAGCCGACAAGTTGGATGAGGAACGGGTAGCCGCCGGTTCCGTCGGCGGCGGCCCTGGCTAGGTCGGGGTGTAGCTCGTAGCCGCCCTTAGCGAAGAGGTCGGCGAACGAGTTCGCGGTCTCGTCGATTGACGCGGCGTGCAAGTCGATGCGATCGGCCCTTCGGAGGAAGGTCGCGACGCCTTCGTTGAGTAGGTCGGAGACCGCGGCGGGCAGGCCTGCGAAGATGAGCGCGATCGGAAGGCCCTCGCGGATGAAGTGCTGAACATTGGCCGCGAGGGTAGCGATCTCGGTGCGATCGGCGGCGTGGACCTCGTCGACCGTGATGGCGAGCCCCGTCGCGTGATCGTCGAGGGCCCGCAGCAGCTCCTCTCCCTTTTCGCGCCATGTGACCTGCTGCTCGGGCGGGAGTTGGGTGGTGACGCCGAAGCCGGCCACGCTAACTCCCGTGATGCGCCGACCGGTGGGGCCGTCGCCCAGCTCCGCGAGCGCCCGGCGCATTGCCTCGCCGACCCTTCCCATGAATCCCGGCGTGGCCGTTTCCGAGATGACGAGCCAACCACGCTCCTGGGCCAGATCCTCCGCCGCGCCGAGCATGACGGTCTTGCCCACGCCCCGGGCGCCGGTGAAGATGGTGAGGAGCCCGGGCGCGCCCGACCTGATCCCGAGGCCGTATTCGAATTCGCGGAGCAAACCGTCGCGGCTGACGATCACGGGCGGCGTGGCGCCGGCTGTGGGGCGGAACGGATTCTGCACAGGCCCTCCGGTGAATCTAGGTGAATCTGGTGAATCTGGTGAATCTTCCTCGATTCTAGAGGGTCTAGAACGTGAGGCCGGTCAGGCCGACGCGCGGGGCGCGAACATGATCACCGTGACTCCGAGGAGGCAGATCACCGCTCCCGCGACGTCCCAGCGGTCGGGGCGGAAGCCGTCCACGACGACGCCCCACGCGAGGGAGCCCGCCACGAAGACACCTCCGTACGCGGCGAGGACCCGGCCGAAATGGGCGTCGGGCTGGAACGTCGCGACGAAGCCGTAGGCGCCCAGGGCGGCGATCCCGAGCCCGGCCCACCACCAGGGCTTCCCCTCGCGGACCGCCTGCCAGACGAGCCACGCCCCGCCGATCTCGGCGGCCGCGGCGAGGACAAACAGCACGGAGGACTTGAGGATGCTCACGCCCACATGATCCCAGCCGCCCGCGGCTCGGGGCCTCTGCACGGGAGTCCGCGCGCCGTGAGACGAACCTCACGGGGGAAACGGAGACAATTTCCGAATCCGACGTTGCCTGCCTTCTTGCAGACTGCGTAAACTTGCAGAGTCTGCAAACTTAGGCAACCGAACAAGGGCCTCATCGAGTTTGCCCCCTCTGAGAGATTCGGATCAATCCCATGTCCAATCCTGCGGCCGGTTCAACGGCGCGCGACGCGCGGAGCGCCGCTCCGTCTAGCCCGGTGATGACCCAACGGCAGATTCTTCTGGTCATCTACGGCCTCATGGCGGGGATGTTCCTCTCGTCCCTTGACCAGACCATCGTCGGTACCGCGATCCGGACCATCGGCGACGACCTCCACGGCCTCGACCAGCAGGCCTGGGTCACCACCGCCTACCTCATTACCTCGACGATCGCGACGCCGATCTACGGCAAGCTCTCCGACATCTTCGGCCGCCGCCCGCTCTACATCTTCGGCCTCGGCGTCTTCATCGTGGGCTCGCTCATGTCCTCGTTCTCGACCTCGATGCTCATGCTCGCCGGATTCCGCGCCTTCCAGGGCATCGGCGCCGGCGCGCTCATGTCGCTCCCGCTCGCGATCATGGGCGACATCCTCGCCCCGCGCGAGCGCGCCAAGTACCAGGGCTACTTCCTCGCCGTCTTCGCGGTGTCCTCGGTGGTCGGCCCGCTCATCGGCGGCCTCTTCTCCGGCGCGAACCAGATCCTCTTCATCTCGGGCTGGCGCTGGGTCTTCCTGGTCAACGTCCCGATCGGCCTCATCGCGCTCGGCATGGTGCTCGCCTTCCTGCACCTGCCCAAGTTCCACGACCGGAGCACGTCCCGCATCGACTGGTGGGGCGCGACCTCAGTTATCGTCACGCTCGTTCCGCTCCTCCTCGTGGCCGAGCAGGGCCGCGACTGGGGCTGGAGCTCCGCTGGCTCGATCGCGTGCTACGTGATCGGCGCGATCGGCCTCATCAGCTTCATCATCGTCGAGACGGCCATGAAGGATGACGCGATCATCCCGCTGCGGCTGTTCCACTCGTCGACGTTCTCGATGGCAACGGTGCTCGGCTTCCTCGTCGGCTTCGCGATGTTCGGCGCCATGCTGACTCTGCCGCTGTACCTCCAGCTCGTGACAGGCCTGAGCCCCACAGAGTCCGGCTTCGCGACCCTGCCGATGGTGGGCGGCCTCATGATCGCCTCGATCGTGTCCGGCCAGATCGTGGCCCGCACGGGCAAATATCGGATCTTCCCCATCACGGGCACGCTCGTGACGGGCTTCGGCTACCTCGTGCTCACGTTCATGACCATCGACAAGCCACTGTGGTTCCTCATGATCGCGATGTTCCTCATCGGTCTGGGCCTCGGCCAGCTCATGCAGTCGCTCACCCTCGCCTCGCAGAACGCCGTGACCCCGCAGGACATGGGTGTCGCCACGAGCTCGGCGACGTTCTTCCGCCAGATCGGTGGAACGCTCGGCACCGCGGTGCTGCTCTCGGTGCTGTTCGCGCTCATGCCCACGAACATCACGACCGCGATGCAGAACAAGGCCGATCTCACGAGCGCGCTCGACGCAGCCCTCACCCCGTCCGTCGCGACCGACCAGGCCAACGCGGGCATCATGCAGCAGGTCTGGAGCCCGATCGTCACCCCGATCAAGGCTCAGATTCAGTCGGGCCTCGACCAGGGCACGACGGCCGCGAAGCAGGCTGCCGATCAGGCCGTGACCCAGCAGGTGACCGCCGCCGTCCAGCAGCAGGTCGCCGCCGGTGCCATCCCGGCGTCGTCCGCTTCTGCGGTGATCGACCAGCAGTCCGCAGCCGCCAAGCCCGCCGCCGAGCAGCAGGCCCTCACGGCCGCCGCGCAGAAGGCCGGCGCCTCGGTGGTCGACGGTCGCCTCGCGATCGACTACTCGAACCAGTCGCAGCGTTCCGCGATCGTCGACAAGGTGGTTCCCACCATGATCGACCAGCTCAAGAACGCCACGTCGTCGTCGAGCCAGTCGTCCTCGTCGAACACGTCTGACACTTCGTACCTCAAGGGTGCGGACGCCCGCCTCACGCGGCCGTTCATGACCGGCTTCAACTCGTCGGCCGTGAGCATCTACTGGGTGGGCCTCGGCGTGATTGCCCTCGCGTTCGTGCTCAGCTGGTTCTTCAAGACGCCGCCGCTTCGCGCGCGCTCGGCCCTTCAGGAGCAGGCCGACAAGCTCGGCACCGTCGATGACCTCGAGGTGTACGCGATGGAGGCCGCCGCAGAGGCCGGAGCGCCCACGGCGCCGGCCACCGGGCCGATTCGAGTCCACCGGCCGTAGCGTCCGGATGGGGTGCCCGCCGCTGGGCGGGCGCCCCACGCCAGGCGCTCTGCATGACAGGAACCACCACCGTGAGCACCCCCCCAACCCCCCTCGCCGACAACCCGGGTTCGCTGCGAGAGCGCAAGAAGCTGCTGACCCGCCAGGCGATCCACGACGCGGCGTACGAACTCGTCGTCGAACGCGGTCTCGCCCACGTCACCATCGGGGACATCTGCGCGAGGGCCACCATCTCGGAGCGGACGTTCTTCAACTACTTCCCGTCGAAGGCGGCCGCGACCCTCGGCCTCCCCGCGACGCTCCTCGCGATCGAGCACGAGCAGCGCTTCCTGCAGAGCAGTGGGCCGCTCGTCGACGACCTCTGCGAACTCGTGGCCAACGTCTCCGGCGGCCCGGACGAGAATCTTCCGCGCCTCCGCGAGCTCATGCGGCTAGAGCCCGATCTCCTCGCGGCGCTCCACCAGTGGACGTCGGGCGTGCGGGAGCGCGTGATCTACCTTGCCGAACAGAGGACGACGCCGATCCAGGCGCGCCTCTCCGTGGCCCTCGTCTTCGCGGCCCTGTTCCTGCACGCCGACAGCGTCTACACGACCCGTCCCGGCCGGCCCGCCCTCGAGGATCTGCGCACCACGGTCGGGCGCCTCTGCTCGCTGGCGGCCGGCTGACGGCTGGCCGGACTGCCCGCCCGCCGCAGGGTTACGCTGGGCAGAGAGTTGGGGTCACCCAGAAGAGGAGCCGTCATGGAACATTCGGGCAGCTGCTGCACGCCGTCGCGCGGGCCGGAGCCGGTTTCGCTGGGCGCGCCGAGGCGAGCGGACGACGGCGGGGCGGGCCAGGGCGGCAGCGTCGCCAGTGCGCTCCACGCCGAGGTGGCGGTTCCCGGTGGGCTCTTTGCAATGGGGGACGCGTTCGGCGAGGGGTACGCCTCGGACGGCGAGGTCCCCGTGCACGAGGTGACCGTCGACGGGTTCCGCATCGATGCGACCCAGGTGACGAACGCGATGTTCGCCGCGTTCGTGGACGCGACGGGCTACCGGACCGAGGCCGAGGCCTACGGGTCCTCGGCGGTGTTCCATCTCCTGGCCGATTCCGGCGGGGTGGTCGGTGCCGCGGCCGGGGTCCCGTGGTGGCTCAACGTGGCCGGGGCCGACTGGGCCCACCCCCGCGGCCCGGAGTCCTCGTGGCGGGACGTGGCCGACCACCCGGTGGTGCACGTGTCGTGGCACGACGCGGTCGCGTACTGCGCGTGGGCGCACCGGCGCCTGCCCACAGAGGCCGAGTGGGAGTACGCCGCGCGCGGCGGCCTGGCCGGGAGACGGTACGCGTGGGGCGACGAGCTGACCCCGGGCGGGGAGCACCGGTGCAACATCTGGCAGGGCACGTTCCCTTCGGAGAACACGGTCGAGGACGGGTTCCTGGGCACCGCCCCGGTCAGGAGCTTCCCGCCCAACGGCTTCGGGCTGTACGAGGTGGCCGGGAACGTGTGGGAGTGGTGTGCGGACTGGTTCCTGCCCAAGTACTACGCGAACTCCCCGGCCGTGAACCCGCAGGGCCCCACGATCGGGGCCGGGCGCATCATGCGCGGGGGCTCGTACCTGTGCCACGAGTCCTACTGCAACCGGTACCGGGTCGCGGCCCGATCGCACAACACCCCCGAATCCTCGAGCGGCAACTGCGGCTTCCGGACCGTCGCACTCTGACGTCGCAAGGGGCGTTCCGACTCGAGCGCTAGGCCCGGCCCGTCGTCGTCCGTTCCTGACCTTCTTTGGCCACTTTCCGCCCCAGAGAGGCGTGTCGCGCTGCGCCGCGCCGCTCGTCCGTCTGAATGAAGGTCGCGAATGACGGCGGGCGGCGGTCACGGCGCGGGTGCCAGAACCATTCCACTTGTGCTATTGACCAAGGCTTCCACTTGTGCCATCCTTCAAGTGATCCACCTCACAGGCAAGCATTGGAAAGCGATGAAGCTCGAACACATCCTTCTCGGAGTGCTGTCGGCGCACCCCAGCACCGGCTACGACCTCAAGAAGTACCTCGACACACACGGCCGGTTCCTCCGCTCGAACACGCAGATGAGCCAGGTGTACCGCTCGCTCACCACCATGGAGCAGCAGGGCTGGGTGACCCACACGGTCGAGCCCCGCCCCGGTGCGCAGGACGCCAAGACGTACCGCGTCACCGAGGAGGGCGCCACGATCTTCCTGGACTGGCTCACGGGTCCCTACCAGCCGCCGTCGCGCTTTCAGGACCCCGAGCTCGGGGCGCGCTTGAGCTTCGCAGGATTCATGAGCGCGGAGCAGGTGCTCCGCCTCATCGACACCGAGATCCAGACCCGTCAGGAGGAGATCGGCCGCTACCGGTTCCGCGATCGGCGCGAACAGTGGGCGCCCACCATCCCCTTTGACCCCGAATTCGCCGACGCGCTCGGCGACCGCCTTCACTACATGGGCGCCGCGGCGATCGACGCGCATCTCGCCGCACTGCTGGAGATCCGCAAGGACCTCCTCGACGGGAAGCTGTCCTCGCGCTCCATCACCGCGCGCCCGGGCGACGACGTCGAGGAAGCAGTCCCGGCAGCCACCGAAAGGACCATCCGATGAGGGCCATCATCCTCATGTTCGACAGCCTCAACCGCCACATGCTCTCGCCCTACGCTGACACGATTGTGGACGCGCCGAATTTTGCGCGCCTCGCGTCCCGCTCGGTCACGTTCGAGAACTTCTACGCCGGCTCGATGCCGTGCATGCCCGCCCGCCGCGAGATGCACACCGGCCGCTACAACTTCCTGCACCGCAGCTGGGGCCCGCTCGAGCCCTTCGATGACTCGATGCCCGAACTGCTCAAGAACGCCGGCGTCCACACGCACCTCGCGTCCGATCACCCCCACTACTGGGAGGACGGCGGCGCGACCTACCACCCCCGGTACACGACGTGGGAGTTCTTCCGCGGCCAGGAGGGCGACCCGTGGAAGGGCGTCGTGGCCACCAGAAACAACGACGACGGCGGGGCGGCCGGCGGCGATTGGCGCGCCGGCATGAAGCGCCAGGACCTCATCAACCGCTCCTACATGCCCACCGAGGCCGAGCACTCCCAGACCCGCACCGTCGATGCCGGCATCCACTTCATCGACACAAACCACGCCGCGGACCAGTGGATGCTCCAGATCGAGCTCTTCGACCCGCACGAGCCGTTCTTCACCCACGAGGCCTACAAGGCCATGTACCCGCACCGCTACGACGGCCCCGGGTTCGACTGGCCCGGCTACGAGCGAGTCACCGAGCCCGAGGACCGGGTCGAGCACGCGCGCTACGAGTACGCCGCGCTCGTCTCGATGTGTGACAAGTCCCTGGGCCGCGTCCTCGACGCCATGGACAAGTACGAGCTGTGGGAGGACACCCTCCTGCTGGTCAACACCGATCACGGCTTCCTGCTCGGGGAGCACGGCTGGTGGGCCAAGTCGGTCCAGCCGTGGTTCAACGAGCTCGTCCACCTGCCCATGTTCCTGTGGGACCCGCGCACCGCCGGGCGCGACGCCCGCCGCGGCGCCCTCGCCCAGACGATCGACATCGCGCCGACGATGCTCCGCTTCTTCGGGCTCGAGCCGACGCCGGACATGCAAGGCCGGGACCTCGCCGTCGTCCTCGAGGACGACACCACGGTGCGCGACGCCGCGCTCTTCGGCATCCACGGCGGCCACGTCAACGTCACGGACGGGCGCTACGTCTACATGCGTGCCGCCGCTGACCCGGCGAACGGCCCGCTCGAGGACTACACCCTCATGCCCACCCACATGCGCTCGCGGTTCTCCGTCGGGGAACTCGCAGCCTGGGAGCCCGCCGAGCCGTTCGCGTTCACGAAGGGCCTTCGCACCCTCAAGGTCCACACGAAGTCCCTCATGAACCCTTGGGCGCACGGAACGCTCCTCTTCGACCTCGAAACCGACCCCGCGCAGGAGCATCCCCTCGAGGACGACGACGTCGAGCTGCGCATGCTCCGCCTGCTCGCCGAGCTCCTGCACACCTCGGACGCCCCGAAGAGCCAGTTCGAGCGCCTCGGGATCCCGTTCGACGCCCCGCCCACCACGGAAGACCTCCTGGTGCGCCGTCAGGCCGAGCGCGCCGCCGCGGCCCTCGAGCCGCTGCCGCCGCTCGCCTCATTCCACGCCGAAGGCCAAGCGCTCGAGACCCCCATCCTCGAACTGCTCCAGGACCCCCGGTGCCGGACCGTGCTCGAGAGGCTCCTGCCGCATCTCGTCACGACCGAACTGGTCAGCATCGCCCCCCAGTTCACCATCTACCAGCTGGCCAAGGTCTCGCCGGTGGCCCCGGCGATCCTCGAACAGCTCGCCCAAGAGCTCGCGCCGGTTCCCGCGGCCTGAAACTACACCGCCCAACCGCCCACCCGCCCATAACCCCCCCGCACACCTGCCAGAGCAGTCAGGAACAGACCATGGAAGCCCAGATCACCAAATCCACTCCCGTCGAGGGCGAAACCCAGGCGCGCCACGTGCCCCACCGCTGGCGGAACCTCATGGTCCTCACGGGCGTGAGCGTCGTCGACAACACGGAGTCCGGCCTGACCTCGACGATCTTCCCCTCGATCGCGGCCGCCCTGAAGCTCAACAGCGGGCACCTCGGCCTGCTCGCGGCGCTCGGCAAGATCATCGCCGTGCCCGCGGGGCCCGCGTGGACTTGGCTCGCGGGTCGCATCGGCCGCCGCAAGACGCTCGTGCTCATCACGCTCGTCGGCGGCCTGTTCGGCGCGGCCGCCGGCTTCTCGCAGAACTTCACCCAGCTCATCATCTTCAACGCGCTCATGTCCGCCGCGATGGTGGGCGGCGTGCCGATCTCCAACGCGATCCTCGCCGACTCGTTCGACGACGCGAACCGAGGCAAGGCGGTGGGGTACTTCTACGGCTTCATCAGCCTCATCAGCTCGTTCGTGGCGCCCGTCATCGCCCTGTTCACAGGGCTCACCGACGGCTGGCGGTACGGCATGTGGACCATCGGCGCGATCTGCGTCCTGGCGGGCCTCGTCGTGGCCGGCCTCTACAGGGACCCGGGTGTCGGCGCCGCGGAGAAGCAGCTCGCCGACCTCTCCGAGAGCAAGCGCAACCTCTCCCGCGTGACGGTCGCCTCCGTGCTCTCGATCATGAAGGTGCCCTCGTTCTCCCTCATGATGCTTTCCCGGCTCCTTTCGGGCCACTTGCTCATCTCGATCTTCGGCATCCAGTTCCTCGTGACCGAGCGCCACTTCACGAACGCCGTCGCGGCGACCGTGCTCGTCCCGTTCGGCCTCGCATACTTCGCCGGGACCGTGGGCGGCGGCTGGTTCCTGGCCCTTCTGGACCGCGTGATCCCGCACCGCGGCCGCGTGGGCTACATCCAGGGAGCGCAGGTGTTCTTCGCGGTCGCAGCGTTCTTCGGGACGCAGTTCCACTACGAGGGCATCGGCATCTACGCGATCTTCTGGGCCCTCATGGGCTTCGGCCAGGGCCTCAACCCGTCGGTGAACCGTTCGATCGTCGCCGCCGTAGTCCTGCCCGAGCTGCGCGGCCAGGCGTTCGCGATCTTCCTGACCATCTTCGAGACGATCGGCTGGGCCCTGTTCTCCCTCGGTGCCGGCGCGCTCGCCACGAGCCTCGGCATCCAGACGGTGTTCCTCTGGGTCATGGTGATCCTCATGATCGTCAACGCCGCCGTGCTGACCGGACTGTACGCGGTCTACCCGCGTGACGTGGCCCGCGCGACCGAGACGCTCGAGCGTCGGCGCCAAGAGGCCCTCGGCCAGAGCTGACCCTGCCGCGGTTCGCGACCTTCTTCAAACGACGCCGACGGCGTGTTGCCTGACAACACGCCGCTGCGGCGCGAAGAAGGCGGCACAAGAAGGTCGGGAACGGCCGCGCCACCCTACTCGCCCCGCCGGAAAGGATCACCGTGAAGCGGCCGAATATCGTGTGGATTTCCACGCATGACATCAATCCGGATCTGGGGTGCTATGCGGGGGTGTGGCCGGGGGCGGAGTATGCGGTGACCCCTCACCTTGATCGGCTGGCGGGCGACGGCGCGCGGTTCGACGCAGCGTTTGCGGTCGCCCCGGTGTGTGCTCCGGCGAGGTCGGCGATCATGACGGGGTGCTTCCCGACGGCGATCGGGACGATGCACATGCGCACGAAGGCGGTGCCGCCGCCGGAGGTGCGGCTGCTTCCGGAGTTGTTCCGGGCCGCGGGGTACTACACGACGAACAACGTCTTCACCGACTTCCAGGTCGAGATCCCACCGACGGTGTTCGACGAATGCTCCCCCGACGCGCACTGGCGCGACCGCCCGGACCCGGGCCAGCCGTTCTTCGCCGCGTTCCACGGGATGGCCACGCACGAGTCCCAGGTCTACCTCGGGGAGGAGGCGTTCGCGGCCGCGACCGCGCACGTGCCGGAGGCGGCCCGGCACGACCCGGCCGCGGCCCCGGTGCCGCCGTACTACCCGGACACGGCGGTGTTCCGGGGCGCGATCGCCCGGTACGCGGACCTGGTCACGGAGATGGACCATTGGGTGGGTGGGATCCTGGCCGAGCTGGAGGAGGACGGGCTCGCGGGGGAGACGATCGTGGTGTTCTGGTCCGATCACGGGCGGGGGATGCCGCGGGCGAAGCGGTGGGCGTGCGAGGCGGGCCTGCGGGAGCCGCTCATCGTCCGCTGGCCCGGCAGGATAGCCCCGGGCACCGTAGTCGCCGACCTCGTGCACACGATGGACCTGGCCCCGACGATGCTCGCCGCCGCCGGGCTCCCCGTGCCCTCGCACCTGCACGGCGTGCCGCTGTTCGACGCGGCAGGCCGGCTTGCCGAGCGGCCGAATGAGTTTACCTTTGGCGGACGCGACCGTATGGGCGAGGCCGAGGACACCTCGCGCACCGTCCGCGACCCGCGGTTCCGGTACATCCGGAACTACCACCCCGACCGTGCCCCGATGCAGCACAACGACTACCCGGACCATCTGGCCACGTGGGCGGAGCTACGGCGCTTCGCGTTCCAGGAGGCCGAGCAGCTGGGCCGCGGCGAGCGAAGGAGCCTCCTCACGCCTCTCCAGCGCCAGCTCCTCGCGGCGGACAAGCCGGCGGAGGAGCTCTACGACCTCGCTGCCGACCCGCACGAGACCCGCAACCTCGCCGGAGACGCCCGGCACGCCGCAGACCTCGCCCGCCTCCGGAACGCCCTCCAGGCCTGGCAGGACCGCTACGGCGACCTCGGCCTCCTCGACGAGGAGACGCTCTTGGAGGGGTGGCGCCCCGGTGGGCGCGCGCACACGACCGCACCACCCGCCGTCGTCCGCACCCCGGAGGGCCTCGCCGCAGACTGCCCCACGCTCGGCTCCTCGATCGCCTGGACCACCGACCCGCCCGCGGACGGGGTGCGCGAGCCGAGCCCGCTCGAGCGGGTCACGGGGATCCCGCTCGCGGACGGCCGCCAGTGGCACCTATATACCGGGCCCGTCGGCGCCGAGACCATCGGGGACGAGGCTGGCGAGGTCTGGTTCCAGGCCTGGCGCCTCGGCTTCGAGCCGAGCGAGGAGATCACGGCCCTGAAGGACGGGGGATCCCAGGTGAGGGCCGGGGAGTAGGGTGCCCTTGTGGCGCGGATCTTTATCACCGGTTCGACTCAGGGCCTGGGGCGCGGAGCTGCAGAGGCGCTCATCGACCGCGGGCATGCCGTGGTGCTGCATGCGCGGAACCGCTCGCGGGTCGAAGCCGTCGCGGGGCTCGCGGAACGCGCCGCAGGCGTCGTCGTGGGCGATCTCGCGAGCCGAGAGGAGACGCTCGATCTCGCCGAGCAGGTCAACGCCCTGGGACGCATGGACGCCGTGATCCACAACGCGGGCGTGTACACCGAGTCCGAGCGCCGCGGAACGCCCGAAGGCCATCCGCGCGTCCTCGCCGTCAACCTCCTCGCGCCGTATCTCCTGACCGCGCTCCTCGAACGGCCCGATCGGCTCGTCTACCTCACGAGCGGGCTCCATCGCGGCGGGGACCCGTCGCTGCGCGACGTTGAATGGACCGCGCGCCGCTGGGACCCGATGCAGGCCTACTCGGACAGCAAGCTCTACCTCACGGCCCTCGCGTTCGGGCTCGCCCGCCGATGGCCGGACGTCCGCAGCAACGCCGTCGACCCCGGCTGGGTGCCCACGCGCATGGGCGGGCCGAACGCACCCGGCGACCTCAAGGCCGGGCACGAGACCCAGGCCTGGCTCGCCGCGAGCGACGACCCCGAGGCGGACGTGAGCGGCGTCTACTGGTTCCACCGATCGCGCCGTGAGCCGGCCGCCCCGGTCACCGACGAACGCTTCCAGATAGCCGTGCTCGCCGAGCTCGCCCGACTCACGGGCTTCGGGCTGCCGTAGCGCCGGCCGTTACTGTTTTGAGACCCAGTCGAGACATCGCCTACACTTAAGTCCCGATGGCAGTACTCCCGGACACCCCCGAGCAGTCTCGGTCCGCGCAAGGGCGCGGGCCGGTCTTTGTCGATGACTCGGGCCGTCGGCTCCGCCGCCTCCGGCTCCTAGGCCTCGTGGCCCTCGCGCTCGCCGCCGGTTATGTCGTGCTCCTGGCCGTCGCGCTGCTTGGCGGGCCGAACATCGCTGCGCCCTATCTGCCGCAGCCGGCCACCGCGACGGCGCAGGCCGCATCCTCGGACCCGCAACCCGCCGCGGCGGCATCCGCCGCCGCGTCCGCCGGCGGAGCGGCCGGTGGGGGAGCGGTCGGTGCCGGAGCCCCGGCCCACCCGGGCGCGCCCGCCGCCGCGCCGGCCATCGTGCCCGCCGCGAATTCCCAGCTGCAGCCTGCCCCCGTGGCCACGGCCGCTCCCACCGCTGCCCCGACGGCGGCGCCGACCGCACCGGGCAAGAGCGGAACCGCACCCGGCCAGTCGACGAAGCCGACGCATCCGTGAGTCGCGGTCCCCAGCGCGCCCGCCCGGCGCGTGTGCGGGCCCACTGGGTGGTCCTCCTCGCCGTGCTGATCGCCGTCGGCGTCGCGCTGACCGTCCAGGGCTACATTCATCACCTCGCCGGGATCGGCGACGACTCGGTCCCCGCGGAGGGCTCCGCCGGCACCGTTCCCGACGCGGTGTCCCACGGCGGCCCGGTCGTCGACGCGCGGGGCGGGACCGTGCGCACCGTCGCGCCTCCGGACCGCACCCTTGCGCTCACGTTCGACGACGGCCCCGATCCCGAGTGGACGCCGCAGATCCTCGACGTGCTCGAGAAGCACCACGTGCACGCGACGTTCTTCGTAGTCGGCTCGGCCGCGATCGACTACCCGGAGATCGTGAAGCGCATCGTCGCGGACGGCGACGAGATCGGCGTCCACACGCTCACCCACGCCGACCTCGGGAGCGCCCCCGCCTGGCGCCAGCAGCTCGAGGTCCAGGGCGACCAGCAGGTGATCGCCGGCATCACGGGGCACGCGGCGACTCTCCTGCGCCCGCCGTACAGCTCGGAGAACGACGCGGTCAGGGACGGGACGTGGGCCGCCATGCGCGCCGCGGCGAACCAGGGTTACCTCACGGTTCTCACCACGAAGGACAGCGAGGACTGGCAGCGGCCTGGTGTCGCGACCATTGTGAAGAACCTCTCCCCGACAGGCCCGCGGGGCCAGGTGCTCCTCATGCACGACGGCGGGGGAGACAGGGATCAGAGCGTCGCCGCCCTCGACGCTAGTCTCACGGCTTTCGCGAACCAGGGCTTCAAGGTCACGACCGCGGGCGAGGCCGTGGGGATCACGAGCATGCGGGACGCAACCGCCGCGGAACAGCTGAGCGGCGCGGCGTTCGTGTGGGGCATCCGGCTGAGCGACTGGGTCGTCACGGGAATCTCGTGGGCGCTCCTCGCGAGCGGCGTCGTGACGTTCATCCGGGCCGTCCTCGTGATCGGCTTCGCGGCCCGGCACCGACGGGCGGCCCGCCGCGCGCAGGCCGCGGGCCGCGGGCGCCGCCGCATCACCACGCCGATCCGGCCCGAGATCACGGAGCCGGTCACCGTGATCGTGCCGGCGTACAACGAGTCGGCGGGGATCGAGGCCGCCGTCCGGTCCATCGTGGCGTCGAACCATCCGGTCGAGATCATCGTGGTCGACGACGGCTCGACGGACGGCACCGCGGACCTCGTCGAGGCGCTCGGCCTGCCGGGCGTGCGCGTGGTCCGGAAGCACAACGGCGGCAAGCCGTCCGCGCTCAACGCGGGCCTTGAGCTCGCGTCCCACGAGCTCGTGGTCATGGTCGACGGCGACACCGTCTTCGAGCCCGACACCGTCCGCGCGCTCATCCAGCCGTTCGCCGACCCGCGCGTCGGCGCTGTCTCTGGGAACACCAAGGTCGCGAACCGCGGCGGGATCCTCGGCGCGTGGCAGCACATCGAGTATGTGGTGGGCTTCAACCTCGACCGCCGCCTCTTCGACGTCGCGGAGTGCATGCCGACCGTCCCCGGCGCCATCGGCGCGTTCCGCCGTGACGCCCTGTTCTGGGTGGGCGGCGTGAGCGACGACACCCTCGCCGAGGACACCGACCTCACGATGGCCCTGTGCCGGGACGGCTGGCGCGTGGTCTACCAGGACGACGCGCGGGCCTGGACCGAGGCGCCCGCAACCCTGGGCGCGCTGTGGAAGCAGCGGTACCGCTGGTGCTACGGCACGCTCCAGGCCATGTGGAAGCACCGCGGCGCGGTATTCCAGGGTGGGCAGGCAGGCAAGCTGGGGCGCCGCGGCCTCGGCTACCTGCTCGTGCTGCAGGTGCTCCTGCCGCTCTTCGCGCCGGTAGTGGACATCTTCGCGATCTACGGCCTGATCTTCCTCGACCCCGTCCGCATTGGCGCCCTCTGGCTCGTGTTCCTCGCCGTCCAGCTGCTCATGGCCGGGTACGCCTTCCGCCTCGACAAGGAGTCCCTGCGCCCGCTCTGGACGCTGCCGCTGCAGCAGTTCGTCTACCGCCAGCTCATGTACCTCGTGGTCATCCAGTCCGTCGTGACGGCGCTCGCGGGCGTCCATCTGCGGTGGCACCGCATGGAGCGCTACGGAAGCCTGCGCGTCCCGCCCGCCGCGCAGGGCCAGGCCTAAGCCGTCACGCCTTGAACGTCTCCCACGCCTCCCGGGCGGCGTAGGCGATGACCACCACCCCGGCCACGGGATCGGCCCACCACCAGCCGAAGAGGCCGTTGAGCACCAGGCCGAGCATCACGGCGGCCGCGAGATAGCCGTCGATGAGCGTGACCTTGCCTTCGCTGACCAGGACGGGGTTCCCCATGAGGCGCCCGGTTCGCAGCTTGCCCCACGCGAGCCCGAACATGACGACCACGGTGAGCGCAGTCCAGACGATGCCGAGCGGGGACGCCTCCGGGCGGGCGCCCGAGGCCAAGACGACGATGACCTGGGCGGTGAGGTACAGGCCCAAGACCATGAAGGCGACGCCGATGAGCCGCTGGGCTCGCGCCTCGCGCTCCCGATGCACGCCCTTCAGCTCCCACACCACGACCAGCGAGGCGAAGATCTCGATGAGGGTGTCGAGCCCGAAGCCGGCCAGTGCCGGGGACCCGGCCAGGGCCGCGGCGTAGCCGATGAACCCGACCTCGACGACGTTCCATCCCAGCGTGGCGTACTCGAGGCGGAGCCCGGTCCGCAGCAGTCGGGCGTTACGGGTCGCGGCGGGGGAGGGAACGCTGCTCACACGCTGAATCTTAGGCGGGCTCGCCGCGATAGGCGGGCCGCAGGGCCGGGATGGCGAACTCGCGTTCGAGGTCGGCCATCGCCGCGAGCGTCGCGCGGTAGGCAGCCTCCGTGCCGGGCTCGGGAACCGGGAGCCACGCGATGTGCTCGCGGGCGGCGATCCTCGCTGCAAGGTCCTCGGCGCCCTTGAGGTGGTAGGGCCAGGGCCCGCTCGTCGCGAGGGTGACCACGAAGAGGGGCTGGAGCTCGGCTTTCGTATAGGACCACGACCAGATGAGCTGGCGGCGGCGCATGAGCTCGTCGAGGACGTCGCCCAAGTGCATTTCCCGGTAGTTCCGATAAGGCCGTTTCAGCACCATGGTGGTTCCTCCCGCGGTGGGTGGCGCCGAGCCAGGTGGGGCGCCTGAGACCCGGTCGTGCGGCACCACGATAAACCCATGGGAGAACGTCTGTGCAACAAATGCCCGGGAGTGGCGCGTCAAAGGCGCAAGATTACGGAGATTCCGGGGATTTCGGGGCCGCGAGGGGGCCCTTCCGGCCAATCGTCCACACGGCGAGCGCGAAACAGCTGAGCGCGATGCCCGCCGCGGCGACGGCCGTCCACCCGCCCGCCGACCACAGGAGTGCGGCGGCCGCCGAGCCGATCGCGCCGCCGATGAAGTTCGCCGTGACGTAGGCGGTGTTGAGGCGGCTGCGGGCCTCGTGCGAGAGGGAGAGCAGTCGAGTCTGGTTGAGCACGTTCTGGCCCTGGATCGCGACGTCGAGCACGAACACCACCGTGATGACGATCACCACCGAGCTCGGGGCGAACTCCGCGAGCACGAACGAGGCGAGCGCGAGCGCCCACGCGACGCCGGTCGCGGGCAACGACCAGCCGCGGTCATGCAGGCGCCCCGCGCGCTGCACCGTCACGGCGCCGGCGATCCCCGCGAGCCCGAACAGCCCGATCACGGCGACCGGGTAGTTGAACGGCGGGCCCGCGAGCAGGAACGTGAGCGAGGTCCAGAACAGCGTGAACGCCGCGAACCCGGCGGAGGAGAGCGCGAGCGTCCAGCGCACCGAGCGCTCCTTGACGATCGCGGCGCCCACCGACGCGAGGAGCCTCCCGTACGGGATGCTCGCCTTGGGCGCGAGCGGCGGAAGGATGCGGTACAGGAGCCCCGCGAGAACGACGACGGCGACCGCGGCCACCGCATACACGGCCCGCCACCCGCCGGCCGCGGCGACGAGGCCGCTGATGGTCCGCGACGCGAGGATGCCCGTGAGGATGCCCGCCACGACGGTGCCGACCACGCGACCGCGATGCGCGGAGTCGGCGAGGTCGCCCGCGAGCGGGGTGAGGATCTGCCCCGCGACGGTCGTGACGCCCAGGAGGCTCACGGCGACGAGGAGAAAGGCCATCGACGGCGCAAGCGCGCACAAAACGAGTGCCCCGGCGGAGGCGAGCATCATGACGACGACGAGGCGCCGCCGGTCGAGCACGTCGCCGAGCGGCACGATGAGCAGGATCCCCGCGGCGTAGCCGAGCTGGGTGGCCGTGACGAGCCAGCCCGCGGTCGCGGCGGACGCATGCAGATCGGCCGCGATCGCGTCGAGCAGCGGCTGGGCCCAATACAGGTTCCCGACGGCGGCGCCCCCGGCCACGGCGAACAGGAGCGTGAGCCCCGTCGTCATGGCCGGGTGTCGCGCCGTTTGCTGCGGCATGGACTTACCCCCACTTCCCCGTGAGCACCTCGGCGCGGTCCGTGGCCGGCGGCGGCGTCGGGGAGAGGGCCGAGATCTGGTCGCGGATCTCGGCCGTCATGTCGATCTCGAGGGCCGCGAGCGAGCCCTCGAGCTGCTCGACGTTGCGGGCGCCCACGATCGGGGCTGTGACGCCCGGGTGGCCCATCGCCCAGGCGACGGCGAGCGCAACAGGTGACACCCCGGCGTCGTCCGCGAAGGCTGCGAAGCGCTCGGCGGTGACCCGGTCGCTCTCCGCGCCGTAGCGGTCCGTGTAGCGCGCGTTCTCGACGAGCCGACCGCCGGCGGGCTGCTGCCCTGCCCGGTATTTGCCCGTGAGCAGCCCGCCGCCCAGCGGGCTGTACGTGATCACGCCCAGGTTCTCGCCCTGGGCCAGCGGGAGGAGCTCGACCTCCGCCTGCCGCTTGACGAGGTTGTACATCGGCTGGATGAGTTCGAACCGGGCCAGGCCCTCGCGGGCCGCGACCCCGAGCGCGGTCGCGATCTGCCACGCTGCCCAATTGCTCACGGCAGGGTAGAGGATCTTGCCCTGCTGCTGGAGGTCGTCGAGCGCGTGGAGGGTCTGCTCGATCGGGGTGCGCTCGTCGAAAGTGTGGACGAAGTAGAAGTCGATGCGGTCCGTGCCGAGGCGCGCGAGGCTCGCCTCGACCGACTGCATGATGTGGCGCCTCGAGAGGCCTTGGGTGTTCGGGTCAGCGCCCATGGGGAAGCCGACCTTCGACGTGATGACGAGGTCGTCGCGCTCGCCGGCCGCGAGCTTGCCGAGGATCTCTTCGGAGCGGCCGCCGCTGTACACGTTGGCCGTGTCGAAGAAGTTGATGCCGAGCTCGCGGACCCGGCGGTACATGGCGGCCGAGGTCTCCTCGTCTGCTTCGGCGCCGAAGGACATGGTGCCGAAGCACAACGGGGAAACCTGCACGCCGGTCGATCCGACGGTTCTGTAGTCCATGGGAATCCTTTCCAGATTCGACGAGTCCATTCCTATCGAACAGGGGTTCCGCGGAGTGCGGGAGAGCCCTCGTGATCCTAGTTCTGCCAGTACCTCCCTCTCATCGCCCCGTCCCGCGTAGCGTTGGTTGTATGGACAATCGGGTGGAGGTGCGCGAGTTCCTCTCGTCGCGCCGCGCGAGGATCACGCCGGAGCAGGCCGGGCTGACCGTGTTCGGCGGCAATCGGCGGGTCGCTGGCCTGCGGCGCGAGGAGGCCGCGATGCTCGCCGGGGTGAGCGTGGACTATTACACGCGGCTCGAGCGCGGGAACCTCTCCGGGGTGTCCGAGAGCGTGCTCGACGCGCTGGCCCGTGGGCTCCAGCTCGACGACGCCGAGCGAGACCACCTCTTCGACCTCGCCCGCGCGGCGAACGCCTCGTCCCGCCCGCGGCAGGGCAAGGCGCAGAAGCAGCGCATCCGGCCGAGCGTCCAGTTCATGCTCGACGCGATCACCGGTGCGCCCGCGTTCGTGCGGAACGGGCGCATGGACATCCTCGCCTCCAACCAGCTCGGCGTCGCGCTCTATTCGCCGATGTACACGGACGCCGTGAGGCCGGCGAACCATTCGCGCTTCATCTTCCTCAACCCGCTGGCGCTCGACTTCTACCCCGACTGGGACCTTGCGGCGAACAACAACGTCGCGATCCTCCGGACCGAATCGGGCCGCAACCCCTACGACAAGGGCCTCGCTGACCTCATCGGCGAGCTGTCGATGCGCAGCGAGGAGTTCCGCGTGAGGTGGGCCGCCCACAACGTGCGGCGCCACTATTCGGGCAACAAGTTCTTCCGCCACCCCGTGGTGGGCGACATCGAGCTCATGTTCGAGGCGCTTCAGCTCGCGGAGGATCCGGGGCTCACGCTCACGGTGTATCCCGCCGAGCCCGGCTCGAAGTCCCAGGAGTCCCTGCAACTCCTCGCGAGCTGGGCCGCGACCGAGCGCGTCGAGGAGTGGGCGCGCCAAGGGAGCGGGGACTAGCCCGCCGTCATGTTGGTCTAGCGGCCGGCCCGAAGGTCGAGGAAGTCCCGCAGCCAGACGTCGACACGGCTCATGGTCACCTCGTCGGCCGCGCCCGCGGTACCGGTGATCCGCTCGCGGTCGATGGTCCGGGGCTGTTCGGTCATCGCGAAGCTGGCCTGCTTCAGGTTCAGGGCCGGCCCTTCGAGCAGGATGTGGTGGGGGAGGCCTCTGTCCCTCGTGGTGACGGGAAGGACGATGATGACGCGCGGAATGCTCGCGTTGTAATCATTGCCGGAGACGACGAGTGCAGGCCGACGGCCCGCCTGTTCGCTGCCTTTGGTGGGATCAAGATCGACCCAGACGACTTCTCCTCGGCCAACGTCAGGCATCCGCGAGGCCGTCCTCGAGCGTGGTCTCCCAGAGGGCGGACTCGGTGGTCTCGTCGCCGTCGACGGAAATACTTGCATAGGCCCGCCGTACGGCCGCGAATCGCTGGGCGCGCTCGTACTCATCGACAAGTTCGGCCAAGAGTGCCGCGGCAGTGAGCCCTCGGTCCTCGGCGTCATGGTTGATGCGGTCCCGCAGCTCGCGGGAAACCTTGATTGTGGTGGCCGTCATGGATCCATTCTACCTGCGCGTCACCGCGCGGGTATACAAATCGGTATACCCGCAGCGGTCGGGACTCCCTGCCCTCAGTGGCACGCAAGCCGTCCCGGGGCTCGGGTCCATCGCCACTGAGATCCGTGTCTGCGCCACGGAGGCGATGAAACTAGGCCCTACGCTCTTGACCTGTGGGCCGCGCCTTCGCAAGGACGCATTTGGGGGGAAGGCGCGGTCTCGGCGGGCGCGTCTGGGCTGGCAACCGGCGGCAACCCCTTTCCCGCCATACCGGAGCCCTCATAGGCTGGGATGCGGAAAACCCTCAGCCACCCACGGAGGTTCTGTTGGAATACCGCAATCTCGGAACGAACGGCGCCGTCGTCTCCGCCCTCGCCCTCGGAACGATGACGTTCGGAGCGGAAGCCGACGAGGCGACGTCGCACGCGATCCTCGACGACTACGCGGCCGGGGGAGGCAACTTCATCGACACGGCCGATGTGTACAGCTCCGGTACCTCGGAGGAGATCGTGGGCAAGTGGCTCGCCGCGAATCCCGCGCAGCGTGAGCAGATGGTCGTCGCCACGAAGGCCCGCTTCCCCATGGGCCAGGGCCCCAACGATCTCGGCACCTCCCGGCGGCACCTCCGCACCGCGCTCGACGCGTCGCTTCGGCGCCTCGGCACCGACCACATCGATCTGTACCAGATGCATGCGTGGGACCCGCTGACGCCCATCGAGGAGACGCTGCGCTTCCTCGATGACGCCGTGTCGGCGGGCAAGATCGGCTACTACGGCTTCTCCAACTTCCTCGGCTGGCAGCTCACGAAGGCTGCCTACGAGGCCAGGGCCCACGGCTGGGCCGCGCCCGCCACGCTCCAGCCCCAGTACAGCCTCCTGGTGCGAGGCATCGAGCTCGAGATCGTGCCCGCGGCGCTCGACGCCGGAATGGGGCTTCTGCCCTGGTCGCCCCTCGGCGGGGGCTGGCTGAGCGGCAAGTACCAGCGGGACACGCTCCCGAGCGGTGCGACGCGCCTGGGCGAGAACCCGCAGCGCGGCATGGAAGCGTGGGACACCCGGAACGCCGCGTCCCGCACGTGGGACATCATCGACGCCGTGCGAGAGGTCGCCGACTCCAACGGCGTGTCCTCGGCGCAGGTGGCCCTGCGCTGGGTCGCGGACCAGCCCGCCGTGACGTCCGTGATCCTCGGGGCGCGGACGCGCGAGCAGCTCGCCGACAACCTCAAGGCCGCCGAGCTGCGGCTCGCACCTGAGGAGCTGCAGCGGCTCACGGAGATCAGCGCGCCCCAGGTCGAGGTCTACCCGTACGGGCCGAAGGCCGTCCAGCAGCGCAGCCGGAAGATCGAGGGCGGCCGGTAGGCCGGGCCTGGAAGTCACCCCGGATCGGGTGAGCGCGCCCTAGGCAACGAAGAGCGGACGACGGCGGGTGCCCACCCGCCGTCGTCCGCTCTTTCGTCGGATTCCGCTGGGGCGCGCTGCGCGAAGCCGACTTCATGCCTGCGACTCCGACACACTCAAAAGCGCATTCGCTATGCCGAAAATACGCGCCCTTGGGTGTGGCTATGAGCTTTGCATCCATTATGCATTGACCATGCTGCCTTTCTGAGGATCCCGTATTCGCTCACCACTGAGGCCGACAAGAATGTCCATCTCTCCGTGTTGACAATGGTCCATTGGCGGAGGAGAGTCATTGGACCGCGACGAAAAGATAGTCGCGGAATCCAGTGGGGGCTGGATTTACGCACCTTGGAGGGGTCATGGAGAGGAAGCGCGTCCGAATCACGCCTTTCCGAAAGTGATCGGGTGTTCGTTCTTGCTGCGAGTGAACGGCTCGGGATAGGCAAAGAAGCAAGGGATGGGCTAATCGCCAAGCTCGAACGTGGAGCACTGCCGGACTCCACGACGGGAGCCGCGGCCCTCAAAGCCAGTGCGCGCGAGGTTGGCGGTGCGACGGTGGTCCGAAAGGAGTTCCCGGACGGCTCAGTCTCCCAAACCACATTCGACATTCCGAAAGATGTCCGGCAATCCCCTTCGGGGAGAAATGTGCCGATGTCGGTCACGGGATGTGTCGATTACGCGGGCGCCGGAAGATACTATTTCTCTAACTGCAAAGTCAGGACCTATCAGGCCACATTTACCATGGAGTATCAAACCAATGGCTACCTGGGAACCCATTGTTCGAGCTGGCCGGCGCAGATCAATGCAATATACGGAACGTCCAGGTGACGATGGGTACGGGGCCTTTCTCGTTCAGCTACACGGTCTCGCTTACGTTCTACGTGCAGGGCACGTCCCGGTGGGACACGAGCCCGTGACTCTTAGGGGGAATTGTGCGGCTTCTCAACCCAATGACTATTGCCCTGTTGGTGGCTATTGCCGTTCTGACCGTCGCGATCATTACCGTGGTCGTCTTGGCCGCGTTGCGGGTGGCCAACAAGAGGTCGAGAAATACGGACGGCGGCGCCGGGGACGAGTCGGCCGACCGGTAAGCTGCGGTTCATTTGAGGTCTGCCCGTACGGCCGAAGGCCGTCCAGCAGCGCAGCCGTAAGATCGAGGGCGGCCGGTGGGCCCCACCCGGAAGACACCCGGCTGGGGTGAGCGCGCCCCAGACAACGAAGAGCGGACGACGGCGGGTGCCCACCCGCCGTCGTCCGCTCGCCTGCGTGGCCGATTCCGTCGGTGCCGATTCCGACCACCTCTCCGGCGCCAAGTCGGCGTGTCGCGCCGCGACGCGCCGATTTCGGCCCGATCGAGCGGCCGAACCCGGTCGGGAACCGGCCAGCGCCTTGCGGGCTCTTCGCGGTTCCGCGGGAACAGTCCTGCTGGGATGAGTGTCAGGCCGCTGTCTGAGCGGCGCTCCTGAGCAGGATACGCGATCGGTAGTTCTCGGCGTTCCTGAAACCGCGTCCTGTGCGTTTGATGTTCTTGATGGCTGTGTTGTTCGCTTCGACCTTGGCTGTGGTCGCGCCGGTGGCGATGAGGACTTCGATCTCGTCCCACCACCGCTTCACGGTTCGCAGGAGCCGTTTGGTCTCGGGTGTGGGTGCGGCGTCGACGAGGCCCTCGAGGATCCGCAGGTGGTCTCCGGCTTCGGCGAGGGAGGCTGAGGCGAGGAGGGTGCGCAGCTGCTCCTTGGCCTCCCACGCCGCCTGGAGTTGCCCGGTCGGATCGTCGCTGGCGAAGACATCTCTCAGGCGCTTCTGACCGCGGTCGGAGAGAGTCTCGGCGGCGCGCAGGAGCAGGCGCCGGTTGGCCCAGCCCGGGTCGACGGTGCGGCCGCGTCGGCCCTTGAGCTCCTGGCTCAGCCTCTGCCTGGCCTCGGTGACGGCCTGGTTCGCCAGGGACACCAGATGGAAGGCGTCGACCGAGACCGCGGTGCGGGGCAGCCACATGCGCAGGGCCTTGCGGAACGCCGCGGACGGGTCGATCGCGACGACCTCGACCCCGAGCCGCCACGCCAGCGGCCGGGCGAAGAGCCAGTCCCCGACACCGGTGCTGTCCCGACCATCCACGATGCCCAGGACCTGCCCGCTGTCCAAGTCCACGATCGTGGTCATCCACGGCTCGATCCGCTGCCACGGGGAGGACTCGTCCTCGCGGAACCAGCGCACGGAGCGGTACCTGTGCTCGTCGATCCCGAGTCCCTTGGGCGCGAGCGCGTCCACATCCGGCAGCGTCGCCGCGGCGGCGCCGAGGGCCTTCTGCACCAGCCACCACGAGACCCCGTGCGCGGTCGCGGCCTCCGCCGCCGCACGGCCGGAGCGGATGACCGCGTCGACGAGCGCGCCCAGCAGCCGCGAGGTGGACCGGGCCCGGCGGGGCACCTCGTCTGTGGCCTCGGTGAACGACCCGCGCGGGCAGGCCAGCTCATCGCAGAAGAACCTGCGCTTGCGCCACAGCACGACCGCGGCACCGGCGACTGGGATGTCGCGCAGCCGCTGGAGACGGACGTCCTTCACCCGCCCGGACACGACGCCGCAGGACGGGCACCCCGGCACCACGCCCGTGGACTCGACCACCACCCGGCGGAGCCCGAGGGCGCTGACGCTGGCGGAGAGGACACGGTATTCGGGCAGGTTGAAGATCACGGTGGCAGCGCAGGGCTGCCCCGTCGTAGGCTCGATCAAGGCTCGTGGTTCCTGACGGTTACGGATGCTTAGACAACACCCATTCCAGCAGGGCCACGAGCCCCTTCACGCTCTACGCCACGAGCTCACTTCCCGCGGAACCGCGAAGAGCCGCCTTGCGGGGCTCCTTCGATCCCGGAGTCGTCACACGGGCTTGGCGTAAGTGGCGGCGCTCAGGAATTCGATGGCTACGAAGTTGTCGTCGCCCACGACCCGGGCGTCGTGGCCCGGGGGAATGGCGAAGGTGTCGCCGGCCTTGATCGTGGCCGTCTCGCCGCTGGTCAGCTGCACCTCGAGGGTGCCCGCAAGGCAGTACCCCACGTGGCTGTTCTGGCAGCTCTCGGTCTTGACGACGGGCTTGATGCTCTCCGACCAGCTCCAGCCCCTCTCAAAGGAAAAGCGACCGATCGTGTAGTCGCTCACGGTGGAGATGTCGATGACAGACTTGGCCGGCTGGCGCTTCTCCTCGGGCTCGTCGAGCGACTTCACACTGAGGCCCGTGACGGTGTTGGTTGGCATTGCGCACTCCTTAGCCGCCCCACCGAGCCTCCAGCTTCCCAGCAGAGACGAATTACCTTGTGGACGGCTTCAGGGTAGGACGCGTGCGGCCGCCGTCCAAGGGCGGGCGGCGGGCTCTTGGATTCCCGCCCCGTTGGTCAGACCGTCTCCGGCTTCCGTGCCCCCAGGATCCGGGCGAAGAACGCGCCGAGCTCCGCCGTCGCGGTGAGCGGCAGGACGTTCGCCACGTACTGATCCGGCCGGACCACCACGACCACCCCGTCCCGCGAGAGCTCGCGGGCGTCGAAGATGTCCTCCGACGGAACCGCCCCGTACACCTTCTCGAGGTACGTGAGCCTGAAGGGCCCGACCTGAGGCTTGAACGCCGACGGAACCGCGCCGAGGTCGATGTTCCTGTAGTCCTGCTGGTAGATCACCTTGACGTCGAACCACGCGTCGCGGTCGAGGGCCTCGGGCGTCGCGGCGAGCGGCGAGTCGGGAGCGTTCGCAATCCACTCCGCGAAGTCCGCGACGCGCGACGGCGCACCCGCCTCGGGGGCGTCGGCGAACACGTAGATGCGCCAGCGGCCGTCCGCGGTCGCCTGATGCCCGAGCTCGAGCGGGTTCGTGTCGCACACGCGAGTGACGGGGGCCGACTTGAAGCGCTTCCCGACCGGGAAGCCGGTCGCGAGGTCCTGATGCACGGGCTCCGCGATGAGCATCGACGGGGCGTACTGCGTCATGAACCCCGCGGGGAACTCTGCGGTGCGCACGTAGAAGTCCTCGAGCTCCGAGGGATCCTCGAACTCCTCGGGCTTCTTCGCCATGAGCGAGGACCATTCCTTGTCGAAGTCGATGAGGTTCTTCGCGACCACCTGGCGCTCGGCGGAGTAGGTCGAGAGGAGCGTCTCCGGCGCGCGCCCCTCGAGCACGTGCCCGATCTTCCAGCCGAGGTTGAAGCCGTCCTGCATCGAGACGTTCATGCCCTGCCCGGCCTTCGCCGAGTGCGTGTGGCACGCGTCCCCCGTGATGAAGACGCGCGGCGTGCGCGTGCCCAGCTGCTCGGGGAGGACGTCGTCGAACCGGTCGGTCAGGCGGTGGCCCACCTCGTAGACGCTGTGCCACGCGATGTTGCGGACCTCGACCGTGTAGGGGTGCATGATCTCGTTCGCCTTCGCGATGATCTGCTCGATCGTCGTGCTGCGCGCGGTGCCGCGGCTCTCCGACGCGACCTCGCCGAGGTCCACGTACATGCGGAACAGGTGCCCGCCCTCGCGGGGGATGAGCAGGATGCTGCCGCTCTCGGCCTGGATCGCGCACTTCTCTCGGATGTCCGGGAAGTCGGTCTCCGCGAGCACGTCCATGACGCCCCACGCGTGGTTGGCCTGGTCCCCGGCGAGCGTGCAGCCGATCGACTGCCGCACCTTGCTCCGCGCTCCGTCGGCCCCGACCACGTACTTCGCTCGGACGGTGCGCCCCTGGCCCTCGAGGGCCCCGGTAGTGTGCACAAGCGTCACGGTCACGGGGTAGTCGCCGTGATCGGCAACTTCGAGCCCGCGGAACTCGTAGCCGAAGTCCGGCTTCATGCGCGTGGGGGAGTTCGCCATGACCTCGGCGAAGTAGTCCAGGACGCGGGCCTGGTTGACGATCAGGTGCGGGAATTCGCTGATGCCCAGTTCGTCGTCGACCGCGCGGGCTGCGCGGACAATGCGCGAGGGGTCCTGGGGGTCCGGCTTCCAGAAGGCCATCTCGGTGATCCGGTACGCCTCGGCGATGATCCGTTCGGCGAAGCCGAACGCCTGGAAGGTCTCGACGCTGCGCGCCTGGATGCCGTCCGCCTGGCCGATCTCGAGCCGTCCGGGGCGGCGCTCCACGATGCGGGTCGTGACGTCGGGGAACTGGGACAGCTGGGCGGCGGTGATCATGCCCGCGGGCCCCGTCCCGACAATGAGCACGTCGACCTCGTCGGGAAGCTCGTCCGGCCGGTCGATGCCGACGCCGGCGGCCGGCTGAACTCGCGGGTCGCCGGAGACGTATCCGTGGTGGTGGAAATGCACGGGCTTTCCTCACTTCGTTGTGGACGGCTGGGGCCATCGGAGAGCTTGTTCGATAATAGAACGTCGAGTTCTAATATCGCTCAACCATGGTAGGGCGCGCTCCCGTCACGCTTCAAGCCCCTCGTGTGGTCCGCGCCACTGCGCGGCCTGTCGCGCACGCAACGAGAGGACGACGACGGCGCCCGCGCGCCGCCGTCGTCCTCTCGTTGTGTTGTGGGTTGGGTGTGCTGTGCCGGGTTAGCGGTGCTTCACGCCCGTCTGGGCGTTGGGGGCCAACTCCGGGCCCTTGACCGCGACGTCGCCGAGCGCCTCGTCGATGGCCGCGAGGACGTCGTCGGTGAGCGTGACGCCCGAGGCTGCGGCGTTGGCGTGGACCTGCTCGGGCCGCGAGGCGCCCGTGATCGCGGACGCGAGCTCGCTCCGGCGCAGCACCCACGCGAGCGCGAGAGTCGGCAGGCTGATGCCCGCACCCTCGGCGATCGGCACGAGCCGCTGGACGGCCTCGAGGATCGGTTCGGTGATGAGCCGGTCCTTCGAGACGTTCATGGTCTCGCTCGCGAAGCGGCTGTCGGCCGGGATGGGCTGGCCGGGCTTGTACTTGCCGCTCAGGACGCCCTGCGCGAGCGGCGACCACACGATGTGGGAGATGCCGTTCGCCTCGCACAACGGGAACACCTCCGCCTCGGGCGCCTGCCATAGCATGGAGTACTGCGGCTGCGACGAGACGAAGAGGTCTGGGCCCGCGATGTCGATCGCCGCCTGGATCTGCTCGGGCGTCCACTCGCTGAAGCCGAGGTAGCGGGCCTTGCCCTGCTCGACGACCTTCTGGAACGCCTCGACCGTCTCTTCGATCGGCACGGTCGCGTCGAAGCGGTGCGCCTGGTAGAGATCGACGTAGTCCGTCTGGAGGCGCGTGAGCGAGGCGTCGATCTGCTTCGCGATCTGTTCGCCCGAGAGCCCCGAGTCGGTGTCCGACATCTGGCCGAAGACCTTCGTGGCCAGGATGTACGAATCGCGCGGGTGCTTCGAGAGGATCTCGCCCCACGCGGTCTCGGCGGCGCCGCGGCCGTAGACGTTCGCCGTGTCGAAGAAGTTGATGCCCGCGTCGAAGGCCGCCTCCGTGCAGGCCCGCGTCTGATCGGCCTCGACGCCGCCCGAGTACGTGAGCCACGAGCCGAGGGAGATCTCCGAGACCTCGAGGTCCGAACTTCCGAGTGTGCGGTAACGCATGAGGGATACCTCCATCGTTGAAAAGGCCTACCCTCCATGCCTACGCCCCTTCGCGGGTGGCGAGGAAGGCCCTCTCAGACCCCCTCAGGGCGAGGCGCCGCGTGTTCCCGTCCGGTTGTTCCTTCCCAACCAGTCAGAACCGCGGCGCGCCACGCGAAGCCGCGATCCCTGCGCCGAAGAAATGGACAGGTTCGCAGGCGCCCCACGCGGTCCATGCAAGATTTCCGTTCAACGGAAGAAATCTAGCTGCGCCGCACCCCGGAACCTACGCTGGCAGGGACCGCCCGTTCTTCACATCCGTTCGCAGAGCGAACACTTGTGCAGAATGCGAACAGGACTGTACCCTCGAAAAGGAGACAGCGCCGCTCGCGGGGCACTCGGCAAGGAAGCTAGAGGAGGAACCATGGGCGAGCCCGTCAAGTCGTCGGACGCCGCGGCTGACAATCAGGCGATTGTCAGCCAGGAGATACGCGACATCGAAGAGGGCTACAAGGCGGCCCGCGCCGCGGGTCGGCCCGCGGAGACGCAGCCGCGCGTCGACTACCCGCCGTACCGCAGCTCGATCCTGCGGCACCCCACGAAGACCCTGCACCACGCTGACCCCGAGACGATCGAGCTCTACAGCCCGGCGTTCGGCCACCAGGACGTGCACGCGCTCGAATCGAACCTCACGATTCAGCACAACGGCGAGCCGCAGGGCGAGCGCATGATCCTGCGCGGCAAGGTCCTCGACGGCGACGGGCGTCCCGTGGCGGGCCAACTCGTGGAGATCTGGCAGGCGAACGCCGCGGGCCGGTACATCCACAAGCGCGACCAGCACCCGGCCCCGATCGACCCCAACTTCACGGGCGTGGGCCGCTGCATCACGGGCCCCGACGGCTCCTATGAGTTCCTGACTATCAAGCCCGGCGCCTACCCGTGGAAGAACCACCTCAACGCGTGGCGCCCCGCGCACATCCACTTCAGCCTCTTCGGCCCGGAGTTCACGCAGCGCATCGTCACGCAGATGTACTTCCCGGGCGACCAGCTGTTCCCGCTCGACCCGATCTACCAGTCGATCGTCGACCAGGACGCGCGCGATCGTCTCGTGGCCCGCTACAACCACGACTTCACGTCGCCCGAATGGGCGCTGGGTTACGAGTGGGACATCGTGCTCACCGGCTCGAAGCGGACGTGGACCGAGAACGAAGCGTATGGAGAGCAGGGCGACGATGAGCACTGAGCAGATCGAGAAGCTGACAGCGACCCCCGGCCAGACCGTTGGCCCCTTCTTCGGCTATGCGTTGCCGTTCGAGAAGGGCGGCGAGCTCGTCCCGCCGGGCAGCCCGGACAGCGTCACGCTCCACGGAACGGTCTACGACGGCAAGGGCAACCCGATCCCGGACGCGATCCTCGAGATCTGGCAGGCGGACGCGAACGGCAACGTCCCCCACGAGACCGGCTCTCTGATCCGCGACGGCTACACGTTCACCGGCTGGGGCCGCACGCCCGTGGGGAACTCCGGCAAGTACGTCTTCTCGACCGTCAACCCGGGAGCCACTGGGCCGGGCAAGGCGCCGTTCTTCGCGGTCGCGGTCTTCGCGCGCGGCCTCATGAACCGCCTGTTCACGCGCGTCTACCTCCCGGAGGACACCGAGGCGCTCGCGAACGACGCGCTCCTGAGCTCGCTCGAGCCCGCGCGCGCGCAGACGCTCATCGCCGAACGCCTCGCCGACGGTTCGCTGCACTGGGACGTCCGGCTTCAGGGCGAGGACGAGACCGTGTTCCTCGACTTCCACGCCGAGGGCTGAGTCCCCATGACGGATCCCGCGGCCCGCGCCTCGTCCAGCGACCCGGCTGGCTTTGATCCTGCGGATCGAGGCCTGCTTTCGCCGGTCTGGGCTGGCCCCGACACTGCGGGGGAGACCGGCGACGCCGCGCTCGTCGCCGCGATGCTCGAGCTCGAGGCCACATGGGCCGAGACCCTCGAGTCCGCCGGGCTCGCCGAGGCGGGCGCGGGCGCGGCAGTTCGGGCCGTGGTCCGCGCGGCCGTCAGCGGGCGGGCAACGGACGACGACGGCGCCGCACCCACGGCGAGCAGCGCGCCGTCGTCCGTGGTTGAGTCCGGCACGAGGGCCGCGTTCGCGGCCGGGCGTCTCGCAGAAGCCTCGCAAGGCGGCGGGAACCCCGTCATCCCCCTCGTGAAGGCCCTCCGGGACGCGACTCCCGAGGCGGGCCGGGCGGCCGTCCACAAGGGCCTCACGAGCCAGGACGTCCTCGACTCCGCGCTCATGCTCCTGGCGAAGCGCGCGAGCGTCCGCATCCACGCGGACCTCGCGGTCGCCGCGGACGCGCTCGCGGGGCTCGCGGCGATGCACCGGACCAGCCCGCAGGTGGCCCGCACGCTCGCACAGCACTCGCTCCCCTCGAGCTTCGGGCTCAAGGCGGCGAACTGGCTCCAGGGCGTGGCTCACGCCGAGCGCCGGGTTGCGGCCCTGAGCTTCCCGGTCCAGTGCGGCGGCGCCGCGGGGACGAACGCCTCGCTCGTGGCGCTCGGCGGCGAGCCGCACGCACTCGCGGCGGACTGGGCCCACCGCGCTGGCCTTGATGCGGCCGTCGCGCCGTGGCAGTCGTTCCGTGGCCCCGTCACGGAGCTCGGCCACGCGCTCGCGGCCGTGTGCTCGGCGGCGGGCCACGTCGCGAACGACGTCCTGCTGCTCTCCCGCCCTGAGATCGGCGAACTCGGCGAGCCGATCGCGGAGGGTCGCGGCGTCTCCTCGGCCATGCCGCAGAAGCAGAATCCCGCGCTGTCCACGCTCATCCGCTCGGCCGCGCTCCGCGCCCCGGCCGACGCGATGCAGCTCGAGCTCGCCGCCGCGCTGAGCGAGGACGAGCGCACGGGCGGCGCGTGGCACAGCGAATGGCCCGCGCTGCGCGAGCTCCTTCGGCTCGCGTCCGGTGCCGCCTCCGCGCTGCGCGAGCTCGCGAGCGGGCTGCGGGTCTTCCCCGAGCGGATGCGCGCGAATCTCGAGCTCAGCGGACCGCTCCTCGTGAGCGAGCGGATCATGCTCGAGCTTTCCGACGTCGCTGAGGGGGGCCGCGCGGGCGTCCAACGAGCAGTCGACGCCGCCCTGGCCGCCTCCGGTGCCGGCCCCGCCGAGCAGGCGCGCGTGCTGCGCAAGGAGCTGCGCGCCGTCGTGCGTTCGGGCGCCGTCGACGACGCGCGGCTCGACGAGCTCCTGGACCCCGCCGGGTATCAAGGCGACGCGGCTGGGATCGTGGACCGCATCCTGGCGGAGTACGAGGCCACCGCGGCCCAGCGCCGCAGGCCCACGTGACCGGAATCGTTGCGCCGACACGTCCGCTGGGTTCGAACTCCGCGGACGTGACGGCGCAAGCAGACATGAGACACAAGAGGAAGGACGAGCACGTGAGCATGCCACAGATCCGCGCGGTGAGGCTTTCGCCGCGCGAGCAGCTGGGGGAGAGGGAACTCGTGGTGCTGGGCCCGTCGCTGGGCACGTCGACCGTGATGTGGGACGCGGCCGCGCGGCTCCTCGGCGAGGACTACGACGTCCTCGGCTGGGACCTCCCGGGCCACGGTGTCTCGCCGGCCGCCGAGCCGGACGCGGCGTTCAGCCTCGGCGAGCTCGCGGACGCGGTTGCCGCTCTTGTGGACTCGATCGTTCCTGGAACCCCGTTCCACTACGCGGGAGATTCCGTGGGCGGCGCCACGGGCGCCGAACTCGCCCTCCGCCACCCCGAACGGCTCCTGAGCCTCGCGATGATCTGCTCGTCACCGCGCTTCAACGGCGCCGAGGCCTACGCCGAGCGGGCCGAGCTCGTGGCCCAGCAGGGCACCGCGATCCGCCTCCAGGCCTCCGCCGAGATCTGGTTCGCGCCCGGCTTCCTCGGCGAGCACGCGGCCGAGTCCTCGCGGCTCCTGCACGCCCTCCGCGACGCCGACCGCTTCGGCTACGCCGCCGTGTGCCGCGCGATCGCCGCCTACGACGTCCGGGAGCGCTTCACCGAGATCGCCGCCCCGTTCCTCGCGATCGCGGGCGAGTTCGACACCGTGTGCCCGTTCTCGGAGGCGCAGTGGATGGCCGAGCGGGCCCGGAACGGCCGGGCCGTCGAGGTCCCGGGCGTCGCCCACATCGCGCCGACCGAGAATCCGGCGGCCGTCGCGAGCCTGCTGCGCGAGCATTTCGCGCGGGCGTCCTCGCGCGCCGCGGCCGGCGGCGACGTTGGAGACAACGCGGCGGAGGCAGCCCAGTGAGCGCGCAGCTCGCCGGGGCGAATTGGGCGGACGACGCGCGGGCGGGCGCCGTCCAGCCCGACGCCACCGAGCGCGACGTGTACGACGGCGGCATGGCGGTGCGGCGCGAAGTCCTCGGCGGCGCGCACGTGGACCGGGCCAACGCGAATACCGACGAGTTCACGGCCGAGTTCCAGAACATGATCACGCGCATCGCGTGGGGCGGCATCTGGACGCGTCCGGGCCTCACGCGCCAAATGCGCTCCGTCGCCGTGCTCACGGCGATGATCGCGCACGGCCACTGGGACGAGTTCGCGATGCACGTGCGCGCCGCGCTCCGCAACGGGCTCACGCGGGACGAGATCAAGGAAGTGATCCTGCAGAGCGCGATCTACTGCGGGGTGCCGTCCGCCAACACGGCGTTCAAGGTGGCGCAGAAGACTCTGGCCGCGATTGACGCTAGCGCTGACACCGCCCAGAACAACCAGGCCGGAAGCCCCGCCGCGGACGAGAGCGCCATCGATTCTGACGTTGAGAAGGAACAGCCATGACCGAAGCATTCATCTACGACGCGATCCGCACGCCGTTCGGCAAGTTCGGCGGCGGGCTCGCCGGGGTCCGCCCGGACGACCTCGCGGCGCACATGGTCCGCAGCATCGTGGACCGTGCCCCGGGGCTCACGCCTGAAGCACTCGAGGGCGCGAATGGCAAGCACAGCGCGGTGGACGAGGTGATTTTCGGCAACGCGAACGGCGCGGGCGAGGAGAACCGCAACGTCGCTCGCATGGCCACGCTGCTCGCGGGCCTCCCGACCTCGATCCCCGGCACGACCGTGAACCGGCTCTGCGGCTCGTCGCTCGACGCGGCGATGATCGCGTCGCGCCAGATCGCGGTGGGCGACGCCGACGTCGTCCTCGTGGGCGGCGTCGAGTCGATGAGCCGCGCGCCGTGGGTCCTGCCGAAGACGGAGAAGCCGTACCCGGCCGGCGATCTGCAGCTCGCCTCGACGACGCTCGGCTGGCGGCTCGTCAACCCGAAGATGCCCTCGCAGTGGACCGTCTCGCTCGGGGAGGCGACCGAGCAGCTGCGCGAGCGCCACTCGATCGGACGCGAGCGGCAGGACGAGTTCGCGGCGCGTTCGCACAACCTTTCGGACAAGGCCTGGAACGAGGGCTTCTACGACGGGCTCGTGGTCGCCGTCCCCGGCACGGAGCTCGCGCGCGACGAGGGCATCCGCCCCGGCTCGAGCGCCGAGAAGCTCGCGGGCCTCAAGACCGTCTTCCGCGCCGACAACGGCGACCGCTCGGGCACGACCTCGGGCGGCACCGTGACGGCCGGCAACGCCTCGCCGCTCTCCGACGGGGCCTCCGCCGTGCTGCTCGGTTCGGAGGCCGCCGCCGGGACTCTCGGCCTCGAGCCGATCGCCCGCATCGCGGGCCGCGCTGCGGCCGCCAACGAGCCGCAGTTCTTCGGCTTCGCACCGGTCGAGGCCGCGAACCGGGCCCTCGCCAAGGCGGGGATCGGCTGGGACCAGGTGGGCGCCGTCGAACTCAACGAGGCGTTCGCCGCGCAGTCGCTCGCGTGCGTGGACGCATGGAAGATCGACCCCGAGATCGTCAACCGGCACGGCGGCGCGATCGCGATGGGGCACCCGCTCGGCGCATCGGGCGGCCGGATCCTCGGCACGCTCGCTCGCAGCCTGCAGCGCAGTGGCGAGCGCTGGGGCGTCGCCGCGATCTGCATCGGCGTGGGCCAGGGGCTCGCTGTGGTGCTCGAGAACGTGACCGCCGCGAAGTAGCGTCGAGCGGCGCAGAGAGGGAACAGGTAGAGATGCTGGAATTCAAGGACACCGTTGCCGAGGCGGTCGCGGGCATCGAGGACGGCTCGACCGTGATGATCGGCGGCTTCGGCAACGCGGGGCAGCCGTTCGAGCTCATCGACGCGCTGCTCGAGGGCGGTGCGCGGGGGCTCACGGTGGTCAACAACAACGCGGGCCAGGCCGACGAGGGCCTCGCGCTCCTCATCAAGGAGGGCCGCGTGCGCAAGATGATCTGCTCGTTCCCGCGGCAGAGCGACTCGTGGCACTTCGATGCGAAGTATCGCGCGGGGGAGATCGAGCTCGAGCTCGTCCCGCAGGGCAATCTCGCCGAGCGCATCCGCGCGGCCGGGGCGGGCATCGGCGGCTTCTTCACCCCGACCGGCTACGGCACCATGCTCGCCGAGGGCAAGGAGACGCGCCTCCTCGACGGCAAGTGGCAGGTCTTCGAGACGCCGATCCACGCGGACGTCGCGCTCATCAAGGCCCTCAAGGCGGACGGCAAGGGAAACCTCGTGTACCGCAAGACGGCGCGCAACTTCGGGCCGATCATGGCCGCCGCGGCGAAGCGGACCGTCGTGCAGGTCTCGGAGATCGTGCCGATCGGCGGCCTCGACCCCGAGAACGTCGTGACGCCGGGCATCTACGTCAACACGATCGTGAAGGTGGGCTGAAAGCATGACCGGCATTTCGACGTCGTCCGTCCCCCAGAAGAGTGAAGCCCCCCTGGGCCGCGACGACCTCGCGCGGCTCGTGGCGCGGGACATCGCGCCGGGTTCGTTCGTGAACCTCGGCATCGGCCAGCCGACCCTCGTTTCCAACTACCTCACCGCCGAGCAGGACATCACTCTCCACACGGAGAACGGAATGCTCGGCATGGGGCCGGTCGCCGTGGGAGACGAGATCGATCAGGACCTCATCAACGCTGGCAAGATCCCGGTGACGGAGCTGCCGGGCGCGAGCTATTTCCACCACGCGGACTCGTTCGCGATCATGCGCGGCGGCCACCTCGACGTGTGCGTGCTCGGCGCGTTCCAGGTCTCCGCGGCGGGCGACCTCGCGAACTGGCACACCGGCGCGCCGGACGCGATCCCGGCCGTGGGCGGCGCGATGGACCTCGCGACCGGCGCGAAGGACGTCTACGTCATGATGACCCTGCTCACGAAGGACGGGAAGTCCAAGCTCGTGCCCTCGTGCACGTATCCGCTCACGGGCGTCGGCTGCGTCACGCGCGTTTACACGGACAAGGCCGTCTTCCTCATCACGGGCGACGGCGTGCGGGTGCGGGAGACGTTCGGCGTCACCTTCGGGGAGCTCGAGGGTTTGATGGACATCCCGCTGCTCGCGGGCTGACGGCTACTGTGGCAAGGGGGGCCGTGCGCCGCATGACCGTCCCCTGAGCCGCATGACCGTCTCCAGGAGGCACGACCGTCCCGCACAGACGACGGTTATGCCTCTGATGGACGGCCATACGGCCTAGAGGACGGTTGTCGAGAGAGGAGAACGCGATGAGCGAGGCGGTTTCGCAACCCGGCGACCAGTTCGTGCAGTCCCTCGCCCGCGGGCTCGCCGTGATCCGCGCGTTCGACGCCGACCACCAGGAGATGACCCTCTCCGAGGTCGCGGCCCGCACGGAACTCACACGCGCCACCGCGCGGCGCTTCCTGCTGACGCTCGTCGAGCTCGGGTACATGCGCACCGACGGCCGTCGCTTCACGCTCACGCCCCTCGTGCTGCAGCTCGGGTACGCCTACCTCTCGGGCCAACGGCTCCCCGAGCTGGCCCAGCCGTTCCTCGAGGAGCTCTCGCGCCGCGAGGGGGAGTCGACGTCGATGGCCATCCTCGACGGGACGGACATCGTGTACCTCACGCGCATCCACACGCGTCGCATCATCTCCGTGGGCATTTCGCCGGGGACGCGGTTCCCCGCGCACGCGACGTCGATGGGCCGGGTCCTGCTCGCGGCCCTGCTCCCTGCCGAGCTCGACGGGTACTTCGCGGCCGCGAGCCTCGAGCCCCTCACGCCACGGACGCTCACCTCGCGCGAGGCGATTGAGGCGGAGCTCGCGCGCGTGCGGGAGCGGGGCTTCGCCGTCGTCGACCAGGAGCTCGAAGTAGGCCTCCGCTCGGTGGCCGTGCCCGTGCTCGGCGCCGACGGCCGCACGGTTGCGGCGATCAATCTCGCGCTCTCCGCCCGGCTCGACGGCTCGGAGGACCGCGACGCCGAGGTGGAGCGGCTCGTTCCCGAGCTCCGCGCGGCCGCCGCGGGGATCTCCGACGCGGCGCGGGCGGCCGGGGCGGCCTAGCGCCGGGCGGACGGGATAGTGTGACGGTTGTCCCGATGGCGGAACACGTGAGGATTGAGGCGCCCATGCCCAACAACGCAGAAGGCGATCGCGCGGCGGTCTACGGGGCCGTTCGGCGGTTCTTCTCCGCGTTCGTCTCGGGACCTGAGGCCGCCGAGGGCGCGGCGGTACTGCGCGAGGTCCTGCTGCCGGGCGCCGTGGTCGTGCGCACGTGTGGCGATGAACCCCAAGTGCTCGGCGTCGAGGACTTCATTCGGCCGCGAATCGAGCTCCTGGCCGGTGGCGAGCTGCGCGACTTCCGCGAGTGGGCGAGGTCCGGAAGGATGGACATCTTCGGCGACATCGCCCAGGTCTGGTGCCGTTACGAGAAGTCGTGGTTCCTGGGGGCGGAGGCCAGCGAGGGGCGGGGAATGAAGACCCTGCAGCTCGTGCGCACTTCCTCTGGCTGGCGCATCAGCGCGATTGCGTGGGACGACGAACGGCCCGGGGTGAGCATGTCCGCCTTCCAGCCCATGACCGAGACCTTCGATGGGAGCGGTTCGTAGTGTTCGCGCATCAGCTGCCGTCCGGAGCCGAGCTTCGGCCGCTCGAACCGTGGCAAGGCGCGGAATTCGCGGATCATCTGGACCGTGCGCGCGAGCACATCCGCCCGTGGGTTGGGCCCACGTTCGTCACGGCAGGGGTCGAGGCCGCGACCGCGACCCTGACTCGCTACGCGACCGCAACGGCCGCCGACGGCGCCCGGATCTACGGCATCTGGTCCGGGGGAACCCTCGTGGGCGGCGTCATGTTTGTTGGCTTCGACGCCCCTCGCGGTGTCGCCGAACTCGGCTGCTGGCTCGAGCCCGGCGCGGAAGGGCGGGGCCTCGTCAGCGAAGCCTGCCGGGCCCTCGTGCGCTGGGCGTTCGAGATTCGCGGACTGCACCGCATCGAGTGGCGCTGCCGGGCGACGAACGCCCGTTCCGGTGCCGTCGCGCAGCGCCTCGGGATGACGCTCGAAGGAACCCTCCGCCAATCCTGGCCGATGGGCGACGCGTTCGACGACACCCAGATCTGGGCACTCCTTTCCGCGGAGTGGCAGCCCGAACTGGCCTAGCTGTACCCGGCCAGGACGTTGGTAGCGGCGAGCCTGGTTGAACGAGGGAGAACCTCCGAGTGGGATGTGGCTTGTCTAAGGCCCACTCCGACTCGGAGGTTCTCATGTCCCACGGTAGTGCCCGGCTGACCGTCCATGGTCGCCGGTTGATCGTCGAACGTCATCAGGCGGGCTGGGCGCAGGCCCACATCGCCGCTGCGATGGGTGTGTCCCGGAAGTGCGTGAAGACCTGGATCGACCGCTATGCCGCCGAAGGCGAGGCAGGCCTGGCCACACGCTCGTCGCGGCCGCACACGATGCCGACCAGGACCGGCGGGGAGGTCGAGCAGAGAGTGCTGGCTGCCCGCGCCGAGCACCGCGAGGGCCCCGACGTGCTCGGGCCCAAGGTCGGGGTCCCCGCCCGGACGGTCTCACGCATCCTGCGCCGCCACGGCGTGCCGTACCTGCGCCAGTGCGATCCGATGACCGGTGAGGTGATCCGTTCATCGAAGCAGACCGCGGTCCGCTACGAACGGCAGCGGCCCGGCGAGCTGGTGCACATGGACGTGAAGAAGATCGGCCGCATCCCCGACGGCGGGGGCTGGCGGGCGCTGGGCAGGGAGGCGACCGTGGACCACAAGCACAAGAAGGCCCCGATCGGCTACGACTACGTCCACTCGCTGGTCGATGACCACTCCCGTCTCGCCTACAGCGAGATCCTGCCCGACGAGAAGGGCCCCAGCTGCGCGGGCTTCCTCGAACGCGCGATCGCTTACTTCGCCGCCCACGGGATCACCCGGATCGAGCGACTGATGACCGACAACGCGTGGGCCTACCGGTACTCCCTGCGGGCGCCGTGCGCCGAGCACGGCATCATCCAGAAGTTCATCAGGCCCCACTGCCCCTGGCAGAACGGCAAGGCCGAAAGGCTGAACCGTACCCTCGCCGCCGAGTGGGCCTACCGCCGGGCCTACACCAGCAATGACCAACGAACAGCCGCCCTTGCGCCATGGCTCGAGCACTACAACACTGAACGCTGCCACAGCGCACTCGGAGGAAAACCCCCGATCAGCCGACTGCGACCAACCTGATGGCCGGGTACATCTGGCCGGCGTCCTTGCCGCCAGCCCCCGCGGCGTCCACGCTGACCACCGCGAGGAAGCCCCGCCCGAGGACCGCGGGATTCTCCTCGGAGCCAACCACGGTGTCGTAGCGCGCGAGGGGCTCGCCGCCGTCGACCGCGGCCTCCCCCTGAAGGAGCACGCCGAGCTGCCCGGGGAACAGCGGGTGGGCGCGCTTCTTCGAGAGCTCGAGGATGGTGACGTGGCCCGTGAAGGCGCCGCGGCGCGTGATGAGGCCGAGGTCGCGGATCGAGCCGGTGGGGAGCACCGCGCTCGCAGGGGCGCCGCCGTCGAACCTGAAGGGCCGGAAACGCTCGAGGCCCTGCTCGCGCCCGCCCACCGTTAGCACGAGGAGCTCGCCCTCGACCACCGTGAGGACGCGCTCCATGCCCTCGAACGAGGAGAAGTCTCCCGCCCGCTCGATATCGGCGAGGCTGAGCCGCCATCCCCAGTCGTTGCCCGTGGATTCCGGCCCTCGCGCGATCTCGACGGTCGTGCCGCCGCCGTTGCGCCAGGCGGTGCGGGGCAGCTCGGCGAAGCGGATGATGTGCGCGGGCATGGGCGTCCTTCCGTCGGTGCTCCAAGCCTATGGCGTTCCGGACGGTCCGCCCGCTACACGTCCTCGCGGCTCGGCGCGGCCTGCGCAACCGCCCGAGGCACGAAAACGAGCGCAGCGACCGCCACGAGGGCTGCCGCGGCGAACAGGTAGAACCCCCACGGGTAGGCCGCGTTGGCGGCCACGAGCGCGCCGGTCACCGCCGGGCCGAGGATCGCGCCGACGCGGCCCACGCCAGCCGAGAAGCCGAGGGCCGTGCCCGTGAGGTGCCGCGGGAACAGCTGGCTGACCCACGCGTACACGAGGACCTGCGAGCTGAACACGAAGACTCCCGTCACGAAGACCGCAGCGTCGAGGAGGAGCTCGTTCTGCAGCCGAATGCTCAAGAAGCCGAGGAACACGGCCGAGAGCCCGAACCACAGCAGCACCACAGGCTTGGCGCCGTGCCGGTCCGCGAGCCGCCCGGCCAGCACGAGCCCCGCGACGGCGCCGATGTTGAGCACGAACAGGAGCGTGAGCGACGAGCCCATCGAATAACCCGCGCTGGCCATGAGCGTGGGGAGCCACGTGTTGAGGCCGTACACGAGCAGGAGTCCCATGAACGACGCGAGCGCGATGCCCACCGCCGCGAGCGGGTACGGCTTGCGCAGGAGCGCGCGGAACCCGAGGCTCTTGCCACCCGAGGAGGCGGACGACGGCGCGTGGGCGCCGCCGTCGTCAGTCGCGCCTTCCGCCGCGCTCGGGGGGACGGCCGCGTGGGCGCCTGACTCGGGCAGCCTGAGCCAGAGGAAGGGCACGAGGATGAGGCCGGCGAGGCCGCCCACGATGAACATCGCCCGCCAGTTGGGGACGAGGGCGAGCGCGAGGAGCGAGGTCACGACGGCGCCCACGTGGTACCCGGTCATGGTGCGCGTGGTGGCGCGGGCGCGGGATCTCGCGGGTGAGTGGTCGTTCATGAAGGCGAGAGCGACGGGCAGGCACGCCCCGAGGCCGAGGCCCGCGAGCAGCCGGAACGCGCTGAAGACGGCGACATTGGGCGCGATGACGACCGCGATCGTGAAGACCGAAAACCACGCGACGCACGCGACGAGCAGCCTTCGGCGTCCGAACTTGTCCGATAGCGGTGCGATGAAGAGGGCGCCGAGGCCTACGCCCACGAGCGAGATCGTGGCGGCGAACGTCGCGCCCACGGGGTCGAAGCCGAGGTCCTTGGACTTGAGCAGGGTGGGGATGATGGCGCCGAGGACCACGAGGTCGAAGCCGTCGAGGACCATGGCGAGCCAGCAGAGCCAGACCGGCGCGGGGCCGGGTCGAGTGGGCAAGGCCGCCTGAGTGCGGGCGGGGGAGGGGGACGACGCTGTCACGGGAAACCTCCGGGAAGTGGAACGGATGTGAGAGGTGTATCACCCCGGCCAATCTGCCCGGAATCCTGGTTTCCGTTGAATGGAATGATGGAGGAGCCAATGGTGGAACCAGCAGGGAGGCGTCGTGGCCAACTCAAACTCCGGCGATTCGGTCGTGGACCGCGTGGTCCGCGTCCTCGAGGCGTTTCCGGAGGGCGTGAGTTCCCTCCCGCTCGGCGAGCTCGCCCAGCGCGCGGGGCTCCCGCTCACGAGCGCCCATCGGCTCGTGAGCCAGCTCGCCGAGCACCGGCTCCTCGAGCAGGCGCCGGGCGGGAAGGTCCAGCTCGGCCTGCGCCTGTGGGAGCTCGTGAACCGCAACTCGCCCACGCTCCTGCTCCGCCAGGCCGCCCTCCCGTTCATGGACGACATCCACCAGGTCCTCAACCAGAACGTGAATCTCGCCGTCCTTCAGGGCGACGACGTCCTGTTCGTCGAGCGTCTCTCCCGCCGCGGATCCGTGGCGAACCGCGCGAAGGTGGCGGGCCGCATGCCCGTGCACGTCTCGTCGGCCGGCATCGCGCTCATGTCCGGCCAGCCGCGCTCCGTGCAGAACGCCTATCTCGCGAGCTTCCGCGACCCGACGGGCCGCGTGACCCCGGACCACGTTCGCCGCCTGCTGGCGACCGCGGCCGAGCGCGGTTATGCCGAGCTCGCGGGCGTGGTCGATCCGGACACGTGGGGCATCGCCGTGCCCATCGAGGACCGCCAGCGGCGCACGGTGGCGGCGATCGGCGTCGTCGTTCCCCTCGACGAGGTGCGCATTCATCAGCTGGTTCCCGCGCTCCGGACGGCGGCGCGCGGCATCGGGCGGCAGCTTGGCGCGCCGGCCTGAGTCGCTTCCGTTCAACGGAAAGCATCTCACGCCGTCGTCGTGATTCGACGCACACTCGAAGTGACGTCCGGAGCGGCCCAACGGAGGGCCGCCGGCAGCGGAAGGCGAGTTTTGAGATGAGCGAACGCAAGATTCACACCACCCAGGTGGCCATCATGGGTGCCGGGCCGGCGGGCCTCATGCTGTCCCACCTGCTGCATCAGGCCGGGATCGAGAGTACGGTCGTGGAGATCCGCAGCCGCCGAGACATCTCCCACACCATCCGCGCCGGGATCCTCGAGGCCGGCTCCGTGGACCTGCTCGTGGGCTCGGGCGTGGACAACGTGCTGCGCAACGGCCACGAGCACGAGGGCACGGAGTTCCGCGTCAACGGCGAGGGCCACCGCATCGACTTCAAGGGCCTGACCGGGAATTCAGTGTGGCTCTACCCGCAGAACGATGTCTTCGACGATCTCTCCGCCCAGCGCGAGGCCGACGGCGGCGACGTCCGCTACTCGTGCTCCGACACCCAGGTCTTCGACCTCACGGGCCAGCCCAAGGTGCATTTCACCGATGCCGACGGCCAGGACTGGGAACTCCGCGCGGAGATCCTTGTGGGCGCGGACGGCTCGCGCTCGCACTGCCGCTTCCAGATCCCCGAGGCCGAGCGGACCTGGTACTTCAACGAGTACCCGTTCGCGTGGTTCGGCATCCTCGCCGAGGCGCCGCGCAGCTCGCCTGAGCTCATCTACGCGAACTCGGCCCACGGCTTCGCGCTCATCAGCCAGCGCACCGACACGATGCAGCGCATGTACTTCCAGTGCGACCCGACAACGAACCCTGCGGACTGGAGCGAGGAGCAGATCTGGGAGCAGCTGCGCCTCCGGGTCAACGGCAACGGCTTCGCCCTCAAGGAGGGCCCGATCATCGACAAGGTGGTCCTTCCGTTCCGCTCGTTCGTGCACACGCCCATGCGGTACGGGAACCTCTTCCTCGCGGGCGACGCCGCCCACACCGTCCCGCCCACCGGCGCGAAGGGCCTCAACCTCGCCCTCCACGACGTCAAGCTCCTGTTCGAGAGCCTCGACGCCTATTTCAAGTCGGGCTCGACCGCGCTCATCGACACGTACTCCGACCGCGCGCTCGACCGCGTGTGGAAGGCGCAGTACTTCTCCTACTGGATGACCGCGCTCCTCCACACTGTGCCGGACGAGCCGAACCACGCGTTCTTCCGCGCCCGCCAGCTCGGGGAGCTGCGCTCGCTCCTCGAGTCCGAGCACGGCCGCGCCTACATCGCCGAGTGCTACACGGGGTGGCAGGGCAAGTAGCCGGCCGGTCGTCCGCTCCTGCCCATCTTGGGGGAGCGCAGTCGGTGCGTTGCCGGGCACCACGCCGACTGCCGGCGGATTGGGCGGCGCAAGAAGGGCAGGAACGGACACGCCGGAATCGGGTGAAAGGATGCCCCTATGAGCCACTCGAGTCCCGTCCCGTCCTTCTACCTCGACAAGGCCGATCCCGGCTCGTGGAAGGCCCTCAATTCCCTCGCCACCGCCGTGCGCGAGGCGACGGAGGCGGCGGGCGTGCCGCGCGACGTCGTCGAACTCGCCAATGTGCGCATCTCCCAGATCAACGGGTGCGCGTATTGCCTTGACCTCCACGTGCGTGCCGCCGAGGAGGCGGGAACAGCGGCGGTCAAGCTGCGCGTTCTACCTGCATGGCGCGAGACGTCAATCTTCAGCGAGACCGAAGAGGCCGCGCTCACCATCGCGGAGGCGGTCACCCTGCTCCCGGACGACGACGAACGGGTCGCCTCGCTCGAGTCCGCCCGCTTCGCGCTGGGAGACGAAGCCTATTCGGCCCTGTGCTGGGCCGCGGCCACCATGAACACGTTCAACCGCGTCTCGATCGTGAGCCGTCACCGGGTCACGGGCTAGGGGTTTTCGAAGAGGGCTTGTTCTCCGAACATTAACGATATATCGTTGAGGCATCGAGATACATCGGTGCCATATCGGTGTATCGCCCTACTCAAGGAGAAACACGATGCATCCCCATCCAGACCATCACGAGCATCAGCACCACCACGACGGGCACGGCTTCGGTTCCGGCAGCCCCGGAGGCTTCGGCCCTGGCGGCTTCGGGCGCGGATTCGGCCGCGGCTTCGGGCCGGGTTTCGGGCCGGGCCGTGACTTCCCGCCGGGCTTCGGTCCGCGCGGCGGGCGCCGGGCCAGCCGAGGGGACATCCGTGCGATGATCCTCTCGCTCCTGTCCGAGAGCCCGAACACGGGCTACGGCATCATCCAGGCCGCGAACGAGCGCACGAACGGCATGTGGCGCCCGAGCCCCGGCTCGGTCTACCCGACGCTCCAGCAGCTCGTCGACGAGGAACTCGTCGAGCAGACCGGCGAGGGCAAGCGCACCGAGTTCACGCTCACCGAGACGGGCCGCGCGTACGTCGCCGACCACGCCGAGGAACTCCAGAAGGCGTGGGACGCCGCCCCCGGCGCAAGCGAGGCCTCGGACGCGTTTGTGGAGAGCGCCAAGAAGTTCATGGGCGTGCTCCACCAGTTCCGCTTCGCCGCGACGGACGAGCAGCGCACCAAGGCCGCCGCCGCTCTCGACGACGCCCGCAAGGCCCTGTACCTCATCCTCGCCGAGTAGCGGGATCATTGCAGAGAAGGCCGTACTCCTAAGGAGGCCAATGTCCCAGATGGCACCCGGGCGACCCCCCGCCGTCGGACGCGGCGGTCGCGTTTCGGGCGGCGACGTCGCGCTGCAGAAGAAGCTCAACGCGGAGGCGCCCCGCATCCCGCACCTGCTCCGCCGCATCGCGGAGCTGTTCACGCCGCATCGCGGGGCGCTCTCTCTCACCGTTGTGCTCGTGCTCGTCGGGGCCGCGCTTTCCGTGGCCCCGCCGCTGCTCACCCAGCGCACGTTCGACGACGGCCTGTTCCCTCCCGGGGGCCATCCCGACCTTCCGCGGCTCGGTGAGCTCGTGTCCCTCATGGTCGGCGTCTACGTGATTTCGGCGCTGCTCGGTGTGTGGCAGACGTACCTCACCTCGACCGTGGGGAACGCGGTCATGGGCGCGCTGCGCGTGCGTCTGTTCAGCCACCTGCAGTCCATGGAGCTGAGCTTCTTCACGCGCACCAAGACCGGCGTGATCCAGTCCCGCCTCCAGAACGACGTGGGCGGCGTGGCGGGCGTGCTCTCCAACACGGTCTCCGGCGTCGTCGGGAATATCGTCACGGTCATTGCGGCGTTCGTCGCGATGATCGCGCTCAACTGGCAGCTGACCGTCATCGCCGTTGTCCTCATGCCGTTCCTCGTGATCGCGCAGCGCCGCGTGGGCCAAGTGCGCGCGCGGATCGCCACCAAGACCCAGGAATCGCTCTCCGACATGACGGCGATCACCCAGGAGTCGCTCAGCGTGTCCGGGATCCTCCTGTCGAAGAGCTTCAACCGTCAGCCCGACGAGATCGAGAGGTACTCGGCGGAGAACCGGAACCTCGTGCGGCTTCAGGTGCGGCAGGCCATGAGCGGCCAGTATTTCTTTGCGCTCGTGAGCATCTTCCTCTCGTCGATCCCCGCGATCGTGTACCTCGTGGCCGGGTGGCTGCTTTCGGGCGGCGCCCACGGCGTCACGGCCGGCACGATCGTCGCGTTCACCACGGTCCAGGCGCGGCTCCTGTTCCCGCTCATCGCGATCATGCGCGTGGCGCTCGACCTCCAGACGTCCGGGGCCCTGTTCGCGCGCATCTTCGAGTACCTCGACCTGAGCCCCGCGATTACCGACGGGCCGTCCGCGGAGCCGCTGCCGGCCGCCGCAGACCGCCTCGGCGAGGTCGAGTTCGATCGCGTGACGTTCAGCTACCCGGACTCGCGCGGCGAGGACCGGGCCACGCTCAACGACGTCTCGTTCCGGGTCGAGCCGGGCCAGTTCGCCGCGTTCGTGGGGCCGAGCGGCGCCGGCAAGACCACGGTCTCCTACCTCATTCCCCGGTTCTACGAAGCGAGCGAGGGGTCGGTGCGGTTCGCGGGGCGGGACGTGCGCGAGATCGAGCATGAATCTCTCGTGAGCCACATCGGGATCGTGAGCCAGGAGACGTACCTCTTCCACGCGACGATCGCCGAGAACCTGCGCTACGCGAAGGCCGACGCGACGCAGGAGGAGCTCGAGGCCGCCGCGCGTGCGGCCAACATCCACGAGACGATCGTCTCCTTCCCGGACGGCTACGACACCGTGGTCGGCGAGCGCGGCTACCGGCTTTCCGGCGGCGAGAAGCAGCGCATTGCGATCGCGCGCGTGCTGCTCAAGGATCCCGAGGTGCTCGTGCTGGACGAGGCCACGAGCTCGCTCGACACCATCTCCGAGCGCGTCGTCCAGAAGGCCCTCGACACCGCGGCCCACGGGCGCACGACGATCGCGATCGCCCACCGGCTCTCGACCGTGGTCGGCGCCGACGTCATCTACGTCGTGGACCGCGGGCGGATCGTCGAGCACGGCTCCCATGCGGAGCTCCTCGCGGCGGGCGGCGCCTACGCGCGGCTCTACCTCGACCAGGCGGGCGGGGGAGCGGGCTCAAACGGCGCAAACGGAGCGCTGGGCGCGATCGGCACGAGCGGCGTGACCAGCCAGCGAGGCGGCACCCCCGCCTGATTGTCTCGGGTGAGATGGCAGGGCGGGGGAGAGCCGAATCATAGTCGCCCGATTGGGGAATGCGAAAACCGGCGTGGGATGATGGGCGGGATGACTTCCCCCACGCGAACCCCGGACAGCCCCGTGCCCCCCGCCGACGGCGACTCCCGCCCCCAGGTGCGGCCCGCGACGGAGGGCTGGGAGCAGCAGCGCACGGCCGAGGGCCGCCCGCTGCTCCAGTTCGCGTCCCCGCGCGTCAAGCAGCCGCCGGTGCACCTCGCGGACCTCACGCTCGCGGAGCGCGCCGAGAAGCTCAAGGAGCTCGGCCTCCAGCCCTTCCGCGCGAAGCAGCTCAGCACGCACTACTTCCAGCACTGGACCACGGATCCGGAGCGCATGAGCGACCTCCCGAAGTCGGGCCGGGAAGAGCTCGTCGAGGCGATGTTCCCGCCGCTCCTCACCGAGGTCCGCCGCCTCCGCACCGACGACGGCAACACCATCAAGTTCCTGTGGCGCCTCTTCGACGGCGCGCTCGTCGAGTCCGTGCTCATGCGCTACCCGGGCCGCATCACGCTGTGCGTCTCGTCGCAGGCGGGCTGCGGCATGAACTGCCCGTTCTGCGCGACGGGCCAGGCGGGCCTCACGCGCAACATGTCTGCCGCGGAGATCGTGGACCAGGTCGTGGCCGCGAACCGCGTCATTGCGGCGGGGGAGCTTGGCCAGACCGAGCACCCCGACGAGCGGGTCACCAACATCGTGTTCATGGGGATGGGCGAGCCCCTCGCGAACTATAAGCGCGTCATGGCCGCCGTGCACCGCTTCGTGGACCCCTCGCCGGAGGGCCTCGGCATGTCGGCCCGCAACATCACGGTCTCGACCGTGGGCCTCGTCCCCGCGATCCGCAAGCTCGCCGAGGAGAACGTGCCCGTCACGTTCGCGCTCTCCCTGCACGCCCCGGACGACGAGCTCCGTGACGAGCTCATCCCCGTCAACAACCGCTGGAAGGTCGACGAGGCCATCGACGCCGCGTACGACTACTTCCGCAAGACCGGCCGCCGCGTGAGCATCGAGTACGCGCTCATCAAGGACATGAACGACCACGCCTGGCGCGCGTCGCTCCTTGCGAAGAAGCTCAACCAGCGCGGCCGCGGCTGGGTCCACGTCAACCCGATCCCGCTCAACCCGACGCCGGGGTCTATCTGGACAGCGTCCGAGCCCGAGGTCCAGGACGAGTTCGTCGACGTGCTCCGCGCGGCCGGCGTCCCCACGACACTGCGCGACACGCGCGGCAAAGAGATCGACGGCGCGTGCGGCCAGCTCGCCGCCGCCGAATGACGGGCGCGCAGACCTCAGGCACCTCAGGAGTGCACGCGTACGACGGCGGGACCCGCCCGGGTGGGCCGCTCGCCGTCGTCGGCCGCTTGCTCCGCGAGCTGATGCTGGGCATCGGCCCCGCGAAGAACGACCACCACGCCGCGATCCGCGCGGCGGCCGGAGTGTTCGTGCCGCTGCTCACGCTCACCCTCGTCAACCGGCTCGACCTCGCGATCTTCGCGAGCTTCGCCGCGTTCACGGGGATCTACGGCCGCAACGAGCCGCATCGCGTCCGGCTGGTGACGCAGACGCACGCCGCGCTGCTCATGCTCGCGGTCATCCTCGCCGCGACGTTCTCGGCCCGGATGAGCCCCGGCGGCGTGCTCAATCCGTGGGAGATCGTGGCCGGCACGACGCTCGTCGCATGGCTCTGCACTGTCATGGTGGGGCGTTGGCGGCTGCGGCCCGCGGGCTCGCTGTTCTATATCTTCGCGTTTGCGTCCATCTCCTCGCTCCCGCAGCAGCCGCCGCTCGGCGACGCCCTCGTGGCCTCCGCCGCGACCGCGGTCCTGTGCCTCGCGATCGGCGTCGCCTCGCGCCTGCACCCGGCCCGCCGCACCCCGCTCACGTGGTCCGGTCTGCGCGCCGCGTGGCGCGTGCGCCTCGGCTCGGAGGAGCGTCGGGTTCTGTGGCTCGAGTCGATCGGCTACCTCGTGGCCCCGGCCATCGCAGGCGTCGCGGCGACCGCCGTCGGCCACGCGCTTGGCTTCGGGCACAACTACTGGGCGATGGTCGCCGCCGTGGTACCGCTCGTGGGGCATTCGACCCGGCACCGCGTGAACCGCGGGCTGCAGCGTGTGCTGGGCACCGTGGTCGGCCTTGTGCTCCTCGCGGGGATCGCCGCGCTGCGGCCCGCGCCCTGGGTCATGGTCGTGATCATCGCGGCGTGCCAGTTCGGTGCGGAGATGCTCATCGCGCGGCAGTACTTCCTCGCGCAGGTGTGCGTGACGCCGCTCGCGCTCCTTTCGACGCTCCTCGTGGCGCACACAGATCCGGCGGCCCTCGTCCACGACCGCTTCATCGACACGGCGATCGGCGCCATGGTCGGCGTGCTCGTGGTGCTCGCGCCCAGCGCGTACCGGCGCTGGGCGGCACGGCGCTGATGGTGCGCCGCCCTCCTCGACGGCATGGTCGAGGATGCCTCGGCCGAGCGCTGGGGCGGGCTCAAGGCGGTCCGCGCCGTGGACCGCGCGACGCGCCGGGTAGGCGTCGACCGCTCGCTGTGGGCAGACTGGGGCGTCGCGGCGAACGTGGCGGGGCTCGTGGAGGAGGCCCTGGCCGTTCTGAGCGGGCTCGGCGTCGAGATCGTGGACGTGAGCCTCCCCGAGCTCGACCTGGCGCTTCCCGCGAGCCTCGCGATCTCACTCTCGGAGGCGGCCCATCACCACCGGGAGCGGCTTCGCCGCGGCGCCGCTCGGTATCTCCCCGCGACGCGAATCATGATCGAGACGGGCGCGCTGGTCACCGCCGAGGACGTGAGGCTTGCCCAGGCCGTCCGATCTCAGCTGCGGACGTCGCTCGTCCGGGTCTTCGCGCGGACCGGCATCGGCGCGCTGGCCTCGCCGACGCTCCCGGCGATCGCGCCGCAGGCCGCCCTCATGTCCCGCGAACTGACGGGGAAGGCGGGCGAGGATTCGCTCGCGTCCGCGCTCCGCATGCTCTCGCCAGCCAACGTGACCGGGCTTCCGGCCGTCAGCGTGCCCTGCGGTCTCGCCGACGGCCAGCCCGTGGGCCTGCACCTCATGGGGCCGGCCTTCTCGGATGCGGGGCTCCTCTCCCTCGCCCACGCCTACGAGCTCGCGTCACCCTGGCACGCGCTCGTCCCGCTGCGAGGCCTCCCGGCGCCGAGTGCCAACGCTTGGGTCAGCTCGCCACCGCGTGGACCCGCACCGGCGCCATGATCGGCTTCGCGTAGCAGATGGACTCGTCGACCTCTTGGTAGGGGCCGAAGTTGGGGACCTCGCGGTAGCCGGCGGCCTCGTAGAACATCTTGCCGTCGGGCTGGGCGGAGCCGGCCTCAGCCATGACGAGCGTGATCCCGGCCTCGTGGGCCTCGGCCTCGAGCGCGAGCAGGATCGAGCTTGCGACCCCGGACCCCCGGGCGTAGGGAAGCACGTAGACCCGCTTGACCTCAGCCGTCTTGGCGTCGAGCCGGCGGAGGCCGCCGCAGCCCAAGGGCTGGCCGGTCGCGCGCTCGTACGCGATGAGGAAAACCGCCATGTCCGCGGCGGTCGGCGGTTCGCCGGGCTCGTGCTCGCCGTGGCCGTACCGCGCGTCGAGCTCGGACTGCTGCGCGGCGCGGAGGTCCCGGCCCACGGGGTTGGACCAGGACGTTCTGCGGATGATCAGCTTCGGGTGGGTCTGCATGCCGCCTCCTCGATCGAAGGGTATGCCTCTACACGCTAGATTCCCGCCGTTTCCGCGCCGTTACGGTGGTGTGAGTTCTGGGGAACGCTTCGCCGCCGGTCCACGCGTCCCCACCCGGCGGGATGTTCTGGTTGATCCGGAAGAGATTCTGGGGGTCCCAGCGCCGCTTGACCTCGACGAGGCGGCGGTACTTGTCCTCGCCGTACGCCTGAACGATGCGCCCGCCGCCCTCGTCGCCGAGGAAGTTGACGTACACGCCGACGGCGAGCCGATGCAGCTCGCCCCACAGCTCGCGCGTCCACTCGATGTGCGTCGACTCGGCGGTGGGTTCGTTCCAGCGCGTGTTGATGTTGAGCAGGATCGCCGCGTCGCGGTGGCCGTACGCGCTCGTGTCCTCGGGCACGCGCGCGAGCGCTCCCCCGAGCGCGGCGAGCTTGATGTCCGACGCCGGCGAGGAGAACTGCGCCGCGGCGTCGACGAGCGTCGCGATCGCCTCTCGGTCCAGGCCCCTGAGGTAGTCGGCCTTCCAATAGTTCAGCGCGCCGGGGGACCAGTAGGGGTCCTGCGCTTTCTGGACGGCGGTGTACTGCTTCGGCCCGACGGCGTCCACCGCGGGCCGGCCCAGGGTTCGCAGGGGAGCGAGCGCGGCGTCGGCTTCCTCGCGGGCGCCGAGCCACATCATGCTGACGGACAGCACCGGGAGGCCCCAGAGCTGCTCGGGGAAGGGCGGATCCTGGGGAGCCGTCCGCAGCGTGGCGATGGTCATGGCGTCGTCAGGCAGCGACGGAAGGGCGGCGGCCCAGGCCTCGAGCACCTCCGCGGCCTGCTCGAGCGGATAGACCACTGATCCCGCGACGACCTCCGGCCCCACGTCGTGCAGCTCGAACTCGAGCGAGGTCGCGACGCCGAAGTTCCCGCCACCCCCGCGCAGGGCCCACAGGAGCTCGGGTTCGCTCTCGCCGTCGACGACCGTGAGCTCGCCGTCTGCCGTGACGAGGTCCACCGAGCGCAGATTGTCCGACGCCGAGCCGTGCCGCCGCACGAGCCACCCGACTCCGCCCCCGAGCGTGAAGCCGGCCACGCCGGTCGTCGACATGATGCCGCCCGTCGTCGCGAGCCCGAACGCCTGGGCCTCGTGGTCGAACGTGCCCCACGTGATGCCCGTCTGGACGCGCGCTCTCCTGGTGCGCGGATCGATCCTGACGCCCTGGAGCGCCCGCAGATCGAGGACGAGCCCGCCGTCACACGTTCCGAGCCCCGCGATGTTGTGCCCTCCGGCCCGGACGGCGAGCGGCAATTCGCGGTCCGCGGCGAAGCGGACCCCGGCGAGGACGTCCGCGATCCCGGCGCACTGCAGGATCGCGGCGGGGCGCCGCTGGATCGAGCCGTTCCACACGGCGCGGAGCGACTCGTAGTCCGGATCGCCGGGGGCAACCACGCGCCCCCGGCACCGTGATTGGAGGTGGTCGAAGCCGTTGACCATCGTCGCTCATCGCCCTTCTTCGCGAGGCCCAAGGAGTGCCTCAAAGGTGGCACTCGAGAGAGCTCCGCACAATGGCCCAACGGCGGGAATGCAGGCGCGGATTGGTCAGCGTGAGCGCGGGCCGCCGAGTCAGGTGGTCACTCTCGAGGCCGCCGTCCACCTTTGGCCGGGTGGTGTCCCTTCCTGCTCAGTTAGGCAGGTGAAACCCGGACCGCCCCGGCGCGTCGGCTAGCGGCACGCCGGGGCAAGAACCCCTATCTGAGCACGAACGGACAGGCCTGGCGATGCCCCTGGAGGGCGAAATGCAAAACCGTGATACGTTATTTTAGACGTCCGCCGCGGTTGACGAGCGTCCCGCGCCCGTTTCAGCAAGGAGTCCGCATGCGAGACAGCCAGCCCATTCGGCCTCTTCGGGCGCACGTGCGCACGCGGGTTCAGGTGCCGCTCCGGTTCGCGGACGGCTATGCGGCGACCGCGGCCGTTTTCACGTTCCATGGGCTCGCTGACGGGCGCGAGCACCTCCTGTTGGGCCTCGGCGACTGGGCCGGCGCCATCGAACGCGGGCAGGCGGGGGGCGAGCCGCCGCTCGTGCGCCCGCACAGCGAATGCCTCACGGGCGACGTGCTCGGCTCGGAGCGCTGCGACTGCGGCCCGCAGCTGCGCGAGGCGGTCGAGCGGATCACGGACGCCGGTGGGTTCCTCCTCTACCTGAGGCAGGAGGGGCGGGGGATCGGCCTCTACGAGAAGCTCGATGCGTACGCCCTCCAGGACGAGGGCCTCGACACGTACGCCGCGAACGTTGCGCTGGGGCATGGCGAGGACGAGCGCGACTACCGCGCCGCCGCGCAGATGCTGCACTCGGTCGGGGTCGGGCGCATCCGCCTGCTCAGCAACAACCCGGACAAGGCGAGCCAGCTCGCGGCGCTCGGCATCGAGGTCAGCGAGCGCGTGCCCACAGGCGTGCACCTCTCCGAGGCAAACGCGCGCTACCTCGCCACGAAGCGCGACCTCTCGGCGCACACTCTCGACCTAGCAGGCGCCTAGCGCTCACGCCGCACGTTCGGGGCGCGCGGACGACGGCGGGTGCGCCCGCCGTCGTCGGCAAGTCCCGCCGTCGAACGCGCCTAGCGGACCGCCGCCGGCTGCCCCCGCCGTCGTCCGCCGTCCGTTCCCGACCTTGACTCGACGGCTTGTTCGGCGTGTCGCAGCGCGACATGCCGTTTCGGGCCGGTTTCGGCGGCCAAAGAAGGTCGGGAACGGACACGCCGCCGGGGCCTAGCTCACGCGCCGCACCTTCGGGGGTGCGCGGACGACGGCGGCCGCGCCCCCGCCGTCGTCGGCTGGCCCCGCCGCCGGACCCGCCTAGCGGACCGCCGCGATCGCTTCCTCGAGCGCGCCGAGGATGAGCGTCACCGAGGCGGGGCTCGCGTTCGGCCCCATGAGGCCGATCCGCCACACCGTGCTCGCGAACTCCCCGACGCCCGCGCCGATCTCGATGCTGTACCGCTCGAGGAGGAGCTGGCGCACGCGGGCGGAGTAGACGCCCTCGGGCACCTTGACGGTCGTGAGGCTGGGCAAGCGGTGGCCCTCCGCGGCGAAGAGCTCGAGGCCCATCGCCTCGAGCCCGTCCCGCAGCTCCGCGCCCGCCGCCTCGTGCCGCGCCCACACGTTCTCGAGCCCCTCCGCGAGGATCCGGTCGAGGCCGGCCTCAAGCCCCGCGACCATCGTCACGGGCGCGGTGTGGTGGTACGTGCGGGTGTGGCCCTCGGCCGCGCCGACGTACCCGCCGAGGAGCCCGATGTCGAAGTACCAGGAGCGGGGATCGGCGACGCGGCGCTCGAACGCGCGCTCCGAGACCGTGAACGGCGAAAGCCCGGGCGGGACCCCGAGGCACTTCTGCGTCCCGGCGTAGCCGATGTCGATGCCCCATTCGTCGGCGCGCAGCTCGAGGCCGCCGATCGACGTCACGGCGTCGACGAGCAGGAGCGCGTCGCCCTTCGCAGCTCCGAGCGCGGCGATGTCCGAGCGAACGCCCGTGGACGTCTCCGCGTGCACGGCGGCGATGACTTTGGGGTGCGGGTGCGCGGACAGCACGCGGTCGACGTCGACCGGCTGGCCCCACGCGTGGTCCACGCGGACCACCTCCGCCCCGCAGCGCCGGGCGATCTCGCACAGGCGCTCGCCGAACATCCCGTTGACCGCGATCACGGCCACGTCCCCGTCCGAGACCATGTTGACGAGCGCGGCCTCCATCCCGCCCGATCCCGTAGCGCTGAGCGGCCACGTGCGCGCGTTCCGCGTGCCCCACACGGCGCGGAGCCCCTCCGAAACGCGGTCCAGGCGGTCGATGAACGCCGGGTCCAGATGCCCGATCACCGGATGCGACAGCGCGGCCATGACCTCGGGGTAGGCGTTGCCCGGCCCGGGCCCGAACAGGTAGCGGTACGGCAGGATCTCAGGCACGCTTCACTGTCTCACACGGCGGGCCGCGAACTGTCACGGAATCGTAAGGCGAGCGCCGCCAGCCGAGCGCGGGCACCCGACACGATGGGACTGTGGAAGGCATCAACGCAGCGGCCCGTGTCGCGATCGTCGGCGGCTCCGGCCTGTACCAGCTCGGAGGCGGGGCAGAGGAAGTCGAAATCCCCACCCCGTACGGACCCACGTCGGGCGCGATCTCGCTCGTCGACTCGGGCGGCACGACGATCGCGTTCCTCGCCCGGCACGGCCGCGGCCACACGGTCGCGCCCCAGGCGGTCAACTACCGGGCCAACCTGTGGGCGCTCAAGCGCCTCGGCGTCTCGGCCGTCTTCGCGTCCGCGGCGTGCGGGGGCCTGGTTCCCGAGCTCGCTCCGGGATCGTACGTGATCCCTGACCAGTTCATCGACCGGACGTGGGGGCGCCGCGACACGTTCTTCGACGGCGACGGCGACAGCGACAGCGACGGTCCGGGCTCGGCTGCCGGCGTCCAGCACCTCCCCGCCGCGGACCCGTACTGCCCGGACCTGAGGCGGGTCCTCGCGGCGGCGATGGACCGCGCGCTTCCGTACCGGCCCGCGGCGACGATGGCGGTCATCAACGGCCCGCGCTTCTCAACCCGCGCCGAATCCCGCTGGCTCGCCCAGGCCGGCGCGCACGTCGTCGGGATGACGCAGTACCCCGAGGCCGTCCTCGCGGCCGAGCTCGGGATGGGCTACGCGGCCCTCGCGTTCGTCACGGACTCCGACGCGGGCGAGCACGCCGCCGAGGCCGTGACCGCCGAGGCCGTGTGGGCGCGCCTGGGCGAGGCCGGCAAGGTCTTCGAGCGCGTCCTCACCGAGGCGGCCCGGAGCGTCCCGGGCGACTACGAGCCGCGCAGGCTCCTCCCCGAATCCGCTGTCCGGGCCGTCATGACAGTTCCGTCCGCGACATCGCGAGGGGCCCAGAGATGAGGCTCCTCGTCACGGGCGGGGCGGGATTCATCGGCTCGGCGGTCGTGCGCGCGGCGCTCGCAGACGGCTGGGAGGTCCGCGTCCTCGACCTCGCGGCGCGCCCCGAGCGTGAAGAAGAAGCGGACGACGGCGTCCGGTCCTTCCGCGGCGACGTCGCCGACGCGGGGGTCCTCGATGCGGCGCTCGGGGGAGTCGACGTCGTCTGCCACCTCGCCGCGAAGGTGGGGCTCGAGCAGGGAATCGGGGACGCGCCGTCGTATGTGAGCACGAATGTGCTCGCGACGGCCCAGCTCGTGCCCGCGCTCCCACGCCACGGGATCCGCGGCCTCGTGCTCGCCTCGTCCATGGTCGTGTACGGCGACGGGACGTACGTTCACCCGGTAACGGGCCGGAGCGTGAGGCCCGCACCGCGGCGGGAGGCGGACCTTGCAGCGGGCCTCTTCGAACCGCGCGATCCGGACGACGGCGCCGTCCTCCTCCCAGCGCTCACCACCGAGGACGCGCCGACGGATCCTCGCAGCGTCTACGCGCTCAGCAAGCTCGCGCAGGAGCACCTCGTCGCGGCGTGGGCCCGCTCGGGCGGGGGCACCGCCGTCGCGCTCCGGTACCACAACGTCTACGGACCAGGACTGCCTCGCAACACGCCCTATGCGGGCGTCGCGGCGCTCTTCGCCTCTTCCGCCGCGCGCGGCGAGGCCCCGCAGGTGTTCGAGGACGGGCGGCAGCGCCGGAGCTTCGTGCACGTCGACGACGTCGCCGAGGCCACCGTGCTCGCGGCGCGGCACGCGGTGGGTCGAGTGCCTGGACCGGCGTTCCGTGCCTTCAACGTGGGAGGCCCCGCCGTGCAGACCATACTCGATGTCGCCGAGGTCCTCGCCCGGGGCGCGGGCGCCCCGGGCCCCGTGGTGACCGGCCGCTTCCGCGCCGGGGACGTCCGGCACATCACGGCGAGCTCGGCCCGGATCGCCGACGAGCTCGGCTGGCGCCCGCGCATCGGCTTCGAGGAGGGGATGGGCGCCCTCGCTGAGGGCCTGCGTCAGGGCCGAGCGGATGGCCCGGGCGTGCCGTCCGCGATGAACGCGGTGACCGCCTCGACCACGGCGGGCGCCGAGACAGTCCGGTAGTGCCCCAGGCCCGTCGTGGTCACGAGGCGTGCGTTCGGCTTGCGGGCCTCGAAAATCCTCTCGGCCTCGGCGAGCGGCACGATGGGATCTGCCGTGTCGTGGACGAACAGGCACGGCACGTCCTCGGGGAAGGCCCGGTCTACCGCGTTGTACCGCTCGAACACGCGCGGCTCTCGGGGCAGGATGTGCCGGGCGAAGCGGTCGCGGAGCGCCTCGGCCGCCGCGGGCGCGAGGCCCACTCCTCGCGCGAAGGAGGAGATCATGAAGGCGGTGTCGGTGGTGGACGAGATGGCCGCGACGCGCGATGTCTCGAGGCCATCGGCCACGGCGATGAGCGTCGCAAACGCGCCGAAGGAGTGTCCCACGGCGGCGCGGAACGGCCCGTGTCGGCGCGCGAGCTCGGCGATTGCCGCGTGGAAGTCGACGATGTAGGTGCCGCGCCCCGGCGATTCGCCGTGTGCCGGGGCGTCGAAAGCGACGGCGCCGATCCCGGCGTCGTGAAACGCCTGAACCAAGGGAGCGTACTGCGCGGCCCTGCCGCCCCAGCCGTGCACGAGCAGGACCGGGGAATCGGTGGGCCCCCAGGCGTAGGCGACGGCTTCCCCTCCGCGGCCGTGGAGGCCAGGGACCGGCACGGTGCTGCGCCGCGCCGTGAGCATCGTCGGGGCGTCGGACGGCCTCATCCGCATCCGCGGGCGCGTATTCATGAACAGGGGAAGGGCGGCCGCAGCGCCGAGCCCGGGAGAGAGGCGACCCGCGGCCCGAATCGTGAGCGCGGCCGCGGCGAGCGCTGCCGATGAGGCCATTGCGAGTGGCCGTGCCATGGCCGCCGCCTTTCCGCCTAGGGCACCTTGGGCCGACGCGTGCCGCTCATGCTACGCCGCACGGTCAGCGGGCGGCAGGGGGTCGCAGAAGGTCGGGGGCGCCAAACGGTTTGAGGCGGTGGGAGAGCTCGATCTGTTTCCCGTCTACCTGGCCAGCGCTGGGTCGCTGATGCGTAGTGGCGTTCCAGTCTCCAGCAACGTTTTTACTCCGGACACGGTGTGCGGGCAGTGGCTGGTGGCGATGAGTAGAAATTCGCTGATCGTGTCGGGTCCGGTGTGGGTGACGGTGAGCTTGGTCGCCTCGCCGAATTGTTCGATGTCCCAGGTCAGGGTGAACTCGGGATGGCCCGAATACCCGCGGAAAGCGTTGACATGAATCGTCTGAACGAGCCGGTGCGGCGGATTGGCCTGGACGACGGTGCCCTCCGCTCCGATGCTCCCGTCCGCGGCGGCGTAAGTGCAGGCCGAGCCGGCCTGCCAGTCGCTGCGCGCCGCGGAGTAGGGGAAGTACTGCACGGTCTGTGCCGGGTCCGTCAGTGCCTTCCAGACCTGGTCCGGGTTCGCCCTGATGAATGCCGAATAGGTGTGGCTGAATTCTCCGTCCATGGCTGCCTCCCGCGTCTGATCGCGCGACTCCTGTCCGCCGCGAACGGCCTCGCGGCACGCATTGAATGGAGTCCGCATCTAATGAATAGGATGATACTCTGGTGACGATGGCCGATCAAGAGCCCGTCCGACGGGCGTACGACACCAGCCTGCGCCGGGAGCAGGCCGAGCAGACCAAGCAGCGGATCCTCTCGGCTGCCCGCGGGCTCCTGACCAGCGGGACTTACAGCAGCGTGACCATGGAGGACATCGCTCGCGAGGCGCGTGTGGCCCCGCAGACGCTCTACGCGGTGTTCGGGAACAAGCTCCGCCTCGCCGAAGCCATGGTCGATGCGAGCTTCCCGCACATTCCGCCCCTGATCGCACGGATGGAGGAGGCGGCCGGGCTGGAGGACCCGGAGGAGTGGCTGCGCACCATGACGCGGCTGCACCGGCAGATCTTCGAACCGTGCGCCGATCTGATTCGCTTCACCATGGTGTCCGGCGATCCCCGGCTCACCGCCCACTACACCCGCATCCAGCACAGCCGGCACGAGCGGATGCGTGCCCTCGCCCCTGTCCTGGAACGCAGCGGACGTCGCCGCCCGGATCTGTCAGTCGACGAGGCGGTCGCGATCGCCTGGACGATGCTCGGCCCCGACCATTACGGCCAGCTCGTCTTCGACCGCGGGTGGACCCCCGACCGCTACGAGGAGTGGGTCGGCCAGGCGCTCATCGACCTCACCCTCACCGCGCCCTGACCTACGGTCGGTCGTCGGCGGGGAAGGCCAGCGTGAAGCGGCAGCCGCCGTCGCGGTTCTCGACCGTCACGCGCCCGCCGTGCGCATGGACGATGCCTGCCACGACGCTCAGCCCCACCCCGGCGCCCGCGTAGAGGAAACCGGCGCGGCTGTGGCCGACGGCCCTCCCTCGCGACTCCGACTTCCGCCACCCGGGCGCGAAGAGGTGCGGGAGGTCCTCCTCGGCGATCCCGCCGCACGTGTCCTGGACCCACACGAGCGCCTCGCGGGACCCGTCCGGCGCGGAGCCCGGCCCGAGGCCGACCGTCACCGTGCCCCCCGCGACGCTGTACATGATGGCGTTGAGCACGACGTTGCGCAGGGCCCTGCTCGCCGTCCGCGCGTCGGCCAGGACGCGGCACCCCGACGATTCGCCGCCGTTCAGGGAGATCCCGCGCTGCGCGGCGAGCGGTGTGAGCTCGGCCATGACGTCGCTCGCGAGATCGTAGAGCTCGAGCGGTTCGACGCGGAGCGTGAGGGTCCCGGCCTCGAGCGTCGAGAGCTCGAGGAGGTCGTTGACCATGACGGCCATGTGGTCCGTTTCGGCGATCATGCGCCGGTGGTAGTCGGAGGCGTCCGTGGCCACGCCGTCCTCGAGCGCCTCTGCCATGGCCCGGACCGCCGCGAGCGGGGTGCGCAGATCGTGGGAGATCCACGCGACGAGCTCACGCCGCGCCGCTTCGATGGCGGCCTCGCGGGCGCGGGACTCCTCGAGCCTGCGGCTGGTCCGCGCGAGCTCGTCCGCGAGCGCCGCGAGTTCGGAGCTTCCGGCTGGCCTCGCGGCGGGCGGCAGGTCTCCGCCGAGGACCTCGCCGCGGCCGATCCGCGCGGCGTCGGAGATGAGCTTCGACGTCGAGCGCGAGAGCCGGAAGCCGAGGACGAGTGACATCGCGATGGCGACGGCTCCCGCCGCCGCGAGGATGATCCACACGGCCCAGAGGTCGCTCTCGGCGATGGCCATCGCGTTGAACGCATTGACGACCCCGGCGACGAAGACGCCCACCGTCGCGGCTACGACGATGACGAGCTGGACCCAGAACGGTGCCCGCCGCGCGAGCCGCTGGAGGCCGATGCTCAGCGCGGTGATGCCCGCCGCCCACGCGAGCAGCCAGGCGAGGGTTTCGAGGAGGCCCGGCGCCTGCATTACAGCGTTCCGGCCTTCTCGATGCCTTCGGCTCCGTCGAAGCGGTACCCGACGCCCCACACGGTGGTGAGGAGCCGCGGATGCTTGGGATCCGGCTCGATCTTCTCGCGGAGCCGGCGAACGTGCACGGTCACGGTCGAGAGGTCCCCGAAGGACCAGCCCCACACGGCCTTGATGAGGTCCTCGCGGCTGAAGGCCTGGCCGGGATGCCGGAGGAAGAAGGCGAGGAGGTCGAACTCGCGGAGGGTGAGCCCCAGAGGCGCGTCGCCGAGCCGTGCGGTGCGCGATCCGGGGTCGAGCCAGACGCCGCCGCCCTCGACGGGCGGCTCGGGGTCGAAGGCCCGGAGGCTGCGCCGGAGCACGGATTCGACCCTCAGCACGAGTTCGCGCGGCGAGAAGGGCTTGGTGATGTAGTCGTCGGCGCCCGCCTCGAGCCCCACGATCCGGTCGTCCTCGGTGCCGAGGGCCGTGAGCATGATGAGCGGGACGTCCGTCGTGGTGCGCAGCCGCCGGCAGACCTCCGCGCCGTCGAGGCCGGGGATCAGACGGTCCATGAGGATGAGGTCCGGCTCGCGGGTCGCGGCGAGGTGCATGGCTGTGAACGCATCGTGGGCGACGTCGACCTGGAACCCCGCTTGGGCGAGATAGCCGCGCACGACGTCGCACAGGGTCAGCTCGTCCTCGACGACGAGGATCCTGCGATTCCCCAGTGGGTTGCCGAGCAAGCCGCCCTCGGTCCGGTCTGCGCTCACCCTCGCAGGATAGGCCTTCTCTGGCCGCCCGGAACCGGCCGGAGCCGCCCGCTCGCGATCGTTCCGCGTTCCGTAAGGTTCTGCCGGCGCCCGGGCTCGGACTTGGCCCTAGCGTCGGTCATGTGAACGAGATCCGGGCCGAGGTCGTCTTCCCCTGCCTCGACGAGCGCGAGGCGCTTCCGTGGGTGCTCGGCCGGGTTCCCGCGGGCTGGCGGGCGATCGTCGTCGACAACGGGTCCTCGGACGGATCGGGTGAGCTCGCGGCCCGGCTCGGCGCGAGCGTCGTCGTCGAGCCCCGCCGCGGATTCGGCGCCGCGGTCCACGCGGGCCTCGAGCGCGCGAGCGCCCCCTTCGTCGCCGTGTGCGACGCTGACGGCTCCCTCGATCCCGCCGAGCTTCCGGCCCTCCTCGAACCGCTCGAAACGGGCGACGCCGACCTCGTCCTCGGTGCCCGCCGCCCCGAGCGCGGGGCCTGGCCGCTCCACGCGCGGCTTGCGAACGCAGCCCTCGCGGGGGCGCTGCGGCTCGGGTTCGGCGTGCCCGTGAGCGATCTGGGCCCGATGCGGGCGGCGCGCACCGAGGCGCTCCGGGGCCTCGGGCTCCGCGACCGCCGCAGCGGCTACCCGCTCGAAATGGTGCTCCGCGCGGCTGAGTCCGGGTGGCGCATCGCCGAGCTCCCGGTCGGCTACGCGCCGCGCGTCGGCCGCTCGAAGGTCACAGGAACGCTCCGAGGCACCGTGACGGCGGTCCGGGACATGGCGGGGCACCTCGCCGAGCGCGCGGCGCGCGGCAGGCTCGCGGACGACGGCGCGCGGCGGGCCCCCGAGACCGGCCTCACGATCGCGGTGGTCGCCAAGGAGTGCGTGCCCGGACGCGTCAAGACCCGCCTCTCCCCACAGTTCTCGCCCGAGGAGGCCGCGCTCGTCGCGTCGCTGAGCCTCGCGGCGACCCTCGACGCGGTCCGCTCGCTGCCCGCGCGCCGTCGTCTGCTCTTCTTCGACGGTGACCCGAGCGCCGTCGGCACCGCCGGCTTCGACGTGCTCGCCCAGCCCTCCGGCGGCCTCGACACGCGGCTCGGCGCTCTGTGCGATGCCGTCGACGGGCCGCTCCTCGTGCTCGGCATGGATACGCCGCAGCTCGCTCGGGACCATCTCTCCGCCCTCTTCGAGGACTGGGCCCCGGGCTCGCGCGGCCCCGCCGACGCGTGGTTCGGGCCTGCGGAGGACGGCGGATTCTGGGCCCTCGCGCTCGCGCGCCCGGACGGCCGGCTGATTCGCGGCGTGCCCATGTCGCGGCCCGACACCGGATCGCGGCAGCTCGACCGGCTCCGCCGTGCCGGGCTCACAATCGGCCTCCTCCCGCAGCTGCGCGACGTCGACACGGCCGCGGACGCCGCCGTCGTCGCGGCTGCGATGGCCGGGACCGGTCTCGCTGCCGTCGTGGGGCGCGTGCTCGGCGCCGAGGAGCCGGTCCCATGAGCCGAGAGGCCGCGCCCCGGATCGCCGGGAGCTGGGCGTCCGCGCGCGTGACGGCCCGCGCCGCGACTGCGCTCGCGGGCGTTGTGCTGGCGCTCGCGGCGCTCTCGGCCGCGGTGTGGTGGACGGTGACCGTGCGCGGCGGCGGCCCGGTGCACGTCCTCGTCGGGACGGGGCTGTGCTCGGTCGCGGCAGCCGGCGCGTGGCTCCTGCTGCGGTCCGCCGAGCGTCGCGGCGCCTCGGAGCGCTGGGTGATCGCCGCCGTCGTCCTCGGTCTCCTCGGCGCGGGTGCGTCCGCGCTGGCCGCGCCGCCGCTCACGAGCAACGACTCGGCCCGCTACGCGTGGGACGGGATCGTCCAGAGGGCCGGGATCTCGCCGTACCGCGACGTGCCCGCCGCGGACGCACTCGCGGGCCTGCGCCCCGACTGGCTGTTCGCGACCGGCCCGACCGCAGCATTGGCGGACGCGTGCGCCGCCGCGTTCCCCGCTGGCGGCGTTCCGACCACGTCCGTGCCGAGCGGGACGCCCTTGTGCACGGCCATCAATCGCCCGCACGTGCCGACGGCCTACCCGCCCGTCGCCGAGGCGTATTTCGCCCTGGTCAGGCTCCCGTTGCCGCCGGGCGTCGGCTGGCTCGCCTTCCAGTTCGCAGGGCTCGGCCTCGCGCTCGCCGTCGCGCTCATCCTCATGCTGGCGCTGCGCCGCAGCGGGCGGCCGCTGTCCTGGGCCGCGGCGTGGGCGTGGAACCCGCTCGTGCTGTTCGAGGCCGTGAACAACGCGCACGTCGACGTCCTCTCGGCCGCACTCCTGCTCGGCGCGAGCCTCCTCGCGGCGGGCCTCCTCGGGGCCGGGCTGTCCGCGGGGAGGAGGGCGGCGTCGTCGGGGGCGCTCTTCGGGCTTGCCGTCGCGACGAAGCTCATCCCCGCCGTGGCCCTCCCCGCAATGCTCCGGAACAGGCCCTGGCGGTTCGGTCTTGCGGCGCTTGCCACGTTCGTCGCCGCCTACGTTCCCTACGCGATCGCCTCGGGGCCGGCTGTGATCGGGTACCTGCCCGGCTACCTTTCCGAGGAGGGCTATGCCTCCGGCGACAAGTCCCGCTTCGCCCTCCCCGGCATCCTGCTCCCGCCGTTCCCGGCACTCGTCGTCGGGCTCGCCGCTGTCCTCGCGGTGTGGGCCTGGGTGTGGACCAGGCGTCGGGTCCTCGAGCCGATGACGGCCCAGGCGCTGGCCGTCGGCTGGACGCTCCTCATCGCGTGCCCGAGCTACGCGTGGTACGCCCTCATGCTCGTTCCGCTGGCCGTGCTCGGCCGCCGGCCAGAGCTCCTCGCGGTGCCGCTCGCGCTCGAGGCCGTGACGGCGACCGTCGGGACGGACGCGGGTGCGCCCGTCGCGAAGGTCTCGATGGCCGTGGCGGCCCTCGTGGTGCTCGGGGTGGGGCTCAGGCGCGCTCGCTCAGCACGGCCCACGTGAACGGCTGGACGAGGCCGGCCGGCGTGACGTGCTCCTCTCGGCGCGACGCGACGAGCTCGAAGTCCGGCGCGAACTGCGCGGCGAGGTCGGCGGGGCTGTAGCGGACCACGGGCAGCCCGGAGCAGTGGGTGGGGCCGTCGGCGTCGAACGTGGCCACGATGATGTGCGCGCCCGGGGCGAGACCGGCACGCAGGGTCCGCACGTAGGAGCGGCGCTCCTCGTCGTCGACGAGGAAATGGAACACGGCGCGGTCGTGCCACACGTCGAAGCGCCGCTCCGGCGTCCACCCGAGAAGATCGCGGTGCAGCCAGTGGACGCGCTCGGCGTCCGCGCCGAGGCGCACGCAGGCCCGCTCGATCGCGACCTTGGAGAGGTCGAGGACCGAGACGTCTCTGAACCCCCGGGTGAGCAGATGGTCGACGACGACCGAGGCGCCGCCGCCGACGTCGATGACCGCGGCATCGCGGTCCACGCCGAGCGTGTCGAAGAGCTCGAGGGTCTTGGTCGGGACGGACTGGTACCAGCTGACGCCGTCCTCCCCCTTCGTGTCGTACACGAGGTTCCAATGCGCGGCGCGTTCGGCTGGGCTCGCGGGTCGATCGGTTTTCACGGTTGCCTCCGGGCTCTCGGGCTGCCAGTAGCTTCAGGCACAGCGGAACGCATGCCTGATGTGCTCACGTTCAGTCTCCGCTTCGCCGAGGATTCGCGCGATCTCGTCGAGGGCGGCCCGGATCGGGAGCGGGGAATCGCGGACTTTGAACGTCGGATCGGTGATGCCCACCGGATGCCACCATACGCCGTCGGCCGCCACGGTCGGCTCCGGCGCGAGGTCGTCGCGCGCGAGCACGACGCCGCCCGTGGAGAAGCCCTGCCTCGCGACGCGCCGGACCACGAGGTCGCCGTCGCGGATTCCTTCGCCGGTCAGCAGCTCACGCAGCCCCCCGACGTCGTCGGCGTCCGCGGGATCGACCGTTGCCGCGACGCGCACGCGGAAGCCGAGCGATCTCGCGAGTTCGATGCCCGCGAGGGCGCGCGCGAAGGATCCGGCCCCGCGGAAGCGGTCGTGCAGGGCCGGGCTCGCCGAGTCGAGCGAAATCTGCAGAGTGACCCGCTCCCTGTCGAGCGCCTCGAGCGTGGCCCGGCGGGTGCCGCGGTGATAGATCATGCCGTTCGTGAGGATCGTGAGCGGCAGGTCTTCGGCAACCGCCTCGGCGATCTCGCCGAGGTCCGGGTGCATGAACGGCTCGCCGCCCGTGACGAAGACCTCGGAGCCGCCCTCGGCGGCGAATTCGCGCACGGCCGCACGGACGACGTCGACCGAAAGGCGCCGCGACAACGCATGCGGCGACGATTCGGCGCAGCAGTAGGTGCACGCGAGGTTGCAGTCGAAGTTGCTGTACAGCCACAGGCGGCTGCCCAGCGGCGGCGCGTCCGGCTCGGCCTCCACTGCTCCCTTGCGCACCAGGAGCGGGCCCACGAGGGTATTGCCGGTCAGCACGCACCACGCCGCGAGGTCCTCCCGCACGGAGGGAGCCGGGTCGCGGACCTCGAGGACCGCCTCGCCGGGTAGCGCATTCAGCGCCTCGTGGAGCCGGAGCAGGAGGCCGTTGCCGAAGTCCGTGCCGAGCGCGTCGAGCACAGCGTCCGCCTCAATGACCGTCATGGTCAGCCCGCCTTCCGGACGAAGTAGCTCGTGCTGATGCCGTGGTTCGCCTTGTTTTCGAGGGTGTGGCCCGCGATCTCGCACCACGCCGGGAGATCGACGGCGACGGACGCCGCCTCGCTGCGGATCTCGAGGACCTGCCCTGGGGCGAGGTGGCCGAGCGCCCGCCGGATGGCGATGAGGAGTCCGCCGCCGCAGTCGAGCGGGCCCCCGTCGCACACGGCGGCGGGTTGAATGCTCGCGCCGGAGCCCCTCAGGACAGAGCCCGTCACGCCCGCGTCCCTCACGCCAGCACCTCCATCGCGACCGCGCCCACGAGCCCGAGGGCCATGACCGCCAATCCCGTGGCGACGATGACGCGGCCAGGGAAGGCCCGCCGGACCATGAGCATCGAGGGCAGGCTCAGGGCCGGCAGGGTGAGCACCAAGGCGCCCAGCGGGCCCATGCCGATCCCGGCGGCCATGAGGCCACCGATGATCGGGATCTCCGCGGCCGTGGGGATCACGAAGAGGGTCCCGACGACGGCGAGCAGCACGGCGGCGAGGAGGCCCCACGACGCCAGAGTTCCGCCCGCGGGAAACAGCCAGCCGCGGAAGCCGCCCAGGAGCAGGACGACGACGGCGTACTCCGGCAGGAGCCGCACGGCGAGCCGAGCCAACGCCTTGACGAACCGGAGCGCCGCGCCGGCCGCGGTGGCGGCCTCGACGGGCTCGTCGGCCGGGCTGGCCACGGTCTTGCCCTTGGCGAGGCGGCCCACGAGCAGCGTGACCCCGAAGACGAGGACCACGCCGGTTCCGACCCGGACGGCGAGGAACTGCCACGGGAGCACGAAGGCCATGAAGGCCAAGGCCGCCGGGTTGAGCACGGGGTTGCCGAGCCAATACGCGAGCGCGGAGCTGACCGGGACCCCTCTGCGCCGAATGCTCAGCGCGACCGGGGCCGCGCAGCACGTGCACATCATGGAGGACATCGACAGGAGGCCACCGCAGACCGTGCTCGCCGCCGTGCCTCGCCTCGCCTGGAACAGCGCGAGCAGGCGGCGGGCCGGGAGAAATGCTTCGACCGCCGCGGCCACGAGCAGGCCGGCTACGAGCGCCTGCCAGATCGACGCGAGGTAGCCGAGCGTGTAGTCGACCGCCGCGTTCCACGAGGGCGACGGCGGTGCGCTCGCCTTGCCGGAAAGGATGGAGTTCCCCAACGAGTGGCTGCCTGCCACGACCGGGAGCTTGAGGGCGTAGGGGTACCACTTGGCCCAGGCGATCGCAGCGACGGCCACGCCCGCCGTGACGAGCGTTCCCACGAGCACCCTGCGCCGGCGGCGGCGTGCCGCATCCGGGGTGAGCTCCTCGTCGAGCTGCCCGAAGTCCTGAGGCTCAATGCCTGCTGTCATCTCGTTCATGAGCGCGCTCCACTTGCCTTTCTTGTCTCGGCCGCGACGGCGATCACGCCCAGCCCGAAGGCGAACTGCATCGAAACCGTCGAAAGGGACCCGCCCAGCGCGTTGGCATCGGTTGCCGCAAGCTGCACGAGCTCGAAGAGCGCCACGCCGAGGAATCCGAGTCCGGACGCTAAAGCCAGCGGCCTGAGGCGGAGGATTCCCGCGAACACCGTGGCCGCGGCCAGGACCAGCACCGCGAGGAAGCCCACCCCGGACAGGCTTTCCATCTGCAGCTTCCCGAGGGGCAGCGCCGTGAGGGTCGAGGCGGCCGCGGCGATTCCAAGAGTGATCGTTGCGCGCCCCACGTCAGGACACCACCGTGAGCAGTTTGGCGACGCTGCCGCGCTGAGTCCGCCACCCGGGACGCAGCACCCCGTCGAGGCCGAAGGTGCGGCCCGCGGCGGCGCCCAGAATGGCCAGATGCAAGGCGAACATCAGCACGTACGACCAGAACCATTCGCCGGGCGTATTCAGCGCGGACAGCGTGATCGCAGCGGTCTGGGCGAGCCCGACGACCGCCCAGAACCTCGTGGCCAAGCCCACGAGGAGGAACGCGCCGAGGCACGTCTCGACGATGAGGGTCATCCAGGCGAAGGCGGCGAAGTTGGGAAGGACGATGTGCTCGACCGTCCAGGCCCACGGACCGAAAACCGGGTGATCGACGGCGTTTTCCGTCCACTCGTGCAGCCCGCCGAAATTCGGCCCCGTCGGTGCTTTCCACGAGAGGTTCTGAATCCACAGGAGCCCGGCGAGCACTCGCGCGATCGCGAGCGCGGCGCGGGTCACGCGATCGGCGGGCAGCGCCGCCGCCGGGGGCGAAGGAGACGCTGTCACGGCTTCCCTCCCTTTCTGCCACGCGTGAATCGCGGGCTCCTGACATTTCATCCGGAGCCCGGATCGCCAGCAAGGTTCAGGGATTACAGAGTGGTGACGTGTGCCTTCGGCCGGTCGTCGCGGTCTCCCTCACGGGCCCCGTGACGAACCGCGACGGCGGTGGGCTGGCAAGATACGCCAGCCCACCGCCGTCGTGCGTCGTCGGGAGCCTCGTGCCGATCTCAGAGACGACCCGACGTTCCGTCAGCGGATTTCAGCTGGGGCGTGCGCGTGGGCGACCGCCTTGTCCCGGCGGAGTGCTGTGAGGGCGATCAGGCCAACGACGCACGCGGCGACGACGAAGTAGTACGGCGAGCGGAGGTCCCCGGTGACGTTGACCAGGAGCGAGGCGACGAAGGGCGCGGTTCCGCCGGCGATCAGGACCGAGAGGTTCGTCGCGAGGGCGGTGCCGGTGTAGCGGACGTCGTCGGGGAACAGGCGGGGTGTGAGCGTGAAGGAGGCCACCTGGAGGAACGACATGTTGATCATGATGAGTGCGTAGGCGGCTGTCGCGAGGACGATGCTGCCGAGGTTCATGAGGGCCAGCGCGGGGTAGGTGAGGACGCCGTAGCCGATGATGCCGATGAGCGCGACGGGCCAGACGCCGATCTTGTCCGCGAGGCGGCCGGTGAGGGGCATGAGCAGCACGGCGAACACGGTGACGCCCGCGGTGATCCAGTACACGGCCCGGCTCGGGTAGTGCAGGTTCGCGACGAGGTAGATGGCGATGAAGGTGGAGCCGATGTAGGCGCCTCCCTGCACGGCGATGCCGATGCCGATCGCCTTCAGGAGCGGGATCGGGTAGGAGCGCAGGGCCGAGACCAGCGGGAAGGCGTGCTTGCCGGCGTGCTTGACCTCGCGGTCGATGTTGGGGAGGCTGCGGCGGACCAGGTAGCAGATGATGGTCAGCGGGAGGCCGATGAGGAAGGGGATCCGCCAGCCCCAGCCGCTCATCTGGGCATCGCTGAGCATGCCGGCGATGAGGCCGATCGCCCCGGAGGCGATCGCGAAGCCGCCGTTCGTGCCCATGGGCACCCAGGCTCCGTAGCGCGCCCGCTTGCCCGCGGGGGCGTTCTCCGCGATGACCGTCGCTGCACCGCCGACCTCGCCTCCGGCGAAGAAGCCCTGCGCGAGCCGGACCACGAGGAGCAGCGCGGGGGCGAGGAGGCCCACCAGCGAATACGTGGGCAGGAGGCCGACGGCGGTGTTCGCGAGGCCGATGCCGATGATCGTGATGAGCAGTGCCTTGCGCCGGCCGTAGCGGTCTCCGACCCAGCCGAACACGATGCCCCCGAGCGGTCGGATCACGTAGGAGAGCGCGAACACCGCGAGCGTGGACAGTAGTGCGGCGACCGGGTCGTGGCCGGGGAAGAACAGCGGGGCGATGATCGTCGAGACATAGCCGTAGAGGGCGTAGTCGTAGTACTCGATGAGGGTTCCGATGCCCCCGGCGAGCACGACCCGGCGGACGCCGGACTCGGTCAGGGGGGTCGGAGTGGACTCGGTGAGTTCCATGGTGTCATTGTCGCGGGGGAGCGCCATTGCTCTGGTCCTTTCGTTTCCTTGGTTGGTGGTTACTCGATGCCGGAGACGGCGAGGAGTGTCCTCATGCGGTGCGCTGCGAGGTCGGGGTCGGGGAAGAGGCCGAGTGCGTCGGCGCCGACGAACAGGTCGGTGAGGTGCTGGATCGAGCGGAATCCTTCGCGGCCGCTGACCTGGCGGAAGTGGCTCTGGTGCCCCGACAGCCAGGCGATGAAGACCGTGCCGGTCTTGTAGCGGTCCGCGGGCGGCTCGAACATCTTGACCGCGAACGGGATCGTGCTGTTCATGACGTCGCGGAAGCGGTCCTCGTTCTCGGCGTCGAGGGCAGCGAACGCCTGGGAGGCGATCGGGCCGATCGGGTCGAGCACGCCGAGGAGGCCGTGGGAGTGGGTCTTCCCGTCGCCGAGGAGGAGGTCGGTGTAGCCGTAGTCGTCGCCGGTGAAGACCTCGACCCCGGCGGGGACGAGGGCGCGGAACTCCTGCTCGAAGGGGTCGTCAAGGAGGCTGAACTTCACGCCGCGGATCTTCGCTGGGTTCGCGTCGAGCAGCGTCAGGACAACGCGCATGGCCTCGCGGAGGTCCTCGTGCCCCCAGTAGCCGCGCAGGCTCGGGTCGAAGACCGTGCCGAGCCAGTGCACGATGACGGGCTTGGTGGCCTTGGCGAGCACACGGCGGTAGACCTCGAGGTAGTCGTCCTCGTTCTTCGCCGCCCCGACGAGCGCGTGCGAGGCGCGCAGCACGGCGGCGCTGCCGCAGGACTCGACGTATTCGACCTGCTCGATGTAGGCCTCGACGATCTCCTCAAGGGATGGGTTGGCCGTGGCGAGCTGGTCCGTGCCGGCGCCGGAGACGATGGCGCCGCCGACCTCGCGGGCGGCGTCGTTCCCGTAGCGGATGAGCTCCTTCGCCTGCGCCCAGTCAAGGCCCAGCTCTCCGCGCTCGGAGGTGTCCATGGCCTCGGCGATACCGATCCCGTAGCTGAAGAGGTGCTTGCGGAAGGCGATGGTCGATTCCCAGTCGATGGGGGCCTGGACGCCGGGCTGGTAGTCGCCGCGGACGTCGACGACGACGTGGGCTGCCGCGTACACGGAGCGGGAGCGGAACGGGGCGGGGTGAGGCTCGAAGACCGCCGGCTCGCGCATCGTGTGGGTGATGAGCGAGCGGTCCGCGGTGGGGATCCGGAGGGTCGTGCTCAGGGGGGTGGTGGTCATGGGTTCGCTTTCCGTGAAAGGGACTCTGAGGCGGGCGTGGGTCTGGGGGCGAGCGTTGGGTGAGGGGGTGGGTCACCAGGCTGGCTCGGCGCCGGCCTGCTGGCGGTCGCGTTCGCGTCCGACGACGCCGGCGGCCTTGAGGCGCGCAATCGCGCCTTCGTCGAGACCGGCCTGGGTGAGGACCGCGTCGTTGTGCTCGCCGAGCGTGGGCGGCAGCAGCCGTAGGCGCCCGGGGGTGTCGGAGAGCTTGACGGGCATGCCGACGAACTTGACGGGACCGACGCCGGGGATCTCGGCATCGAGCACCATCTCGTTGTGCAGCACCTGGGGGTCTTCGAAGACCTCGCGGTACTCGTTCACGGGTGCCGCGAGGACGTCCTCGGCGGTGTAGCGCTCCATGAGCTCGTCGCGGACGAAGCACAGGCTCGCCTCGCGGATGAGCCGGGTGGTTTCCTCGGTGTGGGCGAGGAGGCCTTCATTGGTCTGGAACCGCGGGTCGTGGACCACGTCCTCGGGCAGGCCGAGGGCGGTCGCGCACTGCTGCCAGGGCCGCGGGATGTAGAACTCCCCGATGAGGGTGAGCCACTTCCCGTCCTTGCACTCGTAGGTGCCGTACAAGGCGGTGTTGTGCGCGTGGGCGATGCCCGCCGTCGGCCGCGGGTACTCCTGGCCGTGCGTGAGGAAGGTCGTGCCCTCCTGCAGGTGCGACGCCACGGCGGCGTTGAGCAGGCAGCTGTCCACGACCTGGCCCCGACCCGTCCGCTCGCGCGCGGCGAGGGCGATCATCATCCCCTGGGCGAACTGCATCGAGGCCAGATAGTCGATCATGAACGTCCCGGACGGGGTGGGCGCCCCGCCGGTGGAACCGGTCAGGGCCATGAGCCCGGAGATCGCCTGCGCCGCGAGGTCCTGTCCTCGCTGCTGGGCGTAGGGGCCGGTCTGTCCGTAGCCGGAGGCGTACGCGACGATGATGCGGGGGTTGACCGCGGAGAGGTCGTCCCAGCCGAGCCCGAGCTTGTCCATGACGCCGGGGCGGAAGTTGCTCGCGACGATGTCGGCGTCCTTGGCCAGGTCGAGGATGAGCTGGCGGCCTGCCGGGTTCTTGAGGTCGACCGAGAGCGAGCGCTTGTTGCGGTTCGTGGCAGACCAGTGCGGCGAGTACCCGCCGTCGAGCGTGGGGAACTGGCGGCGGCCGATCTCCCCGGTGCCGATGCGCTCGATCTTGATGACGTCGGCGCCGAAGTCCGCGAGGACCTGGGTGGCGCTGGGTCCCTGCTCGAGCTGGGTGAGGTCCAGGATCCTGATGCTTTCGAACGCATCCGTCATCGGAGTGCCATCCTTCGTGGTCGTGGGGTGCGCGGCTTGTGCTGGGCCGGGCGCAGGGCCATGCCGAGGGGCTCGGGGCGGAAGATCCGCGGGTCCATCTCGCCAAGGCCCGCGTCCACGTGGGGATGGAACGGCAGGAGGCCGAAGACGTCGCGCTCGACGTCGACGCCGGGCGCGGTCTCGGTCAGCGTGAGCCCCTCTGGCCGGAGCTCGAACACGGCCCTTTCGGTGACGTAGACCACGCGCTGGCCGTCCCGCAGCGCCCTCGCGGCCGAGAAGCTCACGGCGTCGACATCGCCCACGAACTTCGGGTAGCGGCCCTCCTGGACGATCTCGAGCTGCCCGTCCCCGACGAGGGTCCTCAGGCCGCCGCCGGTGAAGGTGCCGCAGAAGACCACGGTCCGGGCCTTCTGGGAGATGTCGATGAAGCCGCCAGGGCCGATGACCGTCGATCCCGCCTTCGTGACGTTGACGTTGCCGTGCCGGTCCACCTGGGCGAAGGCGAGCCCCGCGAAGTCGAGGGCGCCGCCGTCGTACAGGTCGAACTGGGCGCTCATGTCGATGATCGCCGTCGGGTCGACCGCCGTCCCGGAGTCCAGGCCTATGCCCGGGACCCCGCCGTAGATGCCTTGCTCGACCGTGAAGGTGACCTCGTCGATGAGGCCCTCCTCGTGGACCACGTGGGAGACGCCGTTGGCCATGCCCACGCCGAGGTTTGCCAGGGCGCCGTGGGTCAGCTCCATCGTGGCGCGGCGGGCCACGACCTTGCGGTGGTCCAGCGCGATGGGGAGCACAGCGCCGCCCCGGGGAGGCCGCATGCCGGTCCGAGAGGGGTCCAGGTCGGTGACCGGGGTCTGCTTCGGGTAGTCGGTGACGACCACGTTGTCCACGAGCACGCCGGGCACCCGCACGTGCGCACCGGGCAGCGTGCCCCGCGGCACGATCCTCTTCACCTCGGCGATGACCACGCCGCCCGAATTGTGCGCGGCCTGCGCGATCGCGAGGTTGTCGCTGAACGCGGCCTCGTCCTCCATCGACAGGTTCCCGTCCTCGTCCGCGACCGAAGCGCGCAGGAGCGCGACGTCGACGTCGAACGCCGGGTAGTGGAGCCATTCGCGGCCGCCGAGTTCGACCACCTCGGAGAGCGATCCGTGGGTCGCGTCGTTGAGGCGGCCGCCGTCCCGGCGCGGGTCGACGTGGGTGTCGAGTCCGATGTCCGTGGTGAGTCCCGGCCGGCCCGCGGCGATCTCCCGGTACAGGAGCGAGATCGTGCCGGCAGGCAGCGCGAAGGCTTCCACGTCGCCGTCGGCAATCATGCGCTGCTGGCGGGGGCTCAGCACGAAGTGCGAGCCGACGAAGCGGCGTACGAGGCCGGGGATCGCGAGGTGGTCGGTCCCGCGGCCGGTGTGGTCGCCTAGGCCCATGACGTGGACCACGGTGAGTCCGCGCGGCGCCGCGGTCCGGCGGTACCGGCGTTCGACGGCGGCCAGGAGCGCCTCCGGGACCTGCAGGAGCGAGCCGCTTCCGCCGACGACGACCGTCGCCTCGTCGGGGACGAGGGCCGCCGCGTCATCGAGGCGGAGGACCAGGTCGGAGCGGCTCACAGCATCACGTCCCCGCCGCACACGTGCAGGCATTCGCCCGTGATGTAGGAGGCGTCGTCCGAGAGGAGGAAGGACACGGCCGCGGCTACATCCTCCGGCGTTCCAGTGCGCTTGAGGGGCACCGCGGCGACGCGGCTCGCGCGGGCGGCCCCGGGCTGCTCTCCCTTGAGCGCGGAGAGCGCGGCGTCTGCGCGCTGCCAGATCTCGGTGTCCACGATCCCCGGGGCGACGGCGTTGACGCGGATCCCGCGGGGGGCCAGCTCGGTGGCGAACGACTTCACGAGGCTCAGGGCCGCGGCCTTCGACGCCGAGTAGTGCGGGTAGTAGGGGCCGGGGAGCCGCCCTTGGATCGAGGCCATCGCGACGACGGCGGGCGCCCCTTGGGAGCCCGGCTGGGCCTCCTCCATCGAGCGGCCGGCGGTCTGCAGACAGAAGAGCAGACCGCGGGCGTTGACGTCGAGCACGGCGTCCCATTCGTCCTGCGGGAGGTCGATGCCGCGCTGGAACGTCTGGATCCCGGCGTTGCAGACCAGGAGGTCGAACGCTCTTCCGAAGGCCTCGCGGGCCCGCTCGGGGATCTGTGCGACGCTCTGGGCGTCGAGCACGTCGACCTCGGCTGCGACGGCGGAGGGCCCGATCGAGCTCGCGACCTCCTGGGCCTGCGAGAGGCGACGATCCGTGACAAGGACGCGTGCGTCCTCGGACGCGAGCCGGCGGGCCACCGCCGCGCCGATTCCCTGCCCGGCGCCGGTGACGACGGCGACGCGGCCTTCGAAGCGCCCGCTCACCGGGCCGCTCCTTCCGGGAGCTCGGCGGCTTGGCTCGCGGCGACCGCGGCGAGCGGGGCCTTCGAACACAGGAGGGCCTTCTTGCCGCGCTGGAGGACGTCGCCGCGCTGGTTGACGAGCCGGACGTCGAACGTCGCGATCGCCTGGTCGGGCTTCGAACGGCTGTCGCGGAGCTCCACGATGACGTAGTCCACGAAGATCGTGTCTCCGACGAAGATCGGCGCGACGAACCGCCAGTCGCTGATCCCGAGGAAGGCGATGGCCGTCTGGCGGAGCTCGCCCGTCCGGGCCCACATGAGGCCGTGGGCGTAGGCGAGGCCGAGCATGCCGTGGGCCACGCGGCGGCCGAACTGGCTCGACTGCGCGTACACGTCGGAGGTGTGCAGTTCCGAGAAGTCGCCCGTCAGGCCCGCGAAGCCGACCAGATCGGCGTCCGTGATGGTCCTGCCGGGGCTGCGGAACTGCAGGCCCACGTGGAGGTCGCTGTACGTGTAGCCGAGCGGGCTGCTCATCGGGGTACTCCTAGGTCTTCGGTGACGCGGTTGGTGATGTAGGCGCGGACGATGTCGTCGAAGGACGATTCGGGCTCGAGGCCGAGGGCGGTTGCCCGGTCTGTTCGGAACTTCGCGGGCCAGCTGCCGACGATCGCGCCAACCGACGGGTCCTCGGTCCACTCGATGAGGTCGCTGAGCGGTTTACCGGTGACTCTGTCGAGGGCCGCCGCCATCTCTCGGGGCGTCGTCGTGAGGGCGGGCAGGTTCATTGCCGTCCGACTGCCCCAAGCGACGTCGTCGACCTCCGCGGCGCCGAGGATGCCGTCGATGGTGCGCTGCGGTGAGGAGAGCGCAATCTCGGTGTCCGGCGGCACCGGACACGTCGCGGGAAGCCCAGCGAGTGGCTCCCTGATGATCCCGGAGAGGAAGCTTGAGGCGGCCGCGTTCGGCTTGCCGGGCCTCACCGATACCGTCATGAGCCGCACGCTCCGGCCTCGGACGAAGCCCTTGCGGGTGTAGTCGGCCACGAGCTGTTCGCCGATGAACTTCTGGATGCCGTAGCTCGACTGCGGGCGGGGCAGGGTGTCGTCGTGGACTTCCCCGACCGGGCCAACCGCGGGATCGCTGCCGAAGACGGCGAGCGAGCTCGCGAACACGAGGACAGGTGCCGTCGGGAGCCGGCGTGCGCACTCAAGGAGCGCCCTCGTCGCGTCGATGTTGGTGCGCATGCCGAGGTCAAAGTCTGCCTCGGCGGCGCCACTCACTACGCCTGCGAGGTGCATGATGCAGTCCATGGGCTCGAGGCCGGCGAGAGCGTCAACGAGCTCGCCTGAGACCGCGCTGACGCGAGGATCGGCGCCGAGGTCTGCCGACGGCGGAACAAGGTCGAGGAGCGTCAGTTCCGCGAGTACGCCCACCTTGCCGCCGATCGAGAGGGACTTGGCCCCAAGCACGCGTCGGGCTAGAAGCGATCCGAGAAATCCGGAACCCCCCGTGATCACGACGCGCAGCGGCGCGCTGTCCGTTCCTCTCTCCATGAGGGTGTCCTCCCAACGTGATTTAGCTTCTGTATCGATAAAGAAACTGCAATGAGTATCACGGCAAGAGGATCAGCGAGTCAATACCCTGCGCGAGTCAATAGCCCAGGTCGAGGGTCGGCAGCGCCCTCCGCGCGTGCCACGGGCCTCCGCGGACACTTCTTCACCCCAGGCGCGTTCACCGAGTGACACCCAGCGCAGGCTGGGCTGGCAAGGCTATAGAACGTGCGACGACGCCGGTGCCGGGGCGGTGCTCGAGCGGATGACAAGGTGGGCGGGCAGCACGGTGTGCTTGGCCCGCGCAGGCTTGCCCCGGCGCCGAACGGCCGCCGTGATCGCTGCCGCTGCCGTCCGCCCCTTGAGCGCTACGTCCTGGCGGATGGTGGTCAGGGCAGGGCGGAGGAGGCGGGCAGAGGAGTCATCGTCGAAGCCGACGACCGAGAGATCCTCGGGCACTCGCCGCCCGAGGGCCGCCGCCGCTGCGAGGGCCGAACCGGCGATGATGTCCGAGAAGCACAGGACCCCGGTAAGGTCGGGATTCTCCTCGAGCAGCCGCCGTGCCACGGCCAGTCCGTCGTCCGCGCCGTCGCCGAGCGCCGTCGCCACCACGGGAGTGACTCCCGCCGTGGTGAGCGCCGTCGTCCACCCCCGCTCGCGCTCGCTTTCGATGAAGCGCGGCGGCGCCCCTGCCTCGGTGCGGAACGTCAGGATCCCGATGCGGCGGTGGCCCAGCTCCGTCAGGTGGGCCGCAGCGGCGAACGCACCGCCGTAGTCGTCGATGTTCACGCTCTCGACGCTGGGGTCAGGTTCTTGGTCGACGTACACGAGGGGGATCCCCCGGTCGCGCACCAGCTGGAGTGCCGTGGACCGCGGATCGCATCCGTACACCACTACGCCGTCGACGGCCACGTCGCGCGCCGGGATGACCTCGCCGGAGCTCGTAGCAGGAAGCAGGGTCATAGCCATGCCGGTCGAGGCAAGCTCGGCGGCCACGGCGGCGAGGAACTCGGTCCTGACCTGCATCTTGAAGGCGGAGGGGAGTGACGCGGGGAGCAGCAGCCCGAAGGCTCCGGTGCTTCCGCGCTTGAGCGCGCGTGCTGCGGGGTCCGGGCCGCTGTACCCGAGGCGCTCGCCAACCTTCAGGATCTTCTCCCGGAGGGCGGGGGAGAGCTGGTCGGGACGCGAATAGGCATTGGACACGGTCATGCGCGAGACGCCGACCTGGTCGGCAATCGTCTGAAGCGTGACACCAGCCAACGAACAACACCACCCTCGATTTGCCTTCATGTTCGCACATCCCCGCGGGTGCCACGGACCCCGTTCGGAGACAGGGGGGAGCGCATTTGGAAGTCAACAGACGACGGCGGTGGGCTGGCAGATCTGCCAGCCCACCGCCGTCGTACGTCACCCCAAGCCGGGGCTCAGCCGCCGAGCTCGGCGGCGTCCTCCTCGCGCATGCTCACGCTGAGCTTCGAGCGGAAGCCCTTCGTGATGACGAGCAGGCACAGGACGCCGATCCCGAACCAGATGGCCCCGTAGGTCAGCGCGTCGAGGTTGAGGTTCGCCCAGAGCACGCCCGTGAGGACCATGCCGATCACGGGGAGCACGACGTTCGTGAAGACCTCCCGCGGCGTCCGGTACTCCCTCCTCCGGAACGCGAAGTACACCACGACGGTCAGGTTCACGAACGTGAACGCAATGAGCGCGCCGAAGTTGATCATCGAGGAGACGAACTCGAGCGTGAACGGGATCGCGAGCATGGAGACGGCACCCACGAAGATCACGGCGAACGAAGGCGTCTGGAACCGCGGGTGGACGAAGGAGAACAGCCTCGATACCGGGCCGCGGCCGTTGCGGCCCATGACGAAGATCATGCGGGACACCGAGGCATGCGAGGACAGGCTCGACGCGACGGTTGCTGCGAACGCGGCGGACGTGAACAGGATCTTGAAGAACTCGCCGCCGACCTTGAGCGCCATCTCGGGGAGGGTGTCGTCCGTGTTCTGGAAGCCGTCGAGCGTGGGGAACACCGACTGGCCGAACCAAGCTGCGACGAAGAAGATCGCGCCGCCGATGAGGAGGGCCAGGACGGTCGCCTTCGGAACGGTCTTCGCGTCCTTGGCCTCCTCCGTGTACATCGTGATCGCGTCGAAGCCGATGAAGGAGAAGCAGACCACGGTCGCGCCGCTCATGATCGCGGAGGCATCCACGCCGTCGTGGAAGAGCGGGGTCGTGGTGAAGAGCGAGCCGTTGCCATCGCCATGCGAGAGGGCGTTCCACGCGAGCACGAGGAACACCCCGATGAGCACGACCTCGAACACCACGAGGAAGCCGTTGACCTTCGACGTCGACTTCATGCTCCACAGGTTCAGGAACGTGATGACGACGACGTACCCCACGACCCAGATCCACGCGGGAACGTCCGGGAAGAACGACTCCATGTAGATCCGGATGAGGAGCGCGTTGACGAGCGGGAGGAGGAGGTAGTCGAGGAGCGACGCCCAGCCCACAAGGAAACCGAGATTGGGGTGGATCGTCTCCGACGTGTACGTGTAGGCCGAGCCGGCCGAGGGGAAGACTCGGGTCATGCGGCCGTAGCTCACGGCCGTGAACACCATGGCGACGAGCGCCACGAGATATGCGAGCGGGACGGCGCCGTTCGTCTCGTTCGAGACGATGCCGAACGTGTCGAAGACGGTGGTCGGCGTCATGTAGCCGAGGCCGAGGCCCACGATGGCCCACAGCCCGAGGGAGCGCTTGAGCGTCGTTGCCGAGCGACTCCCCGTGGTGCCGATGTTCACCTCTGCAGTATGAGTCGTCATGTCAGTTCCTTCCGAGCGGTCCCGAGCCGCTGCGCGGCTGCTGTTGGGTGATGCAGTGGATCCCGCCCCCGCGGGCAAACAGAGTGCGAGCGTCGACGGCGGTCACGTGCCGCCCCCGGTAGGCGTCGGCGAGGATGCGCAGCGCCTTCTCGTCGTGCGCGTCGTTGAACGAGCAGGCCACGAGCCCGCCGTTGAGCGCCACGTGGTTGATGTAGCTCCAGTCCACCCAGTCCTCGCCGTCGTGCAGCTGCTGGGGTGCCGGGACCTCGATGATCGTCCACGGCTTCCCGTCCGCGGTGCGCGACGCCCTGAGCACCTCGAGCAGCTCGCCGCTCACTTCGAAGTCGGGGTGCTCGGGGTTGTACTGGACGTGGACGAGTAGGGTGTCCGCCGAGGGGATCGCCGCGACGAGGTCCACGTGGCCTCGCGTGCCGAACTCCTTCGTGTCCCGCGTGAGGCCTCGGGGCAGCCACACGGCGTGCCGGGCGCCGATGGTGCGCTCGAGCTCGGCCTCGACGCTGGCCTTGCTCGCGCCCGGGTTGCGGCCCGGGTCGAGCTGGACCGTCTCGGTCAGGAGCACGGTGCCGAGGCCGTCGGTCTGGAAGCCCCCGCCCTCGTTCACGAGCCGGCTGGGCACGCGCGCCGCGCCGGCGGCGTCGGAGACCGCCCGGCCAATCCGCGCATCGTGCCCCCACGAGGCCCAGCTCTGCTGCCCCCAGCCGTTGAAGACCCAGCAGACCGCTCCCAGCCGGCCGTCGTCGTCCGCCACGAAGCTCGGGCCGATGTCCCGCATCCACGCGTCGTCGAGCTGCGCCTCGACGATGCCCACGCGGCCATCGAGGTACGCCTTCGCGACCCCGCGGTCCTCGGGCCGGACCACCATGGTGACCGGCTCGTAGCGGAGCGCCGCATGCGCGACGGCCGCCCAGGCGCTGCGGGCCTCGTGCGCGTCCCGGTCCGTGTCGCCGAGCGTGTACCCGCCGGACGGCCACGCCATCCACAGCCGCTCGTGCGGATCGGTCTCTGCGGGCATGCGCCACGTCATGCCGGCGCGCCTTCCAGCGCGGGGGTCGCGAACGACGACGGCGCGCGCCCGTTGTCGCTTCCCGCGGTGCCCCACTGGGGCACGCTCAGACGGGGCGCCCCGAACGGGGCGGCCGGGTCGACCGGCGCGGTGAGCGCCGCGTACGTCTCGGGGCGGCGCGTGGCGAGCAATGGGAAGAGGGCGAGCCAGTCGCGGCGCTGGTCGAGGTCGAGGTCCGCGACGAGGACCGCGGAGCCCTCGCGGGGTGCGCGGGCCAGGACGCGGCCGTAGGGGTCGGAGATGAACGAGGAGCCGTAGAACGTCACGAGGCCCTCGCTGCCCCAGCGGTTAGGCACGACCATGAACAGGCCGTTCGCGATCCCGTTGCCCACGATCACCTGACGCCAGAGCGGCTCCGTGTCGAAGTCGGGGTGGCCGGGCTCGGAACCGATCGCGGTCGGGTAGGCGAGGAGCTCCGCGCCGCCGAGCGAGTAGACGCGGGCGAGTTCTGGGAACCACTCGTCCCAGCACGTGGGGAGGCCTAGGCGGGCGCCGTTGAGCTCAGCCGGGGCGTGGATCGGGTAGCCGTTGTGGGCCGCCTGCGGGGCCTCGGGCTGGGGGCCCTGGCGGAAGAACTTGTCCTCGTAGTAGCCCTCGGTCACAGGGATGTGGAGCTTGTCCGTCGCGCCGAGGAGGGAGCCGTCGGGGCCTGCGAGGATCGCGGTGTTGTAGCCGAGCTCGTCGCCCGCGGGGCCCTTGCGGTAGAGGCTCGCGTGGACGCAGACGCCGTGTTCGCGGGCTGCGCGGCGGGCGAACGCGAGGGTCGGGCCCGTTTCGAGGTCTTCGGCGATGCTGCTCGGGGTGTAGTCGGGGAGGGTGTCGGCGGGGTAGCGGGAGAGCGTGAGCTCGGGGAGGAACACGACCTTCGCGCCGTGGGCCGCCGCACGGCCGATGCCCTCGGCGAGCTCGCGCTCCGTCTCGGCGGGGTCCTCGTGCCAGCGGTGCTGGACGAGGGCGACGCGCAGTGGGGCGCGCGGAGGAACTCTGTGTTGGCTACGGCCTTCGGCCGCATCGCCCGTGCGAGCCCACGACACCGGGGGCTGCAGGGCAAGGATCTCTTGCATGGGGGTCCTTTGGGGGAAGTGAGAAAGGTCAGGACGTCAATAAATGAATGACGTTCGTTTATTAGAGCAGTGACGCAGCCCACGGTCAAGAGTGTGAAGTGAGACCCCTCACACTGTTGTGGGGTCCCGTCCGTCGGGTTGTGGGGTCCCGGTCCCCAGGTTGTGGGGTCTCAGTCGCGGGTCGCGAGCGTCGCGGCGAGCGTGCCGCGGAGTCCCGCGATGAGCGCGTTGAGGCCGAGGGCGAAGGCGTCGTCGGCGGCAGGGCGGCCGCGCCCGCGCCGGGCTGCGACGGCCTCCGCGAACGTCGGCGCGAGGTCGCGCCGATCGCCGACGTCGAAGATCCACTCCGGGGCGGAGACGTCCATCGCCGAGCCGAGGATGAACGATTCCATCGCCACGATCGCGTCCACGACCATGTCCTCGGGCCACCCTCCGGCCCGCAGCCCCTCGGCCACGCGCTCGTACATCGCGAGCGAGTGCGGGGCGCCCGTGATCGGTAGGACGGCAATGACCGGGATGAGCGGCGAGTGCCTCGCGAAGGCCTCGCGATACGAATAGGCCCAGCGGGTCAGCGCCAGGTCCCAGGGTTCGCGTCCGAAGCTGGAAGTGTCAATCGTCTCGTTGACGTCGTCCTGGACCCAGTTGAGGACTTCGTCCTTCGAGGCCACATGGTTGTAGAGGGCCGACGGCGCGGTCCTGAGTTCGCGGGCGAGCGCGGCCATGGTGAGCCCGTCGTAGCCGGCCTTGCCGATGATGGCGAGCGCCGCCGTCGTAATTTTGGCGCGGGAGAGCACGGGGCGCGTGGGGCGCCCGCGGCGGCGCGGCGCGGGCGGGCCCGTTGCCTCGGGTGCGTCGGGCGCGGCGGACTCCATGTCTCGGAGTTTAGGCGACGAGACCCCGCAACCCGGCGCCAGGGACCCCGCAACGCCTCGAGGGTTGCGCTCCCGCATAAATGAACTATATTCATTTAGAGATTTGCACCACAGGGGGCACCGACGCCCCGTCAGGAAAGGAGACAACCATGGCAGGTGAGAAGCGAGAGCTAAGGGCTGACGTCGTCGTCGTCGGAGCGGGACCCGCGGGCCTCATGGCCGCCCGCACGCTCGCACGGAGCGGCGAGAAAGTCGTGGTCCTCGAGGCTCGCGACCGCGTGGGCGGCCGCACGTGGAGCGACACGGTCGACGGCGCGTGGCTCGAGATCGGTGGCCAGTGGATCAGCCCGGACCAGACCGAGCTCCTGGCCCTCGTCGCCGAGCTCGGCAAGGAGACCTACCAGCGGTACCGCGAGGGCCAGAGCGTCTACGTCGCCGCGGACGGCGAGCGGACGGTCTACGACGGCGCGGACTTCCCCGTCTCGCCCGGCACGCTCGCCGAGATCGAGCGCCTCGCCGGCCTGCTCGATGAGCTCGCGGCACAGCTCGGCCCAGAGGAGCCGTGGGCCCACCCGAAGGCTCGCGAGCTCGACACGGTCTCGTTTCATCACTGGCTCCGTGCCCAGTCCGCGGACGAGGGAGCATGCGAGCTCATCGGCATGTTCATTGCCGGCGCCATGCTGACCAAGCCGGCCCACGCGTTCTCCGCGCTCCAAGCAGTGCTCATGGCCGCGTCGGCCGGCTCGTTCAGCAACCTCCTCGACGAGGACTTCATCCTCGACCGCCGCGTGGTGGGCGGCATGCAGTCCGTGAGCCAGGCCATGGCCGCGGAGCTGGGGGACGCCATCGTCCTCCGCGCCCCGCTGCGCACCCTCGCATGGGGCCGGGAGGGCGTTCGTGCCGAGGCCGACGGCGTGTCCGTCACGGCCCGCCGCGCGATACTCGCCGTCCCGCCGACGCTCTACAGCCGCATCTCGTACGAGCCCCCGCTCCCGCGCCGCCAGCACCAGCTCCACCAGCACCTCTCGATGGGCCTCGTCATCAAGGTCCACGCGGTCTATGACCGCCCGTTCTGGCGCGAGGCCGGGCTCTCGGGGACGTGCTTCGGCGTGGGTCAGCTGGTCCAGGAGGTCTACGACAACACGAACTACGGCGACGAGCGCGGCACGCTCGTGGGCTTCGTCTCCGACGAGCACGCCGACGCGATGTTCGCGCTGAGCCCCGAGGAGCGCAAGGCCCGGATCCTCGGCTCGATCGCGCACTATCTCGGCCCCGAGGCCCTCGACGCCGAGGTCTACTACGAGTCCGACTGGGGCTCCGAGGAGTGGACGCGCGGCGCCTACGCCGCGAGCTTCGACCTCGGCGGCCTCTCCCGCTACGGCGCCGACCAGCGCACTCCCGTGGGCCCGATCCACTTCGCGTGCTCCGACATCGCCGGCGAGGGGTACCAGCACGTCGACGGCGCGCTCCGCATGGGGCGGCGGGCGGCCGAGGAGATCCTCGCCGCGCGCGTCTGAGCACGGCTCGCGGGGGTCCCGAATAACGGCCGACGGCGGCACTCACCCGGGTGCCGCCGTCGGCCGTCGTGCGTCCAGCGCGTCAGGCGGTGGTGCGAACCGCCCCCAGGACGTGCCACACCGGGCTCTTCCAGTGGAACGACGGCTCGAGCCCCTGGCCGCGGATCACGCCGGCCATGGCCGCCGGGGAATGGACGAAGCCGCGGAACGAGTTGCCCGTGGCACCGAGCAGTCCGTTCATGAGCCGGATGAACGTCCGGGAGGCGGGGTTGGCCGTGGGGTAGCTGAAGACGAGCGCGCGTCGGGCGTGCTCCGCGGCGGCGCCGAGGAGCCGCGCATAGTCCGGATAGCAGCACACCACGCGGTGGAGGACGACGACGTCCGCCGGTTCGACGCCGTCGCCCTCCTTGGCCAGATCCACGCCCAGCCGTCGCTCGACGCGGCCCACGAAGCCCTCCTGCTCGATGAGCCGCAGCGCATCCTCCTCATAGGCCCCCGAGAGCTCGAGATTCAGGGTCCTCGCCGCGCCCCGCTTGAGGAGCTCGAGCTGGATCTCGCCCACCCCTCCGCCGACCTCGAGCACCGTGGCACCCTCGATTCCCGCGCCCGAGAGGAAGTCGACGATTTGGCGCTCGGCCGGCCTCAGCCCCTTGCGGCCGTAGCGCTTGGCGATCGAGCGGGAGAAGCGTGAGTCGAAGATGGCGTCGTAGCCGTGATGGTCGGGGCCGTGGCCGTCGGGGCCGCCGCAGCAGGAGCCCATGCCACGAGTATGCGACGCGTTGACTCGCGTGTCGCGGACCGGAAGGCTGAACCTGACGCCGACGGAAGGAACCCCCTTGGATGCCGAGGTCATCGTGATCGGGGCTGGGCTCGCGGGGCTCGTGGCCGCCGCGGAGGCCGCCGACGCCGGGAAGCACGTGACGGTGGTGGACCAGGAACCGGAGCAGTCGCTCGGCGGGCAGGCGTTCTGGTCGCTTGGCGGGCTGTTCCTCGTCGGCTCACCCGAGCAGCGGCGCATGGGCGTGCGGGACTCGCGCGAGCTCGCGGGCCAGGACTGGGCCGGAAGCGCGCAGTTCGACCGGCCCGAGGACTACTGGCCGCGCCGCTGGGCCGAGGCCTACCTCGATTTCGCGGCGGGGGAGAAGCGGTCGTGGCTGCACGGGATGGGCGTGCGCTTCTTCCCCGTGGTCGGCTGGGCCGAGCGCGGCGACGGGCGGGCCGACGGCCACGGCAACTCCGTGCCCCGCTTCCACCTCACGTGGGGCACAGGGCCCGGCGTGCTCGAGCCCTTCGTCCGCCGGGTGCTCGACCACGCCGACGCCGGCCGGGTGCGCCTGCTGTTCCGTCACCGCGTGGACGAGCTGCTCGTCGAGGGCGGCGCCGTGGTCGGCGTGCGGTGCGCGGTCCTCGAGGCGTCCGACGCGGCGCGCGGAACGGCGAGCTCGCGGGTCGTGACGGGCGACGTCGAGCTGCGGGCATCCGCGGTCGTCGTCGCGTCGGGCGGGATCGGCGGAAATCACGACCTCGTGCGGTCCATGTGGCCCGCACGGCTCGGCGAGCCGCCGTCTACGATGGTCGCCGGGGTGCCAGCGCATGTGGACGGGCGCATGCTCGGCATCGCGTCCGGCGCGGGGGCCCGTGTGATCAACGGCGATCGCATGTGGCACTACGTCGAGGGCCTGCGGAACTGGGACCCCGTGTGGGAGAACCACGGGATACGGATCCTGCCGGGACCCTCATCGGTTTGGCTCGACGCCTCGGGCCGGAGGCTCCCGCCGCCCTACTTCCCCGGCTTCGACACGCTCGGGACGCTCCGACACCTGCGGGGCACGGGCTACGACTATTCGTGGTTCGTGCTCACGCAGAAGATCATCGAGAAGGAGTTCGCGCTGTCTGGGTCGGAGCAGAATCCCGACCTGACGGGCAAGGACGTGCGCCTCATGCTCGCGCGGGTGCGGGGCGGCGCGCCTGGGCCCGTCGACGCGTTCATGCGGCATGGCGCGGACTTCGTGGTCGCGACGACGCTCGCCGAGCTCGTGGCCGGGATGAACCGTGTCGGGGAGCCGGGGCTCATCTCGGAGGCCGGCCTGCGGACGGTGCTCGAGGCCCGGGATCGGGAGATCGACAACCCGTTCGGCAAGGATGCGCAAGTGACGTTCCTGCGCGGGCACCGGAAGTACCGCGGGGACCGGCTTATCCGGGTTGCCGCGCCACACCGCATCCTCGACCCCGCGAACGGCCCGCTCATCGCGGTCCGGCTCAACGTCCTGACGCGCAAGACTCTCGGCGGGCTCGAGACGGATCTGTCGGGGCGCTGCCTCTCCACGCCGGGCCTTTTGGGGGTCGGCGAGCCGATCCCGGGGCTGTTCGCCGCGGGCGAGGCCGCGGGTTTCGGTGGCGGCGGGCTCATGGGCTACAACGCCCTCGAGGGTACGTTCTTGGGCGGGTGTCTGTTCTCGGGGCGCATCGCCGGTCGGGCTGCCGCCGCTTCAGTGTAGGAGGGCATGAGAAAGGCCCCGGATCTCGTCGATCCGGGGCCTCACGTGGTTGCGGGGACAGGATTTGAACCTGCGACCTCTGGAAGCCTTGATACAAGGTTGCGGTTTGTATCAGGTGAGACTGGATACTCACGGTTTTCCCGTGATTTCTAGGTGATCCGGTTGGATCACGTCTTCGATTATATGGGGTTGGTCTTGGTGCGCTGCGGGTCAATCAAGTGAGTATTCGATGACGGCACCTGTCAGGATGCAGGGTCCTCGTGGCTGACCCCGTGCTCTCATTGGCTTGTGCGGAGGAGTGCGATCATCTGTCGTGTTCGGACTCGTGTGCACGCAGCGAAGGACAGGCTTGCAGCGAGTGCCGATACGAGATCAAGCACGAGGCGGACAAGAGCCAGCGTCGAGCGGCTACTGCGGTTGTGCGCGTCCCCAGAGCTTGGTCACCAGCTCCGCGGTCCGCGCCGGCTCGGCCTGATGGCAGGTGTTCAGGTGGTGCAGACCTTCGAACTCCTCTGAGGTGAAGTCTCGGAAGAGTCCCTTGAGTCGGTCGCGCATGGCTCGCCACCTCGGGTGGGTGAGGGACCCGAAGGTGAATAGGACCGGCCCATCGAACTTCGAGTAGCTGGTGGGATCGACGCGGTGGTTCCGGAGGGCGTTGGCGAGCGCCGCCATTCCGGCGGGACGTTTCGCCATCCACGTTGGTGGCGGACCGTCGGGCGGACCGCTCAGCTCAACGCCAGGTGCGACCTGGAGTTGGAGGAATGCGGCGACGGACTGCGGGCCGGGGAGCTTCACGGCGTCTTCGATCTCGGCCCAGTAGGGATCACCCTGATCAGCAGGGGTGAAGTCAGAGGCTGGCTCGTCGACCGCGAGAGACAGCACCCGCTCGGGATGGCTCGCGACGAATGCGAGAGCGCACGCAGCGCCGCCCGAATGCGCGTAAATGTGGAACCGGTCCCAACCCGCTCGTTCGGCCGCGCGTCCGATGCCGTCAACTTCCGCCTGCACCGAATAGCCCGTCGGCGGCGCCTCGCCGGCGTAGACCTCGAGGTCTTTCAGCAGCGGGCTGATTCCGGGCAGGTGGTTGAGGAAGGGGCGGTATCGAACTTCGGCAGGCGCAATGCCCCCGGGAAGGAAGAGCACGTCCGTCATAGCGCCAGCATACTGAGCGCGATGTCCGAACGGGAATAGTTGATCTCTCTAGTGTCGCGTTTCTGAAGTTGTTTTGGGGTTTGCTTTGGCGAGGATCTGTTCGGACACGCCGGCTGACCGAAGTCCTCCGCACAAGGCCCAGAAAGCCGCGGGAGGCTGTGCACTCGACTTCGGAAAATGACAGGTGGGCCGGCTAACGGGCGGGGCGAATGGTGGACCTGAATTTCCCCTACACGGCCACGCCCCCGTGCGCTCAGCTTGCCAGACGTCGTTCGCCGCGTTGCTCAGAGGCTCTGGCCGCGAGCCTCTCGGCCGGAGGCGCGCCCTCGTGTCGTCAGGCGCTCGGCTTCGGCCTGCTGAGCCTTGCGGGCGGCAGCCTTCCGTGCCTCGGCTGCGTGGGTGCGCTCGATGCGGGCGACGGCTTCGCGAGGCGTCAACAATCTCAGCGCCTCGGCCTCGGTTCGTGCGTCTTCTGCAGTCTTTGTCCAACGGCGGGCTTCGCGGTCGGGGTTGGCGCGTTCGTACCGCGCGGCGGCTCGGCGGACCTTCTCGACGCCGAAGACGCGGGCCATGGCGGCCAGTCTTTCCTGCCTGGCCGACGGCATGGAGCGATGTGTGCCCGATCCAGAGAGGAGGTCGGCGACGTGGCCCCACTGTGCGGCCATGCGCTCGGCGGCCTCGGCGCGGGCGGTGAGGGCGGCGAGGCCGCCTCGTACCCGCCCGGCCAGGCCGTCGTCGACGAGCCCGCGGACCGCCTCCCTTGCCCGGTCCGTGGCAACGGCGAGGCCGCGGTCGGCGCGGTCGCGTTCCATCGCGGCGGTGAACTGTTCCCGGGCATCGGCGTGGTTCTCGGCGACGAGGTGCAGCAGGTTCGTCTGGCGGCCGCGGGTCATGCCGACGTAGACCGCCGCCGCGCTGGTCTGGTCGGTGAGCAGGGTGTGCGACGCCGTGACGGTCGTGCCCTGGACGCCGTAGGCGGTCGCCGCATAGGCAAGGTGCGTGTGCTCTGCCACGTAGTCGGCGGGGAGGCGGACGCTTGTGTTGTGCTTCCGGCCCGTGCCGGTCTCGCGCACCCACAGGGATCCGTCGGGGTCGACGTGCTGCACGATCCAGTTCTGCCGGTTGGCGACGCCGAGCCGGGTGTCGTTGCGTCGGGTCTGGATCCGGTCGCCCGATCCGATGCCCAGCCCGTCGCTGCCTGTGGTTGTGCGGGCGCCATCGACGACGCCGTGTTCGACGCGGCGGGCGCGGATGCGCTCGTTGAGAGCGGTGGCTTCCTCGATGGTCGCGACGGTGATCGCGTCGCCGTCGCGGGCGGTGCCGGCGATGTGCGCCTGGGCGTCGTCCTCGCTCACGTGGATCCGGACGAGACCTAGTGCGGTGAGCTGGTCGAACAGGGCGCCGGGGTCGCGGCCGTCGCGCATCGCGAGTGTGAGGCCGGCGTAGTCGGGATCGGTGAAGCGGTGCACGCTGGTCATCTGCAAGGTGCGGCCGCGGAGCTGGGCGGCCATCTCGAGCACTCCCCCGCGGCCCACCGCGGGGAGCTGCGCGCGGTCGCCGACCAGCGCCACGGTGGCGCCCGATTCCGCGGCGAGGGTGAACAGGGCGAGCGCGGTGTCCTGGTCGAGCATCCCGGCCTCGTCGACGACGATCCGCTCGCCACCGCCGATCCGCGCCGCGGCGGGCGTGCCGTTGTAGGTGCGGCCGGTCTCGGGGTCGATCGCGCCGCGGGCGAGGCGAGTCCAGACGCCGTCGTCGTTCCACCGCCAGCCGTGCGCGTGCACCAGGGCCGCAACCGAATCCGCTGGCACGCCGAGTTCCTCGGCCGCGACCTGCGCGGCCTTCTTCGTCGGGGCGACGACGCGCACCCGGCGCCCCTCGCGTTCGGAGGCGGCGATCGCGGCGGCGAGCATCGTCGTCTTCCCCGCACCGGCCGCGCCCTCGACGACGACGAGCGGATCCGTCGAGGCGACTGCCGCGGCCGCTTCGCTCTGGTCGGGATCGAGCCCGTCGGCCTGGGCGAGACCACCTAAATCTGGGTGCTCGGGCTCGACGCCGGTGACGCGGGCGGCGAGGAGGTCGCGGAGCCTCGTCTCGGCTCCGATCACATGCATGCTCGTGAGGTGTGCGACCTGCTCCGGTGAGGGTGCGCCGGGCGGGAGGAGCGAGAGGCAGTCCTCCAGGGCGAGTCGGGTAGCGAGCGCGACGAACTCCCGCAGCTCCTCGCCGGTTGCGCGCACGCCGCACTCGGTCACCAGTTCGGTGATGTGCTCGGTGACGGTGTGCACGGTCCACGCGGAGGCGCGGGCGGCGCAGCGGTCGAGGGCTCGCGATGCGATCGCCTCGATCGAGAGGTCGTCGAGCGCAACCACCCCGGGCGGTGCCGGCCGCGTCAGGGTTGCGGGGTCGTATCCGGCCTGGCGGAGTTCGGCGACCCACGCGGCCTCTTCGGCGAGGCTGGTCGGTTTCTTCGCGGGCCGCTCGTGCGCCCAAGCCTTGGCCTGCAACCTCGCCGTGACCACCGGCCCGGGCGTCTTGCCGGGGTGCACAGCCTCCCACTCGGCGGTCAGGCGGGCGAGGTTCCGCTCCACCTGGACGGCCCGCTTGCTCATCACTGCATTGAATGGCCGCAGCTCGGCGACCTCGCCGGTGACGGGATCCAGTGTGAGCCCGTGCTGGTCGAGAACGTCGGCCAGCGCGGGATGGGCGGCGATCACGGCCGTGCCGAGCGCGCGAATTGCGCCCTGCTGGGCGAACAGTGCCGCCGTGTCCAGGGCACGCCAGGCACCGGCCGCGCGCACGCGCGCGCCGATCTGGAGGTGGATGTGCCGGTGTGGATCCCCTGCGCGGCTCGTGCGGTGGACGACGGCGACCGTGTGCAGCTCCTCGACCGGCACGACCTCCTGCACGCCGCGCGGCCCCACCCGTGTCACCGAATGCCTGGCCAGCCAACGGCGGATCTCGGCGGCAGCATCCTGCTGTGCGGCATCGAGCGCGGCCGACACCGCAGGGTGCAGGGCCGCGGCGATCGAGAGGGACTTCGGGGCGTTGACCACCATCTCAGCGAAGCGCGGCGAACCCCCACGTCCCTCGCCCGGCTGGCGCGGGACACCCTGCCGTTCCCCGGTGATCGGGTGCGCCCAGTCGACCCACGCCGCGTACGACTCCGGGGCGAGGTCACCGACGGCCGCGGTCCTACCGTCGCGGTCGAGCTGGACGAACACGGCAACGGTCCCCTCGCCGAGGTAGTAGTCGTCGGCGCGCGACCGGTCGGATTCGACGTACCGGCGCGCGGCCGCGCCGTCCCCGCGGAACAGTGTGACGCCGCCCTTCACGCCCGCCTCCCTCACCTCTGTGAGAGACAGGTGCGCAACGCCTACCGGCGGTAGCATGCGTCCATTCAGAAGAAGCTTGTGATGTCTCAGGACACTGGTGACAGTTCTGTATCAGGACATCAGTGACACTTCATGTCTCATGACATCGGTGACAGTTCGGGGTCTGGGCCGCTGGGCTCGAAGGTCGGGAGTTTGCGGGCGTAGCGGCGGTATCCGACGTGCTTGGTGCCGGGGTCGGGGATGGGGTGCTCGGCGATGATCTCTCCGGTGTCCGCATCGCAGAAGGCAACGGTCTCGACGTCGACGACGGCGTGGACGCGACGCCCGACGTGCTTCTGGCCGAGCCCGTAGACGACGTTGCGGATGCTGACCCGCCCGTCGGGGCGGACGGTGCGATGGTATTCGCCGGGCGGGGTGCCGGTGCCGGTGCTGCGGATGACGTCTCGGATGTCTTCGGGACGGGACGCGCCGGAGCCGCGGGGCCGGCCGTTGCTGACGTGCTTGGTGCCCGGTGCCGGCCAGGGGTGCTCGATGAGGAGCTCGCCGCCCTGACCGTAGAAGGCGACGCCCTCGTCCGAGGTGGCGACGTAGACCTTCTCTCCCGCCAGCTCGCGGGCGATCTGATAGGTGACGCCCTTCACCGCGATCACCCCGCTGCTCTTGACTCTCGCGGCCCGCATGTTCTCGAAGTCGAGGGCTGTGCCGGGCGCTTCACCCGCGGGGTGGAGGAGAACAGGGCGGGGCGGCACCGGCCGGGGCCGGGGTGGTTCGGCGACCGGGGTCGCGTCCCAAGCACGCTGCGGGGTGACCCGTCCGGGCAGGCCCTGGTGAGGGCGCTCGGTGTTGTAGATGCGGTCGAATTCGTCGACCTGCTCCTGCAGCCGCTCGATCGTCTCGGCGATGGGCTGCTTGTCGAGCCAGCGGAACAGGGTCTGGTGGAAGCGTTCGTTCTTGCCTTGCGTGGTCGGCTTGTAGGGCTTGCCGGTGATCATCTCCACCCCGAGCGCTCCCCCGTAGGCTGCGAGCTGGCCTTCCCAGCCCCGGCGGGCGGGGTTCATCGCAGCCCCATTGTCGGTCAGGAGCCGTTGCGGGACGCCGCGCTTCTCGATGCCCTTGCGCATGACGACGATCGCGTCCGCGCTGGTCTCCCCGGTGGCGACGTGGGACGCGACGGCTAGACGGGAGTGGTCGTCCTCCAGCTGGAAGATCACGCACTTGCGCCCCTGCGCCAGGACGTACTCGGTGGCGTCGAGCTGCCAGCACGCGTTCGGCGCCGGGTAGACGAACCGGCGGTAGGAGGCACGGGGCTTCTTCCGTGGCTCTGCGCGGGCGACGCCGGCCTGTCGGAAGATCCGCGCCAGCGACGCGACCGACGGGGCTACCAGGCCGAGGGCGATCATCTTGTCGTGCACGCTGATCGGCCCGTGATCCAGCCCCGATGCCTCCAACGCGGCCCGCACCTCGATCGCCTGCTGCGATGCATCCTCGGTGATCCGGCTGGGGCTCGTCCTCGGGCGGCGTGAACGCGGCTCCAGTACCGCGGCCTGCCCCTCGTCCCGGGCTCGGGCGCGGAGGGCGTAGAACGTCTTGCGGGAGATGTCGTGCTCGAGGCAGAACGTCGTCACCGACCCGCGCGGGGCGTCGTCAGGCCACCGGGCGATCGCGAGACGGACACGAGGATCAACGGGATCGTTATTCTTCTGCACCCCCCATCACAACGGGAGAAGCGTCACCACGAAGAACCCCGGAACTGTCACCGATGTCCTGATGTACGAGTGTCACCGATGTCCTGAGACATAACACATTCAGAAGAAGCTGTGATGTCTCAGGACATACCGGACAGTTCTGCATCAGGACATCTCGGACACTTCAGAAGGAGCTTCCCTGAGCGGGAAACCTCTTCGGCAGGCAACAGCTAGCCGTGACGGCCGCCCTTCTATTTCTCGCTTAGGTTGTCTAAAGTAGAAGTTCGGCACGCGGATCGGAGGCGCTGATGGGTGAGTATGTCGAGCGCCTATGGCACCCCGAGGATGCGGGCGGCTTGAGCCGGAAAGATCGAGCGGCGGGCCGCTACCTCGCGTATGTGCCCGCCGAGCTGGGCGACCGCCTTCCCGGGCTCGGATCCGAGGCGCAGGCCGCGGCCGAGGACGCCCTGGCGGTGTTGGCCCGTGCCGACGAGCGGATCGGGCCTCGGGGTCGCTTCCTGAACCATCTGCTGATCCGGTCGGAATCCATCTCGTCATCCTGGATCGAGGGCAACCGCGTCTCCCCGAAACGCCTGGCGATCGCCGAGCTGCTGCATCAGGGCCCGCGGCAGGCGCTCGACGTGGTGGCGAACGTGCGGGCGACCGAGGCCGCGATCGCCGGCCTCGCGGACCGGGGACGGGCAATCACGACCTCGGACATCGTGGAGCTTCAGCACGTGATCGAACCGCGCCTGGAGCGGGGGCTGCGCCAGGAGCAGAACTGGGTGGGTGGGCCCGGGTGGTCTCCGCTGCGGGCTGCGTTCGTGCCACCTCCGGAGTCCGAGGTGCCGCGCCTGGTCGCCGACCTTGCCCGTTTCGCGACGGACACCGCGGGGAACCCGGTGGTGCGCGCGGCGATCGTGCATGCGCAGTTCGAGACGATCCACCCGTTCATCGACGGCAACGGGCGCACTGGGCGCGCCCTCATACACACCGTCCTGCGGCGGGCGGATGCGCTGCGGAACGCGCTCATCCCGATCAGCACGGTGTTCGCCGGTGACACCGACTCTTACATCGCCGGGCTCACCGACTACCGTGCCGACCCGCCGAAGGTGGACGAGTGGGTGATCGGGTTCGCGCAGGCCGCCGAGCGTGCCGCGGGCAATGCCGTCAGGCTTGCCCAGGACATCGCGGCGCTGGACGCCGATGTGCGCGACGAACTGGTGCGGTTCCGGCGCGACCGCGGCCTGAGCCCGGCGGTCCCGCGCCGCGACGCGGTAGTCCTTCGCATCCTCGGCACCCTCGCCTCCGACCCCGTGCTCACCGCCGAGTCCGTCAGCACCCGCCTGGGCGTCTCGCCGGCCGCCTCGCACCGCGCGCTCACGGAGCTTGCCGAGGCAGGCATCCTGGGTCGCGCGAGGGAGCGTGGCCGGCTGGTCTGCTGGACAGCTGACAGGCACCTTGCCCTCGTCGCACTCACCGAGCGCAGCAACCGTATCGGCGGAGGCGACACGAGGGACCGCAGGCCGAGGCTGGGCCCCGCGCTGCCCGACCCGACCCAGTTCGGCGCCGGGCGGTCGCCGCGCCCGTCACGACAGGATGCGCCGGGCCTGTAGGGCTAGATTCCCAGCCCGCGGCGGGACGGTATCGCCCCGTGGTCACCCGGGCGTCGGGTGAAGTCGTGCAGCTTGGCGGCGTGTGCCCGACTCTCGGCGGCAAACGCGCCCGGCGGCCTCGCGCCGCGCCCCGCTCCAGCTCCGCGCGGGCACGGATGACCTGCGCAGTCTCCTCGACCGGGCACGGCCTCGATCCTGGCGAGGTCGCGCCTTGCGGTCTCGGCGTCCGCACCCCTCTTCTGCGCGGAAGCGACGGTGGTGCCACGGTGGCCCCACCGTGTGACCTGCGAAAACGCCCCGCAACCCGGAAGGCCGACGCGGCGGAAGCGTCTGCAGCAGTCGGGTCCTGTGCCGCCCCGTCGGGGAGCCCGGCGCGACGGCGACGCGACCATGCTACGCGGTGCGGGCATGAAGGGACCAGACTTCGCGGAGGTATTGACGTGAGGCAACAGGGAGGTGTGCTCCGAGGTGGTCGCGTCGTCCCCGCCTCCGGCCCGCTCACGGTGTGCCCTGCCTCGCGAAGGCGGCGTCGAGGATTGCCGCGGTGGCGGGGTTCACCATCTCGTTGCGGCGGATGTAGTGCTGGACGGTGATGCGGGGGTCGACGTGCCCGAGCAGCTCCGCGGCGAGATCGACACCGGCGCTGTCGCTGATGGCGGTGGCCGCGGTGCGCCGGAACATGTGCGGGGTGACTCCCTCGATGCCGGCCAGCTCGAGTGCATGCCGCAGCTGCCTGCGCACGTTGGCCGTCGTCAGCGGGGTCCCGTTGCGGCTGGCGAACAGCAGCCCGTCAGGGGAACGGTCCTTCACCGCGGCCAGCCTTCACCGCGGCCAGGCGGGCGCGTACGGCCTCCGCGGTGAACGAGGGCAGCGCGATCGTGCGGCGCGACTTGTGCGTCTTCGGGTGGTCCTGCCGCGTGGGCGGACCCCCGCAGCCGCGCGGCGTCACGAGGGTGCCCGCCATCCGGATGGAGGGGACCGGCGAGGCCAGGTCGATATCGCGGCAGCGGATGGCCAGGACCTCCCCGATCCGGGCGGAGGTGCCCAGCATGATCTCGACGATCGCGCCGAGCTGGCCGTCGGGTTTCGGGCCGCAGGGACTCAGGCCCCTCTCCCAGCACAGGATCGCGGTGCGCACCGCGTCGACCTCTGCGGCGCTCAGCGCGCTCGGGTCGGGCCGGGGTTGGCGCAGCCGGGCGATGGGCTCCATCGGGCTGCGCGACAGGATCTCGTGCCGCACCGCGAGCCCGAATGCCTGGCGGAGCACATTGCGGGCTTGCTTGGCGCGGCTGTAGCTGATCTGCCGCTGCTGCTTGATGTACGCATCGCAGCGGGCCACGCCGATCTCCCGCAGCGTCAGGTCCGCGAAGTGCGGGAGCACGAGGTGGGTCATGTTCCACCGATAGAGCCCCTTGGTGCCCCCGGCCAGATCCGGATTCAGCTCCATGTCGGCCAGCCAGTAATCGGCGAGCTGCCTGAAGGTGCTATCCGCACTCAGCTCGCCGGTGCCGCACTGGTAGACCGCGCGCGCGGACAGCTTCCCCTTCAGCGCCCGCTCGGCGGCGCTCTGCGTGCACCCGGAAGCCTGCACAAGGCGGCTCACCCCGTCCCAGTCCCGGAACCGGGTCCGCGCCCGCACCCTGCCGGAGGCCGCAGTGCTGAACCCGAACTCGCCGAAGGTGCCGATCGGCAGACGCGGCCTAGCCACGACCGGTCAGCCCCCGCCCGACACGGCCGGGTCGCGCCGCTGTTCCACCCACGCCTTCACATCGGACACAGCGAACATGACGTGCTTGCCGAAGCGGTAGGCCGGCGGCCCCTTCCGGTTCGTACGCCAGTCGTAGATCGTCGAAACCGGCACCCCCAGATAGGCCGCGAGGCTCGCCACATCGATCATCGGCTCCAGCCCCGGGACCGACCGGACCGGCCTGGATACAGCGCTCATACCCCACAGGTGCGCCGCCGAGACCACGGAATCCGCTGCCAGCCCGAAACAATCCGAGCCAACAGTTCCGGCCCGCTCCGTTGGCGCCGCGGATGAGGGGTTTCCAATGACTAAACGATGACCGTATCAAGTTCCACCTACGCAAAAAGGGCCGGAAACCCGTAAGTTTCCGGCCCTTCTTCGTTGCGGGGACAGGATTTGAACCTGCGACCTCTGGGTTATGAGCCCAGCGAGCTACCGAACTGCTCCACCCCGCGGCGCTTGATCTACTTTACTCGCTCCGGGTGCTCAACGCGAATCGGGCGTCGAACGGGCCTAGTCGGCGACTCGAATCAGCGTCCGCGACCCGTATCAAGGTGCGGCGACGCCGACGGTGGGCCAGGCACAGACCCGGGCCCGCCGTCGTGCGCAGTCTCGAAGGGCGTCGCCTCAGCCGAGGTGATCGACGAGCCGACCCGCGATGCCGTTGTACGTAGCGGGCGTGAGCGCGAGGAGCCGGGCCTCCGCCTCGGCGGAGAGGCCGAGTTCGGAGACGAACTCCTTCATGCGGGCGGCGTCGACGCGGTGGCCGCGCGTGAGCTCCTTGAGGCGCTCGTACGGGTTGTCCATGCCGGGGACGCCCGCGATCGCCTCGGCGCGCATGACCATCTGGATGGCCTCGGCGAGGACCTCCCAGTTCTGGTCGAGATCGGCGGCCAGGGTGCCTTCCGCGACGTCGAGGCCCGCGAGCCCCCTCGCGACGTTGCTGATGGCGAGGATCGAGTGGCCGAACGCGACGCCGATGTTGCGCTGGCTCGACGAGTCCGTGAGGTCGCGCTGCCAACGGCTCGTCACGAGCGTCGCGCCGAGCGTGTCGAGGAGGGCCGAGGAGATCTCGAGGTTGGCCTCGGCGTTCTCGAAGCGGATCGGGTTGACCTTGTGCGGCATGGTCGAGGAGCCGGTCGCGCCGGCCACGGGGATCTGCGCGAAGTAGCCGATCGAGATGTAGCTCCACACGTCGGTGCAGACGTTGTGCAGGATCCGGTTGAAGCGAGCGATGTCCGCGTACAGCTCGGCCTGCCAGTCGTGGCTCTCAATCTGCGTGGTGAGCGGATTCCAGGTGAGCCCGAGGCCCTCGACGAACGACTTGGAGACGTGCTGCCAGTCCGCGCTGGGGACCGAGGCGACGTGGGCGGCGAAATCGCCCGTGGCGCCGTTGATCTTGCCGAGGAACTCGGCCCGCCCGATGCGGTCGAGCTGGCGACCGAGGCGGTGTGCCATGACGGCGAGTTCCTTGCCGAGCGAGGTAGGCGTGGCTGGCTGGCCGTGGGTGCGGGAGAGCATGGGGACGTCGCGGTTCTCGCGGGCCATCTGGGCGATCTGCTCGACGAGAGCGCGGGCGGCGGGCAGCCAGACGTGCTCGACGGCGCCCTTGACACCGAGAGCGTAGGAGAGGTTGTTGATGTCCTCCGACGTGCAGCCGAAGTGCACGAGCGCGGTGAACTGGCCGAGCCCGAGGCTTTCGAGGCGGCGCCCGATGAAGTATTCGACGGCCTTGACGTCGTGAACCGTGACGGCCTCGATCTCGGCGAGCTCGTGCACCGAGACCGCGTCGAACTCCGTGACGATCCGGCGCAGGCCCTCCTCCTGCTCCGCCGTGAGCGGGTGCGTGCCCGGGAGGACTGAGTTTCTGGCGAGGTGGATGAACCATTCGACCTCGACCGCGACACGGTCCCGGTTCAGCGCGGCCTCGGAGAGGTAGTCCACGAGCGGGGCCACCGCGGGGCGGTAGCGGCCGTCGAGCGGGCCGAGGGCGATCGGCTCGGCGGAGGTCGCGAGGGACAGCCTTCCGGAGGGCGTGCGTGCGGGGGAGTCAGCCATGGCCTCCATTCTTCCAGATGGGAGGTTGCGTTCCGCATCTGGGGCAGGGCGTCGATAGGCCCGCGACCGTGCGGTTGCCCTCCACAGTTTCGAACTTTGGCGCGCCGTCCACATACGACGATGGCGGGGCGCCGTCGCGCCGCCGGCCCGCGTAGCGTCGGCGTAAAGCGCGGGGGGACGCGCCCGAAGGGGGCGGGGATCCCTGAAGTTGCTGGGCGAACGCGGAGGGGGAGCGGTGGATCGAAGGTCGGGTGGGCGTTCAGGCGTGGGGTCGGACCGGGCGTGCAAGCACGATGAGGCGGTGCTGAGGTCCGCGGGAGAGCATCTCCGACGGGCCGAGGAGGAGGCCCGCCGGGCAGAGCGTCTGAGCGAGCGGGGAGGGCACGCGGAGTGGTCTGGCACCGCGGGCGACTCGTACCGGGCGCGGGTCGCGTTCGTCGTCGCCGAACTTGCGGCCGTGACCGCGGGGATCGTGGGGCTCGGGGTCTTGGCGGCATCTCTCGAGCGCGAGACGCAGGAGTGCCTGGCCGTGCAGGCGGCCGCAGCAAGCTCGGCCTCGGACGCCGCGGCGACCGCGCCCACGCCGAGGCTCCCCATCACCCAGGCCCGCGGCCCGCTGCTTCCGTATGTGCCGCGGGGCCCGCTCATCCCCCAGGAGGCGAGGAGCCCGTTGCTCCCCGTACCTTCGCCCGCCAGTCCGGCACCGCGTCGGGCCGATGAGGTTTGCCGATGATCGCAGGCGCGGTGATCGCAGGCGCGATGAGCTCGGGAGGCGACGGGCTCGTGGTGACGGGTGGGCGGGGCTACGCCGTGCGCCTTGACTCGCTCGAGACCGCGGCGGGCGAGCTGCGCGACGCGGCGGTCGCCGTCGCGAACGCGGGGCGCACGCTGTACGTTTCCCGGCTTGCCGTCGAGGGTGGGGCCTGCTCGGGGTCGGCGCTCGCCGTCAGGTACGGCGACGAGTCGCTGCGGATCGAGGGCACAGCGCGCAGGATCGCGTCGGAGGCCGAGGGCGTCGCTGCGTCGGTCCGCACGGCAGCCTCTGCGTACGAGGAGGAAGAGGCCCGGCGTGCCGCAGCAGTCGACGGGCTCCAGAACTTCCTCGCGGGCTCGGAAATCGTGCCCCTTCTGCTGAGGCAGTTCGGGCTCGGGGCCTTCGCCGACCTCATGAGGCGCTCAAACCAAGGCCCGGGCAAGACCCTCGCCGGGATGGCCCGTGAGGCTGCGAATGGCGGGATCGAGGATTCTCGCGAGGGCGCGCTCTCGGTCGATCGGGCGCGCGTGGCCGCCGGTTCGGGCGATCCAGGGACGTTCGCCTACTCGCTTCGAAGCCTGCGCACGGCCCAGACCCAGGTGCCGCTCGACGACGGAACGAGCGTGCCGGAATCGTCGATCCTCGTGGAGCGATTCGAACGCGCGGACGGGACGCTGGCGGTATTGGTCACGGTTCCCGGTACCCAGACGTGGGGCCTCGACGACGCGAACCTGATGGACACCGAGGGGATTCTAGACGGGATGGCCGCCCGGGACAGCCAGATCCGTGCGCTCATCCGTCAGGCCCTCGCGGAACAGGAACTCGGGCAGGACGACGAGGTGGTGTTCACGGCCTACAGTCAGGGGGTGATCCACGTGATGGGACTCCTCGAAGATGAGGAGTTCCTTGCGAGGTACCGAGTCTCGGCCGTGACGGCCGTCGGCGGGCCGGTCACGGCATTCAAGCCGCCCGCCGGCATCCCGGTCCTGAGCCTCACGAACGCGGACGACATCGTGCCGGCCGCGGCGGGGAGGATCGGGGAACCTTCGAGCTCGGTCGTGATGGTCCGGACGCCTCCTCGGGGAGGCGCAGCCGAGAGGGTGGCCTTTCCCCAAGAAACGCTCGCCCAGGCCCACGACCTCGGGAACTACGAGCGGGACGCCGCCCTGTTGGACGGCTCGTCGAATCCCTCGATCGCGGCGCACGCAGCGATCGTCGGCGCCGCGTTGGGCGGGGCGTCTCTTGGCGGACCTCCGCCGCAGAGGGAGCGGCTCGCGTACACGGGTACGGACACGAAGGCCAAGACCGGCCGGGCGAGGCCGGGATCATGAGTCAGCGGTTCGGACCCTCAGCGATCGCGGCGATTGGCGCCCAGCAGGAAGCCCATGATCGCCGAGACGAGGGAGATGATGATCGCACCGAAGATCGCCGTCCAGAAGAACGAATCGATCGTCAGATGGACAGGGGTGTAACCGCTCAGCCACGCCGTCAGCGCGAGCATGGCCGCGTTGATGACGAGGGCGAAGAGGCCGAGCGTGAGGCACGTGACCGGCAGGGACAGGAGCTCGACGATGGGCCTGACGAGAGCATTGACGAGGCCGAAGATGAGGCCGATGAAAAGGTACGCGAGCACGACGCCAAGGGTGTCGCTGTGGCCGCCGGCGCCCGAATTGGCAGCCAGATCCGCGGCGGCGGTCGAGTTGATCCGAATGCCGGGCAGCAGGAAGCTCGCGACCCAGAGCGCAACGGCGTTGACGACAATACGGAGCAGGAACCGCATCATGGGCCTATCGTTCCACACCATGCTGTCGCCGCGCTCGCCGCGGCTACCCTTGGAACCATGACTTCTGCACTGAACAGCCGCGACGGCGCCGAAGCAGCCGCCGTCGCCATCAGCGCGGCCGAGGCCGGTACCCCGAGCCTCGCGGCCGCCGGCGGCCCCATCGCGTCCGTCGACCCGCGGTCCGTGATCGGCCGCCTCCCGAAGTACGCCGCCGGCAAGCCCCCGGCCCCGATTCCGGGGCTTGAGAGCTTCAAGCTTTCCTCCAACGAGAACCCGCTCCCGCCGATTCCGGCGGTGCTCGAGGCGATCGCGGCGCAGACCGCCGTCAACCGCTACCCGGACCCGGTGGCGACGGCGCTCCGCAGGCGGCTCGCGGAGTTCCTCGACGTTCCGGCCGAGGACATCGTGACGGGTGGCGGGAGCCTCGGCGCGCTCAATCAGCTTCTCGCCGCGTTCGCGGGGCAGCAGGACGACGGCGTACAGGACGAGGTGCTGTACGCGTGGCGCTCCTTCGAGGCATACCCCATCTCGGTGGGGCTGGCCGGGGCGAAGAGCGTGCAGATCCCCGTCATGCCCGACGGTCGCCACGACCTCGAGGCGATGGCCGCCGCGGTCACCGAGCGCACGCGAGTCGCGCTCCTGTGCACTCCGAACAATCCGACCGGCCCCGCGCTGCGCCGGGAGGAGACGGAGCGTTTCATCGAATCGGTGCCGAGCAACGTTCTGGTCGTGATCGATGAGGCCTACCAGGAGTTCGTCCGGGACCAGGAGGCGGTGGACGGCATCGCGATGTACCGCAAGTATCCGAACGTGGTGGTGCTCCGAACGTTCTCGAAGGCGCATGGCCTAGCGGGGCTCCGCGTGGGCTACTCGATCTCGCGCCCCGAAGTGACCCAGCACCTCCGCGTGGCCGCGGTTCCCTTTGCCGTGTCGACTGTAGGGGAGCACGCCGCGATGGCGTCCCTCGACCACTTTGCCGAGGTTGTAGAAAGGGTACAAACGCTCGTCGACGAGCGGGATCGGGTCATGGCGGGGCTCCGCGAAATCGGCTGGTCCGTTCCGGACGCGCAGGGCAACTTCGTGTGGCTCGATCTCGGCGAGGCGACGCAGGACTTCGCGGCCCTCGCCGCGACTCAAGCGCTCTCGGTGCGGGCCTTCGGCAACGAGGGCGTCCGGGTCAGCATCGGGGAGCCGGAGGCGAATTCGCGATTCCTCGAGCTCTGTAGAACCTTCACAAAAGCCCCGATAGCTTCCTAGCGATTAACCTATGCTCTGCGGCCCAGCCGCACTCTGTAGAGTGACAGCTGGGCCGCAGGCATATATTCCGAATGTGGAATACATTCCGGAAAAGGAATATATATCGAGGCGGCGGACTGTCCGGACCACGGAACCACGACCACGGCAGGAGGCGGCGGCATGGCAGGACATCTGCCCACCACCGAGTTCGACGACATCCCGGAGGAATTGCTCGACGAGCTTGAGGCCCTCGCCCACGGGCGAACCGAGGGCCACGTCAACATGGTGCAGCTCCTCGATGAGGAGGGCCGGTTCCACAACGGCTCCCACTTCTCGGAGCGCGCGCGCCGCCTGACCCGAGAGGAACTGCGCGAGCTCTACCGCGACATGGCGCTGATCCGGCGCTTCGACGTCGAGGCCACCGCACTTCAGCGCCAGGGTCAGCTCGCCCTCTGGGTTCCGCTCCGCGGCCAGGAAGCAGCGAACATCGGCTCCGGCCGCGCGACGCTTCCCCAGGACTACATCTTCCCGACCTACCGCGAGCACGGCGTTGCGCTCACGCGAGGGGTCGAGCTCGGCGAGCTCCTGCGGCTCTTCCGGGGTGTGTCCAACGGCGGCTGGGACCCGACGGAGACGAACTTCCACCTCTACACCCTCGTGCTCGCCGCTCAGGTGCCGCACGCCGTCGGCTATGCCATGGGCCTCCAGCGCGACGCCTCCCGGGCCGCTGCCGCCGGGCGCGACGCTGGGGACCCGGCCGCCGTCGTCGCCTATTTCGGCGACGGTGCGAGCTCGGAGGGGGACGTCCACGAGTCGATGGTCTTCGCGTCGAGCTTCAAGGCGCCCGTGGTGTTCTTCTGCCAGAACAACCAGTGGGCCATCTCGGTGCCCGCGCAGGTGCAGTCCCGCATCCCGCTCCACAATCGAGCCAAGGGCTACGGCTTCCCAGGCCTCCGAGTGGACGGGAACGACGTGCTGGCCGTGAAGGCCGTGACCGAATGGGCCCTCGAGCGGGCGCGCAGCGGCAAGGGACCTGTGCTCATCGAGGCCTACACGTACCGTCAGGGCGCACACACCACGGCCGACGATCCGACCAAGTACCGGCTCTCCGAGGAAGAGCAGGAGTGGCTCGCTAAGGATCCCGTGGCCCGGTTCGAGAAGTTCCTGCGCGCCGAGGGCCACGCCGATGACGCGTTCTTCGCCGAGGTCGCGGCGGAAGGCGACGCCCTCGCGGCGAAGGCCCGCAAGGACGTCCTCGCCTTCGAGCCGCCGAGCTTCGAGGAGGCGCTCGGCCACGTCTACGCCGAGCCGCACTCCCTCGTGGACGCCGAGCTGGCATGGCACCTCGAGTACGAGTCCGGCTTTGAGGACACCGAGGAATCGAACACGGCGGAAGGCGGCCACTGATGCCCACGATGACCCTGGCCAAGGCGATCAACGCCGGGCTCCGTGACGCCCTCGCCTCCGACGAGACCGTGCTGCTCATGGGCGAGGACATCGGCTCGCTCGGCGGCGTCTACCGCGTGACGGAGGGCCTCAAGGCCGAATTCGGCGACGACCGGGTGGTGGACAGCCCACTCGCGGAGTCGGGAATCGTCGGCACGAGCATCGGGCTCTCGCTGCGGGGGTACCGCCCGGTCGGCGAGATCCAGTTCGACGGCTTCGTGTTCCCCGCGTTCAACCAGATCACGACGCAGCTCGCGAAGCTCCATGCGCGCAGCGCCGGCCGGCTCACCGTCCCCGTGACGATCCGGATCCCGTACGGCGGCGGCATCGGCTCGGTCGAACATCACTCGGAGTCGCCGGAAGCCTTGTTCGCGCACACGGCGGGGCTGCGGATCATCACGCCGTCCAACCCCCACGACGCCTACTGGATGACTCGCCGCGCGATCGAGTCCGAGGACCCGGTCATCGTCTTCGAGCCCAAGCGCCGCTACTGGCTCAAGGGCGAGGTCGACACTGCCGATCCGGGCGCCTCGACCGATCCGTTCCGGGCCCACGTGGTCCGCGCGGGCACCGACGCGACAGTCGTCGCGTACGGGCCGCTCGTGCCGGTGGCGCTCGCCGCCGCCGAGGCCGCGGCCGGCGACGGTCGCAGCATTGAGGTGATTGACCTCCGCTCGCTGTCGCCGATCGACTTCGACACCGTGACCGCCTCGGCCGAGAAGACCGGTCGGCTCGTCGTCGCGCACGAGGCCCCCACGTTCGGCGGGCTCGGCGGCGAGATCGCCGCCCGGGTCTCCGAGCGCGCGTTCCTCTCCCTCGAGGCTCCTGTGATCCGGGTGGGCGCGTTCCATATGCCCTACCCGGTCGCGAAGATCGAGGGCCAGTACCTCCCGGACATTGACCGCATCCTTGAGGCCCTCGACCGGGCGTTCGCGTACTAGGAGCCGCATGAGCAAGCAGATCTTCAACCTCCCTGACGTCGGCGAGGGTCTGACCGAGGCGGACATCGTCTCGTGGAAGGTCAAGCCCGGCGACACGGTCGCGATCAACGACGTCCTGTGCGAGATCGAGACCGCCAAGAGCCTCGTCGAACTCCCAAGCCCCTACGAGGGCACGGTCCTCGAGCTCCTCGCACCCGAGCACGAGACGATCGAGGTCGGCTCGCCGATCATCGCCATTGGCACCGGGGCGCCCGCCGCCAACGGAGCGGACGACGGCGGGGCCTCGCCGAGCGCTCAGGCCGCCCCGGCCGCCGCCGCCCCCGCCCAGGCCGCCGCCGCCCCCGTTGCCCCGGCCGCCGCCGCCCCCGCCCAAGACCCGGTCGCGCCAGCGCCCGCCGACGCCGCGGAGGCGGTGAACGCCCCGGTCCCGCAGATGCAGGAGCCGGGCGTCGAGAGCGGCCCCCTCGTGGGTTCGGGCCCGAAGGCGGACGCGGTCAAGCGCCGCCCCCGCAAGCCGGCGGCAACGAATCCGAGCTCCCCGGCCGCCAGCCCCGCTCCGGCCGCCAGCCCCGCCCCGGCCGCCAGCCCCACCCTGGCGCCAGCCCCCCAAGTGACGCTGCCCCCGGCTCCTGTCCCGGCCGCCAGTGCGGAGGTGAGCGGAGAGGGGGGCGAGGGCACCGCCGTCGCCCGTTTGCTGACTCGTGTCCTCGCGAAGCCGCCCGTGCGCCGCATCGCGAAGGAACTTGGCATCAACCTGGCCGACGTACCCGCGACGGGTGCGCGCGGTGAGGTCACGCGCGCGGATCTCGAGTCGTACCAGGCGCAGCGCGAGCGCGAAATCGCGGCCGCCCCCACGTTCTGGGAGCCCGCGAAGAAGCCGCAAGACCAGCGCGTCGAGGTCGTCCCCGTGCGCGGCGTGCGGAAGGCGACCGCGAAGGCCATGGTCGATTCGGCGTTCTCGGCGCCGCACGTGAGCATCTTCGTGGATGTCGACGCGTCACGGACCATGGAGTTCGTGCAGCGGCTCAAGAAGTCGCGCGACTTCGAGGGAATCAAGGTCTCGCCACTGCTCATCCTCGCGAAGGCGGTCATCTGGTCCGCCGCTCGGAACCCGAGCGTGAACTCGGAGTGGGTCAGCTCGCCCAAGGGCGACGAGATCCACATCAAGCACTTCATGAACCTCGGAATCGCCGCGGCGACCCCGCGGGGGCTGCTCGTGCCGAACATCAAGAACGCCCAGGATCTCTCCCTCAAGGAGCTCGCCGTGGCGCTCAACGAGCTCGCCACGACTGCCCGCGCGGGCAAGACGAAGCCCGCGGACATGCAGGGCGGCACGCTCACGATCACGAACATCGGTGCGCTCGGGATCGACATCGGCACGCCGATCATCAACCCCGGCGAGGTCGCGATTGTCGCGTTCGGGACTATCAAGCTGAAGCCGTGGGTCGTCTCGGGCGAGGTCATTCCGCGCTGGATCACGACGCTCGGCGGCTCCTTCGACCACCGAGTGGTCGACGGCGACCTCTCCGCCCGCTTCATGGCGGACGTCGCGGCGATCATGGAGGAGCCGGCGCTCCTGCTCGACTAGCGGTGCTCGGGGCGGCCGGCGGAGCCTACGGCGCTCGAGCGCGGAACCCGGGTGCCAAGCGGCACTCGGGTTCTGTTCGCGCCTTGTATCGCCCCGCCGTCGGGCGCACAATGTGCGCAGCAGCCGGGGCACACCTGGCACAGCGCGCGCCACCCCGGATGCGGGAGGTCGATCCATGTGACTGCGTCCATGGGCGCGGGGGCCGTGCGCGTCCCGACGGGCCGCGAGATTATCGCCCGCCTCGAGCGCCTCGAAGTGTGGAGCCTGTCCTACCTGTTTATCGGGATCATCGGGCTGGGCTTCCTGTTCACGTTCTACGACATCTTCGATATCAACGTCTCGTTCATCCAGACGTGCGTCCAGCTCAACAAGGGATGCACGCCGGAGAGCGCCCTCGGCGCGCTCCCGCTCCCGGTCCTGTTGAATCTCGCGGGCTATGTGGTGGGGACGCTCGTCCTGAGCCCCATCGCCGACCGGATCGGCCGGCGGAACATGCTCATGGTCACGATGCTCATCACGGGTCTCGGCTCGCTCTACAACGCGTTCGTGGGCGATTATGCGAATTTCAATATCGCCCGCACAATTACCGGCATTGGAATTGGCGCCGACCTTGCCATTGTGAATACGTACGTGAACGAGGTCGCGCCGCGGCCAGCGCGCGCCAAATTCACGACCATCATCTTCATCATGTCCGCGCTCGGCGCCTTCGTGGGCATCTGGCTCGGGCTCATTCTCACAACGCCGGCCACGCCGTGGCCGCTCGGGCTGCCGTTCGCTGCGGCCGGGCCGAACTTCGAGAGCGGGTGGCGGTGGATGTACGGCGTCGGCGCGATCCTCGCCGTGATCGCCGTGCTGCTGCGGTTCGAGCTTCCCGAGTCGCCGCGCTGGCTCATCGGCCAGCACAGGTTCGAGCAGGCCGACAGCGTGGTCCGTTCGATGGAGCAGCGCGCCGCGAAGCATGGTGTGCTCGCCGAGCCGCGACTGGCCGACGTGTACGGCGCGGTGACCCCGGCCTCGCCCGTACCCTACCGGGACCTGTTCAGCCGCCCGCTGTATGTGCGGCGGATCATTCTCCTGTTCTTCATCTGGTTTATCGGGTACATCACGGTGTATTCGTTCGCGGCGGGATTCACGGTGGTGCTCTCGGCCCTCCAGTACCCGCCGCCGGAGGCGGGGGTGATTGCCGCCGTCGGGACGCTCGGCTTCGTCGCAGAAGCCGCGATCATGAGCGCGATCGTCGAGAAGCTCGAGCGCCGGTCCTGGCTCCCGATCGCCGCGGGCGTGACCATCCTCGGGTCGATCGTCGTCTCGATTGCCGGGACGAGCGTCTGGCTGTCCTTCCTCGGCGCGATCCTCATCTTCGCGGGCTTCAACCTCTGGGTCTCGCCGACGTACGCGCTCACGGCCGAGTGCTTCCCCACCCGCGCTCGGACCACCGGGTTCGCGCTCGTGGACGGCGTGGGGCACATCGGCGGCGGAATCGGCGTCATGGTCATCGCGCCGATCCTGCCGCAGCTCTCGGTGTTCTGGGCCCTTGGGCTGATCTCGGTGTTCCTCGTGATCGCGGCGGTCCTCGTCCAGTTCACGCCGCACACCCGGAACCGGCATTTGGACCACATCTCGCCGTGAGCGAGGCCTAACTGTCGTCCTTGCGGTTTGGTGATCTGCTTGAGTTGGAGAACCACGGCTTCCCGCCAGGGATTGTTGCAGCAAATATTCCGAAAATGATTGCCAGCATGAGAACGGTGGAGTCGCTTGGCCTGATCTGCTGCCAACCGGTGGCCCAATACAGCAGCCATTGGGCGGCATAAGTCCCGCTGACTGAGACGAGGAACAGGAAGACGCGGCCCTTCCAAGACATCGGGGTTCGCAGCAGGGGACTCTGCTTCACGTTTCCGCCCTTAGCATGCGGCATCCCAATTGATCCCTCCCCCGAAGACTCCGAAACCGAAGCAGGTCGGCCATCCGATTCCGGCGCTGAAGGCTCCAATGGCCCCGCAGATTGCGCCTGTCGCCGCGGCATAACCTACCTGGGCGAAGGCACTCTGCCAACACCTGTAGCCCCAGCCCGCGGGTTTCACTCCTGGCCGCGCGTGAGCGACTGCCGAATCAATTGTGAGGAGACGCGAGTGATCGCCTTGTGTTGCCGAGTCGGCCGAGAGCACGACGTTTGGCTTTCCATCGATGTCTCGGACTAGGTTGAAGGACTTGCCTTTGATTCGAGTAATGAAGGAATCGACCTGTTGCTGTGTGAGAACCGCTGCGAGTCCACCGATCCCGCCGTTTTCTGGCGATCCGCTGAACTCGGTGAGAAACCGCGTAAATTCAGGGCTTGACTTCAGGCTCCGCAGTCTCTGATCGTAGCCCTGCGGGTCAGTTTGCCGCGCCCGCCCGATGATCATCGAGATGGGTGTGCCCCTCGGGTCGTTGGCCATTGCAACGGCGACTTCCTTGCCCGAACTCGAGTCTCCGGCGGCGTGCTGGGACGAATTCGCAGCGGCGGGTACTGCTCCGCTCGCCAGCCCCGTCGCGCCCAACACAGCTACCAGAACCGTAACTAGCGCCCTCGCCCGCTTGGTCCCCAAGATCTTCACATCATCCCCCACCGACGTCCCGATTGATACTAGGCAATCTATGGGGATTAATTAGATGCTGAGTTCCGAGATCGCGCCTGTTGCGTGTTCAACGAGCCCGAACTCAGTGGTCACGGCCTCTCATGCGCACCAAATACGTGACGGTGCGAGATACGCAGAACCTCGCAAGGAAGCGGAGATGGTAGCTGAAGCGCCCGCCACAGGGACGCGCACCTGAGTGAGGTCAGCGTGCCCGCAGCGCCTCCGCGATCCGCTCCGCGACGGCGTCGGGCTGGCCCGTTCCGTTGACGCGGAGCACAAGGCCGCGTTCGTCGTAGGCGGAGATGAGCTGGGACGTTTCGCTCGCGTAGACCTCGAGCCGGCGAGCGATCACCTGGGGCGTGTCGTCGGAGCGGCCCTGTTCGGCAGCGCGAGCGAGGATTCGCTTGAGGATCGCCTTCTGGTCGGCTTCAAGAACGACGACGGCGTCCAGTTCCGCCACGCGCGATGTCAGGATGAGGTCCAACGCGTGCACTTGGTCGACCGTCCGTGGGTAGCCATCGAGAATGAAGCCCTCAAGGGCGTCCGGCCGCGCGAGCCGGACTTCGACGAGACGGTTCGTGACGTCGTCGGGCACGTAGCCGCCGGAGTCGAGCACTCCCTTGATCTGAAGCCCGAGCGGCGTCTCGTTCTGGACCTGTTCGCGAAAAAGATCGCCCGTGGAGATCGTCGGGACGCCGAGGTCGCGTGCCAGGCGCTCCGCTTGAGTTCCCTTCCCCACGCCGGGTGGGCCCATGATCAGGATCCGGTTCATGGATACCTCCGTTGACGGGGGGACCGTGCGCACGCCGTGGTCGATAGTGTGCGCCGACTTACTACACTCGGCAACAGGCTGGCCAACCGCAGACTGGTCGGCAGATGATTGGCCCGCGTCAGGCCGCTGCCGGCGGTTAGTACCCGCCTCAGCGGAACGCGCCCACGCCCGTGAGGCGCCGGCCGAGGATGAGGGTGTGGACCTCGTCCGTACCCACGTACGTGCGCACGGATTCAAGGTTGTTGGCGTGGCGCAGCGGCGAATAGTCGAGCGTGATGCCGTTGCCGCCGATGATCGTGCGCGCCTCGCGGCAGATCTCGATGGCCTCGCGGCAGTTGTTGAGCTTCCCGACGCTGATCTGGTGCGGCTCGAGTTTGCCGGCGTCCTTGAGCCGGCCGAGGTGGAGCGCCAGGAGGAAGCCCTTGTTGATCTCGAGCGCCATGTCCACGAGCTTCTGCTGCGTGAGCTGATACCCCGCGAGCGGCTTGCCGAACTGGAGGCGCTCCCGCGAATACGCGAGCGCGTCCTCGAACGCGTCGCGCGCGGCGCCCATCGCGCCCCACGCGATCCCGTAGCGCGCCTCGTTGAGGCACGAGAACGGCCCCCGCAGCCCCACTGCGCCGGGCAGGACGGCCCCGGCGGGCAGGCGAACCTCGTCCAGTTCGACGTCACACTGGATCGACGCCCGCATCGAGAGCTTCGGCTCGATCGCCCTGGCGATGAAGCCCTTGGCGAGGGTCGGGACGACGAAGCCGCGCACGCCGTCGTCCGTTTGCGCCCAGACGACGGCGACGTCCGCCACCGAGGCGAGCCCAATCCACCGCTTCGTGCCGGAAAGGACCCAGCCTGCGTTCGGTCCCGCGCCGTCGCGACGCGCGAAGGTCCTCATCGACGAGGGGTCCGAGCCCGCGGTCGGCTCCGTGAGGGCGAAGCAGCCGATCGCCTCGCCGGCCGCGAGCCGGGGGAGCCACTCGTCGCGTTGCTCGTCGGAGCCGTGCCTCGCGATCGCCGTCATGGCGAGCGAGCCCTGGACGGAGACGAACGTTCGGAGGCCCGAGTCGCCGGCCTCGAGTTCGGCGGCGGCGAGGCCGTACTCGACCGCGGACCGGCCCGCGCAGCCGTGCCCGGTGAGGTGCATGCCGAGCAGGCCGCGGCGCCCCAGCTCGGGGACGATCTCGAGCGGGAAGTGTGCGTCCTCGTACCAGCGGGCGATGTTCGGCCTGATCTCGGTGCGCACGAACTCGCGCACGCGGTCGCGGAGGGCGAGTTCCTCGGTGCTGAGGAGGGAATCGAGGGCGAGGAGGTCGGCGGGATCTGAGACTTCGGCGTCCATGGGCCCAGAGTAGCGAGCCGTGGCCAGTCGTCGGGTGGGAGGTGGCCGGTCGTTGGGTGGCAAGGACCCAGCAACGGGGTGGCAAGGACCCCGCAACGGGGTGGCAAGGACCCCGCAACGCTGTGGGCCGCGGCGTAGGGTTGAGCGTGTGACCGGAACCACTCACGCAGTCCGCCTCCCCGACCACCTCCGCTTCTCGACCTCGCCGCAGGCCCATTCCGCAGCGATCGTCCAGGGCCCAAACTACCGCTTCACGGTCCTCACGTCGCAGCTCATCCGCCTCGAATACAGCGCCACGGGCGAGTTCGAGGACCGCGCCTCGCAGGTGGTGCTCCACCGCGAGCTCGAGGTCCCCGAGTTCCGCGTCGTGGACGAGCCGCATCGACTCGAGATCGTCACGAAGCACGCCCACCTCGTCTACGACAAGCGCGAATTCACGGCCCACGGCCTCTCCATCAAGGTCCTCGGCAGCGTGAGCAACTACCACTCGGTGTGGCATTACGGGGAGCCGGGGGAGACGAACCTTGGCGGCACCGCCCGCACGCTCGACGGCGTGGACGGACAGTGCGAGCTCGAGCCGGGCCTCATGTCCCGCTACGGCTTCGCGACGCTCGACGACAGCGAAACGCTCGTCTTCGACGACGCCGGCTGGCTCACCCCGCGCGGCGACGGCGAAACCCCAGGCACGGACGTGTACTTCTTCGGCTACGGCCGCGACTACCGCGGCTGCCTCCGGGACTTCTACCGCATCTCCGGCCCGACGCCGCTCGTGCCCCGCTTCACGCTGGGCAACTGGTGGAGCCGCTACTACCGCTACACCGAGGACGAATACCGCGGCGTCGTGGAACGCTTCGACGCCGAGCGCATCCCGCTCTCGGTCGCGGTCCTCGACATGGACTGGCACCTCACGGAGATCGATCCCGTCCATGGGAGCGGCTGGACCGGCTACACGTGGAACCGCGAGCTGTTCCCGGACCCCGAGGGCTTCGCGCGCTGGCTCCACGGCCGCGGGCTCGCGCTCACGCTCAACGTGCACCCCGCGGACGGCATCGCCGCGCACGAGGAGGCCTACGAGCGCACGGCGCGCGCCCTGGGTCTCGACCCCGAGGCCGGCGACGCGATCGCGTTCGACCCCACGGACCCCGAATTCCTCGGCGCGTACCTCCGCGAAGTCCACCACCCGCTCGAGGAGGCCGGCGTCGACTTCTGGTGGCTCGACTGGCAGTCGGGCCCGTATTCGCGGGTCCGGGGCCTCGACCCGCTGTGGGTCCTCAACCACGTGCACTTCCTCGATTCGGCCCGCAACGGCCGCCTCCCGCTCACGTTCTCGCGCTACGCGGGCCCGGGCAGTCACCGCTACCCGATCGGCTTCTCCGGCGACACGATCGTCACGTGGGAGTCGCTCGCGTTCCAGCCCTATTTCACCGCGACGGCGTCCAACATCGGCTACGGCTGGTGGAGCCACGACATCGGCGGCCACATGTGGGGCTACAAGGACGACGACCTCGCCGCGCGCTGGGTCCAGCTCGGCGTGTTCTCGCCGATCAACCGGCTGCACAGCTCGTCGATGCCGTTCACGGGCAAGGAGCCGTGGCGCTACCGTGCGGACGCCGAGGCCGCCATGGCGGACTTCCTTCGCCTTCGGCACCGGCTCGTGCCGTACCTCCACACGATGAACCACCGCGCGTTCGCGGAGGGCCGCCCGATCGTCGAGCCCATGTACTACGAGTACCCCGAGGAGGGGGACGCGTACGAGGTGCCGAACCAGTTCTTGTTCGGCACCGAACTCATGGTCGCGCCCGTCGTCGAGCCGCGGGACCGCGCGCTCAACCGGGCGAGCGCGCCCGCGTGGCTCCCGCCGGGCGTCTGGATCGACTTCTTCACCGGCACCGTCTACCGCGGCGGCCGCCGGGCCCGCCTGTACCGGACGCTCGAGACGATGCCCGTCCTCGCGCGCGCCGGCGCTATCGTGCCGATGGCGCATCCGGACACGCTCGGCAACGGCACCCCCTCGCCCGAGCGCTTCGAGCTGCGCGTCTTCGCGGGCGCCTCGGGCGAGTTCACGCTCATCGAGGACGACGGCGGCGCCGCGGCCGGGGAGCGCGGGCATCAGGTCCGCACGCCCCTCCAGTTCGACTGGGAGGGCGGCCGGCTGACCGTCAGCCCCGCCGAGGGCGCGGCCGACGGCGTGCCCACCGTGCGCTCGTGGGAGGTCGTGATCGCTGGCGTGCGCGAGCCGTCCGCGGTGCGGGCCGAGTCGGCCGGCGGCCGGCTCGACGCGGCTGTCGCGTACGACGGCGGCACCAACACCCTGCGCGTCACGGTCGAGGAGGTCGACGCTGCCGCTGGGTTCACGCTCACGGCCGAGGGCGGCCTTGCCCTCGCGCGCAACCGCATGGTCGGCGCCGTCGAACGCCTCCTCGACGACGTCCACGCGGAGATCGCCGTCAAGGGGAAGATCTTCTCGTGCGTGACCTCGGGCCAGTCGCCCGCGGCCGTCGTCGCGGGGCTGTCGGGGCTCGATGTCGAACCGGGGCTGCTCGGCGCGGTAGTCGAGCTCGTCCTCGCGGACGCCGAGTAGGGAGGCCCGGCGGCCTCGCGGGCCCGTCATGTGCGTGCACATCGGCGGGCCCCTGGCCGCCCTGTGGCAAACTGGACCGCGTGGTGTGGGGGCGTTCAGGGAGCTACGCGGCCGCGCGCGCGATCACGGAGGCGCTGCAGCCACCCCTTGTCGTCGCGATCATGATGCTGCTGAGCCCGGCCGGCAGCCCCGGTTTTCCGGGCACCTTCTGGTTTGGGCTTGTCGCGGCCGTCCTCACGTGCGGGGTTCCGTTCGTCGTGCTCGTGGCGCTCGTGCGCGCGGGGAAGGTCACCGACCACCACGTGAGCGATCGCCGGCAGCGCGGCCCCGTCCTCGGGCTCTCGCTCGTGATCGTGCTCGCGGGGCTCGGCCTCCTCGGCCTGCTGCACGCGCCGGCCAGCGTCATGGCGATGGTCTTCGCCCTCGTCGGCGGGATCGCGCTGCTTGCCCTCGTGAGCCTCTTCTGGAAGATCAGCGGTCACGCCGCGGCGATCACGTCCGCGGCGGTCTCGCTCCTGTTTCTTTTCGGTCCGGCCTGGTGGCCGCTGCTGGCACTGGTGCCAGCCGTGATCTGGTCCCGGCTCGTGCTCCGCGCCCACACCCTCGCCCAGCTGCTGGCGGGGGCTGTGTTCGGCGGGGGCGTTGTGGTGGGCCTGTGGCGGGGGCTGCTCGCGTGGTTCGGCTGAGCCCCCGCTGCTCTGGCTAGCCAACCCGGCCTTCTCACCCCGGCCCTAGCCCAGGAGGCGGTGGCTCGGGCCGTCCGGTGCCTGCCACGCCGTGTCCTTCGCCTGGTCGATGGCGCGCGAGAGCTCCGCCCCGCGGCGCCAGGCCGCGCGCAGTGAGCTGAGCGCCCGCCGCGCCCCGGATTCGCGATGTATCGCGACGCGGCCCTCGTGGCGCGCCTGGGTGGGGCTCGCCGCCGTCGTTCGGTGAAGCTGGCTCTGTCCCGCGATGCTGCTCATGTGTGGTCCCCTTTGCTCGTCTCTTCCCCTGTCCCACGTCCAGTGTCCTCGCCGATGAGGACAGGGTCGGTCCGCTAGATTTCGAGATATAACGCGTTGATGAAGTCACGATATATCTCGACTAGACATCCCACAAGGCCTCGGCGAGTTGAGGACAGAAACTGTCCTTAGAGCGCGCGATCATAGTTCCATGGCAGACACGACCCAACGCGTCCTCAGCCTGCTCAACCTCCTGCAGTCGCGTCCCGTGTGGACCGGTGCGGAGCTCGCGGAGCGGCTCGGCGTGACGACGCGCAGCGTGCGGCGCGACGTCGAGCGGCTGCGCGAGCTCGGCTACCCGGTGCGCGCGGAGCACGGGACCGGCGGCGGCTACCAGCTCGGCGCGGGCAAGGCCCTCCCGCCGCTCCTCCTCGACGACGAAGAGGCCGTCGCGGTGGCCGTGAGCCTGCGGCTTGCGGCGGGCGGGACCGTGGCGGGACTCGGCGAGGCCGCCGTGCGCTCGCTCGCGAAGCTCGACCAAGTGCTGCCCGCGCGGCTGCGCGCCGAGGTCAAGGGCGTCATCGAGGCGACCGTGAGCCTCGACAGCCCAGTGACGACCGTCGACGCCGACGTGCTCGTCGCGCTCGCCCGCGCCATCCGTACGCCCGAGCGCGCGACCTTCGACTACACGAAGGCCGACGGCGAGCGCGGCGAGCGCCGGGTCGAGCCGTACCGGCTCGTGGCGGCCGGGCGGCGGTGGTACCTCATGGCGTGGGACCTCGACCGGGACGACTGGCGCACGTTCCGGCTCGACCGCATGGCCGTGGCGCGGGGGACCGGGTGGCGCTTCAAGCAGCGCGACGCGCCGGACGCGGTCGAGTTCGTCCGCGCCTCGATCACGCAGGCCCCCTACCGCTTCGTCGCGAAGGTGCGCATCGCTGCGCCGGCCGAGGAGGTCGCGGTCCGCGTGCCCTCGACGATGGCGGTCGTCGAGGCCGACGGCGCGGGGCACTGCGTCCTTACCGCGGGCGCCGACAATCTGGAGTACATCGCGTACCACGTGGTGCGGCTCGGCTGGCCCGTCACGGTGCTCGACCCGCCCGAGCTCCGTGACGCGATGCGGGACCTGGGGGAGCGGCTGGCCGCGGCGGGCGGCTGAGCGCGCTTCGTGCGGCGGGCTGCCGGGTAGTCGCGTCCGAACGAGCGTAGCCTCATCCCATCCGGCGTCGATCCCGCAAACGCCCCGCGCAACCCCAAGGAGAAGCCGCCCGCATGGCCCCCGCCAAGGCCTTTCTCGCCGAGCTGCGCGCCGCCCTCGGGGACCTCGTCGACGACTCCTCTCTGGCCCGCGGGCTGTACTCGTCGGACGCCTCGAACTACCGCGTGGTCCCCGAGGTGGTGGTCCTGCCCGAGTCGGTGGAGCACGTGATCGCCGCCGTGGCGATCGCCCGCGCTCACGGGGTGCCGGTCACGGCGCGGGGCGGCGGCACCTCGTGCGCGGGCAATGCGATCGGCCCGGGGCTCGTGATCGACTTCTCGCGGCACATGGGCCGGTTGCTCTCGATCGATCCCGACGCCGCCACCGCCGTCGTGGAGCCGGGCGTCGTCCTGAGCACCCTGCAGGAGAAGGCCGCGCCGCATGGCCTGCGGTTCGGCCCGGATCCCTCGACGGCGAGCCGGTGCACGATCGGCGGGATGATCGGCAACAACGCGTGCGGCCCGCACGGACTGGCCTACGGGCGGACCGCGGACAACGTCGTGTCGATGACGTGGCTGACAGGTCGCGGCGAGGTCATCACCGTCGGCGCCGGGGACGGCGCGCTCGACGCGGTGCCGGGGCTCGAGGCGTTCGTCGCGGACAACCTCGCGGTGCTGCGCACCGAGTTCGGCCGCTTCGGCCGGCAGATCTCCGGCTACTCTCTCGAGCACCTGCTCCCCGAGAACGGGCGCAATCTCGCGGCCGCGCTCGTCGGCACGGAGGGCAGCTGCGGGATCCTGCTCGAGGCAACCGTGAGGCTCGTGCCGCGCGCGGCGGCTCCCGCGCTCGCGGTGCTCGGCTACCCCGACATGGCGACAGCGGCCGACGACGTTCCGAACCTCCTGCCCCTGCGCCCCCTCGCGCTCGAGGGGCTCGACGCCCAGCTCGTCGACGTGGTCCGCCGCGCGCACGGCGCTTCGAGTGTCCCCGCGCTGCCCGCGGGCGGGGGCTGGCTTATCGCCGAGGTCGGCGGCGCGACCTCTGAGGGGGCGGTCGCCGCCGCGGAAAGGCTCGTCGCCGCGTCGACGGCGAGCGACGCCGTCGTCCTCCCCGCCGGGCCCGACGCGACCCGGCTGTGGCAGATCAGGGCCGACGGCGCCGGGCTGGCCGGGCGCACCGCGGCGGGGGAGCAGGCCTGGCCGGGCTGGGAGGACTCGGCGGTCCCGCCAGAGCGGCTCGGCGGCTACCTGCGCGGCCTCGAGGCGCTCATGGCCGAGCACGGACTCTCGGGGCTCGCCTACGGGCACTTCGGCGACGGCTGCGTGCACGTGCGGATCGACTTCCCGCTCGAGCGGGATGGCGCGCTCATGCGCCGCTTCCTCGAGCGCGCCGCGGCCCTGGCCGCCGAGCACGGCGGCTCGCTCTCGGGCGAGCACGGCGACGGGCGCGCCCGCTCCGAGCTCCTGCCCACGATGTACAGCCCCGCGGCGATCCGGGCGATGGAGGCCTTCAAGGCCCTCCTCGACCCCAAGGACCTCATGAACCCGGGCGTCGTCGTCCGCCCGGCGCCGCTCGACGCCGACCTGCGCAGGCCGCAGGCGCTGCCGCTGCTCGCGAGTGGCGGCTTCGCGTTCGCGCACGACGGCGGCGACGTCACCCAAGCCCTGCACCGCTGCGTGGGCGTGGGCAAGTGCCGCGCCGACCCGCGCGGGCAGGGCGGGTTCATGTGCCCCTCGTTCATCGCCACGCGCGACGAGAAGGACTCCACGCGGGGCCGCGCCCGCGCGCTGCAGGAGATGCTCAACGGGGGAGTCTTCAGGCTCGGCTGGCGCTCGCCGGAGGTCCACGAGGCGCTCGACCTGTGCCTGTCCTGCAAGGCGTGCGCCACGGACTGCCCCACCGGGATCGACATGGCCATGTACAAGTCCGAGACCCTCCACCAGACCTACAAGGGTCGCGTGCGCCCGCTGAGCCACTACACCCTCGGCCGGCTCCCCGACTGGCTCCGGCTCGCCGCGCCCGTTGCACGGCTCGTGAACCTTGCCGGGCGTGTGCCGGCCCTGCGCAGGGCCATGATGACGCTCATGGGCGCCGACCCCCGCCGCTCCCTGCCCCCGCTGCCCGCGGCGCCGTTCCGCTGGGACCGAGCCGCCCGCCGTCGTCCGTCCGTGTCGGCGCATTCAGGCGATGGCAAGCCGCCCAAGGTCTTGCTCTGGGTCGACTCCTTTTCCGACGCCCTCGACCCCGGCATCCCGCGCGACGCCCTCACGGTTCTTGCTGCCGCGGGAGCCGACGTCGAGGTTGCCGGGCCCGGCGCGTGCTGCGGACTCACGCTCGTCTCCACCGGCCAGCTCACCGCCGCCAAGGCCAGGCTCCGCAGAACCCTGGACCTGCTCATTCCGCGCGTGCGGGAGGGCCGGGCCGTGATCGGCCTCGAGCCCTCCTGCACGGCAACCCTCCGCTCCGACCTGCTCGAGCTGCTGCCCGAGGATCCGCGTGCCGCGGAGCTCGCCCGCTCGGTCATGACCGCGGCCGAGTTCCTCACGGCGATCGGCTGGGAGCCGCCGAAGGCCGCGCAGAAGCTCCTCGTTCAGCCGCACTGCCACCACTACGCCGTGATGGGCTACGGCCCCGACCGGGCGCTGCTCGAGGCGATGGGCTGCGACGTCGAGACCTCGGCCGGGTGCTGCGGCCTCGCGGGGAACTTCGGCATGGAGAAGGGCCACTACGAGGTCTCCGAGAGGATCGCCCGGGGCGGGATCCTCGCCCACGCCGCGGCCGCGCCGGATCGGCGCATCCTCGCCGACGGATTCTCCTGCCGCACCCAGGTCCGGGACCTCGCCGGCCTCGAGAGCCGGCACCTCGTCCAGATCCTTGCCGAGGCGATCCGGGCGGACGCGAGCTGACCCCCCCGGAGCCCGCGCTCCAGCCCGTTTCATCGCCGCCGATTCCGTGTTCCGCCGCGACGCGCCGCGTCGAGGACCGGTTGGGAAGCAACAACTGGACGCGAGCGCGCCCCCGCCGTCCGGGGCCGCCTGCGAAAGTCTCCGTGCCGCGCGGGCCCTTGCCCTCGCCCGGCCGAACCGATGCAATGAACCCACGGCGAGTCCCGCCGCAGGTGCGTCGAAGGAGCCGTCATGTTCACCAGCCCGTACCCGGATGTCGAGATCCCCGAGGCCACGCTCTACGACTGCCTGTTCGGCGGGCTCGGTGACGAGGACCTTGAGCGGATCGCACTCGTGGACGGAACGTCCGGTGCGGAGACCACGTACCGCGATCTCGTGGCCCGCATCGACGCGACCGCGGGCTGGTTCGCGGACCAGGGGGCCGAGCCCGGCACGACGATCGGCCTGTTCTGCCCCAACGTCCCCGCGTTCGCGATCGTTTTCCACGGGATCCTGCGCGCGGGGGCGGCCGTCACCACCGTCAACGCCCTCTACACGGCCGAGGAGGCCGGCAAGCAGCTCGCCGACGCCGGCGCCACGTGGCTCGTGACCGTCTCGCCGTTCCGCGACCGCGCGGAGGCCGCGGCCCAGGCGGCCGGCATTCCGCCGCAGCAGCTCGTGGTGCTCGACGGCGGCGACGCTGCTTCGGCCGCGGGCCACCCCAACCTCGCCGACATGCTCGAGGCGGACCTCCCGGCGCCCGACGTCAGCATTGACCCGCATGCGGCCGCGGTCATCCCGTACTCGTCTGGCACGAGCGGCACGCCCAAGGGCGTCCTGCTGAGCCAGTACAACCTCGTGGCCAACGTCGCCCAGGCGCGGGCCCTCCTAGGCGTCACTCGCGACGACGTGCTCCTCGCCGTCCTGCCGTTCTTCCACATCTACGGCATGACCGTGCTGCTCAATCTCGCCTTCGGCGAGCGCGCCCGGCTCGTCACGATGCCCAAGTTCGACCTCGCCGAGTTTCTCCGCATCACGCAAGACCACCGCTGCTCGTACCTCTTCATCGCCCCGCCTATCGCGGTGGCCCTCGCGAAGCATCCGCTCGTCGAGAAGTACGACCTCTCGTCCGTCCGTGCCGCGCTCTCCGGTGCGGCGCCCCTCGACGGCGAGCTGGGACACGCGGTCGCCGAGCGGTTGGGCTGCACGATGCTCCAGGGCTACGGCATGACCGAGCTGAGCCCCGTCTCCCATCTCATCCCGCTCGACGCGGCGGACCGCGTGCCGCTGGACTCCGTGGGCTACACGGTGCCGAACACCGAGTGCCGCCTCCTCGACCCCGCGACGGACCAGGAGATCGAGGTCCCCGCGGAGGGCGTGAGCGAGCCTGGGCAGCTCCTCGTGCGGGGCCCGCAGGTCATGCTCGGCTACCTCAACCGCCCTGATGCGACGGCGGCGACGATCGATCCCGACGGCTTCCTCCGCACGGGAGACATTGCGACCGCGACCTCGGACGGCGTCGTCACGATCGTGGACAGGCTCAAGGAGCTCATCAAGTACAAGGGCTACCAGATCGCGCCGGCCGAGCTCGAGGCGCTCCTGCTCACCCACCCGCGCGTGGCCGACGCGGCGGTCATCGGAGTGCGGGCGGACGACGGCGAAGAGGTGCCGAAGGCGTTCATCGTCCGGCAGGGGGAGGCGGAGCTGGGGGACGAGGATGTCATGGCGTTCGTCGAGGAGCGCGTCGCACCGTACAAGCGGGTGCGCTTCGTGGAGTTCGTCGACGCCATCCCAAAGTCCGCCTCGGGCAAAATCCTGCGGAGGGAGCTCCGCAACCGCGGGTGATCCCTCGCGGCCCCTCGCGGGTCGGCGCTCGTGTCAGAGCTGGCGGTAAGACCTGGTGGTCAGAGCTGACGGGCCGCGAGCAGCGCGGTGACCTCGTCGAGATGGGGCATCGACGCGCTCGCTCCCGCGCGCGAGACGCTCAGGGCCGCGGCCGCGGAGGCCGTCTCAGCAGCGTGCTCGACCGACGCTCCGCGCGCGAGCATCGCGCCGAGCGCGCCCACGAACGTGTCGCCGGCGCCGGTCGTGTCCACGGGGCGCGTGGGGATCGCGGCGATCCGGCTCACGATCGCGCCCGCGCGGGCGATCGCGGAGCCGCTCGCCCCGAGCGTCACGACGACCGTTCGGCTCGCGGTCGAGAGAAAACGCGCGGCCTCGAGGGGATCGGACGTGCCCGCGAGCTGGACGGCCTCGTGCTCGTTCGGGACGAGCACGTCGACAAGGTCCAGCAGGCTTTGGGGGAACGCCTGGACGGGCGACGGCGTGAGCACCACGGTCGCTCCGCCCGCTCGGCCGGCGCGGGTGGCGCTGGACGCGGACCACGGTGTCCACGTTGGCGCTGCCAACCACGCACACGCCGTTCATGGCGCGACGCTCCTCGGGAGGGCCTTCGTGGCGATCTTTGCGGTGCGCTCGGCCGCAATGACGGACGTGAGCAGCCCCGGGAATCTCGCGTCGAGGTCCTCGGAGCGCAGCGAGCTGAGGATGGCCGTGCCTCGGTAGTGCTGCGCGATGACTCCGGCCTCGCGCAGCACCCGGAAGTGGTGCGTGGACGTCGACTTGCTCACGGGAAGCTCGAACGCGATGCACGCCTGATCGTCGTGGCCGCCCGCGAGCTGGCACACGATCCGGCGCCGGATCGGATCGGCCAAGGCCGCGAGGACGGCGTCGAGCTCGATCTCCTCCTGCTCAGGGTGCTCCAAGACTCGCATGGTTGAATTCTCGCATCCGGGGAATTGAAGGTACGGAAGACATCGTACTACGATGCCAATCGAAGTTCCCGTCCCGCCGATCGGCTGGGACCGGCTCACCACCCTCGGATTGGAGTCACCATGCTCACCGTCAACGCCTACGCCGCGCCGAGCGCCACCGAGCCGCTCGAGAAGACCACGATTGAACGCCGGGACGTCGGGCCGCACGACGTGCTCATCGAGATCAAGTTCGCCGGCATCTGCCACTCCGACATCCACACCGTCCGCGGCGATTGGGGCCAGCGCAAGTACCCGCTCGTCCCGGGGCACGAGATCGCCGGGATCGTCACCGCCGTGGGCAGCGAGGTCACGAAGCACACCGTGGGCGACCGCGTGGGCGTGGGCTGCATGGTCAACTCGTGCGGCCACTGCACGAACTGCCTCAAGGGCAACGAGCAGCACTGCCTCGAGGGCAACGTGGGCACGTACGCCTCGCTCGACCGCGACGGGACCCTGACGCAGGGCGGCTACTCGACGCACGTCGTGGTCGCGGAGAACTTCGTGGTCCGCATCCCGGACGCGCTCGCGCTCGACGTCGCGACCCCGCTCCTGTGCGCGGGCATCACGACCTACGCGCCCCTGCGCCGCTGGGGCGTGGGCCCCGGCAAGCGAGTCGCCGTCGTCGGCCTCGGTGGGCTCGGGCACATGGCCGTCAAGATCGCGCACGCCCTCGGCGCCGAGGTCACGGTCCTCTCCCAGTCGCTCAAGAAGCAGGAGGACGGCCTCCGCCTGGGTGCAGATGAGTACTACGCGACGGCCGAGCCGGAGACCTTCGAGCGCCTCAAGGGCACGTTTGACGTCATCCTCAACACCGTGAGCGCCCCGATCGACCTCAACGCGTACCTCGGCCTGCTCGCCACGGAAGGCGCCATGGTGTGCGTCGGCGCGCCCGCGGAGCCCCTTCCGGTCAACGCGTTCAGCCTCATCGGCGGCAGCAAGACGTTGAGCGGCTCCGCGATCGGCGGCATCCGGGAGACGCAGGAGATGCTCGACTTCTGCGCCGAGCACGGCTTCGGCGCGGACATCGAAGTGATCCCGGCCGAGAAGATCAACGACGCCTACGAGCGCGTGCTCGCCTCCGACGTGCGCTACCGCTTCGTCATCGACGCGGCGACGTTCAACTGACGCGACGGTCCCCGAAAGGAGCCAGCATGACCAGCCTTTTCGAGCCGCTCCAGCTGCGCGGCGTGACCGTGCCCAACCGCGCGTGGATGTCGCCGATGTGCACGTACAGCGCGGTGCCCGACGAGGGCCATGCCGGCCGTCCCCATGACTTCCACCTCGCCCACTACGCCTCGCGCGCCGCGGGCGGCCTGGGGCTCGTGGCGGTCGAGGCGACGGGCGTGGCCCCCGAGGGACGCATCACGGCACACGACCTCGGCCTGTGGGACGATGCGCAGATCCCCGCGTTCGCGCGGCTCACGAGCGCGATCCGCGCGGCCGGAGCCGTGCCGGCCATCCAGCTCGCGCACGCGGGCCGGAAGGCCTCCTCGGCGCGGCCGTGGTCCGGCGGCGGCGCGGTGCCCGTCGCAGAGGGTGGTTGGGAGACGGTGGGCCCGAGTGCTGTCGCGTTCCCGGGCCACCCCGTGCCCGCCGAGCTGAGCCGCGAGGGCATCGCCCGCGTCGTCGAGCAGTTCGCCGAAGCCGCGCGCCGCGCGCTCGAGGCGGACTTCGACGCCGTCGAGATCCACGGGGCGCACGGCTACCTCCTGCACTCGTTCCTTTCGCCGGTCTCGAACCGGCGCACCGACGAGTACGGCGGGAGCCTCGAGAACCGCGCGCGGCTCGCGCTCGAGGTCCTCGACGCCGTGCGGCGCGTGTGGCCCGAGAACCGTCCCGTGTTCCTGCGCGTCTCGACCACCGACTGGATCCACGAGAACCCCGAGGACCCGCGCGAGAGCTGGACCGTGAACGACGCCGTGCGGCTCGCGGGCTGGGCCGCCCAGCGCGGTGCGGACCTCGTGGACTGCTCGTCGGGCGGGATCGACACGGTGCCCGTCCCGGCGGACCGCGACTACCAGACCCGTTACGCGGCGATCATCCGCGCGGAGGCTGGGGTCCCGGTGGCCGCCGTCGGCCGCATCGCGGACCCCGAATGGGCCAACCAGCTCATCGAGGCCGGCTCGGCGGATGCCGTGTTCCTGGGCCGTGCCTTGCTGCGCGACGCGTCGTGGGCCAACAACGCCGCGGCCGCGCTCGGCGCGCCCGGCCGCTTCATCCAGCAGTACGACTACGTGCTGTGATCCGCGGCTTGACCCCGCGCGTACTCGCGTGGGGTCAGGCCGAGCACGGCGCGGAAGTCCCGCGTGAGGTGGGGCTGGTCCGCGTACCCGAGTTCCTGGGCCAGATCCGCGAGCGGCGTCTCCGGGGCGGCGCGGAGCCGCTCGGCCGCGAGCTGGATGCGTCGCCGTCGCATGAGCGCGGCCGGGGTGGGCCCGAGGTAGTCGGCCGCGAGCCGTTCGACCGTGCGCTCCGACGCGCCCATCGCCGCGGCGAGGTCCGCGACCCGCAGGAGCCCGGGCTCGGAGTCGGCGAGCTCGGCGAGGCGGTTCGCCTCGAGCCCGCGAGCGTCGGCCTCGGGGAGCCGGCCCGCGATCCAGCGGGCGACGGCGCCGGTCGCCTCCGCGAAGCGCTCCCCGGCGGGGCGGTGGCCCCCCATCGCGCGGGCGACGGCGGCGTGCAGCTCGGGCGCGAGAACGTCGCGTTCGGCGTTCGCGAACCGCGCGGGCCGGTACGTGAAGAGAGGCGTGGCGGCGGGCCGCAAGAGCGCCCCGACGCCCCAGCCGGTGCCCTCGAGGACTCGGGCGCCCGCCGTCGTCGTCGGTCCGTAGACGGCGAGCCGATTCGGCTCGGCGACCAGATTGAGCACGGGGTACCCGAGCACGAGCTGGCGCGCGGCCACCCCGGCCGGGAGACACCATTCGGCCACCCAGAAGTGCTTGATCGCGTGCGCTGCCCACTCGGGCGGCGCGATGCGGGCGATGGGGATGCGCGGATCGGGCGTCAGCTGGCCGCGGGACGTGGGCTCCTCCACGCGTTCGATCGTAGACGCCAGCGTGTCGCGTTTCTTCAAGCGGCCGCGCTCGCGGCATGCCTACGGTGGGCTCATGAGTGAACAGAATCAGGCTGCCGACGGCGCGCACACCATCAATGGAACCCCGATCGGCTCGACGTCCCTCACGCCGTTCATCGTGGTGGACGGCGCGGCGGGAGCGATCGGCTTCTACGAGACGGTGTTCGGCGCCCGTCTCCTGAGCCGCACCGACTTCCCCGGGGCGGACGGGAACCCGATCGTGGCGCACGCCGTGGTCGATTTCGGCAACGGCCGGCTCGAGCTCGGCGACCCCAATCCCGCGTACCACCTCGTGCTCCCGCCCGCGGGCGAGGACGACTGCCTCTCCCTTGGCGTGTACCTCCCGGACGTGGACGCCGCGGTCGCGCGCGCCGTCGCGGCCGGTGCGACGCTGCGCGAGCCGGCCGCGACGTTCGTCACGGGCGACCGCTACGCGAGCATCCGCGATCCGTTCGGCATCCGCTGGTCCGTCATGACCCGGGTCGAGGATGTCTCCGACGAGGAAGCCGCGCGCCGCGTCGCCGAGTGGGCGGCGTCGATGTCGGCCGAGTCTGCGCCGGCAGCCCAGGAGTAGCTAGGTTGCGGCCGGGCGGGGTGAGCCGAAGTCTCCGTGCTCGCCGGCTCAGGCGTCGAAGCCCGTCCCGGCGCTCACGGACTCCCACGCCTCGACCTCGATGGCCTGGGCCGCCGCCGTCGCGCGGTACGCGTTGAGCGCGTCCTGACCCAAGAGCAGGAAGCCCGGCGTCGCCTCCGCCTCGACCGCGGCGATGATGGCCTCGGCGGCCTTGTCCGGATCGCCCGGCTGCGTGCCGTGGACGGTGTCATGCTCCTTGCGGCGCTTGCCCGCCGTCTCCGCGTAGTCCGCGATCGGCTCGGCAGACTGCGTGAGCGAACGCCCCGCGAAGTCCGTGCGGAACCCGCCCGGCTCCACGACCGTGACGCTGATGCCGAGCGGCGCGAGCTCCTTCTGCGCGGAGCCGGAGAGGCCCTCGAGCGCGGCCTTGCTCGCCGAGTAGTAGCCGGATCCGGGCGGGCAGATGCGCGCGCCGATCGAGGAGATGTTCACGATCGCGCCGCTGCGCCGCGCGCGCATGCCCGGGAGGACGGCCTTCATCATCGCGACCGGCCCGAAGACGTTCGTCGCGAAGAGCTTCTCGATGTCGGCATCGCCGCCCTCCTCGACCGCCGAGCGATAGCCGTAGCCCGCATTGTTGACCAGCACGTCGACGGCGCCGAAGCGCTGCTCCGCCTGCCGGGTGACCTCGGCGACCTGCGCCGGATCCGTCACGTCGAGGGGGAGCGCGAGGGCGGACCCCGGGTGGGCGTCGGCCAGGTCTTGGACGGAGGCTGCGCTGCGGGCGGTGAGGATCGCGTTGTGCCCCTTCTCGAGGACGGCGCTCGCGAGCGCTCGTCCGAGGCCGGTCGAACAGCCGGTGATGAGCCAAGTGGACATTGAGGTTCCTTTCGGGAAGCGACCACGTTCGGTACATCCACCAGAACACCGCATATCCCCCGCGCGTGGGAGGGCCTGCCGAACCGTGGACTGGCAGGCCCTCCCTCGGCGTCTCTCCGAGACGTAGCGTCGAGGCCATGGAATATCTCCGTTTGGGCAATTCGGGGCTCCGCGTGAGCCGCATCGCGCTCGGCTGCATGAGCTTCGGCGACACGAGCCGTGGGTTCAGCGAGTGGGCGCTCGACGACGACGCCGGCGAGCCGCTCTTCCGGCAGGCCGTGGAACTCGGGATCACGTTCTGGGACACCGCCAACGTCTACGGCTACGGGACGTCGGAGGAGATCGTGGGCCGCGCCATCGAGAAGTACTCGCGCCGCGAGGACGTGGTGCTCGCGACCAAGGTCTTCTTCCCGATGCACGGCGGCCCGGGCGGTTCGGGTCTATCCCGCAAGGCGATCATGGAGCAGATCGACGCCTCGCTCTCGCGCCTCGGCACCGACTACGTGGACCTGTACCAGATCCACCGCTTCGACCCCGAGACGCCGGTCGAGGAGACCATGGAGGCCCTCCACGACGTGGTCAAGGCCGGCAAGGTGCGCTATCTCGGCGCCTCGTCGATGTGGGCGTGGCAGTTCGCGAAGCTCCAGCACGCCGCGGAACTGAACGGCTGGACCCCGTTCGTGTCGATGCAGAACCAGTACAGCCTCATGATGCGCGAGGAGGAGCGGGAGATGTTCCCGCTCCTCGACGACGAGGGCGTGGGCAGCATCCCGTGGAGCCCGCTCGCGAAGGGGCGCCTCGCCCGGCCGTGGGGCGGCCACACCCAGCGGGCCGACACAGACCCCGTCCAGCGGCGGTTCTTCCGCGACGAGGACAAGCCGATCGCGGACGCCGTGCAGCGCGTGGCGGAGGCCCGCGGTGTGCCCATGGCTCAGGTGGCTCTGGCGTGGGTCCTCCGGAACCCCGGTGTCACGGCCCCGATCGTGGGCGCGACCAAACCACACCACCTCCCGGACGCGGTCGCGGCGCTTGAGCTCGAGCTCACCGAGGACGAGGTTACGGCCCTCGAGGAGAATTACACCCCGAGGATGCCCACCGGATTCTAGAATTTGGCGTGAGGGTCTGGACCTGAAAGGTGCGCCATGCTCGGTCTTGAACTCGTCGTCGCCCTCGGCGCCGCCGTCGTCCTCGGCAGCATCGCCGCGGAGAGGATACGGGCCAACGCGCCCGTGATCCTGCTTGCCGCGGGGGTCCTGCTGAGCTTCATTCCGGTCTTCCGGAATGTCGGGCTGCCGCCCGAGACCGTGCTGCTGCTGTTCCTCCCGGCGCTCCTGTACTGGGAGAGCCTCACGACCTCGCTCCGCACCATCCGCACGTACATCCGCGGGATCATGCTCAGCGCGACCCTCCTCGTGCTCGCGACGGCGGCCACCGTGGCCGCCGTCGCGCACGGCCTGGGGCTCGATTGGGGCACCGCCTGGATCATCGGCGCGGCGGTCGCACCGACCGACGCGACGGCGGTCGCCGCGCTCGGGCGTTCGCTGCCGCGGCGGCAGATCTCCGTCCTGAGGGCTGAGAGCCTCATCAATGACGGGATGGCCCTCGTGATCTATGGCGTCGCGGTCGGCGCCGTCGCGGGCGGGACGGCGCCCAACTTCCTGCAGGTCTCGGGGCAGTTCGCCTATTCGTTCGCGGGCGGCGCCGCCGTCGGGCTCGCGGTCGGCTGGATCCTGCTCGAGGCGAGGCGCCGCATCGCCAATCCGCTGTACGGAAACGCGGGAACGCTGCTCACGCCATTCGTCGCGTTCCTCGGTGCCGAGCTCATCCACGCCTCGGCCGTGCTCGCCGTCGTCGCCTGCGGCCTGTACATCGCGCACGCGTCGCCGCTCGCCATCTCCGCCTATACGCGCCAGCAGACCGGAGCCGTGTGGGCGCTCTTGACGTTCCTGCTCAATGGGGCCCTGTTCGTGCTCGTGGGGATCCAGCTGCCCTCCGCGATCGGCGGTCTCACGAGCGTGGCGTTCGGAAGCGCGCTGCTCATCGGCGTCGCGGTGTTCGCCGCGACGATCGCGGCGCGCTTCGGCTTCCTCGTGCTCTCCGCCTACATCATTCGCGCCATCGACCGGCGCCCGTATCAGCGCACCCTGCGGACCACGAACCGCGCCCGCCTCGTGAGCGCATTCGCCGGGTTCCGGGGGGCGGTGTCGCTCGCCGTCGCCCTCTCCATTCCCGAGGGGCCGCAGTTCCCGGGGAGGGACACGATCGTCTTCATCACGGCGTTCGTCGTCGTCGCGTCGCTCGGGGCTCAGGGCGTGCTGCTGCCCAAGGTGATCCGCTGGGCGCACATGCCGGTGGACACCTCGGCCGCCGAGGAACTCATCCTCGCCAAGCGCATGGCGGCCGAGGAGGCGTTCAGTGCCATGCCGGCCATCGCGCGGGAACTCGGCGTCGACGACGAGGTCCTCGACCGGATCCGCGCCGAGTATGAGGAACACGTGTCCGCGATGTCTGCCGGGCTCGACGGCGACGAGGATTCGCCCGCCGTCGTCCGTTCGCGTCAATACGCGGAGCTGCGCCTCGCGCTCATCGGGCGGAAGCGCGCCACCGTGGTGCGGCTTCGGGACACGCGCGTCATCGACGACGCCGTGCTGCGCCAGATTCAAGCCCAGCTCGACGTCGAAGAGGTTCGGCTCGCGCGCCCGCAGCAGTCGGAATAGGTCAGGAGAGGCGATGATGAGGCATGAGTGACGAGACGGAAATGGTCCAGCGCGGCCTCGGGATCCTCACCGCGACCCTGTCGTGGGAATCGGACGACCCCGCCGCGACGCAGATGTTCAAGGAATCCTTGCGGGCCCTGGTCAAGGTTGACGACGGCGTGTCGGTTTCGCTCGCGGGCGGCTCGCCGGAGGAGGCGGCCGTCCTCAAAGGGGTCCTCCCACAGGTGGTCCGACAGGTCATCGAGGCCCTTGCGCCTGATTACACGCGCCTGCTCCTGGGGATGGCCGCGGGGTTCAAGACCGTTGCCGAGGCCTATCGGCGGGACGTCCCGGACGCCGACATCGAGGGCATCCTCCAGGCCGCCGCCCTGCACCTGGCCGCCCAGGGGGAGTAGGGCCGGCACCGGCGCACCGGCGTGGCTTCCCCGCACCGGCGTGGCTTCCCCGCACCGGGGCGGCTTCCCCGCATTGGAGTGCCGGGCCCGCCGCCCCAGTGCGGGGAAGGGCTACCAGTGCGGGGAAGGGCTACCAGTGCGGCGACGGCCGCCCGTTCACAGGACACTGCCAGCCCGCGGGGCCGGCTTGTCCCGTGAAGGGTGCCCACCGCGGGCCTATGCTCGTGATGGACACGTCCAGCAACGGAGGTAGCTCGGTGGATGAGGCAGTGGCGCCCACGATTCTCGAGGTGCGGGACCTCGTGGTTCGCTACGGATCGCAGACGGCCGTGGACGGCCTGAGTTTCGCGATCCATCGCGGCGAGATCTTCGGTCTCCTCGGACCGAACGGTGCCGGCAAGACAACAACCTTGAGCGTCATCGAGGGCCTCCGCAAACCCGACGCGGGGCATGTGACGGTCGACGGCGCCGAAACAGTCCACGCGCCCCTCGCCGTCAAGGCGAAGCTCGGCGTCCAGCTGCAGGCCTCGAGCTTCCAGGCCGAGCTCACGATCGAGCAGCTCGCCCGCCTCTACGCGGGCCTGTACGGGCTCGACCTCTCGCGACGCCAGCTGAGGGAGCGGCTCGAGGACGTGGGCCTCGGCCAGGAAATGGACAAGCCGTTCAAGAAGCTCTCCGGCGGGCAGCAGCAGCGGTTCTCACTCATGGTCGCGACCATCCACAATCCGCCGATCCTGTTGCTGGACGAACCCACCTCTGGGCTCGATCCGCAGTCGCGCCGCCAGCTGTGGGACCGCATCGAGAGGTCGCGGCAGGGCGGCGGGAGCATCCTGCTCACCACGCACTCGATGGAGGAGGCCCAGTCGGTCTGCGACCGCGTGGCCATCGTGGACCATGGCCGGCTCCAGGCCCTGGGCGCGCCCAGCGAGCTCGTGGCGATGCACCGCGACGATCCGCGGGTGCTCGCCGTGGCCCGTGGCGATGTGACCCTCGAAGATGTCTTCATCGGACTGACAGGAAGTGCTATCCGTGACTGACACGCTCACCCCGATCGTGCCGCCGCTCAGCCTCACGCTGAGATCGCTCCTGCGGGCGGACACGGCCGTCCTGTTCCGCAGCCGGCAGGCCCTCGTCCTCAACCTGCTGTTGCCGCTCATCATCCTGTTCGTGACCAACCGGGGCGGAAAGCTCGGCAATCCGGGCTTCCTCATCGGGATGGCGATCACGTATGGACTGCTGTCCTCGGCCCTGATCGGCTATTCGACGACGGTGGCCCGCGACCGCGAGGCCGGAGTCTTCCAGCGGCTCCGCGTCACGCCGACGCCCACGTGGGCGATCATGGTGAGCCGGCTCACGGTGCAGCTCGCCATGAACCTCGCGGTATCGGTCCTCGTCATGATCGTGGGCAGCATCATGCACAACACCGCATTCACGGTGGGCGAGTATCTGCTCATGCTGGTGATCTCGCTGCTGGGCGCTGCTGTGTTCCTGAGCATTGGGCAGGCCCTCGTGGGGGTCATCAAGTCGGTCACGGCCATCAACGCGATCGGCCGGGTCCTCTTCATCGCCCTGGTGCTCACGGGCATTTTCGGCTCCACGGGCATCCTCGGCGACGACTTCAAGAACTTCGCGGCGTGGACGCCGGTCGGTGCCCTCATCAACTTGTTCTCCGCGGTCCTGAACATCGCGCCGTGGGGCTCCGACGCGACGAACGGTCTCATCGCGTCCCTCGGCTACATCGTGGTCTTCGCCTGGCTCGGGATCCGCTGGTTCCGCTGGGAGCCGCAGTAGGCGTCCATGAGGTGCCCTGACAGGGCGCCCCTCGCTGCCCCGGCCGAGCGTAGCCTCGAAGGATGGACAGCAAGAGCGAAGTGCGCGAGTTCCTCCGGACCCGGCGCGCCCGCGTGACTCCCGAGCAGGCGGGGATTGTGGCCGGGAGCCGCCGCCGCGTGCCGGGGCTGCGCCGCGAGGAGGTCGCGCTCCTCGCCAATGTGAGCGTCGACTACTATGCGCGCCTCGAACGGGGAGACCTCGCGGGCGTCTCCGACGACATCCTTGACGCGATCGCCCGCGCCCTCCAGCTCGACGACGCCGAGACCGCCCACCTGTTCGACCTTGCCCGGGCGGCCCAGCGGCAGCCGGCCTCCCGCCGTCGTCCGCCCGCCCAGCCCCTCGTGCGGCCGAGCCTCCAGCGATTCCTCGACGCGGTCTCGGGCGCGCCCGCGTGGGTGCGCAACGAGCGCATGGACTTCCTGGCCCTCAACGCGCTGGGCCGCGCGCTCTACGCCCCGGCGCTCGAGGGCGGCGGCAGCCCGCCCAACAACGCGCGCTTCCTGTTCCTCGACCCCGCAGCCCGGGACTTCTACCCGGACTGGGACAAGAACATGGACGACGTCGTCGCGACCCTCCGCGGGTACGCCGGTCGGAATCCCCTTGACAAGGGGCTCACTGAGCTCATCGGCGAGCTCGCCACGCGGAGCGACGAGTTCCGTACGCGATGGGCCGCGCACAATGTCCGCTTCCATCGGACGGGCGTCAAGCGCATCCACCACCCGGTGGTGGGCGACCTCGAGCTGAGCTACGAGGCCATGGAGCTGCCCGCCAACCCGGGCTGGACCATGTTCGCGTACACCGCCGAGCCCGGATCGGCGAGCGAGGAGCGGCTCAAGCTGCTCGCGAGCTGGGCGGCGACCGCGGCAACAGAGCGAACGACGGCGGCGCGGCCGGCGGTGTCGCGCGAGACGTCGGCGCTGGCCGAGCGGGCGCCTTCCGAGGGCGCCGGCTGAGCCTCGGCCCTCACGCCTCCCAGCGCGCCCGCAGCGCGTCGGCGAGGACGGCGAAGTCCCGAGCCATGTCCTGGTACTCGCCGTCGGAGAGCCACTGGATCTGTAGCCCGTCCATGCCAGCGAGCAGGCAGCGGACGATCGACTCGACGGGTGCGTCGGGCTTGAGCCGGCCGTCCTCGCCCGCCTCGAGAAGCGCCTCCCGGAACGCGCGCGCGGCGCCCCGGTGGTGCTCCACGAGCCAGGCGTTGGCCGGGTGCGCCGGATCCACGGCCTCGCCGGCTACGGTCGTGTAGAGGCGGATCATGCCGGGCTGCTCCTGGTTGTTGAGGACCAGCTGCACGAGCCGGTCCAAGAAGTCCCAGCCGCGCGGCCGCTGCCCGTCCGCGCCGAGGGTCCGTGCGGCGTCGATCGCGTCGCGGCGCTCCATGACGGCGCGCAGCAGGTCTTCCTTCGTGGGGAAGTGGTGCAGGAGCCCCGTCTGGCTGAGGCCACAGGCCCTTGCGATCGCGCTCATCGACGTCCCGCGGTAGCCCTCCTCGGAGAAGATGCGCGCCGCGGCGGCGAGGATCTCCTCGCGCCGCGCCGCGCTGTCGGCACCTTTGGGCCGCCCGCTCGCGCGCCTCACGGCAGCGAGACCCGCGCCCTCACGTCGCCGAGCCCGCGCGCCACGGTCAGCTCGCCAGCACCGAGGGGCGCCCAGCTGCCCACGGCATCGTCCCAGCGGCGGAACAGGCGCGGATCGCACGTGACGGTCACCGTGGCCGTCTCGCCAGTGGCGACGTCGGCACCCGCGTAGCCCGCGAGCCGCATGGGGTCGCTCGGCTCCGTGGGCGTGAAGTAGACCTGAACCGTCTCCCGGGACGGGCGCGAGGACGTGTTCGTCACCTCGACCTCGAGCGTGGGGGCCGGGTTTGTCCCGACGAGGCGCACCTCGCCGTACTCCCAGCTCCCGTACCCGAGGCCGTGGCCGAGCCAGAACAGCGGTTCGGGCGCGTTGCCGGCGTGCCAGCCTCGATAGCCCACGGCCGTGCCGTCGGTGTAGTGGAGCCGCAGCGCGGCGTCGGGGGCGACGTCCCACGCCGGGGACGCGCCGTCGGCCGCGGGGTACGTGGTCACGAGCCGCCCGGTCGGCTCGGCCTCCCCGGTGAGCACGGCGGCGATCGCGTGGCCGCCCTCCTGCCCGGGCAGGCCCGCGATGAGCACTGCGTCGACGTCGGCGAGCCACGGCATGAGCACGGGGGTCGCCGCATTGACGACGACGACCGTCCGCTCCGCCGCGGCGGCGACCCGCCGCACGAGCTCGTCCTGGCGGCCGGGGAGGGCGAGCGTTCGCTTGTCGGACGCCTCGGTCTCGTCCTCCTCGGTGAGACCTACGACGACGACGGCGGTCCCCGCCGCGCGCGCCGCAGCCTCGGCGGCGGCGATCGCCTCCTCGTCCGTGCGGCCCGCCGGCTCGGCGACGAGGCCCACGAGGTTGAACGACCCGGTGCTCAGCAGGTGGCTCTCCTCGGCGAGCTTGATCGCGGGATTGCGGCCCAGCATCTCCCGCCAGTCCACCGGCTCGAACTCGAGCTTCGCCGTCACGCTCGCGCCCGCCGGGAGGTCCCGGTGCTCGGCGTAGGCGGGCGGACGCAGCACGCCCTCGCCCGGGTCGGAGCCCGAGAACGCGAGCCTCGCGGTGGCGACGTCGTCGCCGTCGACCGCGAACGTCCAGCGGCCGGCGCCGATGCCGCCCAACCGGACCGGGCCGGCGTCGTTCGCGAGCACCGCAGAAAGGACGACGGCGGCGGGAGGCTCAGCGCGACCGTCATCGAAGCCGATGAGGAGGGCCGAGCCGGCCTCGTGGGCGGACTCGAGCTCGGTGCCGTCCGCGGCGAGATACGTGACGCGGAGGCCGGGCTCGCCTGTGACCGGGTCGGCGACGAACGCGGGGTTCGCCGGGACCGGCCGGTTGCGGACGTCGACGCCGTCCACGACGGTGAGGCGCTCGCCGAGCCGCTCGGCGAGGCCCTCGGCGACCGTTGACTGGTACGGCGGGTTGACCTGGGCCGAGCCTCCGCCCATGTCCTGGGTCGCGACCGCGTGGCGACCGACGAGCGCGACGGCTCCCCCGACTGTTCCTCCGACGGCGCCGGTAGCCGCGCCGTCGAGCGGCAGCGCCCCGCGATCGTTCTTGACCAGAACCATGCCGCGCGCCGCGATGCGGCGCAGCTGCTCCCTGCGGATTGCGGAGTCCGGCGCGGGCATGCCGGTCTTGAAGGGGCTGGCGACAGGGCCGCCGTCGTTCGCGCCGCCGTCGGTCCCATCGGTGCCGCCCACGCGCAGGCCGCCCGTGCGCAGGCCGCCCGTGCGATCGGCGAGGCGCAGGAGCCGCGTCACGTGCTCGTCGACGGTGTCTTCGGAGACGTCGCCGCGGCGCACGGCCGCGACGAGCCGCTCGCCCCAGGGTCCGTCAGGGCCGGGCATCACGAGGTCGAGGCCGCCGTTCGCGGACTCGACGGTGCGCTTCGTGGCGAACCAGTCGCTCATGAGGAGGCCGTCCCAGCCCCACTCGCCCTTGACGATCTCTTCGTTGATGTGGCCGTTCTCCGTGGCGGAGACGCCGTTGATGTCGTTGTAGGCGGCCATGATGGACCAGGCCCCGGCGTCGTGGGCGGCCATCTCGAACGGCAGGAGATAGACCTCGCGCAGCGCGGTCTCGGACACGCGGGAGTCCATGAAGTTCCGCAGGGTCTCGGACTCGTTCGCCACGAGATGCTTGAGGCAGGCCGCCGTGCCGTTGTCCTGCATGCCGCGCACGTAGGCCGACGCCGTGCGACCGGTGAGGTAGGGGTCCTCCGAGTAGGCCTCGAAGAGGCGTCCGCCGAGCGGGCTGCGGTGGAGGTTCACGGTCGGGCCGAGGACCACGTGGATGCCCTGGCGGTGGGCCTCCTCGGAGAGCATGTGGCCCACCTCCTCGGCGACCTCGTCGTCCCACGAACCGGAGATGAGGGTCGCGTTGGGGAAGAGCGCCACGGCCTCGCCGCCCACGAACTTCAGGCCGCGCACGCCCGTGGGGCCGTCGGAGAACGCGAGCGGAGCGAGGCCGATCGCTTCGTTGCCGGGCAGCGTGAACGCCGTCTCGCCCGTGAGCAGGCGCACCTTCTCCTCGAGCGAGAGCTGCGAGATGAGGGGAGCGTAGGGGTGGTTGCCGGTGGACATGGGTGGGCTCCGGGGTCTCGAATGGGTAATAGTCAACATAAACTATTCCAGTCCGTGACGCGGAGCACAAGGCCCCGCCCGGGAGGCTCGGTCTCAGCGGGGGCGGGTCCTGTCTGGTCCGGGCTCAGTCCCCGCGCTTCGGGACCTCGTGCCGGTTGCGGGGGAGGATGAAGCCGACGACGGCGAGCCAGGCCAGCCCGATGAAGCGGACGATCGGCAGGAGATAGTCGAGCCCGGGCCAGAACATGCCGAGGAACGAGATCTCGCCCATGGCGGCGAGCGCGAGCCCCGTCCATGCGAGCCATCGCGGCGTGAGCCGCAGGATGAGGGCCGGCACCGCGATGCCGGCGATGAGCAGCCCGGCGCCGGTGGCGAAGCCGAAGCCGCCGAGCGCGAACGCCGCGTCTGCGACGAGGTGGACGACGGCGCCGGGGGCCTCGGAGGCCGTCTGGCTCACCGCCCAGATGAGGAGGCCGGACGCGCCGAGCGTGATCGAGGCGGCGATGCCGCCGTAGAACGAGATGTTGGGCCCAGGTACTCGGATGCCGAGCCGGAGGAGCCGCGCGTAGGTGGTCGCGGCGTAGATCCCGAGGGGAACCGAGGCCCCGAAGGCGAGGAACCCGGTGAGGGTTGCCGAGAAGTTGTGGCCGGTGAAATAGCGGGCGATGTCATCGGACGGAGTCGACGGCGAGGGGTAGGTGGTGCCCGCTGCCAAGGCGGGGAGCGCGACGGCGGCGATCGAGAGGATGAGGGCGACGAGCGCGAGGATCCCCGCGTTCGGCCCGTCGGGGCGGCGGCCGGATCGCGCGGCCTCGGGGCGTGAGGCGGGAGCTGTCAGATCGGTCATGGCTGCAATTATTCACCTAGTGAATCATACAGTCAATGCTGTACTGTGGATCCATGCCAGAGAGCTTGAGGCCAGACGGGTCTATGCCAAGCACCGGGCGCCCAGCCCGCATCGGATTCCTGCTCGCCCAGCTGGGAGCCCACGCCGCCGAGCTCTTCGCGGACCAGACGCGCGGCCTGGGCATCACCCCGTCGGAGGCCGGCGTGGTCCGGATCATCGGCCGGTCCCCGGGCATCAGCCAGCGCGCGCTCGCCGAGACGCTCGGCTCGGTCCAGAGTCGCGTCGTGGCGCTCATCGACCGCCTCGAGGGCGCCGGGCTCGTCACGCGCACGCGGAGCTCCGCAGACCGCCGCGTTCAGGAGCTCCGGCTCACCGAGTCAGGGGCGTCTGTGCTCCGATCGCTGCGCCACGCTGCGGAGGCGCAGGAGGCCGCGATCGTCGACGGCCTCACCGCCGAGCAGGCCACCGAGCTCTTCGGGCTCCTCTCGAAGCTCAGCTCCCTTCGGGGCCTCGACTCGGAGGTCCATATTGGCTATCGCGAGGCGTCGCGCTGACGCCGGGACGTCGCACGCCGGGACCGCGCGAGCTGCACCCAGCCGACGATGATCAGCAATTCCCGGGCCCTGTCAGCGCCCGCCGTCGAGCGCCGCGACCGCTACCACCTGCGGACGCCCTTGGCCCGGCCCCGGCTCCATGTCCACGAGCGCGAGCTGAGCGAGCCGCAGCAGCTGGCCGTCCTCGGCCGCGCCGCGCGTCGTCGCCGTGATGTGGGGCCGGAAGCCCTCGCCGGCGTAGTGCGGCGAATCGAACCGGATGCCGAGGGGCGCGAGTGCATCTGTGAGCACCGCGTGCAGTGCGCGCACCTCGGCCGAGTCCACGAGCGCGACCGGCGTATCGTGGCGCGGCCCGAACAGCTCGCCCGGCCCCGCGACGGCGTCGAGCGGACCGTGCGCTGAGGCGACCTCGCCCATCCGCGCGGCGAGCGTCGCCGTCGTCGCCCCCGTCGCGAAGACGGGGGTGACCGTGAGATGGAGGGGCCAATCGCGCACGGCGTAGCGCTCGCCGAGAGCCATGGGCTCGAGCGGGAGGACGACGGCGAAGCGGTGCACCTGACGATCCTACGAGCCATCGGGAGCGTCCAGCGTCCGCCGTTAGGCTGGGCACATGACCACGACTCCCCGCATCGCGATCCACGGCGAAGTCCTGCCCTTCCTCACTGACGCCATCGCCGCGGGAGGGGGCGTCGTCGTCGGCCTCGACGAGCGGCCGGAAGGCCTCGTCCTCGACCACGGCAACGACAAGCACGCCCTCCAGGACCTCCTTGACGGGACGCCGTCGATCCGCTGGGTTCAGCTGCCCTCGGCCGGGATCGAGTCGTACGCGCACGCGCTCGCCGCACATCCCGACAAGGTCTGGACGAGCGCGAAGGGCGCCTACGCGAAGCCCGTGGCCGAGCATGCGCTCGCGCTCACCCTCGCGCTGTACCGCCACCTGCCCGAGCGCGCCGCCGCGCGCAGCTGGGGCGCGTCCGCGGGGACGTCGCTCCACGGGCTCACGGCCGTGGTGATCGGAGCGGGCGGGATCGGCATGGAGCTCCTGCGGCTGTTCGCCGCGTTCGACATGCAGATCGACGTCGTGCGGCGCACCGACGCGCCCGTCCCCGGCGCCCGGCGAACGACGACGGCGGAGCACCTCGCCGAGCTGCTCCCCGAGGCCGACGTCGTGGTCGTGGCCGCAGCCCTCACGCCCGGCACGTCGAAGCTCATCGGCGAGGCGGAGCTCGCGGTCATGAAGCCCGGCTCCGTGCTCGTGAACATCGCCCGCGGCGGGCTCGTCGACACGGACGCGCTCGTGGCCGCGCTCGCGGAGGGCCGCATCCTCGGAGCGGGACTCGACGTGACCGACCCCGAGCCGCTCCCCGACGGCCACCCCCTGTGGGACGAGCCGCGCGCCCTCATCACCCCGCACACCGCGGACACCATCGAGATGATCCGGCCCCTCCTCGGCGAGAGGGTCGAGATCAACGTGCATCGGCTCGCCATGGGCCTCCCGCTCGAGGGCCTCGTCGACGCCGCCGCTGGGTACTGAGTCCCGGCGGGTCGGCGCGGGGTCGCGCGGATAGGGTGAGCAGCATGAGCCAGGCGCACCCCACGATGCAGGACGTTGCCCGTGAGGCGGGAGTCTCGCACCAAACGGTGTCCCGCGTGCTCAACGACCATCCGCACGTGAGCCCCAAGGCGCGCGCCGCCGTCGAGGCCGCCATTGCCGAGCTCGGCTACCGCCGCAACACTGCCGCGCGCAGCCTCGTGACCCGGCGTTCGCAGACCATCGGCGTCCTCGGCAGCGAGATGGGCGCGTTCGGCCCGGCCAACACGCTGCTGGGCGTCCAACAGGCCGCGCGCGATGCTGGCTACTTCGTGAGCATCGCGGGTCTGCGCGAGGTGACTCCCGAGTCGATCGCGGACGCCGTGGGTCACTTCCAGGACCAATCGGTGGACGGGATCGTCGTCGTCGTGCCCCACCCCGGCACGCTCGAGACGCTCCGCGGGCTGCGCGCGGGGGTGCCCGTCGTCGCGGTCGGGACGCGCGGCGAGCCGGGGATCGCGGGCGTCCGCGTCGACCAGGAACAGGGGGCGCGCGACGCCGTCGAGCACCTTCTCGGGCTCGGTCACCGGAGCATCGGCCACCTCGCGGGGCCGAGCGGCTGGATCGACGCCGAAGCGCGCGACGCCGGGTGGCGGGCCGCGCTGGCCGAGGCCGGGGTCGAGGTCGAGGGCGCGTGGCGGCGCGAGGGCGACTGGACCGCCGCGGGCGGCTACGAGGCGGGGCTTGCCCTCGCGGACGACGTCGCCTCGCAGGCTCCCGGCGCGCCCACGGCGCTGTTTGCCGCCAACGACCAGATGGCGCTCGGCGTCCTCCGGGCACTCCATGAGCGGGGAGTATCGGTACCCGAGACGGTCTCGGTGGTGGGGTTCGACGACGTCCCCGAGGCCGGCTATTACATTCCGCCGCTCACCACCGTGAGGCAGGACTTCGAGGAGCTCGGGCGGCGGGCGCTCGCGATACTCGTCGCCGAAATCGAGGGCGCGCCGGAGCCGGCGGGCCGCGAGACGGCGGGCGCTGGGGCCACCGGGCCTGGGCCAGCCGGCCTGGGCCAGCCGGGCCTGGGCCAGCCGGGCCTGGGCCAGCCGGGCCTGGGCCAGCCGGGCCTGAGCCAGCCGGGCCTGAGGTGCCGGCCGTGGGCTCGATCGTCCCGGCGGAGCTGATCCCGCGTTCGACAACGGGCCCGGCCGCCTAACCCCACCCGTCTCGGGTACGCCAACTCGCGTCCCACCCCGTTTCGGGTGCAGATCATCTGTACCCGAAACGCCAGAGGCTCCTTGACACGACCTATGTGAACGCTAACACTAAAACGTGAGAGCGTTCACATTCGTCGAGAGGCATCCCATGGACCACTACGTAGTCGGCGTCGACTACGGCACCCTGTCGGGACGCGCCGTCGTCGTGCGCGTGCGGGACGGGCGCGAGCTCGGCAGCGCCGTGCACGAGTATCCGCACGCCGTCCTGGACCGCGAGCTGCCCGCGGAGCTCGCGGGCGCCGTCGTCGGCCTTCCGGGGGAGTGGGCGCTGCAGGTGCCCGAGGACTACCGCGAGGTGCTGCGCACGGCCGTCCCGGCAGCGGTCAAGGCGGCGGGCATCGATCCCGGGCACGTGATCGGCATCGCGACCGACTTCACAGCCTGCACCATGGTCCCGACGCTCGCCGACGGGACGCCGCTGAGCGAGCTGCCCGAGTTCGCCGCGGAGCCGCACGCGTACGTCAAGCTGTGGCGGCACCACGCGGCCCAGCCCCAGGCGGACCGGATCAACGCGCTCGCGGCGGAGCGGGGCGAGCCGTGGCTGGCCCGGTACGGCGGGCTCATCTCGAGCGAGTGGGAGTTCGCGAAGGGTCTCCAGCTGCTCGAGGAGGCGCCCGCGGCGTACGCGGCGATGGAGCGCTGGGTTGAGGCGGCGGACTGGATCGTCTGGCAGCTGTGCGGCGAGTACGTGCGCAACGCGTGCACGGCCGGGTACAAGGGCATCCGGCAGGACGGGCGCTACCCCTCGGAGGAGTTCCTCGCCGCCCTCAACCCCGGCTTCGAGGGGTTCGTGCGGGACAAGGTCGAGCACCCGATCGGCGAGCTCGGGGCGGCCGCAGGCCTCCTTACGGCCGAGGCGGCTGCGTGGACGGGCCTGCCGGAGGGCATCGCGGTCGCGGTGGGCAACGTCGACGCCCACGTGACCGCGCCCGCGGCCCGAGCCGTCGAGCCCGGCCAGCTCGTGGCGATCATGGGCACCTCGACATGCCACGTCGTGAACGGCGGCCAGCTGCGCGAGGTCCCGGGGATGTGCGGCGTGGTCCGCGGCGGGATCGTCCCGGGCCTGTGGGGTTACGAGGCCGGTCAGTCCGGGGTGGGGGACATCTTCGGCTGGTTCACGAGTGGCTTCGTCCCGCCGGCGTATCACGAGGCCGCGGCCGCCGCGGGGCAGAGCCTGCACGAGCACCTCACCGAGCTCGCCGCGGCCCAGCCGATCGGCGGGCACGGGCTCGTGGCCCTGGACTGGCAGTCGGGCAACCGTTCGGTGCTGGTTGACCACGAGCTCTCGGGGCTGATCCTCGGCCTGACCCTTGCGACCCGGCCCGAGGAGGTCTACCGCGCGCTTTTGGAGGCGACGGCGTTCGGCACCCGCCAGATCGTCGAGGCGTTCGACGGCGCCGGCGTCCCGGTGCGTGAATTCATCGCCGCGGGCGGGCTCGTCAAGAACCGCTTCCTCATGCAGGTCTACGCCGACGTGCTCAACCTCCCCATCCGCACGATCGGCTCCGCGCAGGGCCCCGCGCTGGGCTCGGCGATCCACGCGGCCGTCGCCGCGGGCGCGTACCCCGACATCCGGGCGGCCGCCGCCGCGATGGGCTCCGAGCCCGGCGACGTCTACACGCCGGTCCCCAGGAACGTCGCCGCGTACGGGGCGCTGTACGCCGAATACCGCGAGCTGCACGACCACTTCGGCCGAGGTGCGAGCGAGGCCATGCACCGGCTCAAGCGCATCCAGCGCGCCGCGCGCACCGGCCGCCGCGCCGAGAAGCTTGCCGAGGTGACTGCGTGAGAGCCCGGACCCCGCTCGAGGCGGAGATCGCGCGGCTGCGCGAGGAGGTCTGCGCGCTGCACGCGGAGCTGACGCGGTACGGGCTCGTGGTGTGGACGGCCGGGAATGTCTCGGGGCGGGTCCCGGGGGCGGATCTGATGGTCATCAAGCCCTCGGGGGTTTCGTACCAGGACCTGGCCCCGGAACTCATGGTCGTGACGGACCTTCAGGGAGTTCCCGTGGATTCGCTCTCCGAGAATTCTCCGACTGGGAAAGACCGCGGTGAGTGGGGCAATCCGGGGCTGTCGCCGTCGTCGGACGTTGCCGCGCATGCCTACGTGTACCGGCACCTGCCCGGGGTCGGGGGAGTCGTGCACACGCATTCGACGTACGCCACGGCGTGGGCCGCGCGGGGCGAGCCGATCCCGTGCGTGCTGACCATGATGGGCGACGAGTTCGGCGGGGAGATCCCGGTGGGCCCGTTCGCGCTCATCGGGGACGACTCGATCGGCCGCGGGATTGTCGAGACGCTGCGGGGCTCGAATTCGCCCGCGGTGCTCATGCAGAACCACGGGCCGTTCACGATCGGCCCCACGCCGCGGGACGCGGTGAAGGCCGCGGCGATGTGCGAGGAGGTCGCCCGCACGGTGCACATCGCCCGGCAGCTCGGCGAGCCTCTCCCGATCGCGCCCGAGCACATCGCCTCGCTGCACGCCCGCTACCAGAACGTCTACGGCCGCTGACAGCTGAGCCCTTTGCTTTCCCGCCGTTCCTTCCTCACGAGGAGACACCATGACCGCTGACCTGACCCGCACCCAGGCCGCCCGTCCGGCTGCCCAATCCCGCCCCTCCCGCCCATTCGACGCCTACGAGGTCTGGTTCCTCACCGGCAGCCAGCACCTGTACGGGCCCGAGACCCTGGCCCGGGTCGCCGATCAGTCCCGGGCGATCGCCCGCGAGCTCGGCGACGCGCCGGCCCTGCCCGTGCGCGTGGTGTGGAAGCCCGTGCTGACGGATGCGGACGCGATCCGGCGGTTGGCGCTCGAGGCGAACGCGGACGGCCGCGTGATCGGCCTGATCGCGTGGATGCACACGTTCTCCCCGGCGAAGATGTGGATCGCGGGGCTGTCCGCGCTGGCGAAGCCGCTCCTGCACTTCCACACCCAGGCCAACGTCGAGCTGCCGTGGGGCGAGATCGACTTCGACTTCATGAACCTGAACCAGGCCGCGCACGGCGACCGCGAGTTCGGGTACATCCAGTCCCGCCTCGGCGTGCCACGGAAGACCGTCGTCGGGCACGTCTCGGACCCCCGGGTGGCCGAGCGCACCGGCACGTGGGCCCGCGCGGCCGCGGGCTGGGCCGCGACCCGATCGCTCAGGCTCGCCCGCTTCGGGGACAACATGCGCTACGTCGCGGTCACCGAGGGCGACAAGACCGAGGCCGAGGCCCGGCTCGGCGTCCAGGTCAACACGTGGGGCGTCAACGAGCTCGCCGCGGCGGTCGAGGCCGCCGACCCGGCCGACGTCGACGCCCTCACCGCCGAGTACGAGGACCTCTACGACGTGGCCCCCGAGCTGCGCCGCGGCGGCGACCGGCACGGGTCCCTGCGCGACGGGGCCGCGATCGAGCTCGGCCTGCGCTCGTTCCTCGAGGCCGGCGGGTTCGGGGCGTTCACCACGAGCTTCGAGGACCTCGGCTCGCTCCGCCAGCTCCCCGGCCTGGCCGTGCAGCGGCTCATGGCCGATGGCTACGGCTTCGGCGCCGAGGGCGACTGGAAGACCGCGATCCTGGTCCGCGCCGCGAACGTCATGGGCGCGGGCCTGCCCGGCGGGGCCTCGCTCATGGAGGACTACACGTACGACCTCACCCCCGGGGCCGAGCGGATCCTCGGGGCCCACATGCTCGAGGTGAGCCCGTCGCTGACCACCGCCCGGCCCTCCCTCGAGGTCCACCCCCTCGGTATCGGCGGCAAGGACGACCCCGTCCGCCTCGTGTTCACCGCCGACCCGGGCCCCGCCGTCGTCGTCGCCCTCACGGACATGCGCGACAGGTTCCGGCTCGTCGCCAACGCCGTCGAGGTCGTCGAACCCACGGCCCCGCTGCCCAAGCTCCCCGTGGGCCGGGCCGTGTGGAGGCCCGCCCCCGACTTCCACACCTCCGCCGCCGCCTGGCTCGAGGCCGGCGCCGCCCACCACACCGTCATGAGCACGGCCCTCGGCGTCGAGGCCTTCGAGGACTACGCCCGCATGGCCGGCACCGAGCTCCTCGTCATCGACCACGACACCACCCCGCGCGGCTTCGCCCGCGAGCTCCAATGGAACGCCGCCTACTACCGCCTGGCCCAGGGAATCTGACGCGTGCCTCTGGACCCGGCGCCGCATCCGAGCAGGGACCACGGGCCGCACAGGGCTTCGAGAACCCCGCCGCGATGCCCCAGACTGTGAACGTTGACCAAAGCGGCCCCGATGGCGCACGTCGCGAAGGAGATCAATGGAATCCGAACAGCTTGCTCCGGAACAGGTGGAACGCAGTGCAGCGCCTCGCGAGTTCGAGCTCCGCTCCGGCGACTATGCCGCCGTCGTCACGGCGCACGCCGCCGCGCTGCGGAAGCTCACGTTCCAGGGACGCGACCTCGTGGTCCCCTTCGCGGAGGGCGGGCCGATCCCGGACTACCGCGGGATCATCGCGGCGCCGTGGCCGAACCGGCTCGCCGACGGGCGCTACACGTACGACCGCGCCACTCACCTCGTGCCGCTCAGCGAACCCGAGCGGGGCTGCGCCCTGCACGGCTTCGCGTTCACGCGGGAGTGGTCGCTCGTCCGCGCTGATGAGCGCTCGGTGACCCTCGCGCTCGAGCTCGGCGGGCCCGATTCCGACGGAGAGCCGGGATACCCGTTCGCTGTGCGGCTCGAGGCACGCTACGCGCTCGACGGCGAGGCCTCGCCGGAGGCCGGCGGCCTCACGTGGGAGGTGCGGGCCGTGAACGCCGGGAGCGAGGCCGCGCCGTACGGGGTGTGCCCGCACCCGTACCTCGTGGCGGGCGAATCGCCCCTCGACGAGTGGGTGTTCGAGCTCCCCGCGGACACGTACCTCGAGGTCACCCCCGACAGGCTCCTGCCCGTCGGCGAGCGGCCCGTCGCGGGCCACGCGTTCGACTTCCGTGCGCCGCGACCCCTCGGTGCGACGCAGATCGACCACGCGTTCACGGGCATCGCGTTCGAGGACGACGGCACCGCGCGCGTCCTGCTCCGAGACCCGGCGCGCGGGACCGGCGTGGGGATGGCGTGGGACCGGGAGTGCCCGTGGATCCAGGTCCACACGGCCGACAAGCTCCCGCCGGCCCCGAATCGGCTCGGCCTCGCGGTCGAGCCCATGACGTGCCCTCCCGACGCCTTCACGAGCGGAACCGACGTGATCCGCCTCGAGCCGGGCGCCGAGCACACGGCAAGCTGGCGCCTCTTCGCCTTCGACAGCTGATCTGGGCGTCCCTTCCCGCTCAGTCTGGAGCCCTCGACGCGGCGTGCCACGCGCCGCCACGCCGAATTCGGTCCGGATCCGATGGCCCAACTGAGCAGGAAGGAACCGGGACAGGGTTGACTGCCTGCCGATGATCGCGACAGCATAGCTTTACAACGTTGTAAGAAGCTCTGACGACCTCAAGACCCCGGAGAAGACATGGCACCCGCTAACACCCAGCCCGCAGCCACCCAGCCCGCAGCCACCCAGCCCACAGCCACCCAGCCCGCAGCCACCCAGCCCACACCACGCGCGAGCCTCACCGCGAGCCCGGCCTTCGTGGTCGGCCCCGTGCGGCGCGAGACGTTCGGCTCGTTCGTCGAGCACCTCGGCCGCTGCGTCTACACCGGCATCTACGAGCCCGGCCACCCGAGCGCCGACGAGGCCGGCTGGCGCGGGGACGTCCTCGACCTGACGCGCGAGCTCGGCGTGAGCACCGTCCGCTACCCGGGCGGGAACTTCGTGTCGGGCTACCGCTGGGAGGACGGCATCGGGCCCAAGAACGAACGTCCCGTGCGCTTGGACCTCGCGTGGCACTCGACCGAAACGAACCAGGTGGGCCTCGACGACTTCATGGACTGGTGCCGCAAGGCCGGCGTCGAGCCCATGATGGCGGTCAACCTCGGCACCCGCGGCGTGCAGGACGCGGTGGACGTCCTCGAGTACTGCAACCTCGCGGGTGGCACTGCGCTCTCCGACCTCCGCCGCAAGAACGGCGCCGAGGAACCGCACAGCGTGACGTTCTGGTGCCTCGGCAACGAGATGGACGGCCCGTGGCAGATCGGCCACAAGACTGCGGAGGAATACGGGCGGCTCGCGTCCGAGACGGCTCGCGCGATGCGGATGGTCGCCGGCGACACCCTGCGCCTCGTCGCGTGCGGCAGCTCGGGGCCGCGCATGGCGACGTTCGGCGAGTGGGAGCGCACGGTTCTGACTGAAACCTATGACGCGGTGGACTACATCTCCGCGCACCAGTACTTCGAGAACTCGGGCGTGCTCGAGGACCACCTCGCTGCCGGGGCCGTCATGGACCAGTTCATCCGCGACATCGTGGCCCACATCGACCACGTCAAGAGCGTCAAGAAGACCTCGAAGGACGTCCACATTTCCTTCGACGAGTGGAACGTCTGGCACATGGGCAGCCCGCGCATGCCGATCCCGAGCGGGACCGACTGGCCGGAGGCTCCTGCGCTGCTCGAGGACCTCTACACGGTCGCGGACGCGGTGGTCGTGGGCGATCTGCTCATTACGCTCCTCCGCCACACGGACCGCGTGCACTCGGCGTCGCTCGCGCAGCTCGTCAACGTGATCGCCCCGATCATGACGGCCCCGGGCGGCGCGGCCTGGAAGCAGACCACGTTCCACCCGTTCGCGCTCACCTCGGCCCACGCGCGCGGCGACGTGCTCCAGCTCGCGGTGGAGTCGCCGCGGTTCGTCACACCGGAGCACGGCGAGGTTCCCGCCCTCTCCGCGGTCGCGACGCACGACCCCGAGACCGGCCAGGTGACGCTGTTCGCCGTCAACCGCAGCACCACCGAGCCCCTCCGGCTGGCCGCGGATCTCAGCGCGTTCGCCGGTCTCGGACTCATCGAGGCGGTCACGTTCACGAACGAGGACCCGCTGTGGCACGCGACCGAGCAGGACAGCACTTCGGTGCTGCCCGCACCGCTCGACGGCGCAGCGTACGACGGCGGCCGGCTCACCGCGGAGCTTCCCCCGGTGAGCTGGACGATGATCCGCCTGGGCTGAACCCGGGCCGCCCGTGTTCTACAGCGCCTTTACAGCGCGCCCTGCTCCGCGCTGCCGGCCTCGATCGCCGTCATCGTCGTGACGGTGGCTGGCTTGGCAACGAACGGGTCGACCGCGTCGCGCAGGGCCGCGACCGCGGTCCCCTTCGAGTGCGCGTCGAGGTGTTCGGCGGAGGTCCACTTCTCGATCATCGTGATCGTGCCGTCCGCGGCGTCGTGGATCGCGTAGAGAAGGCAGCCGTCCTCCTCATGGACGCCCGGAATCGTGGCGCGCAGGGCCTCGACGAGCTGCTCGCGCTGGCCCTCGGCGGGGTGGAAGACGGCGGTGACGACGACGGACATGCTGCTCCTTTGAGAGGGAAGAGTGAGTTACCAGTCGAACCGTACCGGGTCTTGCCCAGCACTACATCTGCATGCCGTCCATGACGAGCTTCGACGGCCCGGTGCCGTCCTCGGTCGCGAGGTATTGGCCCATCATGCCCTGATCCTCGTGCGCGAGCAGATGGCAGTGGTACATGTACGGGTGCTGGGTGTCGGAGTAGTCGGGCATGGCGATCGCGATCCGGCTGCGGTCGCGCGGGAGCAGGGGGATCGTGTCCTTCCAGCCGCGCAAGTGTGCCGGCGGGGGGTTCCCATTGACGTCGAGGAGCTGGAACTGGACCCCGTGGACGTGGAAATTGTGCTGGTACACATTCGTGTTGTCCACGAGCCAGACCTCCGTGGCGCCCTTCTTCACGACCTCGTCGACGCGGTTCAGGTCCATCGTGTGGTTGTTGATGTTGTGGCCGTTGAGCGTGAAGCTGCGGATGTGCGCGCCGGAGACGTCGAGGGCCGGGATCGCCGCGAGCGTCGTCGGGAGCGCGGCCGACGGCGCGAGGCTCGCCGCCGCGTCGAGCCGCAGGACGTCGAAGTCCTTGCCGCCGCCGAAGGCGTCGGGCGGGTTGACTGAGCCGAGCTCTGGGGCGAACGCGCGCAGCATGACCTGCTCGCCCGCCCTGAGCCCGACGACGATCTCGGCGCGCTCCGCGGGGGAGAGCTGCACGCGGGTGACGGGCGCGGGAGCGGCGAGCAGGCCGCCGTCGGACGCGACGACGTGGAAGGTGCGCCCGTCCGCGAAGCCGAAGTTGAACCAGCGCGCGCCGCTCGCGTTGAGCAGCCGGAGCCGCACGCGTTCGGTCGTGACCTTGAGGGCGGCGCCGAGCACGCCGTTCGCCGCGATCGAGTTGCCGAGGGTCCCGAGCGAGTTGCCGTTCGAGTCGAGCGTGACCTGGCCGTTCGAGTCGAGGCGGCGGTCCTGGACGATCACGGGGACGTCGTCCACGCCGTACGTGTGGGGGAGTTCGGGCCCGCCGGGTTCGTCCACGATGAACAGGCCCGTGAGGCCCATCGAGAGCTGCTTCTCGGTGCTGCCGTGCGGGTGCGGGTGGTACCAGAGCGTCGCGGCGGGCTGCGAGACGGCCCACGCGGGCGAGGCGACCCCGCCGGGGTCGATCATCTGGTGGGGGCCGCCGTCGTCCGCGGCGGGGAGCCGCATGCCGTGGAAGTGGACGGTCGTCGCGTCGGAGAGCTGATTGCGGACGTCGACGCGCACGCGCTCGCCGCGCGTCGCGCGGAGGGTCGGCCCGAGGTGGGCGCCGTTGTAGCCCATCGAATCGGCGGGCTTGCCGGGGATGAACTCGTGCTTGCCGGCCTGCGGGACGAGCGAGAAGACGCGCACGCCGCCCTCGAGCTTCGAGTCGGCGAGCGGCGGGATGGGCAGCGGCGTGCCGAATTGCACCGCCGGGACGTTCTCGGGGGCCGCGCACGAGGACACTGCTGCGGCGACGGTTGGCCCGAGGACGGCGGTCGCCGCGGTGGCGCGGAGGAAGTCGCGGCGGGAAAGAAGCACGCCTTCTAGCGTACGACTGCCGCCGCGCGGGTCCCTCCGGGGAGGGAGTCCCTTCGGGGGAGCGACTCCCTCAGAATGGGACCATGGCCCGGAGCTATGCCTATACGTTCCCGCTGGTTCCCGCTGCCTCGCCCGGCCTGGCGTTCCCGGTCTACGGGCTGGATCTCGGCGGCGACGGTGCGGGTTCGGTGGTGCTACGGGTGGGCGAGGAACTCGACCGGAAGGGCGCCTTCAAGCGGCTGTCCGTCGCGCTCGCCCTTCTGGCCGTGTACGAGGGGGTGGGACTGCTTGAACGGTCTCCGGGCGGGCTCGGGTTCTCGGTTGCGCCCTCTCACGACGAGGTGCCCGAATTCCGGCCTTCGCAGGATGTCCTTGACGCGGTTCATCGTCTCGAGAGGTCCAATAGCCCCTATCAGATCCAGGCCTGCTTCACTCTGTCCCGTGGCTATGCGCTGCTCTCAGACCCCGAGAGCGCGATCATCGAATTCTTCAAGGTCATCGAGCTGTACATGAAGCACCTCGCGTGGGCCCACCGCGTGAGCGAGGGGGCGGCCAAGAACGTGCTCGTGGACAAGATCATCCTCTCCAAGCGGGTCAAGGACGATCTGAGGGTCCGCGCGGTCCTGGAGCCCGAGACGATCAACCTGATCTACCGCATGAAGGAGCTCCGGAATCGATTCGTGGTGCATGGCGGCGTGCGGCCCACGATCGCGGAACTCTTCGGGGATCCGGAAGACTATCGCGGGCTCCTCGACCAATCGGCGTTCAAGGACGATCCGGATCTGCACTACGGCCCCACGTTCTTCGAACGGACGCTCAACGACCTTTCCCTCGTCGGTGCGTTCCTGTTCTCCAAGCTGCAGGGGCTCGAGCCGTGGGTGTTCGTCACACCCGAACGCTCGTCCCGCAGCAGCCCTCACGTGCGCGACGTTCTCGAGGCAGAGGGGGCCCGCTGGATCAGTTCGGATCCCGGCCGCCTTCGATCCCTTTAGTCCCGGTCAGCGCCATACTGGGTTCATGCCTGAGACCGGCCCCATCCACGGCGACGCCGCGACCGTCGTCATCCTCCGCGACGGACCGGATGGCGTCGAGGTGCTCCTCCTCGAGCGGCATGGGCGCGGTTCGTTCGCGGGGGCGTGGGCGTTCCCCGGCGGGACCGTGGACCCCGAGGATGGGCTCATCGGGGCCGTCGAGGTGGCAGGAACAGCCGGGGCGGGGCGGACAGCCAGCGCGGCGGGTACAGCACGTGCGGACGACGCCGGCGCCTCGCCTCACGACGCGCCCCTCGCCGTGCGCCGGGCCGCGGTCCGCGAGACCCGCGAGGAGACCCGGCTCCGGTTGACTGAGGACGCGCTCGTGGGGCTCTCCGTGTGGGTCCCGCCGCAGCGCGCGGAGAAGCGGCTGCGCACGTGGTTCTTCGTGGCCGCCGATCCAGGCGGGGACGTGGTGCTCAACGACGGCGAGCACGTCGCGTACGCGTGGGTGACCCCGGCCGTCGCTCTCGAGCGTCACGGTGCGGGGGAGATGGTCCTCTTCCCGCCCACGTGGGTGACGCTCCACGGGCTCCTCGGTGCCGAGACGGCCGCGCTCGCGATCGCGGACGCGGCGTCGAGGGCCCCCGAACTGTACGCGAGCCTCCAACTCTTCGCCGGGGATGGGCAGATCGAGGCCGTGCTGTGGGCGGGGGACGCGCAGTACGGCAACGAGGCCGCGATGGGGCCAGCGCGGCATCGGCTGCAGATGAGTTCGCTGCCCTGGGTGTACGAGCGGAGCGAGTAACGCCGCGAATCCGCCTGGGGACGCCGGCTTGGTGGAGATGCGCCCGGCTTGGTGGTGCTAAGGCCCCTGGCCAGCCCTCAAGACGTCTGGATCGGTGCCGGATGCGGGGTCGGAGTCGGTGCTGGGCGCGGTCCGATGTTGCGGTACTGCGTGCCGTCGCGCGTCGTGTGGCCTTGGTCGTCGCTCACGTAGATCTCGAAGGTGAAGAGCGTGTCGTTGTTGTCGAGCGTGAATTCGATCATGGGGTCCGTGACGGAGATGGTTCCCTGCGAAACGATTCGGCCGTATTTCTGTTGCGGAAGGCTGAGATTGGATCCCCGCTGCGCGGGATCGCGAATGAAGTATCGGACGGTGTAGTGCCCCTCCGGCGGCAATGATCGGAGGGTGGGGTTGAACGTGAAACTGCGCGTGCCGGGAGTGACCTCGAGCGCATGCCAATCCCAGGTGGTGACCACCGGCGTGAGGCTGTCGTCGAGGTCGCGGATGCCAGCGCGGTCCGTCTGTGTATCGACGCTGCGGCGGCTCAATCCGAGGGCTTGGGCCACGGGGCCGAACCCGAAGCCGAGACCCAGCCCGAGGCTGATCGTGAGCAGGGGGATGAGGGCGGCCGCGAGGCGCGCACGGCGCTGGAGACCTGTGCGCACGAACTGCTGGTGCATCGAGAGCGGCGCCGGGATGGCGCCTGCCGAAGTGGATCTCGAGAACGGGCTGTTGGCCCCGCGTGCCCAGGCCTCGATGTATGCGGCGCGCGGCGGCAGCGGAGCCAGGGTTCCGCCGACAGGGTTCCAGTAGGACAGGAACGGCAGGGGCACTTCACGGAGCCGACCGTAGGAGTCCCCGACCGTGAAGGTCGGCACCATGCGGTACTGGTCGCCGCCGCGCGCTGTGTACTGGTGCAGGTACGGGTGGAAACCTTCAAGCTGCCTGCGATCGATCCGTGCCCGGACAGCGAAGCCTTTCGTCACGATGGCCGCGTCCCGGGTGAGCGCGACCCGTTCGCCCGCACGCCAGAAGAGGAGCGCACCGAAGGTGCCTGCGAAGACGGCCCACGCGATGATGAGCGCTTCGGCCCAGGCCGAGATGATGGCGCTGTCGCGATCGTTGATGACGATGGAGCCGGCGACGGCGCCAACCGCCGCTGCGACAAGGCCTGCACCGAGCAGCGCGCCAGCCCAAGGTGGCATTCGCAGCGCGCGGACCTGCGCCGGCAGATCGGCTTCGCGGAAATGATCTTCTGAGTTGACTACGTACACGATGTGTCCCCCATGCACACACGCTCGCATGGCGCCACGACCGCCAGCCACACTTGCCTGTACTCGATTCGCTATTGAGGGCTACGCGGAAGCTTCCGTGCACGTGATCTACGCCACTAATCTTTGCGCGGGGGTGCGCATCCACGGCTTGGCCAGGGGGACCGATCACCGACGGAGCCGCCTCCGGCTTCCCCTCGGCGAACCTGCCCAGGGAGCGGACAGGATCTAGCCCCGGGACACCCTCCGGGGAGAAGGAGCCGTTCATGCAACATCTCATTCGCATCTTGGCGCCCGTCGCGGCGGTGGCCCTCGCTGCCACGGTCACGACGGCAACCATGGGACCGGTCGCGGCCGACACCGCGTCAGGGTCGGCCCAGACCTATTTGGTCCTCTACAAATTCGGCGGAAGCGCCGCGGGAGCGTCGCGGGACGCGATCATCCGTGCCGGCGGAACGCTCGTCCAGGACTACGCGAAGATCGGCGTGGCAGTCGTCTCGTCCGGGTCGTCCGGATTTGCCGCCGCGCTCCAGGCCGCCGATCCGAGGGTGCAGGGGGCGGCAGCAACGGCGTCGTTCGGGGTCTCGCTCAAGGATGACGCGACGACGGACGCCGCGGATCCGGTCACCCCGCCCGCGCCCGCGCCCGGCGCTGACAGCCTCTCCGGGCTGCAATGGGACATGAACCAGATTCACACGCCCGAGGCACACGCCCTGAGCGGCGGCAGCGCCTCCGTGGTGGTCGGGGACATCGACACGGGGCTCGACTTCACGCACTCCGACCTCGCGCCGAACGTCGACTTCTCGCGGAGCGTCTCGTGCTTGGGCGGGGTGCCGAATCAGACCCCGGCCGCGTGGATGGACGACAACGGCCATGGCACGCACACAGCCGGGACGATCGCGGCGGCGAAGAACGGGACCGGGATCGTGGGCGTGGCGCCGAACGTGAAGCTCGCCGGCATCAAGGCCGGCGACGCGGCCGGATTCTTCTTCCCGGAGGCGGTGGTCTGCTCCTTCATGTGGGCCGGGGAACACGGCATTCAGGTGACCAACAACAGCTACTTCGCCGATCCCTGGCTCTTCAACTGCAAGAACGATCCCGGCCAGCGGGCCATCTGGGAGGCGGAGCGCCGGGCCATCCGGTTCGCGCAGCAGCAGGGCACCACGGTGGTCGCGGCGCTCGGCAACGCCTCCGACGATCTCGCGCACCCGACCCAGGACGTCACGAGTCCGGACAACACGACGCCCGTCACGCGCGAGATCACGAACGCGTGCGCCGTCGTCCCGGCCGAGGTGCCCGGAGTGATCGGCGTGAGCGCGGACGGGAACAAGGAGTTCAAGTCGTTCTACTCGAACTACGGAGTGGGCGTCACCCAGGTCATGGCTCCGGGCGGCGACTCGATCCTCCAGAAGACGGCCACGGCCCCCAACGGGCGCGTGCTCTCGACGTGGCCGGCGTCGCTCATCAACTCATGCCGCCGCAAGGTCTTCGACGCCTCGGGCGCGACCTACTGCTACCTGCAGGGAACGTCGATGGCCTCGCCACACGTGGCCGGCGTCGCGGCCCTCGTGGTGAGCTCGGGCGTGACCTCGCCGGGCGCCGTCGCGGCGCGGATCACGGCCACGGCCGATCCGCTGGCGTGCCCTGACACTGCGATGTATGCGCCGTTCCCGGCCGTCGACAACGGTGCACCGCAAGTCTGCCAGGGCGGCGTGGGCAGCAACTCGTTCAGCGGCAAGGGCCAAGTGAACGCGCTAACCGCCATCGGCGGATAGCGCCCGGCAAGCGCCCCTCCAATGGTCAGGTCCCGTGGGTCGAAACCCACGGGACCTGACCATTGGACGGCGAGGGCGTCAGCCCGCGTTGGCCTCGACCGCACCCCGGACGACCGGCGCGAGCCGCCGCACGCCCTCGCGGATCTGCTCGGGGGCCACGCCGCTGAACGCGAGCCGGAGCTTGTTGCTCGGACCGTCCGACGGCGTGAACGCGGCTCCCGGGATGAACACGACACCCGCGTCGATCGCCTGATACAGCAGGGGGTACGTGTCGATCCCCTCGGGAAGGGTGACCCACACGAAGAAGCCGCCCTCCGGCGTCGTCCATCGCGCCTCGGCGGGAAAGTATTCGGCGAGCGCCTGAAGCATCGCCGCGCACCGCTCGGCGTAGACCGCGCGGGATTCGGCGAGGTAGCCGCGCCAGTCGAACGTGCGGAAGAACTCCGTCACGAGGAGCTGGGTGAGCGATGACGGGCACAGCACCACGGCCTCGGCCGCGAGGTAGAAGCGGCGGTAGAGGTGCTTCGGCACGAGGGCCCAGCCGAGCCGGACGCCGGGCGAGAAGATCTTCGAGAAGGAGCCGCAGTAGATGACGTCGTCGGGGTTGTCGGCGCGCAGGGGCGTGAGCGGGTGCCCGTCGAAACGGAGCATGCCGTACGGGTTGTCCTCGAGCACGAGGATGTTGTGCTCACGGCAGATGTCGACGATCCGCTGGCGGCGCTCGGCGGCGAGCGTGATGCCGGAGGGGTTGTTGAAGCTCGGGATCGTGTAGAGGAGCTTGATGCGCTTGCCGGCGGCCTCGAGTTCGGCGATGCGCCGCTCGAGCTCCTCGGGGATGAGGCCGTTCTCATCCATCTCGATGGGCTCGACGTGGACCTGGTAGGCCTCGAACGTATTGAGCGCGCCGACGTACGTGGGGTTCTCAGCGAGCACCACGTCGCCGGGGTTGCAGAACACCTTGGCCGCGATGTCCTGCGCGGACTGCGAGCCCGTAGTCACCACGACGTCGTCCGGCGAGGCGCCCACGATGCCCTCCTCCGCCATGATTTCGCAGATGAGCTGGCGGAGCTCCTCGGTGCCCTTGCCGCCGCCGTAGTGGAGCGCCGTCATGCCGTGCTCGGTGATCACGCGCGAGGCCGTTTCCGCGACGAGGTCGAGCGGGAGTTTGGACAGGCTCGGCGAGCCGCCCGCGAGGGAGACGAGGCCCGGGCGGATGGAGATGTCGAAGACGTCGCGGACGGCCGACTGTTTGATGTTGTAGGCGCGTTCGGAGAAGAGCGCCTCGTGGCGGTGGCTGGCCTCCGCGCGCTCCAGCGCGGTCTGCGTCTCGGCGGTCAGTTCGACGGCGGTGTCCTGTGAAGTCACTCACTCAGGGTAGCGCGATGTTTCCAAATATGCACCCTTTGTTGCTCGCCGTATTTGGGCGGCGCGGTCTCGGGTCCACGGACCGTTCGGGACCTACCATGTGGTTATGTCTGCTTATACCATCACTCGCAGCGCCTTCATTCCGGCCCCGCCGGAGCAGATTTTCCCCTACGTCAACAGCTTCCGGAAGTGGACCGAGTGGTCCCCCTGGGAGGACCTCGACCCCGCACTCCAGCGCACCTACTCGGGCCCGGACGCCGGCCCAGGCGCGCGCTACGAGTGGCACGGCAATCGCAAGGCCGGCTCGGGCACCATGGAAATCCTCGAATCCACCGAGCCGAACAGCGTCCGAATTCGCCTCGAATTCGTCAAGCCGTTCAAGGCCGTCAACCCCACAGGCTTCACGTTCGAACCGCAGTCCGGGGGGACGCGGGTCACCTGGTCGATGACCGGCGAGCCGCAGGGCGCCGCAAAGATCTTCTCGATGTTCATGAACATGGACAAGATGGTCGGCAAGGACTTCGAAAAGGGTCTCGCCCGGCTGTCCGAGGCGGCGGCCCCCAAGGTCTGACGCGGAGGCCGTGAATATCGGGTGAACTTTACGCGAAAGTGCCCATGAATTCCTCTTAACGGCTGTAAAGAACCTATAAAGATCGGTCTCTTCAGTAACCCTGCGCGAGTTTGTTTCGGTGAAGTTAACGGGTGCTCCCCGACCCATCGCCCACCAGACGAATGTCCGAGCCGACGCGGCAGGAGTTGCTTCTCGATGGCCACGACCGAAGAAACAACCGAACTGACTCAGGGGCTCATCCTCAGCCCCGCTGACTGGCAAGCGGAACCAGACCGGCCCCCGCTGAGCAGGTTGCATCACTACTTTGAGGCCGCGTGCGATGCCACGCCGGCGGCCATTGCGCTCGAATGCGAGCGGCTCAGCCTCACGTACGCCCAGCTCGACGCGCGGGCCAACCAGCTCGCGCACTACCTCCTCGCAGCGGGAGTGGGACCGGGCTCCCGCGTTGGTTTGCTGCTCAACCGCTCGGTCGAGCTGTACGTCGCGCTCCTCGCGGCACAGAAGGCCGGAGCCGCATTCGTGCCGATCGATCCCGCGTCCCCCGCGGACCGCGTCGCGTACGTCTCGGAGGATTCCGGCCTCGCGCTCCTCATCTCCGCCTCGGAGCTGCGCGCGGGGCGCGCGGAGGTCGCGTGCCCCGCGCTCGACCTCGACGTGGTGAGCGAAGAGATCGCCTCCCACCCGGCGTCACGCCCGAGCCTCCCGAGGGATCGCGACACTGACCCGAGCGCGTACATCATCTACACCTCGGGCTCCACGGGACGCCCCAAGGGCGTCGACGTCGCGCAGTCGAGCATCTGCAACTTCATCAACATCGTGCCGGGCGTGTACGACGTGCGCCCCGCGGACCGCGTCTACCAGGGCATGACGCTCGCGTTCGACTTCTCCATCGAAGAGGTCTGGCCCACGTGGGCCGTCGGCGCGACCCTCGTGGCCGGCCCCACCGACTCCCGCCGACTCGGCTCCGGCCTGGCCGACTTCCTCGGGGAGCGCCGCATCTCCGTGCTCTACTGCGTGCCGACCGTCCTCGCGACGATCGATCGGGATCTTCCGCTCATCCGCGGCCTCCTGGTCGGCGGCGAGGCGTGCCCGGCCGAGCTCGTCGAGCGCTGGTCCACCCCGACGCGCCGCATGCTGAACACGTACGGCCCCACCGAGGGGACCGTGACGGCGACGTGGGGCGAGCTCCTTCCCGGCCGGACCGTGACCATCGGCCGGCCGCTGCCGACCTACCACATCAGCATCCTCGACGAGGACCGCGAGCCGGTCCTGTATGGCGAGGTCGGCGAGATCTGCATCGGCGGCCCGGGCGTCGCGCGGGGCTACATCAACCGCCCGGAGCAGACCGCGGACCGCTTCCTCACTGACCCGAGCGTCCCCGGCGGGCGGCTCTACCGGACCGGCGACCTCGGCCGGTTCACCGAGAACGGCGAGATCGAGTACCTCGGCCGCGCCGACAGCGAGGTCAAGATCCGCGGACACCGCGTGGACCTCGGCGAGATCGAGAGCGTGATCCTCAACGACCGGGCCGTGGCCGCCGCCGCAGTGAATCTGCGGCAGATGGACCACGGCGACCCCGAGCTCGTCGCGTACGTGACGCTCAAGGTCGGGGAGCAGGGCGGCGGGGAGCAGGACGGCGCGGAGCTCAGGAACCGCATCGGCGAGCAGCTGCGCGACCGCCTGCCCTCGTACATGGTGCCGGGCTTCCTCGAGGTTCTGACGGACCTGCCGCTCATGCCGAGCGGAAAGATCAACAAGAAGGCCCTGCCCAAGCCGAAGGGCTCGCGCCTGGTCCGGGCGTCGTCGTCGCACGCGGCCGCCGGCACCGCGCTCGAGCGCAAGGTCGGCGCGGTGTGGGCGAAGGCGTTCGGCATGGAGGCAGCAGAGCTCTCGGTGACCGCCGACTTCTTCCTCGAGCTCGGCGGCCACTCCCTTCTCGCCGCCCAAGCCGCCTCGCTCCTGCGCGAGACGGACTTCGCCGCGTCGGTCTCGATCGCGGACATCTACGCGCATCCCACGGTGCGGCAGCTCGCGCGCATGCTCGAGGCCGCGGGTGCCGAGTCGTCGCGGGCCTCCCTCGTCGCGGAGAACCGTCCCGAGTCCATCACCCACTCGTCGCGGCGGGTCTTCGGTGCAGGGCTCGCCCAGCTCGTCGTCGTGTACGCCCTGCTGCTCGCGGTGGGCGCGCCGACCGCCGTCGTCCTCGGTGAGGCAGGCGGGAAGCTGCACTACGTCGAACTCGCAACGTCCGTCATGGTGAGCCTCATCGTGAGCCGCATCGTGATCCCCGTAGTTGGCGTGCGTCTCCTCTCGTGGGGCCTGAGATCCGGGCACTATCCGCTGTGGGGGTGGACCTACCTCCGCGTCTGGACCATCCGGGCGCTGACCTCCTTCGCGCCGCTCAGTCTCCTCTCCGGCTCGCCGCTCATGGCCCCCTATCTGCGGCTCCTCGGCGCGAGCGTCGGCAAGAACTGCCACATCGCGACCGCGAGCCTCGCGCTGCCGTCGATGCTCTACATCGGCGACGAGGTGAGCGTCGGCTACAACGCCCAGCTGCTCCCGTTCCACGTTGAGCGCGGTTGGGTGACGATCAAGCCCATCACCGTTCGCAGCCACGCCTTCATCGGCGCGAATGCTGTGCTCCAGGCGGGCTCCGAGCTCGGCTATGGCGCCCTCCTCGCGGACATGTCGCTGGCCGCGGAGGGGCAGCTCATCCCGGCCCGTGAGGAATGGTCCGGCTCCCCGGCCTCGCGGGCCACCGAACCGGACGCGCTGCTCGCCGAGCTCGGCGGCCGGGAGCGGCCCGCCCGGGGCTGGACCGCAGGACACCACGCAGGCTTCGTGGCCGGCTACCTGTTCCTCGAGGTGCTGGCCCTCGCCACTCTCGCGCCCGGGGCGGCGTTCGCGGCGTGGGCCTATGAGACGGGCGGCCTCTTGGCCGGCCTCGGCGCGATCGCGCTCCTCGGCCCGGTCTACACCGTGACGACGTGCGCCGTGGTGCTGCTCGGCAAGAAGCTCGCGCTCCCGAAGACCCCGGCCGGAACGCACGCCGTGGCCTCGACGTTCGGACTCCGCAAGTGGTTCGCCGACAAGCTCCTCCAGATGAGCCTCTCGACCACGAACTCGATGTACGCGACCCTCTACACGGTGCCGTGGCTGCGGCTCCTGGGTGCGAAGGTGGGCCGGCGGTCCGAGGTGTCCACCGCGGCCCATCTGGACCCGGACCTGCTGGTCCTCGGCACGGAGAGCTTCATCGCGGACATGGCGGCGGTGGGCAGCGCGACCTACCGGAACGGGTACGTCAGCCTGGGCCTCACCGAGGTCGGGAACCGTTCGTTCGTGGGCAACGCCGCGCTGCTGCGTTCCGGAACGAAGATGGGGGAGTCCGCGCTCGTGGGCGTGCACAGCATGGCCCCGGTCAGCGGCGTCCCGCGCGGCACCGACTGGCTCGGCTCGCCCGCCATGCGGCTTCCCCGGCGCCAGGAGAGCGAGGCGTTCGGTGACGAGCTCACCTACCGCCCCACGAGGTGGCGCGTGTTCGAGCGGTACGTCATCGAGTACATCCGGATTGTGCTTCCGAGCTCGATCATCGGCACGGCGTCCTTCGGCGGTATGCTCCTGGGCGCGGCCGTGGCCCGGCAAGGACATCACCTCGCGACCCTCCTCGCCGCTCCGGTGATCGTCCTCGGGGTCGGCCTTGCGACCGTGCTGACCGTCGCCGCGCTCAAGTGGCTCGTGGTGGGGCGCTACCGTCCGCGCGTTGAGCCTCTGTGGGGTCGGTTCGTGCGCCGCACCGAGCTCGTCACGGCGCTCTACGAGGCCGCCGCCGTGCCGGGGCTGTTCGTGTGGCTCACGGGCACGCCGTGGATGGGTCCGATGCTGCGGCTGTTCGGTGCGAACGTCGGGAAGCGCACGTGCATCTCGACCACGTTCCTGACCGAGTTCGACCTCGTCCACATCGGCGACGACGTCGCGGTCGATCCCAACACCTCGCTCCAGACCCACCTCTTCGAGGATCGGGTCATGAAGATGTCCACGATCGAGCTTGAGCGTGGCGTGAGCGTGGGGAGCCGCTCGGTGGTGCTCTACGACACCCGCGTCGGGGCCGGCACGACGGTCGATCCGCTCTCCCTCGTCATGAAGGGCGAGGAGCTGCCGGCGGCGACGCGTTGGCGCGGCATCCCGAGCCGCGCCGTGCGCTAGCGGGGGTTATGCCGCGCTCCTGCCCGCTTCTTCGGGTGCCGTCTGGGTGTCGGCCGCGACGCGCCGGGGCAAGGTCAATCGATTGACAACTAACAACCGGACTGGAGCGCGGCGACCCTCGCCTTAACGCGAGCGGACGACGGCGGGTGGTCACCCGCCGTCGTCCGTTTCAGTTCTCGTCTTCGTCCGCGCCCTCGGCCGGATCCTCGGAATGCGCGCGGATCTCGGTGGCGTCGAGCTCGGAATCACCCTCGGCGGGCGCCTCGCTGTGGACGCGATCCTCGTCGCCCTCGATGCCTGCGAAGCTTGACATTATCGCCGATCACCTCGATTTGTCTGGCGGCTGTTCTGCGGTCCCCGCTTTCCAGCGTAGGACGGCGCGTGACCGCCCGCCATGGCCCGAGGCGCGGTTTCGCAGGGCTTGGCGAGGCCTTGCGAGGGTCAGCTCGCGAGGGTCAGTTCGCGAGGGTCAGTTCGCGGTCAGTTCGCGGCAGCGACGGCGACCACGTCGGCGGCTGCGAGGGTCGCGACGACCGAGCGGATGCCCTCGACGACCTCGGCGTCGTTCTGCGGCTCGAGGGCCGCGAAGCGCTGGTATGAGCCGCCGACGGCGAACTTGGCGTCGTCGAGCACGGTCGCGCCGGCGATCTTGAGGGACTTGCGGATATCGTCGTGGCTCCACAGCCCGCCGTACTGGCCGGCGGAGGTCCCGATGACCGCGGCGACCGTGCCGGTCGCGGCGCTCTGGCCGAACGGGCGGGAGATCCAGTCGATCGCGTTGTTGAGCACGGCCGGCATCGTGCCGTTGTACTCGGGGGAGACGAAGAGGACGCCGTCCGCGGCGGCGACAGCCGCGCGGAGCTCGGCGGCCTTGGCCGGGACCTGGCCCTCGACGTCGAGGTCCTCGTTGTAGAACGGGATCTCCTCGAGGCCCGTGAACGTGGTCACCAGGGTGCCCTCGGGTGCGGTCGATGCCGCGATCTCGGCGAACTTGTTGTTCACGGACTCGGCGCGCAGGCTGCCGACGAGGGTCAGGATGGTCTTCTCGGCCACGGGGGCTCTCCTTCGTTGAGCGTGTCACGCCGGGGAGTCGGCGTTTCTGTGATGCGTCAACTACTTTAAGCCCCGGGTTCATTCCCGCCGACTTTCATGGCGTCGCGTGACCTCGGCCGCGCGCCCGATCGCGCGGCTTGTGGGCGCGCGGCGCGAGGCGCCAGCCCCGAAACGTCAAAGGGTCACGCCCGCGGGTGGCAACCCACGAGGCGTGACCCTAGACGGAAGACACCGCCCGTCAAGCTCTGCGCGAGGCGCGCCCGTCAGGCTCCCCGCCAAGCCCCAGTCTTACCTCGAGACGAGCCCGTGCCAGTCGCCCGTGAGCGGGAGGCCGTGAGCCTCGGACACGGAGCGGTTGGTCACGTGCCCGGCGGCCACGTTGAGGCCCGCGGCGAGGGCGGCGTTGCGCTCGAGCGCCTTCTCGACCCCGAGATCGGCCAGGAGCACGCCGTAGCGCAGCGTCACGTTCGTGAGCGCGAACGTCGACGTGTTCGGAACGGCGCCCGGCATGTTCGCGACGCAGTAGAAGATCGAGTTGTGCACCCGGAACGTGGGGTCCTGGTGCGTGGTGGGGTGGGAGTCCTCGAAGCAGCCGCCCTGGTCGATCGCGATGTCCACGAGCACCGAGCCCGGCTTCATGCGGGCCACGAGTTCGTTGGAGACGAGCTTCGGGGCCTTCGCGCCCGGCACGAGCACCGAGCCGATCACGAGGTCCGCCTCGACGAGGGACTTCTCGATCTCGTACTTGTTCGACGCGACCGTCTTGAGGCGGCTGCCGTACAGCGCGTCGAGCTCCTGGAGCCGCGAGATGTTGATGTCGAGGATCGTCACGTCCGCACCGAGCCCCATCGCGACGACCGCGGCGTTCGTCCCCGCGACGCCCGCGCCCAGCACCACGACCTTCGCGGGCCGCACGCCCGGGACGCCGCCCAGCAGCACGCCCTTGCCGCCGTTCGGCGCGAGGAGCGACTGCGCGCCGACCTGCACGGACAGGCGGCCGGCCACCTCGGACATCGGCGCGAGCAGCGGGAGCGTGCGCCCCTCCTGGACCGTCTCGTACGCGATCGCGGTGACGCCCGCGTCGATGAGGGCGTGGGTCAGCGCCGGCTCGGCGGCGAGGTGCAGGTAGGTGAAGAGGATGAGCCCCTTGCGGAAGTGGTGGTACTCCGCGGCGATGGGCTCCTTGACCTTCATGATCATGTCCGCGCGGGCCCAGACGTCTGCCGCGTCCTCGACGATCTCGGCGCCGGCCACGCGGTACTCGTCGTCCGCGATGCTCGAACCGAGCCCCGCCCCCGACTCGATGAGCACGGTGTGGCCGTGCGCCACGAACTCGTGCACCCCGGCGGCCGTCATGGCCACCCGGAATTCGTTGTTCTTGATCTCCTGGGGGACTCCGATGATCACTGTCGTCTCCGTTGGTTCGAGGGCCCTCGTGGGGCCGTTTGTCGGGCTTCCGCGGTGGTTCCAGCGTAGGCTCACTGTGAGATGCGCAACAGCGCCATGGGGCCCGGCTGGGAGGCGACTTCCCCGGAATTCCGGGGATCACGTCGTCGTCCGTTCGACGTTTGTCGCAGTGTTGAGCGGCAAGTGTCCCCTCGTGTGGGGTGGCTCCCCTTATGCTGGAAGGCATGCGCGAAGGCGTCGAAGAACTCGTCGAAAAGGCGGCCCAGAAGCTCGGGAGGGGGCTCTCGGTCGAGGATCTCGACGGACTGCTCGTGGCGTACTCGTCGAACCAGTCGCACGCGGATCCCGTGCGCGTGAACTTCCTCCTCAGCAAACGCGTGCCCGCCGACGTGAGCGCGTGGCAACTCTCGCACGGGATCGCGACGGCCGTGCGCCCCGTGGCCGTGCCGCCCAACCCGGGGCTCGGCATGTACGGGCGCGTGTGCGTGCCGCTGCTCGTGCGCGGGTTCCGCGTGGGCTATCTGTGGGTCCAACAGGAGCCCAACGAAGAAAGCGCTGCGGCGATCCTCGCCGCGCTCCCCGGCGTCCGGCTCGAGATCGAGCTCATCGCGGGCCTCCTGCTCGATTCCAACACCGCGGCGTCCGCGCATCGGCGCGCGCGCGAGTCTCGGTTCCTCGCGGCTGCGGCGGGGGACAAGGCCGCGCTTTCGGAGATCGCGGGGTGGCGCGAGGTGCACGGCCACGCGCCGTGGCAGATGGTGACACTCCTCGACCCCGCCGGCGTGAGTCCCGAGGATCCCCAGGCCGCGGTCGTCGCGACGAGCACGGCGGCCATGCTCGCGACCGCGGGGATCGACCCGGCGCTCTTCACCGCGGGAACCGAGACGCATTCCGTGGTCCTGTTCGTGCACTCGACCGGGCGCGCGAGCCACGCCGCCGTCCTCACGCATTACGAGCGCGAACTCGCGAAGCGTTCGGGGCGACCCGCGGGGCGCGTGCTCGTGGGCATCAGTGAGCCGTTCACGTCGCTGCGCGCGCTGCCCGACGCCTACGCCCAGTCGAAGGTCGCGGCCCAGGCCGGGGCGGTGGACCCCGCGCTCGGCGAGCTCGTGGACGTTCGCTCGGTGGGGGCGTACCAGCTCATGGGCGCACTCACCTCGGAGCCCTCGAGCGTGTACGCCGACCTGCTCATCGAGGAGGACCGCGAGGGCGAGCTCCTCCCCGTGCTCGAGGAGCTCTACGACAACGACGGCGCCGTCCAGGCCGTCGCCGACCGGCTCCACGTGCACCGCTCGACCGTGTACCACCGGATCGCGCGCATCCGGAAGCTGCTGGGCGCGGACCCGCTTGGCGGGCGCGTCCGGCAGGAGCTGCACCTCGCGCTCAAGGCCCGCCGCTGGGCCGGACGGCCCCGGATCTGACCTCTCGCTGGGCGAGATCTGACCGTTCGTCGACGAGCGGGCAGATCTTCCGCGACGAGTGGTCACATCGCGGCTGATCCTGGGTCAGATCCCCGGGTCAGATCCCCGGGTCAGATCCCCGGGCCAGATCCCCGGGTCAGATCCCGCGGCGCCGTCTTCGGGGCCCTTCTTCTGCGCCGCGAGCCACGCGAGCACGTGCTCGCGGCGGATCCGCCGGTGCGTCCCCCTGTACTCGACCGGCCACGTGCCGAGGTCGGTGAGCTTGCGCACGTAGCTGTGGCTGATCCCCGCGAGCTCGGCGGCCTGGGCGACGGTGAGGACGTCCTCCGCGCTGGTCACCGTCACCGACTCGCCGCGGCCGAGCCGCGCGAGCAGGTCCAGGACCGCGTCTCGCGCCTCGTCCGGCAGGCGGTACGCGGTGCCGTCGGCGAAGACCGTGACGTCGCCGGCCCCGAGGGCCTGCCGCACGGCGTCGGCGTCTTCGGGGCTCAGGGCAGGCGCATGATGCGGGGCGAAGCGGCTCATGCGCTTCAGCGTAGCCAAACAGAAGGACGACGGCGGCGCGCGTCCCCGCCGTCGTCCTTGGTTGGTGTGGTGGGGCCGGGCTCCTTGGCTACCGCGCCGGACTTTCCGAAGTAGACGTTGTAGCCTAAACTAAATTCTTTGAAACTTGACTTGACTCCGGAAAGGAGTGTGCGCATGTCCCCCGATGTGCACCACCACCGCAGCGTGAGCGTCGTCATCGACCACGCCCATGAGCTGGACACGATGCTCGGCTCGGCCATCGAGACGCTGCAGCTGTCGGCAGCCGCCAACCCGTGCTGCGGCATCCTCGTGACCCGCGAGGCAGCGGGCCAGTACACGGTCGCTCACGACGAGAGCGTCCCCTTCGGCCTCACGCACCAGCGGATCGCGTGACGCCCTAAGCGGCCCACCCCCCAGCGGCCGCTTCGGGCAAAGGATGACGGCGCGCGTGCCCCCTGGGGTGCGGCGTTGAAAGAGAACAGACGACGGCGCGCGGTGCCTTTCGCAGCTTGGACCAAGCAGCGGAAGGCGCCGCGCGCCGTCGTCTGTTGTGGGCGCCTTCTGTTGTGGGCTCCGTCTGGGTGAGGCGCCCGCTGCGAGCTAGCCCTGGCTCGTGAAGAGCAGTCCCTTGGGGTGGATCGCGTCGAGGCCTGCGATCGGCGTGAGGGTTCCGTTGTCGAGGTTGAGCGACGCGAGATAGTTCGCGCCCGACTTCGGGGTCACCGTGGACACGGCCGTGCCGCTGGCGAAGTTGCCGGTCACCGCGTCCACGGCGTTGTGATCCGGGTCGGTGATCCAGAGGGTCTGTCCGCTCCCGGAAGCGAAGACGGTGTCGTCCACCTGCTTGTTCAGGTTCAGCACTTGGAGCTGCGGCGACGTGGCGCTGTTGGCGAAGATGAGCTGCTGGTCGGCCTGCGAGTCGAGCATGAAGTCGTTCGCAAACCGCGGGCTCGACGAGGGAACCACAGTGTTGGAGTCCGGGTCGGTGAGCGCGAGGGACGTGGAGTTGGCCTGGGCGCCGTCGGCGAGCTGTGCCGTGGAATCGTCCCGGAACACCGGCGTCAAGGCGGCCGTGGAGCCGGAAAGGGTCACCTGATACACGGCCGCTCCCGCGGTGGACGCCGGGTTCGAGCCGCTGACCAGGATCTTGCCCTGGTAGACGGAGATCGCATCGGTACCGCCGCCGTGCGTAAGCCCGGTGTAGGCGAAGTTGGTCACGGCCTTGGCGCCCGCGGCCGGGTTCACGGTGTGGAACGACGAGTTGCCGTCCTCGTTGGTCGTGACGAGCAGCCGGGAGTTGGCGGCGTCGGCCCCCAGGCCGTCGATCTTGCCCGTGATGTTCCACGAGGCGCCGGGCTTCCCGTCGAGGGAGTATTGCTGGATGGTGCTTGCCGTGGCGCCGTTCGCGGCGGGCTCGCCCATCGAACCGACGCCGTTCTGGAACGCCACGTAGATGCTGTCGCCCAGGCGGACGATGTCGTCGGGCTTGCTCTCTGTGCCGACGGCCGCGAAGGTCTTGACGCTGTAGGAATCTGCCGTGCCGGTTGGAGTGGTCGCTGCGGCCATTGCGGGCATCGCGGCTCCGGTCAGGGCGGCTGCAAGAACGCCGACGGGAAGGGCGGTGCCGAGCACGCGACGGCGGGAAGTCATGCTGGTCATGGCGGGATCCTCTGTCTCGGGTGTGTCCCCCACCCGGGGCTACGCTCCGCCCGCCGGATGGCCCCCAGATGGCTGGCCGGTGAATCACTGGTTGCCGGCCCGTGGGAAGTCCCTGAGTGCCGCGCCCCGGGCGCCGCGCCGCTTGCCCCCGGCCGGCCCCGGCTGGCACTCGCGCTCCAGCCCGCTTGATGTTCCCCAATCGGTTCGGGAACCGGCGCGCCGGGGCTCGCCACCCACTCGGCCGCCAAAGAAGCGGGCTGGAGCACGCGCCCGGATGGCGCTAAGCGGCCGTCGGCTCCTTGAGCGCGGCCTTCGGATCGCGCAGCTTGGCGTTCGGGAGCGCGAGGGTGATGAGGAACGCGATGAAAACGAGGGCCGCCGCAGTGAGCATGACGCCGTCCACGGCCTGCGAGAAACCGTCCTTGATGGGGTGCGTTAGCACCGCGTTGGCGTTGTGGAGCCAGCTCGTGTCGTTGAGGTTGTCCGAGCCGAGGCCGCCCGAGGCGCCCTTGAACAGGTCGAAGAGCGGCTTGTTGGCCGGGTCCGCCGCGACGGCCGGGTCGTGGAGGGTCTTGATGAAGTCCGGCTGGGTGAGTGCGTCCTTCATGGTCGAGGTGATCTTGTCCGCCGCGAGGCTGAACAGCATCGAGATGAACACAGCCGTGCCGACCGCGCCGCCCATTGAGCGGAAGAACGCGGCGGTCGAGGTCCCCACACCCATGTCCTTCGGAGGGACGGAGGTCTGCATCGCGAGGACGAGCGGCTGCATGCAGCAGCCCAGACCCATCCCGAAGAAGACGGCGACGACGCCCGGGACCCACAGCGGCGAGTCCACGTTGAGCACGAAGCCCATCGTCAGGGCCGCGCCCGCGAGCAGGAGCGTACCGATCACGGGGAAGATCTTGAACGTGCCGGTCGCGGAGATGGTGCGGCCCGCGATGATCGACGCGGACATGATGCCGATCGTGAACGTGACCATGAGCAGGCCGGCCGCGGTCGGCGTGAGCCCCTTCACGAGCTGCAGGTACATGGGCAGCATGGCGATCGCTCCGAACATCCCGATGCCGATGATGAAGTTCAGCACCGCGGAGAGGCTGAACTGGGCGCTCTTGAAGAGGCGGAGGGGGATGAGTGCGTAGTCGCCCGCGCGCTTCTCGAGCAGGATGAACAGGGCGATTCCCACGGCGCCGATCGCATAGCACGTGATCGAGGCCGCCGAGCCCCAGCCCCACCCGCGGCCCTGTTCCGCGACGAGGAGCAACGGCACGAGGCCCACGGTGATTGCGGCCGCGCCGAGGTAGTCGATCTTCTGCCGCTCGTGGTGAGCCGGCAGGTGCAAGAACAGGAACACGGTGATGAGCGCTGCGATGCCGACGGGGACGTTGACGTAGAAGACCCAGCGCCAGCCCGTGATCCACAGGATCTGGTTCGCACCAGCGAATGCGCCGCCCACCACAGGGCCCAGAACCGAAGAGACGCCGAAGACGGACATGAAGTAGCCCTGGTACTTCGCGCGGTCGGAGAGCGGAACGATGTCACCGATAATCGCGAGCGCGAGGGCCATGAGGCCGCCGGCGCCGAGGCCCTGGATGCCGCGGGCGACGGCGAGCTCGGTCATCGAGTGCACGGAGCCCGAGAAGACCGATCCGCCGAGGAAGATCACGATGGCCGCGAGGTAGAGGGGGCGGCGGCCGAAGATGTCGGAGAGCTTGCCGTAAAGCGGCGTGCTCACCGTCGAGGTGATGAGGTACGCGGTCGTCGCCCACGCCTGGAGGCTGAGGCCGTCGAGGTCGTTGGCGACCGTGTAGATCGCCGTCGAGACGATGGTCTGATCGAGCGACGCGAGGAACATGCCCAGCATGAGCCCCGTCATGACGCCAGTGATGTGGCGCTTGCTCAGGGCCCCCGGCGGTGCGGCGGACGGTGCGGTACGAGACACGGGAGGCTCCCAGAAGAGAAGGGCAGGGACGGAAAGATGGATCGTTGCTTACCGTAACTATGTTACGGCCCAATCCATTCCCCGTTCCCGCCACTTCTGGGGGCTCACCCGGGCGCTCGCCGCACCTACTGCACTGCCGCATTTGCTGCGGGTCCACCCCCGGTCTACCTCGCGGCGCCCTTCCCTGTGCCGGCCTTCTCTGTGCCGGCCTTCTCTGGGCGCACGAACAGCGTCTCGGCCTGCTCGAGCGACATGCCGTTCGTCTCAGGGACCTTCATGAACACGAACACGAAGGAGAGGGCGGCGAACGCCGCGTACAAGCCGTAGGTCAGCGTGAGGGACCAGGCGGCCATCGCCGGGAACGAGACCGTGATGAGGAAGTTCGCGATCCACTGGGCGGCCGCCGCGATCCCGAGCCCGCGGGCGCGGATCGACGGCGGGAAGATCTCGCCGAGGAGCACCCACACGAGCGGACCCCACGAGGCGCCGAAGCAGACCACGAACACGTTGGCCGCGACGAGCGCGATCGGGCCCCACGCACCGGAGAGGCTCGGCTCGCCCTTGACGAGCGTCGCCGTCGAGAACGCGAGCGCCATGACGCCGAGGGAGACGGCCATGCCCACGGAGCCCACGAGCAGGATGGGCCGGCGGCCCACGCGGTCTACGAGAGCGATCGCGATGAGCGTCACGAGGATGTTCGTGATCGACGTGACCACGGAGATGGTGAGCGAATCCTCCTCGCGGAAGCCGACGGACTTCCAGAGGGTGGTCGAGTAGTAGAAGATCACGTTGATCCCCACGAACTGCTGGAACACCGAGAGCGCGATTCCGACCCACAGCACGGGCTTGAGGCCCAGGGAGCTTCCGCGCAGCGCGCCGCGGCGTTCGGCGTGGCGGTCCTCCTCGATGGCCTGGCGGATGTCGCGGATCTCGCGGTCGAGGTCGCCTTCGGGGGCGATGGACTCGAACACGCCCCGCGCCTTCTCCTCATCGCCGCGCAGTACGAGGAAGCGCGGGGACTCGGGCAGGACGAAGGCGATCCATCCGTAGACGACGGCGGGCACCGCGCCCGCGATGAACATCCACCGCCACGCTTCGATGCCGGCCCAGAGCGAGTGGCTCGCGCCGCCAGCGCCGTTCGCGAGGAGCGCGTCGCTGAGGAGGGCGGCGAAGATGCCGGTCGTGATCGCGAGCTGCTGGAGAGAGGCGAGGCGGCCGCGGACGTGCCGTGGGGAGATCTCGGAGATGTAGGCCGGCGCGATCACGGACGCGAGCCCGATCCCGAGGCCGCCGATGAGGCGCCACACGATGAGGTCCCCCAGGCCGATCGAGAAGCCCGTGCCGATCGCGCTGACCAGGAACAGGAGCGCGCCGAGCTTCATGGCCGGGATGCGGCCGAACCGGTCGCCGATCGCACCTGCGAGCCACGAGCCCACCGCGCAGCCCAGCAGTGCGACGGCGACGGCGAAACCTGTTACCCCCTTGGAGAGGGCGAAGCTGCCTTGGATCGAATCGACCGCGCCGTTGACCACCGACGAGTCGAAACCGAAGAGGAAGCCGCCGACCGCGCCGGCGACGGCGAGGCCGATCACTTTGCGATGGAGAGGGGCTTGGGCCGTCGCGATATCGGCGGCGGCCTTGTTATGGAATTCCGGCATCAGCGGCCCTGCTTTCGCATCACTCGATCGGACAGACGTGTGCGCGCTGGCCCACCAGCAGGTGCGCCGCGGCGCCGTGTCAGTCTGCCACTTACCCCGCGGGGCGCAAATTCACACGAATTCACGCGGCTCACCGCGTTCACACGGCTCACCGCCCGATCGGCCGGCCGCTCGGCTGGACGCTCGGCTGGATGCTCGGCCCGTGCCGAGCTCGTCCTGCTCTACTGCTCGGGTTCAATCCTCACGTGCCAGCTCGAACCCGACGAGCCAGTGCAAGCCGTAGCGGTCGATCACCTGACCGTCCCAGGCTCCCCACGGTCGCTCTTGGAACTCGTCCACGACGCGCCCGCCATCCGAGAGCCGGGCGAACCAGGCCCGCAGAGTGCTGGGCTCGGCCGTCCCGAGAAGCGTGAGCATGAGTCCCTCGGACCGGATCGCGCCGGCCGAGCCGCCCGCGGAGTTCGCGCCGGAGGAACCGCCCGCAGTGTTCCCCTCGGCGTCCGCGCCGTACAGCGTCACGAGGCCGGTGAGCATGCCGTGGGCGATCGCGGTGAGCGGCTCGTCGGTCCGCCCGAACTCGGCGCGGGTGTGGAGCGTGAGCTCGCCGCCGAACACGTCTTGGTAGAACGTGAGCGCTTCGCGGGCCGATCCGGGGAACAGGGCGTAGGGCAGAGGCGAGGGCGACATGCGGTTCACGCTAGCCGCGCGAGGCCCGATCCGCCATCGCCCGCACGGCCGACGGCGGCACGAGTGGCGGGCCCGCACGGCCGACGGCGGCAAGGGTGGCAGGCCCGCACGGCCGACGGCGGCAAGGGTGGCGGGCCCGCGCTGCGGGGGGAGCGACGGGTCCGGCCAGGCCGCCCCTCCTAGGCGAGGTCGCCCCCGAGGCGGGGGTCGGCGTCGTCGTTCCTTCGAGCCTCTGAGGCGCGCCGCCCAAGGATCCACTGAGAGACCCACTGAGAGACCTGCCGGGGACCCACTGAGAGACCGGCCCCAAAAAACACAGCTGGGAGGGTGCCCGCGGGCGCCCTCCCAGCTGTGGTTCTTGTCTTTTGGGGTGGAAGCTCAGCTACTTGACGCCGCCAGTGGTGAGCCCGCCGACGAGGAAGCGCTGGAAGATGAGGTACAGGATCACGACCGGCGCCGCGCAGACGAGCGAGGCGGCCATCATCTGTCCGTACAGCGGGACGGCGCCGCCCTCCGACGAGGCGCCGAAGATCTGGAGGACGACGGCGACGGTCTGGGTGTTCGGGCGCGTGAGGACGGAGGCGAACATGACGTCGTTCCAGCCGAGGAGGAACGAGAACACCCCCGAGACCACGAGACCCGGCCAGCTCAGCGGGAAGATGATCCGGAACAGGACTCCGAGCGAGCTCGCGCCGTCGATGCGGGCGGCCTCCTCGAGCTCCTTCGGCAGGCCGCGGAGGTACGTGACCATGACCCAGATCGAGAACGGCAGGGCGAACGTGAGGTACGCGAGGAACAGCCCCCACCACGTGCCGATCACCGTGATGCCCAGGTAGTTCCCCGCCGAGGCGAAGACCACGAACACGGGCAGGAGGAGAAGGCCGCCCGGGACGCTCTGGAGCCCGATCAGGCCGCGGAGGATCGTGAGGCGCCCCCGGAACTCGTACCGGACGAGCACGTACGCGGTCACGATCGCGATGAGCGAGGAGGTGACCGCGACGAGGCCGGCGATCATGACGCTGTTGGCGAGTCCCCGTCCGAGCGGCAGCGTGGACCAGATGCGGGAGTAGTTGGCGAGCGTGAATTCGGTGGGGAAGAACGCGCCGCGAGCCACTTCGATGTCCGAGTTCATCGACGCGAACACGATGTAGAGCAGGGGCACGGCGATCACGGTGCACAGCACGGCGAGGCCGCCCACGAGGAGGGGCGTGGGCAGGAGGCGGTTGACTTCCTCCGACTGGCTCGTCTTCCGAGGCGCCTTGCCGGGACGGCTGCTCGGGGAGGCCTGGGAACGGCCTTCGCGGGTGGTTTCTTCGAGGGTGCTCATCGCTTGTCTCCCGGGTCGGTGCCGGTGTCGAGCCGGACGGCACGGAGGTAGAAGTACAGGGGCAGCGCGATCAGGACGAGGGAGAGCAGCGCCATGGCCGCACCCATCCCGAAGCGGAGGCTCGTGAAGCTCATGCTGTAGACGAGCGTCGGCAGGACCTGCACGTCCGTCGGGGCGGGGACGCCGAACAGCAGGAAGGCCAGCGAGAAGTTGTTGAGGTGGTGGAGCGTCGCGATGAGGCATGCGAGCGCGACCGGGCCTCGAAGGTACGGGAAGATGACGTACCTCAGCTTCGTCCACCACAGGGCCCCGTCGAGCGCCGCGGCCTCGTGGACCTCGGCGTCGACCGACTGAAGCCCGGCCAACGCCATGAGGTAGATGAACGGCCACGCGGCCCAGACCTCGACGACGATGAGCACCCAGTAGCTCGCGGGGCCGTACAGCCAGTGGACCCCGGGGATGCCCATCCCCTCGAGGAACTTGTTGACGATCCCGTCCGGCTGAAGCATGGTGCGCCAGAACGTGCCGACCACGAACGAGGGGAGGACGTAGGGGATGAGGAAGAGCGAGCGGACGAGCGAGCGTCCGGCGAAACGGTTCTGCGTGGCGAGCGCCGCGTAGACGCCGATCGGCACCGTGATGAGCGTCGAGATGACCGCGAAGGAGACTGTGTTGCCGAAGGCGTGCACCAGATCGGTTCCGGTGAAGGCCTCGACGAAATTGTTGAGGCCGATGAACGGGGCACTGATCCATTTGCGGATCGTGTACTGGTCGAGCCGGAGCATCGCGATGTACACGCCGAGGGCGAGCGGCAGCACGATGATCAGGCCGATCAGCACGCCGCCCGGGGTCAGGAGCCACAGGGGCCGATTCCGCTCGGTCACGGGACGGCGCCGGCCGGCGGGAGCGCCCCCGCCGGCCGACGGGGCAGGGCTGCGCCGAACGTCGGCGCCCTTTCGTGCGGTAATGCTCACTTGCTTTGAGCCGCCCTGTCGAGGGAGGCCTGCGCGTCCTTCTGAGCCTTCGCGAGAGCGGACTGAAGCGCGCTGTCAGACACGCCGCCGCCCGAGAGCGCCTGGCGCGACTGGACCACGACGTTGGTGAGGGCGAGCTGCATGTCTCCCCAGGCGCCGGTGAACGGCGTGCTCTTCGCCTGGCTGGCCGAGGCGAGGACCGGCGCGAGCGACGGATCGGCGTCCTCGACCTTCTTCGCGGCGGCGGCGTTCGCGGGAAGGTCGCCGAACAGCTTGTTGTAGTTGATCTGCTCGTCATCGCTCGTGAGGAGCTTGATGTACGCCGCGGCCAGGTCCTGGTTCTCGGAGTACTTCGCGATCACGAGGTTGTCGCCGGAGATGATCGAGGAAACGGGCGAGCCCCCCGCGGGCATCGTGCTCTGGCCAGGAGGCACGGTCGGCATGACCGCGTACTCGTACTTGCCCTTGATGGCAGAGGCGTCGAACGTCACCTTCGACGAGGCCGTGGTCATGAGCATCATCGCGGACTTGCCCGAGGCGAAGTCGGCGGCGGCCTGCGTGTCGTTCCAGCCCACGGCCGCGGGGTTGACCACCTTGTCCTTGGTGAGCCAGCCGAAGTAGGTCTCGTAGGCCTTCTTGACGGTGGGGTCGTCGAGGCGCGCCTTGTTGCCGTCAACGAGGGGATTCCCCGCCTGGTTGGCCATGGTCCACGCGAACTTCCACGGCGTGTAGTTGTCGGCGTAGCCGGTCGCAAATCCGTACACGCCGTTGCCTGTGAGCTTCTTGGCCTGCTCGAGGAGGCCGTCCCACGTGGTCGCCGGCTTGTCGATGCCGGCCTTCTTGAACAGATCCGTGTTGTAGGCGAGGACGTACGGGCGGTCCGTGAACGGCACGGCCACCTCGTCCTGGCTGTTCGGGCCCGAGATGCCGAGCGTCGCGGGCACGAAGCGGTCCCGCCCGCCCACCTTGTTCCACATCGACTGGTCGAACTTCACGAAGGCGCCGGTCGAGTAGGCCGTCGGGGTGAACGTGGTGCCCACCTGATAAACGTCCGGTCCCTGACCCGCGACGACCGAGGTCTGGATCTTGGAGAGTTCGTCGTTGGCGTTCGCGAACGTCTCGAACTTGAGGTCTGCGCCGGTCTGCTTCTTGAAGGCGTCGGCAATGTGCGCCTGCCACGACCGGAACTGGTCGGCCTTGTTCGTGTTCGCGCCGATCAGGACGTCAAGGGTCTTGCCCGATCCGTCTACCGAACCGCCGCCGTTGTCCTGGCCGCAGCCGGCCAAGCCGACGGCGCCGAGAGATACGGCGGCGGCGATGCCAAGCAGCCGCAAAGTTGCCATCTTCATGTCTAGGTTTGCTCCTCGTCGAGTCTTGTGGACCGTGGGGTCCCGACTGCTGGTGCCGCCGGAATGTTGCCCACGCCACATTATGGCGATTGCGGCAACGCTTGCACTTTTTGCCAGAAATTGCCAAAAACATGGCAACGAGGACGTCTTGAGGCACAATCGTCGAGAGTGGAACTCTCGCTGGCTGAGCTGCCCTGGAAGCGGTTGCCGAGGAAGCGGAGTTGCAGAGGAAGGAGAGTGGCACCAGTGGACGCACCAGTGGACATTGCGCAGCCGGAGATTCCCGCGTCGGGGCACTCGCCGACCCTCAAGGAAGTTGCCGCGATGAGCGGCGTGGCGGCGTCGACCGCCTCGCGCGCGCTGACCCAGCCGGGGCGGGTGAGCCGAGCGACCCTCGAGCGGGTGCGGGAAGCTGCGGAGCAGCTTGGCTATATCGCGTCAGGCCGGGCTCGCCAGCCCCAGCCCATCCGGGCGGGCGCGGTGGCCGTCCTCGTCCCGGATATCACGAACCCCTACTTCTTCGACGTCATCCGGAGCACGCAGCATCAGCTCAAAGCCGCGGGATACCGGCAGATGCTCGTGGACACCGAGGAGGACATCGATCTCGAAGCGAGCTATCTCGACGAATTCCGCAGCTCGGTGGTCGGTTTTGTCCTCGTCGCCGCGAGGCTCGGCGATGACCAGCTCGTCGCAGCCGCCGCCAAGACACCGCTCGTGACGATCAATCGCGACACTCCGGGCGTCCCGACGGTCGTGATCAACACACCCGAGGGCGTGCAGCAGGCCGTCGAGCATCTCTTCTCGCTTGGCCACCGCGACATCGCCTACATCGCGGGGCCGCCGACCTCGTGGTCCGACAGCCGTCGGTGGGTCGTGATGGAGAGCGCGGCCGAGCAGCTCGGCATCACCGTGCGGCGGCTTGGGCCCTACCACCCGAGCCGTCGCTCGGGTCCGGCCGCCGCCGATGCCCTCCTCAACTCGGGTTCCACGGCCTGCATCGCCTTCAACGACCTTGTGGCCATCGGGATCCTGGCCCGCCTGAGCGAGCGCGGCATCGACGTCCCGGGCGAGCTCAGCGTGGTGGGCTGCGACGACATCTTCGGCGCCGACTTCTGCAATCCGCCGCTCACCACCATCACCGCCCCGATCGAACAGGCCGGGAGGGTCGCGACTGACCTCCTCATCAGCAGACTGAGGGTCGACGCGAGCCAGAGTCGAACCCAAGTGGTGCTGCCCACGCACCTGACCATGCGGGCCTCCACGGGACTCGCCCCCAGCACTGACCCGCAGCGCTGACCCGCAGCGCCGACCCGCAGCGCCGACCGCCGGCGGCCCACCCTTGCTGGCCGGTTTGGGAAGATCGGCTGCGGTGACGGGCTGCACGGTTCGGTGGTCACGTGCCCTCCTCGCGATACAGAATCAAGCTATGTCGACAAGTCTCACGGCTTCCGTTCCCTCAGGTCCGCTCTCCTCGGTACTTTTCGCCGGGCCGCTCGAACTCTTGCACACCGGAAGCAGGTGGGCGGAGGGCCCAGTCTGGGTTCCGTCCTCGCAGACCGTGCGCTGGAGCGACATCCCGAACGATCGCATCCTCGAGTTCGATCCCGCGACGGGAGAGGCCCGCGAGTACGCCACGGGGGTCGAGTTCACGAACGGACGGACGCTCGATTCCGAGGGCCGCGTGGTCCAGTGCAGCCACGGCCGGCGGCGCATCGAGAGGGATGCAGGCGGAGTGGTGACGGGCCTTGTGGATTCGTTCGAGGGGCGCCGGCTCAACTCGCCCAACGACGTGGTCGTGGCGAGTGACGGCTCGATCTGGTTCACGGATCCGCCCTACGGGATCCTGCCAGGCACCGTCGAGGGGCACGAGGGTGAGCAGGAATACGGGGGCTGCTACGTGTTCCGGTTCTCGCCGTCCACTGGTGAGCTCACGCCCGTGATCACCGACATGGTGCATCCGAACGGGCTCGCGTTCTCGCCCGACGAATCGGTCCTGTACGTCGCCGACACCGCGGGCGCGGCCCACGCGGTTCCGTTCCGCATCGCCGCGTATGACGTTGCTGCGCACAACGGGACGGACGACGCGCGGGGCGGCAGCCTGAGCGGAGGCCGCACCTTCGTCGCGTTCGACGGCGACCACCCCTCCGATGGCTTCCGCGTGGACACCGAGGGCAGGGTCTGGACGTCCGCGGGCGCGTCGGTGCAGGTCTACACGCCCGAGGCCGAGCTCGTGGCCACGCTCGAGCTCCCTGAGCGGGTTGCGAACGTGTGCTTCGGCGGGCCCGACGGCGCCGACCTCTACCTCACAGCGACGACGAGCCTGTACCGGATCCGCACCACGGCCAGGGACGCCGCCTGGCGAGGCGGAGGCCGATGAGCCTCGCGGGTCCGCTTGCGCAATATACCCCCTAGGGGTATATTCGAGCTTGCTGTCAGCGATGTAGGCGGTCCGGGTGTTCCCCACTACCGTCGATCGACCACAGCGCAACCCATCCGCCTCACCGGAAGGACGGCGCTGACCATGACCGATCACAGCCACTCTGGTCATCAAGGGGCTCCGGCGGCCCATCCAGCGGCTTCGCCCCACGAAGCTGTGCACCAGGGCGCCCGGCCTCAGGATCAGAGCAACCACGCCCAGCACAGCCCTGACCAGCACAGCCCTGACCAGTACGGCCCTGACCAGCACGGCCCTGACCAGCACAGCCAGCACACCCCGGACCAACACAGCCAGCACAGCCAGCACGCCGGCCACAGCGTTGCCATGTTCCGCGACAGGTTCTGGCTCACGCTCGCCCTTTCCGCCGTCGTCGTGCTTTTCAGCTCGATGTTCTGGCACCTCTTCGGCGGGATGCCGCCCGAATTCCCCGGGAGCGAGTGGATTCCTCCCGCGCTGGGGACCGTGATTTTCGTCTACGGCGGCAGGCCGTTCCTCGCGGGTGGCGTCCGCGAGCTGCGCGAGCGTCAGCCCGGCATGATGCTGCTCATCTCGATGGCCATCTCGGTCGCGTTCGTCGCGTCGTGGGCCACGAGTCTGCGGATTGGGGGCTTCGACCTCGACTTCTGGTGGGAGCTCGCGCTCCTCGTCACGATCATGCTGCTGGGCCATTGGCTCGAGATGCGCGCCCTCGGCGCGACCCAGGGCGCGCTCGCCGCGCTCGCGGCACTCCTCCCTGACGAGGCCGAGCGCATCACCGAGTCGAGCGCGGGAGAGGCCGGCCCAGTCACCGTCCCGGTGGCCGAGCTCGTACCGGGGGACCTCGTTCTGGTTCGGGCGGGCGGGCGGCTGCCCGCCGACGGGCGGATCGAGTCCGGTACCGCCGAGATCGACGAGTCCATGATCACGGGCGAATCGCGCCCCGTGAGTCGGGGGCCGGGGGAGTCGGTGGTCGCGGGAACTGTCGCCACGGACACGAGCCTGCGCGTGCGCGTCGAGGCCGTGGGGGAGTCGACGGCGCTTGCGGGCATCCAGCGCCTCGTGGCCGACGCGCAGGCCTCGTCGAGCCGGGCCCAAGCGCTCGCGGATCGGGCCGCGGCGTTCCTGTTCTACTTCGCGACCGCGGCAGGCGTCCTGACGTTCGCGGCGTGGATGCTCCTCGGAAGCGCGCCCGACGCCGTCACCCGCACCGTGACCGTCCTCGTCATCGCGTGCCCGCACGCCCTCGGCCTCGCGATCCCGCTCGTCGTCGCGATCTCGACCGAGCGTGCCGCGCGCGGCGGGGTCCTCGTCAAGGACCGCCTCGCGCTCGAGCGCCTCCGCACGGTCAACGCCGTGCTGTTCGACAAGACGGGGACGCTCACGCGCGGCGAGCCGGACGTCGTCGGCCTTGCCGGGGCGGGGCTCGCTGACGGCGCGCTCCGGGACGGAGAGCTGCTCGCGCTCGCCGCGGCAGCCGAGTCCGAGAGCGAACATCCGGTGGCGCGAGCCATCGTGCGCGCGGCGCGGGAGCGCGGCGTCGCGGCGGCGCACGCGAGCGGTTTCACGGCCATCGCGGGGCACGGCGTCGAAGCAACGGTCGACGGCGCGCTGGTCAAGGTGGGTGGGCCGGCCCTCCTTGCGCGCGAGGGGCTGGGCACCCCCGCGGAGCTCGTGGGCGCCGTCGAACGCTGGACGGCGCGCGGTGCCACGGTGCTGCACGTGATCCGAAACGGTCGCGTGGTCGGCGCGCTCGCGCTCGAGGACGCGGTCCGCGAGGAGTCGCGCGACGCCGTTCGGGCGCTCCAACGCCGCGGCGTGCGCGTCGCGATGATCACGGGCGACGCCCAGCAGGTCGCGGACGCAGTCGCCGCGGACCTGGGGATCGACGAGGTCTTCGCCCAGGTGCTCCCCCAGGACAAGGACCAGAAGGTCGCCGAGCTTCAGGGGCGCGGGCTCACGGTCGCGATGGTGGGCGACGGCGTCAACGATGCCCCGGCCCTCGCGCGGGCGGACGTGGGGATCGCGATCGGCGCGGGGACCGATGTCGCGATCGAGTCGGCTGGCGTCGTGCTCGCGGGGAACGATCCGCGCTCCGTCGTTGCGGTCGTCGAGCTCTCGCGCGCTAGCTACCGGAAGATGTGGGAGAACCTCGCGTGGGCCACGGGCTACAACGTGGTTGCCGTTCCGCTCGCCGCGGGGGTGCTCGCGTTCGCGGGCGTCGTGCTCTCGCCCGCGATCGGGGCCGTGCTCATGTCGCTCTCGACGATCATCGTCGCGCTCAACGCGCAGCTCCTGCGGCGGTCCGACGTGGATCCCGCCCGGGTTCGATAGGAGGATGGGGTCCGTGGGGGGATTTGTGGGGAGAGCCGCGGAGGTGTGTCCCGCGGGGGTGCGCTTCTTCAGGGCGCGATTCTTGGGGCGATCCTTGGGGGCGCGATCCTTGGGGGCGCGATCCTTGGGGGCGCGATCCTTGGGGGCGCGATCCTTTAGGGCACGATTCACGGGAATGGCGCGGCCAGCCCTCGTAGCCCTCGTCGTTCTTCCGGTGATGGCGGGCCTCCTCGGCATGCACGTGCTCGAGGGCGTCGGGAGCCACGGGGCTCACCAGGCCGGCGCTGTTCACCCAGCCGGCGCTGCGCATGCACCCGGCGGTCACCCGGCCGGCGCTGTTCATCCGTCCGGCGGTCACCCGGCCAGCCCTGTTCACCCGGCCGGCGCTCACCCGGCCGGCGCTGTTCATCCGTCCGGCGCTCACCCGTCCGGCGCTCACCCGTCCGGCGCTCACCCGGCCGGCGCTGATCAAGCACCCAGCGCTGATCACCCAGCCAGCGCTGATCACGCTGCCCTTGAGAGAGCGCCAGTGGCGTCGCCCGGGATGCACGCTGTCTCGTGCCACGCCGGCTGCCCGGATTCCGGCAGCGTTTCGCATGTTTCTGACTGCACCCCAGCGCCGGGTGTGCAGCCCGCGTCGGTGCCCGCCGTCGTCGTCCTGGCGCGCTCCGATGCTGCGCTGGCGGCGCAGGGTGAGGCTGCGCCGTCGTGTGCCGTGCGGGCTCCCACGCCAAGCCTGGCCGCCCTCTCGATCAGCCGAACGTAGGCCGACCCCGGCTCCGCGCGTCCCGCCGTCGGTGGGGCGCCACGCACGTGTGTGCGCTACCAAGCTGATCGATAGGAAGAAACTCATGACCAACCCCAAATTCACCCGTGCCCGACTGGCTGCCGTGGCCGGACTCGCCGCGGCTGCCCTCGCGCTCGCAGGGTGTGGCGCGTCGGGGTCGGCGCCCTCGTCCACCGCGCAGGCTCCCGATCACTCTCGCCACGCGATGACCATGCCGTCGGCCCCGGCAACAGCCCCGGCCTCCGCCGCGTTCAACGCAGCGGATGCCATGTTCGCGCAGATGATGATCCCGCATCATGAGCAAGCCGTCGCCATGAGCGAGACCGTGCTCGCGAAGCCGGGGCTCGATGCCCGCGTCGTCGCGCTGGCGGCCCGCATCAAGGCGGCCCAGGCGCCCGAGATTGCCACACTCAAGGGCTGGCTCACCGCGTGGGAACAGCCGACGGCGATGCCCACCTCGAGTTCCTCGTCTACCGGCTCGACGGGGGCCGGCTCTGCGGGCACGGGCTCTGCGGGCACGGGCTCTGCGGGCACGGGCTCTGCGGGCACGAGCTCTGCCGGCGCCGGGCACAGCATGGAGGGCATGATGAGCAGCGGCGACCTCGACCAGCTGGCGTCGGCCGACGCGCCGACCGCCTCGAAGCTCTTCCTGAGCCAGATGGTGGTGCATCACGAGGGTGCCGTGCGGATGGCTCAGACCGAGAAAAGCGCGGGCAAGAACGCTGACGCGGTCGCGATGGCGGCCTCGATCGTCGACTCGCAGACGCGGGAGATCGCCGAGATGAAGGCGCTCCTCGCCGGCAAGTAGACCTCGCCGCGGACTGAAGGGGCGGGGTGCCGCGCGTCTCGCGCGACACCCCGCTCGCTCCGGAGCACGCGGTAGGCAGAGCGCGCGGCTGTCAAAAGGGTGGCGGGGCGTCGGTTTCGGGGTAGGTGACGTACTTGCGACCCGTGGGCGAGGTCCATTCGAGGACGCCGCCCGGAGGTGGAAGGGCGGTTTGCACCTTCGGGTGCGGGTGAGGTGCGTTGGATGAAGGCGTGCCCGGGCCGCCTGCCCATGGTCCGCCTGCCCGGGGTCCAGTTGCCCAGGGTCCGCCTGCCCAGGGTCCAGTCGCCCAGGGTCCGCCTGCCCATGGTCCGCCTGCCCGGGGTCCAGTCGCACCTGGTTCCGTTGCTTCGGGTCCCGCTGACCTCTCCTCGCGCCGAGGCTCGGGGTCGAGCTGCTTGAGCTTCCAGTGGCCGAGGGATTTCAGACGGTGGTGTTCGCGGCACAGGAGCGCGAGATTGGCAGCGTCTGTTGTTCCGCCGTGCTGCCAAGGGATGGTGTGGTCGGTCTCGGTGGACTGGGCGGGTTTGTCGCACCCTGGGAAGCGGCACGTGCGGTCGCGAGCCCCCAGGAAGCGGCGGATGGCGAGAGATGGGGTATAGCGCCGGCGGCCGAGCGCCAACGGGGCCCCGGTGTCGGGGTGGACCCACATCGTGGTCCAGGTGGCGGCCTGCGCGGCCAACAGCCTGGCGGCGGGCGCATCCAGAGATCCGTAGCCCAGAATCTCGCCGGGTGCCTCGGACTGCCCTGTCAGCGTGCGAGCTGGAACCGTGACCACGACCTCCATCCGCACGCCACCCGAGACCCGTGTGCCGTCATACGGCGTGCCACTGACGGACTCCGCGGCGGCAGGTCCCGCAATCCCCGACCAAGCGCTGTCTGGCCCGGCAGCCGCGGGCCAAGCGGTACCGCGATCCGCAGCCCCAGACCAGGCGCTGTCTGGCCCGGCAACCCCAGCATTCTCGGTGCCAGCACCTCCCGGTCGGGAGCCCGCGACCTTGTTGGAGAGATCGGGCCCGGAAAGGACGGCGCTGGTGAGGAGAAGATCGCGGAAGACGTCGGCGCGCAGCTGGCTGATCCCGCGGTCTTCGCCGGGCGTTTGGAGGGAGCGGGCGATCGCCTCGAGCCGGGTGTCGATCGCGGCCCCGACCTCCAAAGGCAGGTGGGCGGTGATCCAGCACATCCCATCCCGCGTTGGCTCGACGTCTACGCGGCGGAACGCGGTGGCGTGGGCTTTGCGGGCCGCGAGCGCCTCGGGGTGGTGCTCCTCGGCCAAGCGGCGCAGCCGCCGCGAGAAGGCCCCGGGGCTCGGCGCCAGTGCCGGGTCCCCTTGCGGGCAACCGAGCTCAACCGCAGCAGCGGCGAATGCAGCGTCCTTTCCCGGCGGCAGCACGGCCGCGTGCTCCATCACAGCCCGGGCGCGACGACGGTCCAGACGCCCGTCCCGAAGGGCGTCCAGCACGGGGGCCAAGCCGGGCTCGGCCAGGGCACGAGCCTCCTCGACCATGGCGCGGCCAGTACGCTGTGAGACGTTGAGCGCCGCGGCAATCTCCGCGGCGGCGAGGGTAGGGGCCTCGGCGGCCTCGAGTCTGTCCCGGGCACCCCGCCGGAAGTGCTCGCACAGCTCCGAGAGTGCAAACGACCGCAGCGCATGGATCCGGGCCTCGTGTGCCTCGAGCATCCTGACGGTCTCGACAAGCCCATCAACGAACGCGACGCCCGCCTCGAACACCGCCGCGCTCGGGAGCATCGGAAGACTTGCCGGACCTTCGGCTGCCGGGCCCTCGACCGCTGGGCCCTCGGCTGCTGGGCCCTCGACTGCTGGCTCATCGGTGGCCGCGGACTGGCTGGCTGGATCCCGTGCTGATGGGTCCTCGCCCGGCGGCCCATCGACTGTCGAGTCGTCCCCGGCCGGACCCTTGTCGGCACTCTGGCGTGACGAGCCCGGCATTCCCAACGGCTCGTGCGGCGCCTCGGCGGCCTGCTTGGCCGCGTCATCGCGCGGATCTTCCCCCATGTCTTCCCCCATGGACCAACCCTCGCACCCCCCCACCGACAAAATAAGCTCGCACAGCGAACCGGCCCGCCCGGATCACCCAGCCAAGTGCGCGACACCCGCGCGCGACCCAATCGAAGTGCGCGCGTCAGGGGACCAGCGTCGGTAGGAGGACGACGGCGGCCGACGACGGCGGCAGGTGCCGCCGCGCCGACCGTGAGCGACTAGGAGATCTTGGCCTGTGGCGCGTGGGGTTCGGCTTCTTGAGCGATTGCGGCCGTCACCGAGTCCGCGATGCTCGTGTCATTCCTGGAGATCAGGAAATGCACCACCGCGGCGATGATCGCCCCGATAAACCACGAGAAGGCGGAGACCGCGCCAAAGAGGGGAACGAGGGCGAAAATCACCGCCGGGGCCGCCGAGACGACGAAGGAGAGAACCGCTTTCGGGTTCCACCCCCGCGTATAGGTGTAATAGCCCTGTTCCCGGAAGAGGTCCGTCACGACAACGTGCTGCCTGCGGAGAACGTAGTAATCCGTCATGATGATGCCGAACAGGGGACCCAGCAGCGCGCCGAGTCCGCCGAGGAACTGATTGATGACCACCGGGCTGTTGAACAGGTTCCACGGAGTGATCACGAGGGCGACCACCGCCGCGATCAATCCGCCCCGCCGGAAGTCGATCTTCGCGGGCCAGACATTGGCGAGATCGTAGGCGGGCGAGACGAAGTTCGCCACGACATTGATCCCCAGAGTTGCGACGGCGAACGTCACAGCGCCAAGCAGAAGAGCCCAGATGCTGTTGATTCGGCCCACGATATCGACCGGATCGTAGATGTGCTCCCCGTACACCTTGAATGTCCCGGCGGTCACCACTACCGATACCAGCGAGAACGCCATGAAATTAACCGGCAGCCCCCACAGATTCGCGGTCCACACCGACCTCCGGGAGGGGGCGAAACGGGAGAAGTCGCAGAAGTTGAGGAGCAGCGTCGAGAAATACGTCACCGTGAGGGCGACTGCCGCGAAGAACGCCTGCATGACGCCCCACTGAGCCGTTCCGCCCGGAAGGTCGAGGGAGACGTTCCAGCCCGCATTGATCAGGATGTAGGCGACGAGCATTCCCATGACGACCCACACCGCCGGGCCAGCCCAATCCTGGAATCTCCGGATGGTGTCCATGCCGTTTCGAAGAAGCATGAGCTGAAGCGCCCACACGACCAGGAACGCGAGCCATCCGAGCGTCGATTCGCCAGCGAAATTGTTCCCCGTCAAATCCTTCAGGCCCGGCCAGATCTGCACGACGATCACGATGACGGCGCGCGAGGCCAGCCAGGTCTGAATTCCGTACCACGCAATTGCGACCAACGCGCGGATGAGGGCGGGAAGATTCGCGCCGAACGTGCCGAACGAAAGCCGGGCAAGGACGGGATAGGGGACGCCCAATTTCTGCCCTGCGTAGCCGGACAGGTTCATGAGCAAGAAGACAATGATGATTCCGAGAACCAGGGCGAGGAACACTTGCCACGCGCCGAGGCCGAGCGCAAAGAGCCCCGCCGCAAACGTGTAACCGCCGAGCGAGTGGATATCCGACATCCACATCGCGAACAGCGAATAAAAGCCCCACCGTCGATGCTCGGCGGGGGCAAGGTCGTCATTGTGCAGACGCGGGCTGACGCCTGTGGGGATCGGCTGGGGCATGATGAACACCCTCTTCCCAGGGCCATCGATGATGGCGCTACACCACCGTTGTAGGACCGTGAATCCGGCCGGTCAAGGTGCCAGCGCCCCGTCGGCGGAACGGCGCGCAAAATGCCCAGGGCCCCGCAGCTATTCTGGCAGCTGCCCGGCGAGTCCCTCGATCACCGGCTGCCGCCCGAGCTCGACGTGAGCAGCCGCGAGCGACTCCGCAAGCTGCGGCCGTCCCGCGAGGATTGCCTCTCGGATCTCGTCGTGCTCGATCGCGTTGAGCTCCATGGGACGGCTCACGCCGAGCCCGAAGATCCAGCGGAGCATGCCCTGCAGCGGGCGCAGCGACCGGGCGAGCAGGCGATGCCCCGAAACGTTGACGATCTCGGCGTGGAACTCGGTGTTCAGGTCGGACGCGCGCTCGATGTCGCCGGCCTCCGTGGCCTCCTGGACCAGTCGGAGCAGTTCGGTGAGGCGGCCGCCTTCGGCCCCTGCCGCCACGCGCTCGGCGGCGCGCTTCGCGGCGAAGGATTCGAGCAGCACGCGGAGGTCGAACAGTTCCTCGACATCGGTGAGCGTGAGCCGACGGACCACCGCGCCCCGGCGCGGCGCCGTGACGATGAAGCCGTCCTGCTCGAGCCGGTGGAGGGCCTCGCGGACGGGGATGCGGGAGACGCTGTGCTGCTCGGAGAGCTCGCGCTCGCGCAGCCGCTGGCCCGGCGCGAGGCGGCCGGCGACGATGTCCTCGAGCACGAGTTGGTACACATGGCTCGCGAGCGCCTCGTCAGGGGCAGCCTCAAACGGGGATTCCATGGGGAGAGAATACCGTCCGCGGTCTGGGCTGGTATACAAGCGTGTCGTTCTGGGGCGGGGGCGTCGCACCGCGCGAGGCTCACCGCAGCGGACGACGGCGGCGCTCGTGTCCGCGCGTCGTCGCACCGCGCGAGGCTCACCGCAGCGGACGACGGCGGCGCTCGCCTCCGCGCGTCGTCGCCCGCTCTTGTCTGTGAAGAGGAGCGGCGGCGCTCAGGTGGGGGCCAGCGTCAGGCGGGCGGGGGAGCGGTGGTGTGCCGGACCACGAGCCGCGGCGGGACGAGGACGTGTTCGGATTGGGTGCGGCCCTCGATGCGGGAGACGAGGAGCTCGGCCGCCTGCCGCCCCATCGCGACGCCGGACTGGTCGACGGTGGTGAGGCCGATCGGGGGGAGCGCGGCGGCCGGGATGTCGTCGTAGCCCACGATCGACATGTCCTCGGGGATGCGGAGGCCGGCCTCGAGGAGGACGGTGAACGCGCCAAGGGCCGCGACGTCCGCGCCACCGTGGAGTGCCGTGGGCTTCTCGGTGCGGGACGCGATCATCCGGCCGGCCAGGAGGCCGCCTTCGGTGCCCCAACGTCCGGGGACGTGGTCGATCCAGCGTTCGAGCCCGTGCCTGGTCATCGCGAGGTCGTAGCCGTGCGCGCGCACTGATTGGGGCATGCTCGGCTCGTCGTGCGGCTCGTGGTGGCCGAGGAACGAGATCCGCTCATGGCCGAGCGCGACGAGGTGGTCCACGATGATGGCGCTGCCCGCGATGTCGTCGCTCGCCACGGTGTCGAAGTGCGCCGTGTCGAGGTGCTCCGTAGGCCCGTGGCGGCCGATCACGGAGACGGGAATCGACCGTGCGAGCCGCTCGAGTTCCTCGTCGGGGCCGAACGGCGCGATGAGGACGAGCCCGTCCATGCGGCGATCCACCATGGCCTCGATGAGCCGCCGCTGGGCGTCGAGGCCCTGCCGCGCCTGGCCGATGAGCACCTGGTAGCCACGCTCCTCGGCCACGTCGCGGATGCCCTCGACGAGCACCGAGAAGAACGTGTTCGAGAGGTCCACGAGGAAGACGCCGAGCGTGTAGCTGCTGCCGCGCATGCCGCGGGCCAGGGCCAGCGGACGGTAGTCGAGGGCCGCCATCGAGGCTTCGACGCGCTGCTTCATCGCTGGGCTCACGCCGTAGGCGTCGCGGAGGACCTTCGAGACCGCGGCCGTCGAGACACCGGCATGCCGTGCGACGTCGCGGATTGTCGCCCGGCGTTCGCTGCCTTCCACGGGCCCTCCTCGCACTTTCGTCTGGTCGGATCCCCGCGGCCGGCTGATCGGCATCCGCGTCACCGGAGTGCCACCAAGAGGGCCGCCGAAGCGTCACGGAAAAGCGGGTAAGCGCTCTCTCGGCGCGAGTTTCATCGTAGCCCTTGCGCGGCCCTGTGACGGGGATTACAGTGGTCGCGTAGAACGGTCTACGTAGAACAGTCTACAAGGACTCTGCGAGGCTCGGTCTACTGGCCAAACTCCCGCCGTCGCCCCCGTGTGGCGACGGCGGCACCAAGAACTTGAAACGTTCCACAACTCAGATTCCACCCCCAACTCAGGAGATACGGATGGCAATCAAGGTGACCCGGCGCTGGGCGCCACTGGCTGCGGGCGTCGCTGCCCTCGGCCTCGCGCTCACGGGCTGCTCGGGCGTCGGCGCAGGGGCCGGCAGCGGCACGACGATCACGTTCCTTGTGAACAACAGCGACACCGCAGTCGCGGCGGCCCAGGAGCTCTCGAAGGAGTTCACGGCCGCGAACCCGGACATCCAGGTCGACGTGCAGACGCGCCCGCAGGGCTCTGACGGCGACAACACCATCAAGACGAAGCTGGCCACGGGCGATATGGCCGACGTGTTCGAGTACAACTCGGGATCCCTGTTCCAGCAGATCAACCCGGAGCAGAAACTCGTCGCGGTGACGGATCAGTCCTACATGTCGGACGTCTCCGACTCGTTCAAGCCTGTCGTCACCGCGAACAAGCAGGTCTACGCCGTGCCGTTCGGGGGCGGCAACTCGGGCGCGGTGCTCTACAACAAGAAGGTCTACGCGAAGCTGGGCCTCTCGGTGCCGAAGACGTGGGCCGAGTTCATGTCCAACAGCCAGAAGATCAAGGCCGCCGGGATTGCGCCCATCATCCAGACGTACAAGGACACGTGGACGTCTCAGCTGTTCGTCCTCGGCGACTTCGCGAACGTGGCCAAGGCCGAGCCGAACTTCGCCGCCGACTACACCGCGAACAAGGCCAAGTACGCGAGCGATCCCGCCGCGATCAAGGGCTTCCAGCACCAGGAGCAGGCGGCGAAGGCCGGCCTGTTCAACAAGGACTTCGCCTCGGCGACGTACCAGCAGGGCCTGGACATGCTCGCGAACGGCGACGGCGCCCAGTACCCGATCCTGACCTCGGCCCTCGCCGGCATCAAGGCGAGCAACCCCGACCAGATCAACGACATCGGCATGTTCCCGCTGCCAGGCGACGACGCGTCGAAGAACGCGCTCACCGTCTGGTTCCCGTCCGGCGTCTACATCCCGAAGTCGTCCAAGCACGTCGCGGAGGCGGAGAAGTTCCAGGCGTTCATCGCAAGCAAGCAAGGCTGTGACGCCCAGACCAAGGGCTCTGCCCCGTCCGGCCCCTACCTCGTGAAGGACTGCACGCTCCCGAGCAGCGCTCCGGCTGCCGTGCAGGACATGCTCCCGTTCTTCAACGACCCCTCGAAGAACAGCCCGGCGCTCGAGTTCCTCTCGCCGGTCAAGGGCCCTTCGCTCGAGCAGATCACCGTCGAGGTCGGAACGCAGCAGGCGACCGCCCAGAAGGGCGCCTCCCTCTATGACGAGGACGTCAAGAAGCAGGCCCAGCAGCTCAACCTGCCCGGCTGGAACTGATCGGAACCACCCAGGGTCCGGGGCGGCCTGCGCCGCCCCGGACCCGCCAGGAGACACCATGACCGTGAACCAGACCGCGCCCGCCGTGACGCGCCCGCGCCGAGGCGAGGCATCGCCGTCGGCCGTCCCGAAGCCCACGAGGAAGCGGAAGAAGAGCCCGTACCCGTACTGGTTCTACCTGCCGGCCGTCGTGATCTACGCGACGCTGTTCCTGCTCCCCACGTTCGCCTCGTTCTTCTTCAGCCTCACGCGCTGGACCATCTTCAACGCGACGTTCATCGGCGTGGGCAATTTCGTCCAGTTCTTCCAGGAGCCCGCGCTCGTGACCGGCCTGAGGAACACGATCATCTACGCCGTGATGACCTCGGGCCTCAAGGTGGTGCTCGGGATGCTGTTCGGGGTCCTGCTGACCTCGAAGATCATCGCCCGCGGCTTCCTCCGCTCGGTGCTGTTCTTCCCCGTCCTGCTGAGCAGCATCGGCGTGGGCATCATGTTCAGCGTCTTCATGGACCCCGACAAGGGGCTCATCAACCAGGTCCTCGCGGCCGTCGGCATCCAGGGCCCCGCGTGGCTCGCCGACCCGACCTGGGCCATCTACTCCGTGGGGCTCGTGGACGTGTGGAAGGGCGTGGGCCTCGCCACCGTGATCTATATCGCGGGAATCGTCTCGATCCCCGCCGAGTACTACGAGGCCGCCGAGATGGACGGCGCCAGCTCGGCGAAGCGGTTCTGGAACATCACCGTCCCGCTCGCCCGGCCCGCCACGGCGACGGTCATCATCCTCTCGCTCATCGGCGGCCTGCGCTCGTTCGACCTCATCTGGGCCATGACCCAGGGCGGACCGGGCTTCGCCTCCGACGTCATTGCGTCCGTGATCTACAAGCAGTACCAGGCCGGCTTCTACGGCCTCTCCACCGCGGGCAACGTGGTGCTCTTCGTCATCATCACGGCGATCGTCCTGCCCCTGTCAATCTTTCTGAACCGCAAGGAGGTCGAGCAGTGAAGGCCCTCAAGCGCTATGGCGGGGGCGCGCTCGCCATCGTCATCGCCACGGCCCTGTTCGTCGTGCCGCTCGTCTTCATGGTCCTCATCGCCGTCAAGGACCGCCGCCAGGCGGCCAAGCTCGACTGGTCCTGGCCCACGAACTTCTCCTTCGTGCAGAACTTCCAGCAGGTCGTCTCCGCGCGGAACTTCATGCTCGTCACCGCGTTCATCAACAGCACCGTCCTGACCGTGGCCAGCGTCGCGATCCTCCTGGTGCTCGCCGCGATGGTCGCGTGGGTGCTCCAGCGGCGCCGCAGCCGGTGGAACGGCGTGGCGAACTTCCTCATCCTCTCGGGGCTCATCATCCCGCCCGCCGTGGTCCCCACGATCTGGGTGCTCCAGGGCCTCGGCCTGTTCAAGACGCTCCCGGGCCTGATCCTCGTCGAGGTCGCGTTCGGCCTCTCGTTCTGCGTCATGATCTTCCGGGCCTTCATCGCCTCGATCCCGCGCGAGCTCGACGAGGCCGCCGTGATCGACGGCTGCGGCCCCGTCCGGCTCTTCTTCCGGGTCGTGTTCCCGCTCCTGCGCTCGGTCATCGTGACCGTGATCGTGGTCCAGTCCGTCGCGGTGTTCAACGACTTCCAGAACCCGCTCTACTTCCTCCCCGGCGACAAGAACGCGACCGTCCAGCTCACGCTCTTCAACTTCCAGAGCCAGTTCACCACGAGCTACAACCTGCTCTTCATGGACATCCTGCTCGTCACGATCCCGCCGCTCGTCATGTACCTGTTCTTCAACCGCCAGATCGTGGCCGGCATGACCGCCGGCGCCGTCAAGGGCTGAACGAGGAGTCCCGTGCCTTCGCAATCCATCAGCATTCAACCCGTCACGTTCGAGCACGTCCCCGGCGCGCTCGGCATCGGCACCGCGCGCCCGCGGCTGTCGTGGAAGACCACCGCCGGACCCGGCTGGGCGCAGACCGGGTATCAGCTCGCCGCGGTCCGCGGCGGGGTGGAGACGGTCGGCGAGTGGACGCCGTCGTCCGAATCCGTGCTGGTCGCGTGGCCGTTCGCGCCGCTCGCCTCGGGCGAGCGCGCCGAGGTGCGTGTCCGGGTCTGGGGAGGCGACCGCGAGCCGAGCACCTGGAGCGATCCCGCCGCCGTCGAGGCGGGCCTGCTCAACCCCGAGGACTGGACCGCCACGGCGATCGCCCCCGCGTGGCCCGAGGATCCGGACTCGGACCGCCGCCCGCCGCTCCTGCGGCGCGGCTTCGCGCTCGAGCGCCCCGTCGCGTCCGCGCGCCTGTACGTCACGGCCCACGGCCTGTACGAGGTCGAGCTCAACGGCCAGCGCGTGGGCAGCGACGCGCTCTCGCCCGGCTGGACCGTCTACGGCGAGCGCCTGCGCTACTACACGTACGACGTCACGGAGCACCTCGCCGAGGGCGAGAACGCGATCGGCGCGTGGCTCGCCGACGGCTGGTACCGCGGCCGCCTCGGCTTCCACGGCGGGCACCGCAACCTCTACGGCGACAAGGCGGCGCTGCTCGCCCAGCTCCACGTCACGCACGACGACGGCTCCCTCACCATCGTGGGCACCGACACCGAGTGGCGGGCCGGGTTCGGCCCGATCCGCTTCACGGGCCTGTACGAGGGCGAGGAGTACGACGCGCGGGACCTCCCCGCCGGGTGGAGCGCGCCGCGGTTCGACGACGGCGCGTGGCGGCCGGTCGTCGCCGTCGACCGCGATCCGCGCACGCTCGTCGCGCCCGACGGCCCTCCCGTGCGCTGCACGCAGGAGGTGCGGGCCGTCTCGGCGCGGACCGCGCCCTCGGGCAAGCTGCTCCTCGACTTCGGCCAGAACCTCGTGGGACGCCTCGCGATCACGGTCGACGGCGCGCCCGGCCACACCGTGACCCTTCGCCACGCCGAGGTGCTCCAGGACGGCGAGCTCTACACGCGGCCCCTGCGCGGGGCCGCCGCGACGGACCGCTACACGCTTGCGGGCGGCGGCCCCGAGGCGTGGGAGCCTCGCTTCACGATCCATGGCTTCCGCTACGCCGAGGTGGACGGCTGGACCGGCGGGGACCCGCTCGAGGGCATCGTCGCGCGGGTCTACCACACGGACATGGAGCGCACGGGCTGGTTCGAGTGCTCCGACGCGGACGTCAACCGGCTGCACGAGAACGTGCTGTGGAGCATGCGCGGGAACTTCGTGGATATCCCCACGGACTGCCCCCAGCGCGACGAGCGTCTGGGCTGGACCGGGGACATCCAGGTCTTCGCCCCGACCGCGAGCTTCCTCTACGACTGCTCGGGCATGCTCACGTCGTGGCTCAAGGACGTCGCGGCCGAGCAGCTCGAGGACGGCACTGTGCCTTGGTACGTGCCCGTGATCCCGGGCGGCGACTACTGGACCCCCATCCGCCCAGGCGCGGTGTGGGGCGACGTCGCCGTCCTGACCCCGTGGACCCTCTACGAGCGCTTCCGCGACGCCGGCGTCCTCGCCCAGCAGTACGAGAGCGCGAAGGCGTGGGTTGACCTCATGGATCGGCTCGCGGGCCCGTCCCGCGTGTGGGCGAACGGCCAGCAGCTCGGCGACTGGCTCGACCCCACGGCCCCGCCGGAGGACCCCACGCGAGCCATGACCGACCCGTACCTCGTGGCCACGGCGTACTTCGCGCGCTCCGCCGAGCACCTCGCCAAAATGGCGGGAATCCTCGGCAAGGACGACGACGAACGCCACTACGCGGCCCTCGCCGCCGAGGTCTCGGCCGCCTTCGCGAACGAGTACGTGCACGCCGACGGCGTCATGGCCTCCGACGCGCAGACCGCGTACGCGCTCGCGATCGTGTTCGGCCTCCTGCCGGACGAGGCTTCTCGGGTGGCGTCCGGTCGGCGTCTCGCGGAACTCGTCCGGGAGAACGGCTATCGCGTGGGCACGGGGTTCGCGGGGACGCCAGTGGTCTCGGACGCGCTGTCGCTCGCCGGCGAGGACGAGGCCGCGTACGGGCTGCTCCTCGAGAAGGAGTGCCCCTCGTGGCTGTACCAGGTGGCCCAGGGCGGCACGACCATCTGGGAGCGCTGGGACTCGATGCTTCCCGACGGCACGGTGAATCCGGGCGAGATGACCTCGTTCAACCACTACGCGCTCGGCGCGGTCGCGGACTGGATGCACCGCGTCGTGGCCGGCATCGCGCCGGCCGAGCCCGGGTACCGGCGGATCCTGTTCCGGCCGCGTCCCGGCGGCGGGCTCACGCACGCCTCGGGCCGGCACGAGACGCCGTACGGGACCGCGTCGATCGCGTGGCGGCTCGGGGATGGCGGGGCGCTCGAGGTCGAGGCCGTGGTGCCGACGGGGGCAACCTCCATCCTCGAGCTCCCGGGGGCTGAACCCGTGGAGCTCGGCCCGGGAACGCACTGGCACAGGGTGAACCAGTACGGGGCGGAGGCTGTCACTCCGGCGCGCTGACCGCATTGTCGCCGCGAGGGCGCACGTTTGCTGCGAGGGCGCACGTCTCACGGCGTGGAAGCGTGCGCTCTCGCGGGGAACCTGCGCTCTCGCACGGAACCTGCGCTCTCGCACGGAACCTGCGCTCTCGCACGGAACCTGCACTGTCGGGGAGGCCCGTGCTGGCTGGGACCTTGCTTGCGGCCCGACGTCGTCGGGTAATGGAGGTACTCGTACCGCCGTCGAAACGGAAGGTAACGCCATGACTACGACCCTGACGATTCCGGATCTCGAGACCGTCGCCGAACTGGCCGCGCAGCTGCGGGTGGATTCGATCCGCTCGAGCACGAGCGCGGGGTCCGGCCACCCGACGTCGTCCATGTCCGCCGCGGACCTGCTTGCCGTGCTCATGGGCCGGCATCTGCGCTACGACTGGGACCGGCCCGACGATCCGCGCAACGACCACCTCGTCTTCTCGAAGGGCCACGCCTCGCCGCTCGTCTACTCGGTGTTCCGAGCGGCCGGAGTGGTCTCGGAGAACGAACTGCTCACCGGCTATCGGCGCTTCGGCCAGCGACTCCAGGGCCACCCGACGCCCGTGCTCCCGTGGGTCGACGTCGCGACGGGCTCGCTCGGGCAGGGCCTCCCCGATGCCGTCGGCATCGCGCTCGCCGGGATGTACCTCGACAAGCTCCCATACCGCGTGTGGGCGCTCTGCGGCGACAGCGAGCTCGCGGAGGGCTCTATCTGGGAGGCGCTCGACAAGGCCTCCCACTATGGGCTCTCCAACCTCGTGGCCCTCTTCGACATCAATCGCCTAGGCCAGCGCGGCGAGACCGACCTCGGCTGGGACACCGCGGCGTACGCCCGCCGCGCCGAGGCGTTCGGCGCACGCGTCCTCGTGATCGATGGCCACGACATCGCGGCCATCGACGAGGCGCTCGCGAACGCGGAAGGCAGCTCGGCCAACGGCTCGCGCAGCCAGCCCACCGTGATCATCGCGAAGACGATCAAGGGCAAGGGCTTCAGCGAGATCGAGGACCGCCCCGATTGGCACGGGAAGCCGCTCCCCGAGGACATGGCCGAGCGCGCCATCGCGGAGCTCGGCGGCCAGCGCGAGCTGACGGTGCGCGGGCCGCTTCCAGAGGGCGGTGCAGAGGGCGGTGCAGAGGGCGGTGCAGACGGCGGTGCAGAGGGCGGTGCAGACCGCGAGTCACCCCACCGCCCTCCGGCCCACCGGGCCGAGCTCCCGCGGTACGAGCTCGGCGCGAAGGTCGCGACGCGCAAGGCCTACGGCGAGGCCCTCGCCGCGCTGGGAGCCGCGGACTCCGCCGTCGTCGCCCTCGATGCAGAGGTGAGCAACTCGACGTACGCCAACCAGTTCGCCAAGGAGTTCCCCGACCGCTACTTCGAGATGTTCATCGCCGAGCAGCAGCTCATCGCTGCGGCGACGGGCCTGAGCGTTCGGGGCTACAAGCCGTTCGCGTCGACGTTCGCGGCGTTCTTCACCCGCGCCCACGACTTCATCCGCATGGGCGCGGTCTCGCAGGCCAACCTCCGGCTCTCAGGCTCGCACGCGGGCCTCGAGATCGGCGCCGACGGCCCGTCCCAGATGGCGCTCGAGGACCTCGCCATGATGCGGGCCGTTCACGGCTCCACGGTCCTGTACCCGAGCGACGCGACGAGCGCGGCCGCCCTCGTCGAGCGCATGGCGGAGACGAGCGGCATCAGCTACCTGCGGACGACGCGCGGGGCCTACCCGGTTCTGTACGGCGCCGGCGAGGACTTCGCCGTGGGCGGGTCCAAGACGCTGCGGGACGGCAGCGACGTGACTCTCGTGGGGGCCGGCGTCACGGTTCACGCGTGCCTCGAGGCCGCGGACCGGCTCGCGGCGGAGGGAATCCGCGCGCGGGTCATCGACTGCTACTCGGTCAAGCCGATCGACGGGGCGGCCCTGCGCGCCGCATCGAGCGCGACGGACGGCCGGTTCGTCGTCGCGGAGGACCACCACCCCGAGGGCGGGCTCGGATCGGCCGTGGTCGAGAGCCTGCTCGAGGGCGGCCGGACGGCCATCCAGCTCGAACACCTCGCCGTCCGCGGGATGCCCGGCTCGGGCACGGGGGAGGAGCTGATGGCCTGGGCGGGGATCGACGCCGAGGCCATCGCGGAGGCAGCGCGGCACATCGTCGGGACGCGATGAATCCACGGGCCGGCGCTCTCTGAGACACACTCGAAGAGAGCGCGCCATTGATGCCCCGCGCCAGCGCCCGTCCTACTAATCTGAGTGCGACAGCACCACCTCGGCCACGGCCGGGGCCACCACAAGCCGGGAGCCGTGAATGACCGCGTGGGCCTCGCACCAAGAGGACGTTCCCCAGTCTGCGCTCGCAGAGCCCGTCCAGCGGGTCGGGAGCCTGTGGATCACGGGTCTCGTCCTGGTCAACGTCGGGATCAACGCCGCGTTCTTCGGCCCGATCCAAGTGCTCATCGGGCAGCAGGCGGAGGCGTTCGACGCGGGCAACAAGGAGGGCATCCTGGCCCTCATCACGGGGGCGGGCGCCGCCGTCGCCCTCGTGGCCAACCCGCTCTTCGGCGCGTTCTCGGACCGCACGTGGAGCCGCTTCGGCCGCCGTCGTCCCTGGGTGCTCATCGGTGCGCTGTTGGGCACGGTCGCGCTCCTGGGCCTCGCAGGCGCCCCGAACGTCGCCGCCGCGACCGCGCTGTGGTGCTTCGTCCAGCTCGGCGCGAACGGCGCGTACGCGGCGATCACGGCCGCGATCCCGGACCGGGCGCCGGTCGAGCAGCGCGGCACCGTGGGCGGGCTCGGGGCCATGGGCCAGACCGCCGGCGTGCTTCTCGGTGCGGTCATCGCGGCCGTGGTCGCCGGAAACTTCGCGCTCGGCTACATGATCTGCGGCGCCGCGCTCATCCTCGGCGTGGTCCTCTACCTCACGAGCGCCGCCGACGACCCGCTGCCCCGCGCCACGATCGGACCGTTCTCGCTCGGGCGGTTCCTCGCGGGCTTCTGGGTCAACCCGCTCCGCTACCCCGACTTCGGCTGGGCGTGGATCACGCGGCTCCTCGTGAACATCGGCAACCACATGGTCACGCTGTACCTGCTCTTCTTCCTCACGGACGCGGTGCACCTGAAGGACACTCAGGGCATCGACCCCGCGACTGGCGTGCTCATCCTGACGGGGCTCTACGCCGTGTTCGTGATCATCACGAGCGTGATCGGCGGGAAGCTCTCCGATCGCATGGGCAAGCGCAAGCCGCTCGTGATCGGCTCCTCGGTCATCATCGCGGCGGCCTCGCTGACCATCGGCTTCTTCCCGGTCTGGCCCGGGGCGATCGTCGGGGCCTGCATCCTCGGCGTCGGCTTCGGAACGTACCTCGCGGTCGACTTCGCCCTCATCACCCAAGTGCTCCCCAAGGCCGCCGACCGCGGCAAGGACCTCGGCGTCATCAACATCGCGAACTCGCTCCCGCAGGTCGTGGCGCCGCTCATTGCCTACCCGTTCGTCACGTTTTGGGGCGGCTACATCTCGCTGTATGTCGCCGCAGCGGTCATCGGCCTCCTGGGCGCCGTCTTCGTCACGCGGATCCGTTCGGTCGCCTGAGCGCGGGTCGAGCAGCGGGGCGCGCGGGTCGGGCAGCGGGCGCGCGGGAGGGCGCGTGTGGGCCGAGCAGTGGGCTGAGTAGCGGGCGCGTGGGCCGAGCAGCGGGCTGAGCGCGGACGACGGCGGCGCCCTCCCAGCGCGCTCCGAACGCGGCTTCGGCGCTGGGCCGGCGCGGGACCGGCCCGCCGTCTACGTGGTCGATTGGGACGCGGGGGCGTCACATGCGGGCTGTATAGTTGGGGGGACCCACGGCACCATCCCCAAGGCTTAGCCGCGGGTTCAGACCGTTACCGGACCCCTGCCGGAAAGAGGTTGCTGCGCCGTGCTCCAACTCCCCAAGGACCTGGTGTCGATGGAGGCCCCGCCGACGACGCCTCGCTTGGCCGAGCGCTATCGCAGCATGCTCGACTTCACCGCCGAGTTCGCGCCGCTTGAGTATCCCGAGGTCGAGGTGGCCGCCGTCGCGCGCCGCGCAGGGGTCTCCCTGAGCACCGCCTATCGCTACTTCCCGTCTGCTGCCCATCTGCTTCTCGCGCTGCATCGGCGCCAGCTCGTCGAGCTGCGCGAGCGGTTCACGGAGCGGACTCGGAACGCCAGGACCACCGAGCTCCGGTCCCGCGAACTCACGGGCGCCGCGATCGAGCTGCTCCAGATGCGGCTCTCGCAGCCCGCGGTCAACAGCTGCCTCGATGAGCTCGTCGTCCCCGCAGACCACGAGCTCGCGCGCCTCATCGGCGAGGTCGACGAGCTCTCGTGGTCCGTCCTCGGCCGCCTCGGCGGCGGCGCCGCGCGCGGCAAGAGCATCGTGCTCATGGTCTCGGGGCTCGTCGCTGCCATCCGCACCGGGCGACTGCTCCCGTACGAGGCCGAGCAGCAGCTCAAGGACGCGTGCGCTCTCCTCGAGCGCGAGATCAGCGCTTCACGTTTCGCGTGAAGCCTGGGGCTGGGCGCTGAAACTGTGCGCTGAGGCTGTGCGAGACCGGGGGATGCCCAGTACGGCTCGCTCCCCACAGGGCGACCCGGGGGGTCGCGCGTCATGCGAGGGCTGACGCCTTGCGAACGAGCACTTCGCGCTCGCGTTCGTTCCGGCACAGTCTGGCCGCGAGCTCGAGCTCTGCCCGCGCTTCGGCGGTCCGGCCCAGGCGGGTGAGCAGTTCGCCGCGGACGCTCGGCAGCAGGTGCGAGCCTGAGAGGCGGTCGGTGGCCACGAGATCGTCGACGACCGCGAGGGCCTGCCCGGGTCTGCCCGCCATCGCGATGGCCACGGCGCGGTTGAGCTCGACGATCGGCGAGGGAGCCACCCGCCCGAGCGCCTCGTAGAGCAGCACGATCCGCTCCCAGTCGGTCTCCGCGATCGATGACGCCTGAGCATGGCACGCCGCAATCGCCGCCTGCAGCCCGTACGGACCGAGCCCGCGCCCCGCGCCCGAGGCCCGGTCCAGCGCCGCCAACCCGCGGCGGATCGCCGAGTGGTCCCACAGCCGCCGGTCCTGGTCCTCGAGCAGCACGGCCTCGCCCGAAGGCCCCGTGCGGGCGGGGAAGCGCGCCGACGTGAGCTCGAACAGCGCGAGCAGCCCGTGCACCTCGGTCTCGTCCGGCAGCATCGCCGCAAGCATGCGCGAGAGCCGAAGTGCCTCGTGGGTGAGGTCGGTGCGGAGCAGGCTCTCGCCGGCGGTCGCCGTCGACCCCTCCGTGAAGATCACGTAGAGGACGCTCAGCACGCCCCCGAGCCGCTCGCGGCGCTCCTCGGCGGGCGGCAGCTCGAACGGCACCTTGGCGGCGGCGATCGTCTTCTTGGCCCGGGTGATCCGCGCCTGAACGGTCGGCACGGGAACGAGGAACGCGCGCGCGATCTCCTCGCTCGAGAGGCCCGCGACCACGCGGAGCGTGAGCGCCACGCGCGCCTCCCGCGAGAGCACGGGGTGGCACGCCACAAACATGAGCGCGAGGACGTCGTCGTCGACGCGGTCCGGATCCCACGGCAGCTCGTTCCCGCGGCCGTCCCCGATCCCGCCTCGGGCGCCGAGGGCTCCCGAGGTGGCCTCGCCCTCGGCGAGCTGGCCCGCCATGAGGGCGTACCGCGCGTCGAGCGCCGAACGACGGCGGAACGCGTCGATCGCGCGCCGCCGCGCCGTGGCGAGAAGCCACCCCACAGGGTTGGCTGGCTCGCCGTCGCGCGCCCACGCCACGAGCGCCTCGGCGAGGGCCTCTTGGGCGACGTCCTCGGCGAGCTCGAAGTTGCCCGTGTAGCGGGCCAAGGCCCCGACGATGCGCGCGGACTCGATCCGCCACACGGCCTCGACGGCCCGCCGCACGCGTTCGGTGCTGCGGGGACCGTCGGGGCCGTTGGCGCCAGGCAGACCTTCGGGTTTCCGGGGGCCGAGCTGGGGGTTGGCCGGCGTCAGAGCTGGCCGGTCCGCTCGCGCCACGCCCGCTCCTTGACCACCCACTCGTTGTCCTGCGGGAACTCGTCGATGCCCGGGACGCGGCGGATCTCGCACTTGCTCCCCGCCATGGCCGGCATGCGCTTGGCCCACTCGACGGCCTCCTCCTGCGACGCGACCTCGAGGAGGTAGAAGCCGCCGAACAGCTCCTTCGTCTCACCGTAGGGGCCGTCGGTGACCACCGGCGTCTCGCCGCTGAAGTCGACCACAACCCCCTGGGACGGGTCGTCGAGACCCTCGGCCGCGACGAGCACGCCCGCCTTGATGAGCTCATCGTTGAAGCGGCCCACGGTCTCAAGCATCTCGTCGAACGGGGTGGCCATCATGGTCGCGAGGGATTCGTCCGTGGCTCGCATGATGAGCATGTACTTGGCCATATCAATCTCCTTGATTCGGGGGCCGCCTTCCGACCCTGTCTATCTCAGGTCGAACGGGGCAGCAACGGATCGACACGGTCTGGAGAATCGCCGGGAAAATCTTCGACCGCTCGTCGCGGCGCCTCCCGGGGCTCCCGGAGTGGCCTAGACCGGTCTGGGTCCGGAGAGCCCGGAGGCGCCTCTCTGGTCCTCGATCGCCTCCGCGTTGGGGAAGCCCGGTCTAGTCCGCGTATGATGGCCGTACCTCATTTCCCCGAGGCCCCAGCCGTGCGGACATCCTCGCGCAGGCAGGCCTCCCGGAAGCGCCGCATCCGGCGCGGACCCCCGGACCCCATGTCGCCGACGCGACGGAGCGCCTCCCTGCCCGACGAAGCGCAGGGTGAGCGGTCCGCGCGCGCCGACGCCCGCCGTCGGCCGTTGGCGCCGGCGGAACGATCCAGGAGACCACTGCCGTGACTTTCTCGCCTGCCCAAGCGCAGCCCGCCCAGCCCCACGCCCAGTCCGCCCAGGCCCAGCCGATCACCGATGAGGAGATCTTCGCCGCGCACGAGGGCGGCAAGCTCTCGGTCGGGGTCGACCGCCCGCTCGCGAGCAAGCGGGACCTCTCGATCGCGTACACGCCCGGGGTCGCGCAGGTGAGCCGCGCGATCGCCGCGGACCCCGCGCTTGCCCGCACGCACACGTGGGCGTCCCGCCTCGTCGCGGTCGTCTCGGACGGGACGGCCGTGCTCGGGCTCGGCAACATCGGCCCGGCCGCGTCGCTTCCCGTCATGGAGGGCAAGAGCGCCCTGTTCAAGACGTTCGGCGGCCTCGACTCGATCCCGATCGTGCTGAACACGACCGACGTGGACGAGATCATCGAGACCCTCGTGCGGATCGCCCCGAGCTTCGGCGCCGTGAACCTCGAGGACATCGCCGCGCCGCGCTGCTTCGAGCTCGAGCGGCGCCTCATCGAGGCCCTCGACATGCCCGTCATGCACGACGACCAGCACGGCACCGCCGTCGTGGCCCTCGCCGCGCTCACGAACGCCGCGAAGGTCGTGGGCAAGGAGCTCGCGGGGCTGCGCGTCGTCATCGCCGGTGCCGGCGCGGCGGGCATCGCCGTCGCCGAGATCCTGCTCACCGCGGGTGTGACCGACATCGTGCTGCTCGATTCGAAGGGCGCCCTCCACGCGGGCCGCGGCGACCTGACCGGGATGAAGGCCGAGTTCGCGGCGCGCACCAACCCGCGCGGCGTCGCGGGCGGCACGGCCGAGGCGCTCGCCGGCGCGGACGTGTTCATCGGCGTCTCGTCCTCGACCGTGCCCGAGGAGCACATCGCCGCGATGGCCGAGGGCGCGATCGTCTTCGCGCTGTCCAACCCGGACCCCGAGGTGGCGCCCGACGTCGCGCGGCGCCACGCCGCCGTCGTCGCCACGGGGCGCAGCGACTTCCCGAACCAGATCAACAACGTCCTCGCGTTCCCCGGGATCTTCCGGGGCGCGCTCGACGCCGGGGCCCGCCGGATCACGCCCGCGATGAAGCTCGCCGCGGCCCGCGCGATCGCCGAGCTCGCCGAGGACAAGCTCTCCGCCGACTACATCGTCCCGAGCCCCCTCGATCCCCGCGTGGCCCCCGCGGTGACGGCCGCCGTCACCGCCGCGGTTCGACCGGGGGAGTAGCCGGGGGAGGAGCTGGCCCGAGGGCGCACGTTTCCCGCGAGGGCGCACGATTCCACGCCGTAGAACCTGCGCCCTCGCAGCTTCGGTGCACTCTCGAGAGATTGGTGCACTCTCGTGAGAAACGTTCGCTCTCGCGGCCCACTCGCTAGTCCAGCTAGGCTTGGCTCCCGTGGATGGACCTGCCCTCGCCGCCCTGCTGACCGGCCTCGCCCTCGCCGTGGCCGTGGCCGGCACCGTGGTCCCCGTCCTCCCCGGCAGCATCCTCGGCATTCTCGCGCTGCTCGAATGGGCCCTGTTCGGCGGCGCGGGTGTGGGCGGTTGGATCGTGTTCGCGATCGGAAGCGTCCTGTTCGCGGCCGGCATGGCAGTCTCCTTCGTGCTGACCGGCCGGCGCATCACGGCGCGAAAGGTCCCGAACGGCTCGATCGTCTTCGCCGCCGTCGTCGCGATCGTGGGCCTGTTCTTCGCGCCGATCGTGGGCCTCTTCGTCGGCTTCGCGGTGGGCCTTCTGGTGAGCGAGTGGGTGCGGACCCGGGACCTCCGGGCGGCTGCGTCGTCGTCGGTCGCCGTGCTCAAGGCCGCGGGGCTCGGCATCCTCGTGGAGTTCGGTTTCGCCGCGGCGGCGGCGACGGTCTGGGTCATCAGCGCATGGATCTATTTCGCGAACCGATGAGCCTCGAGCGGCCCGCCGGCCCGTCAGTGGGCTTCGTTAGCATGGAGCCCATGGCTTCCCGCGAGGTGGACCGCCAGCGCACGTTCCACGACCCGCGCGACCTCACGCCGTTCCGCGGCGTGCGGGTGTCCTCGCCTGTTCCTGGGCCCTTCGGTCGCTTCGGCCGCGAGCCCGCCGCGCCCCGCCTCCGCCGCTTCCCGGCGAGGGTCGAACGCAGCGTCTACGACGCCGTCTTCCGCGCCCGCGAGCCCGAGCGCCTCGTGGTGCTCGCCCGCTCGTACCCGGGCTGGTCCGGCCTCTGCTACGTCATGGCGGGCCTCATCGCCTACCGCGCGCACCAGCACGCGCAGGCCGCCGAGCTGCTCCGGCGCGGGCTCGCGGGCCAGAACGAGCTCGCCGCCTCCCAGTTCGCGGCCGACTACCTGAGCGCGTGGCGGCAGGGCGTCGAGGTGTCCGAGGGCGTGAGCGTCGAGGTCCTGTTCAGCGAGGAGGCCGTGTGCCTCGCCCTCGCGCACAGCCTGCGGGAGATCGGCCATCCGCGCGACGCCCTCGCCGCGCTCAGGCCGCTCCCGCCGTCGCTCCCGGCCTCGCTCGCGGCGTGCCGGCTCGCCGAGATCCTCGGCAAGCCCGCGGACGTCGTGTCCTGGACTGAGGGGCTCACCAACCGCGACGACCTCGCCGCCGCCCTCCTCATCCTCCGCGCCCGTGCGCTCCGCTCCCTCGGCCGCCGCGGCGAGGCGTTCGTCGCCGTCCGCGAGGTGACCCGCCGCCGTCGGACGTCGCTCGGGCTGCGCCGCGCCGCCCTGACGGAGCGCGCCCTCCTCGCGCTGGGCGTGGGTCGCCGCGCGCAGCTCGGCGAGGCGTACGACGGCGCCGCCCGCCCAGGCGCGAAGCGGACCAAAGACGCCGAGGTCAGGGAGCTATGGCTCCGCGACTTCGAGCGACTCACCGGCGAGCGGCCCGAGTAACCTTCCGGGCCGCGTGGTCGGTCTTGAGAGAGGAGCCGCACTTGACATGCGGACGGGTCTCGAATCTGCAAGAATCCGGCACCGGCGGGGTTGTTCCAGCGAGTGGGGGAATTCCAGCCGTTCCGTGTGGATGTGAGGGGTGCGGCGTCCACCGTGCGTGAAGGAGAGAAAGCCGATGAGCCAGATCAATGCAGTGCTGACCGCCACGGGCGAGGCCCACATCACCGGATCTGACGGCCGGACGTGGACCACGGCCTTCGCCGACCTGGACGCGGCCCGCGAATCGGTCCGCGAGACGGCGGCGGCTACCGCGGCCGCGATCGACGAGCCCGTGCACCTCGTCATCTCCGAGCCAGCCGGCGAGCAGCGCGTGCTCGTGCACGCGAACGGCGACGCCGAGGTGGATGCGCCGTACGGATCGGCCGGCCCGATGGGCTCAGTCGGCCCGATGGACCAGATGGGCTCAGTCGGCTCCTCGGGGCCTCTGGGTTCGGGCGGTCCGAGCGCCCACACGAGCCCAGTGGCCCCCGAGGCGCCCGGCGCCTCCCCGGATTCTCCCAGCCTGCCGCCCTCGCCCGCCCCGGGTCCCGCCCACGCGGCGCCGATGGCCCAGCAGTATGTCGCGGCGCCCGCCCCGGACAGCGGCCCGCATGACACGGCCGAGCTGCGCGCCGTCGCGTCGGGTCTGGCCGCCGCGTCGGGTTTCGCCGCCCCCGGATCTTGGGCACCCCAGACCGGTATTCCGGACGCGGTCCCGGTCGCTCCCGCCGCGGCGCCGCAAGCGCCGGCCTACCAGGCCCACGAGGGCGCCGGCCAGACTCCGCCGCAGGCTGCGCCCGACGAGGCCCCCCTCCAGACCCGCCGCCGCCGGCCGACGGCCGCCGACTTCGCGGCCTCGCGCCCCGCGGTCCCGCAGAGCCCGGCCCGCGAGGGCTGGCGCGGCGCCACCAACGCGCTCACGGGCGGCGCCCTGCGGCTCGCGCCCGGGGACGAGGAGATGACACGCCGCGAGTGGCGGGCCTCGATCCAGCGTGGGCTCGCCGGCCACAAGTGCGTCGTGTTCGTGAACCTCAAGGGCGGCGCGTCCAAGACGACCACGTGCTATCTCACGGCCGCGACGCTCGGCCGGGTCCGCGGCGGGAACGTGCTCGCGTGGGACAACAACGAGAACAAGGGCACGCTCGGCGACCGAGCGCTCTCCGCGGGCCACGACCACACCGCGATCGACCTGCTCGCGAACATCGATCGCTTCATGAATCCCGCGAACGCGCACGAGCTCGTCAACTTCGTGCGGGCCCAGGGCGAGAACAAGTTCCACGTGCTCGCGTCGCAGAACCAGGCCGGGGACAAGGAGGTCATCGACGGGGGCGCGTTCGTGCGGCTCCACACGGTGCTCCGGCAGTTCTACCACCTCGCGCTCGTGGACACGGGCAACGCGTCGACGGCTGCGACGTGGCAGGCCGCGGTCGAGATCGCGGATGAGATCGTGCTCGTCTCCATGAACAAGGAAGACTCCTCGAAGACCCTTGCGGCGACCGTGGACACCCTCATCGAGATGGGCTTCGCGGACAAGCTCAGCCGCGGGGTGCTGCTCGTGACCCAGCCCCCCGTCCCGTCGAAGAACCGCAAGACGCGCCTCGCGGCCAACGGGGAGCGTCTCCACCGCATCCGTGAGCACTTCGGGCACTACGTGCGGAAGATCGTCGTCGCCCCCTACGACGAGGCGCTCGACGACGGCGCGGACATCATCTTCGAGAACCTTGCCCCCGCGACCCAAGAGGCGTACCTCGAGGCCACCGCGTCGATCATCGACGGGCTGTGAACCCAGTCGACGGGCTGTGAACCCAGTCAGAGACTGACGCCCCCCGTTGTGGGGTCGCTGGCGCCCGGTTGTGGGGTCGCTGGCGCCCGGTTGCGGGGTCGCTGGCGCCCGGTTGCGGGGTCGATGTTAGAACAAGGACCCCGCAACGGGCCGGACGGGACCCCGCAACGGGCCGGACGGGACCCCGCAACGGGCCGGACGGGACCCCGCAACCGGCCGGACGGGACCCCGCAAAGCGCGGAGTCCCGTCCGGGGGCGATCGAGGAGGCGGCCCAGTTGCTGGGTGGTCAGCCGGCCTTGACGAGCGGCTGGGTGCCCGTGAACGGGCCGGTGCGATCGGAGTAGGCGAGCGTGAGCGTGGCCTTTTCGGTGGCAGCCTTGGCGCGAGCCGCGGGGGCCTTCTCCGACTCGGACTTCGCGGCCTCGCGGAGGCGCTTCGCGGCGGCGGAGGCGGCCTCGGAGGACTTCGCCGAGGCGGCGGCCTCGGCGGCTTCGGTCTTGGCGGCAGCGAGGAGCGCGTCTGCCTTGGCGACCACGGCGTTGCGCACGTGCTCGGATGCGCCGCTCTGCGCCTCCAGCGTCTCCGGGCGGTAGACGAAGACCTTCGCGCCGAGCTTGACCGTGAGCTTGGCGATCGAGATGGCGAGCTGGGCGACGCCTGCCACGAGCATCGTGCCGACCAAAGAGACGATCACGATCAGCAGCAGGAGGCCGCCGATCACGAGCGTGCCGGTGTACACGAGGTTCGTCACGAGAAGTCCGTCGTTCACGCCATCTCCCATCCCCAGAGATTGTCGAGAGAAACGTCCGGAGTCTGCGAGTCGACCCGAACACACCCCATTGTTCCGCACGTCCAGAGGTGCAGTTCAACCACGTGACGGTGATGTTGTGGAAAAGCAATGGAGACGTTATCGAACGCGACAGTGAGCAGTAACTGGTAGTGACGCACACCACATTTTCGCCCTCGGGGAACAAGGTCGCGGGGCCCGAGGTTGCCGCACGTGTGGCTGCGCTCTCCGTTCTCGACCTCGTCCCCATCGTCCAGGGCTCGGACGTGTCCGGCGCCTTCGCGAGCGCGACGCGCCTCGCCCAGATCGTCGAGGAGGCCGGCTACGAGCGGCTCTGGTACGCCGAGCACCACAACACCGAGGCGCTCGCCTCCAACGCGACGGCCCTGCTCATCGCGAACGCGGCCGCGAACACCTCGACCCTTCGCGTCGGCTCGGGCGGGATCATGCTCCCCAACCATGCGCCGCTCGCGGTCGCGGAGGCCTTCGGGACGCTAGCGAACCTGTACGGCCCGCGCATCGACCTCGGCCTCGGGCGCGCGCCTGGCACCGACCCGCGGACCGCCGCGGTCCTGCGGCGCGGCGCGAGGGACGACGACGAACAGCACTTCGCGCGCAGCATCCGCCTCCTCGCGTGGTACTTCGGCGAGCAGGAGGATGACGCCGAATCGGTCCAGCTCTCCTACGGTGTCCACGCCGCCGTCGCGCGTGGCACGAACGTGCCGCTCTGGGTCCTCGGGAGCTCGACGGCGGGCGCGGCCATCGCGGGCCAGCTCGGCCTTCCGTACGCGGCCGCGAGCCACTTCGCGCCGTTCCAGCTCAGCGAGGCGATCTGGACGTACCGGCAGGCGTTCAACCCGTCCGCGCCCACCGCTCAGATCTCCGAGCCGTACGTCATGGCGGGCGCGAACCTCATGGTCGCCCCGACGCGCGAGGAGGCCGAATACCTCTTCACGTCGCACCAGCAGATGTTCCTCGCGATCCGCCGCGGCCAGCGCGGCCCCATCCGGCCGCCCGTGCGCGAGATGGACTGGGCGCCCCACGAGGAGGAGATGGCCACGTCCGCCCTCCGCGTCTCGGCCGTCGGCACACCGTCCGAGGCCGCCGACTTCCTGCGGACGTTCGCGGCCTCCTTCGGGGTCGACGAGGTGATCCTCACGGGCTACGCGCACGATCCCGCGCTGCGCGAGCGCAGCTTCCGACTGCTCGCCGAAGAGTGGGGCCGAGTCCCGGCGGCTTAGGCGGCGGGTTAGCCTGCGGGGTCCTCTCCGGGTTAGCGGCGGCCTAGGCCGATCGTCATCGAGAAGCCGAACTCGCGCCAGATCTGCCCGTCGTCCCAGCCGTCGGGCACGGACTCGGCGCGGAGCTCGAGGACCGAGCCGACGCGCGTGAGCGTGAGGACCGTGCGGCGCCCCTCGCCGAGCGAACCCGCGACGGCGGCCGCGGCGCCGTCGAACGTCTGCACCGTGAGCGGGCCGCCGCCCGCGATGAACAGCACCCGCCGCAGCTGCCGCACGTGCCGCAGCGCCACGACGACGTCCCGGTTCACGTAGCCCACGAGCGGCCGCCCGCCTGACGTCGGCACGACCGTTCCGATCTGTTCGCGGTGCACGCTCTGCGCCCCGGTCACGTGCGCGGCATCCTCCCAGGCCGTTCCGCGCGCACCCGTGACGAACAGCGAGCCGATCGCGGATTGGCGCGGGTTGAGGCGGACGACGGCGTCACGCGGCGAGAGCGCCCGCGTTCCGAAGGCGGGGGCCGGGTAGAGGCGCGACTCGGGCGGGAAGTCGGGCGGCGGGGCGCCGGCAGGCCGCTCGAGGGTGAGGCCGTCGTCGGGCCTGATGCGGCGAGTGAGGTACGGGACGTCGACGGGGTGCTGATCCGCCATCACACGTCCAGCCCGAACTCAGCGCCGACGCCGGCGAGCCCGTTCTCGTACCCCCGGCCCAGCGCACGGAAGGCCCAGCCGCCCGCGTCGCGGAAGAGCTCGCCGAACAGCACGGCCTTCGCCGTACCGGGCTTGGCCGGGGGCGCGTCGAAGCGCACGAGCTCGGTGCCGTCCGGGCGGGTCACGCGGATGTACGCATCGTGGACGGTCCCGAACGTGCCCGGGCCCCGGACCTCGGGGTCGACGTACGTGACGAACGCGATGCGCGTGACGTCCTCGGGAACCGCGCCGAAGTCGACGTCGATCTGCTCTGCGTCCGAGCGCAGCGTGCCCTCGGCGAGGGAGAACGCGATGCCGGGGGACGCCGTCGTCAGTTGATTGAAGAACACGAGGTGCTCGCGCGTGAGCGCTCGGCCGTCCTCGCCGCACACGATCGCGAGGGCAACAGGCTCGGCGAGCGGTCCCGCGCCGGGCTCGACGGTCCAGCCCATGCCGACCATGACGCCCGCGAGCCCTGGATCGCCCGCCGTGAGCGCGAGCGTCCCTCCCTCGGGAAAAGCGCTCATAGGTGGCCGCCCTTCTGGGGCTCGGTTCTCTGGGTTTCGCTCGTCTGCAGCTCTGCCGTCGGGAGCTGGCCCTGGATGCGGACGCCGTCGACGTCGAACTTGTCGCGCAGGAAGCGGCCGTGCGCGCTCAGCTCGGCGATCGCGCCGATGCGCACCTGGTGGTCGAGGTCGCGCACGGTCGCATGGAGGATATCGAGCTGCTCCAAAAGCTTCTCGGTCTCGGGGGTGCCCTCGGCCTGCGTCTCGGGTGGGAGGGCCTTGTAGACGCGCAGCGACGTCGGGAGGTAGTCGGAGGCGATCGCGTGGAGGAGGACGCGCTGCTCCGTTGACGCGCCGTGCTCGGCGACGTAGTCGATGAGGAGCCGCAGCACGTCGTCGATCTGGCGCATGTGCGAGGACGCGAGCGTGGGCAAGAGGCCGCCCGCGCGGCGGATCGAGCTGCGGAGTTCGGCGAGGGCGGCGCGCGTCTCCTCGAGCTCCTCGGCCTGGGTGCGGGGGAGCTCGTCGTCGACGATCCGCTCGGGTTCCCGCCCGCCACCGAAGAGTGAGCCGAAGAACTTCGACACCATGGACTCACCATAGCGGGTTTGCCGGGGGCCCTCGGCGGGCCGATCAGTACGGTTCGTCCGCCGTGGGCAGAACGTCCTTGTAGACGTCGAAGCTGCACGGGAACGCGACGCCGAACATCGTGTCGATCTCGGGGTCCACACCGTGCGAATCCCCGAGCCGGAGCGCGACGATCGTGTTGATGAGCATGCCGCCCGCGAAGAAGTCGCGGGACTCCTGCTCGGACATCCCGGCCTCGTCCCGCACGAGCTGCCAGATGCCCAGGAAGCACGCCCGGGCCTCGGGCCCGATCACGGGATCGCCGCCGAGCAGGAATGCCTGCATGAGCACCTGGTGCAGCCCCCGCTCGGCGATGAGCCCCACGTAGGCCATGCCCATCCGCTCGCGCCGCTCGTCGCCGTCGGGCCCGGGGATCGCGGCGCGGAACGCCTCGGCGAGCACGCGCGAGGCCCGATCGAGGACGGCGAGGAAGAGCTTCTCCTTCGTGCCGAACATGCGCACGACGTAGGGCTGGCTCACGCCGGCGGCCTTCGCGACGAGGTCCGTCGTGGTCCCGCCGTAGCCGTTGGCGGCGAACACCGCGGTCGCGTCGCGGAGGATCAGCTCGCGCCGCTCCGCCGCGGGCATCCGGGTCCGGGGAGCCTCGTCGATTTCCATGCTTGACATGTTATCAGATGATTACTTAGCCTTTTAGTAATCGATCGATTACTAACCGCCATCCCCTCGCTTCAAGCCCCATCTCCGCGTCCACAAGGAGTCATCATGGCCTCCCTCAACTCCCGCCCCACGCGCCCTGCGCGCCCCGTGTGGGCCGTCGTCGCGGCCGCATCCCTGCCCATGTTCATGGCCACCCTCGACAACCTCGTGGTCACCAACGCCCTGCCCACGATCCGCGCGAGCCTGGGCGCCTCGATCGACGAGCTCCAGTGGGTGGTCAACGCCTATACGCTCGCGTTCGCGGGCGCGATCCTCCTCGCGGCCGGCCTCGGCGACCGCCTGGGCCGACGCACGGTCTTCCTCGCCGGAACCGCGCTCTTCACTGTGTCTTCCGCGCTCGCCGCCCTGAGCTCGGACCCGGGGCAGCTCATCGCGGCCCGCGCCCTCCAGGGGATCGGCGGCGCGGCCATCGTCCCGCTCTCCCTCGCGCTCATCACGGGCGCCGTCTCGCTCGAGAAGCGCGGCATCGCGATCGGCATCTGGGGCGGCGTGTCCGGCCTCGGCGTCGCCGTGGGGCCGCTCGTGGGCGGCCTCGTGCTTGGCGCCTGGCCGTGGGAGGCGATCTTCTGGATCAACGTCCCGACGGGCGTGCTCGCCGTCGCCTTCGCGCGGCTCGTGTTCCCGAACGCGCGGGGCGAGCGCGAGGCCCTCGACGTCCTCGGCGCCGTGTTCGGGAGTGGCGCTACGGTGGCCCTCGTCTACGGGATCATGCGCGGCGGGTCGATCGGCTGGGGCGCGGGCGAGACGATCGAGTGGCTCGTCGCGGCCGGGGTGCTCCTGGCCCTGTTCCTCGGATGGCAGCTGCGCGCGAAGTCCCCGCTCCTGCCGCTGCGCCTCTTCCGGGACCGGCCGTTCACGGCGTCGAACGTCCTCGGGTTCGGCATGAGTTTCGGGATGTTCGGGGCGATCTTCATCCTCATCCAGTTCCTCCAGCTCGTGCAGGGAGACACGGCGCTCGAGGCGGCATGGAAGACCGCGCCGTGGACGCTTGCGCCCATGGTCGTCGCGCCGACGGCAGGGCTGTTCCTCTCGCGGATCGGAGCCCGCCCACCGATCGCCGCCGGACTCGTCCTGCAGGCCACTGCCCTCGGCTGGATCGCGCTCGTCCTGACCCGCACGGTCGACTACGCGACCCTCGTGCCGCCCTTCCTCCTCGCGGGCATCGGGATGGGCCTCGTGTTCGCCCCGCTCTCGACGGCGCTTCTCGCGACGCTGACCGAACGTGACCACGCGAAGGCGAGCGGCGCCAACGCGACGCTCCGCGAGGTCGGAGTGGCCCTCGGCATTGCCGTCTCGACCACCCTGTTCACCACGTGGGGCGGGACCCTCACTCCGACGGGCTTCGTCGACGCGGCTCGGGCCGTGGTTGCTGTGTCCGCCGCAGTCCTCGCGGTCACGGCCGCGGCCTCGGTGGCCGTTCCCGGAAGCGCCGGGAAGGTCGCCCGGGAGCGGGCGGCTGAACATGCCGGGGTCCAGGATGCTCGGGTTCAGGACGCCGGGGTCGGAGTCTGAGCTCCCGTGAGCCCGGCCCAGCGCACGCCGCACAGCGGTTCACGCCGGGCCGGGCCCAAGCGCGGCTGCCTGAGGCGCTCCATCGGGCCATGGGTGGCGTAACCTCGTGGCATGCCCAAGAGCCGCACCCGCAAGCCCAAGGGAAAGTCAACGAACCCTGCGGACCGGCAGCGCCGGCGCATCGGGGTCCTCGTCGACGCCCTCGCCCACGACTACGCGGTCTGGGCCGCCGGCACCGCCGCGGAGGAGGAGCCCGACCCAGCGGCGCAGGCGGACTTCACGGCGTTCGCTCTCGGGCAGCTCGACAGCGTCAAGTACTTCCTGTTCCTGCTCGGCGCGGGCGACGGCCCCGCAGGGAACCTGCGCATCAACCCGCGCTTCGTCCCCGACGCGCTGGATGAGTTCCTCGACACGGACGACGTCGACGACCTCCGCTACCTCGTCGGGACACTTATCGACTGGGTCACCTTCCTCGAGGAGACCCAGCGCTGGGACGGCACCGCCGAGGACCTCGCCGAGGTGAGCGAGCTGCTCGACGCCGAGGCCGAGTCCGTGGGCGGGATCGTCGACGCGAGCCCCGACCTGGCCGTGCCGCGGCGCGAGCCGACCGAGGAGGAGTCGCTCGCCTTCGCGACCGCGGCGCCCCTCGTGCTGAACGCGCGCGCCCTCCTCGACTGGGTCGGCGAGGGCCGCCCCGTGACGTCCGACGGCGCGCTGACGCCGGCCGAGGCGGTCGAGGCTGCCGGGCTCGTGGGGAAGGGCGCCGCGGATCCCGCGCGCCGGCTCGCTCGGCTGTGGGAGAGCCTCCGCAATTCGGAACTCATCGAGGTCGAGGAGGCGCACGCCGACGACGACGGCGGGACCACCGCCCGCCTCGGCGAGGACGCTGCGCGGCTCGGCACCGGGGACGCCCTCGGGCGGCTCGAGGCGCAGTTCCTCGTGACCGAGTTCGTGATCGTGACGTGCACCGAGGCCGGCACCGGACCGCACGGGGACTCGGTCGGCGCGGCGCTCATGACGCTGCTCCAGCGCGCGGTCCTCGAGGAGCCCGTGCCTGTGAAAGTCGTCGAGGACCTGCCGCTCGAGGCCCCCGACGAGACCGAACCGGCCGAGCTCCAGATGGTCTCGCTGCTGCTGCTCGACGAACTCCGCGAGCTCGCCGTGCTCGGACTCGCGGACCTCCGGAAGGGCCTCGTGGACGTCCCGGTGGCCGTGCTCGACGCCGTGTACGACGCGTTCGAGGCGCCCGACGGCGAGGAGACCTGGGAGGACGTCGAGCCGGAGGGCAGGGAGTCGGAGGGCAGGGAGTCGGGTGGCGCTGGCTGAATCTGCGCTGGCTGAACAGGTGCTGGCTGAACTGGTGCGCGTGAGCTGCCACGCGCCGTCGTCCGCGGGGATGCTGAACTGGCGCGCGCCGTCGTCCGCGCGGGTGAGGGCGCGGGCGAGCCGCTAGCCCGCGCTGCCCTCCTGGCGGCGCACGCGCTCGATGTGCGGGCGGGCCTTCTCGAGGCCCTGCTCGAGGGCGTGGACCGTGCTCTCCATGCTCTTCGCGGCTTGGGAGCGGAAGGTGTCGATCGCGTCCATGGTCTGGTAGAGGTTCGCGAACGCGCGCTCGAGCGTCTCGACGGACACGCCCGAGCTCGTGGCCTGCTGGTGGATCCGGCCCGTCTGCTCCTTGAGCATCTCCGAGGTCTTGAGGATCATCGCGTTGGTCGTGGTGTTGATCGCGTCGATCTGGTCGAGCACGAGCTTCTGGTTCGAGAGCGCCTGGGCCGTGATGACGGCGGTGCGCAGCGCTGAAACGGTCGTGGCCCGGGCGCGGTCCACGCCCTTGATGAGCTCGTTGTTGTTCTTGCGGATCACGTCGATCGCGAGGTAGCCCTGCACGGAGACCGCGAGCTGCGTGAGGATGTCCTGGCGTCGCTGGCGGACTGGGAACAGGACGTCCGCCTCGAGCTGCTGCGCGTGCTCCGTCTCGCCCTTGGCGCGGACCTCGGCGATCTTCTGCACCGTCGCGTCGTCGAGCTCCTGCGCGAAGACCGCGTACTCGGAGAGCTGCTGCATGACCTCCCAGAGGTTCGACTTCTCCTGCGCGAGCGCCGCGTTGTCTCGGAGCAGCTCGTCCTGGCCGGACATGAGGGCCTTGATGATGTGGTTGAGCTGCGCCTGCGCCGACTCGTAGCGCTGGAAGTACTTCGCGACCTTGTTCCCGCCCGGCACGAAGCCCAGGATCTTGCGGCCGCTGCCGAGGTCGGCGCGGTTCGGCGTGAGGCTCTCGACCGTCTGGCGGAGCTCGCCGAGGGTCGACGCGACGTAGGTCTGGGCCGTGTCGCCGCTCTTCTTGGCGCCGCGCACCGACGTCGACGCGCGGTCGAGGAGCCGGCCCGACGCGTCCGAGGACGCGATGATCTCGCGCCCGCCCACGCGGTTGAGGCCCTCGACCTTGCGCGCGAACTCGGGGCTGCGCGAGTCCAGGGCCGCGACCTCGGACACCCACGCCTTGGCCTGCTGCGCGATCTGCTCCTGGCGGTCGGCGGCCACGGGGACCATGCCCGGCGCTTCCTCCTCCTTCACGACCGGAGCGGCGTCCGGCGCCTGGAGCACAAGGGCTTCTTCGGTGGGGTCTGGAGGGGTCAGAGGGGTGCTCATCGGGGGTCTCCTTTTTCGCTGCCCGGCCTCGGACTCAGGCTACCTCGCCCAACGGGGGAAGGGAGGGGGAGGTTCCCGGGGCGCGCGAGCGCGAGAGCGCAGTGTTCACGCGGGGGCGCATGTTGTGCGGCGTGGAACCGTGCGCTCTCGCACGGGACGTGCGCTCTCGCGGCGGGGCTGGGGGGAGCTCGTTGCCCCTCCACAGAACGGGCGACGGCGTGGTGTCCACATAGCTACTGCCCGGCCGTCCGTCGTGGGCGTCTCGGGCGCACGGTGGGTTCATGGACTTTCCGTTGCCCCATCCCGGACCGTGGCTCTCATCCCAGCTCGTCGAGAGGTTCGGCACGAACCGGGCGCCTGAGCGGCTTGTGGCGGCGGGAGTCCTCATTCGAATTGCCCGGGGGGTGTACTACCGTGCGGACGCGTGGGCGGGGCTGCCGGCCGACGAACGGCATCTGGCTCTCCTCGTAGCGCATCACGAGTTCCACGCGCGGCTCCGCGAGGTAGTGTTCGCCTACAGCCACCTCAGCGCGGCGCGGCTGCTCGGACTCAACCTCTGGGAGCCCGACGGCTTCATACACCTTATCCGGCCCCGCTCGCTTCGGCTGTCTGGACATCGCGAAGAAATTCTGGTTCATGCCGATCGGTTTGAGGCCGCGGATCTGTGCGAGATTCGTGGGCTGCCCGTGACGGGCCTTGAACGCACGGTCGTTGACAGCGCCCGCTATCTGCGACGCGGCCAGGCCCAGGTCGTGGTGGATCACGGGCTTCGGCTAGGGCGTGTCTGATAAATGTCGCAGCCACGCGATCGTCGCGTTGAGAACAACGGCGGCGCGGTAGACGATTGCGAGCTTGTCGTAGCGGGTGGCGAGCCCTCGCCATTGCTTGAGGTGGCAGAAGCGGCGTTCGACGACGTTGCGGTTGCGGTAGTCGGCGGCGTCGAAGGCCGGCGGCCTGCCGCCTCGTGAGCCGCGGCGTTTGCGGTGGCCCTTCTGGTCATCGGGCTCGGGGATGACGGCCTTGATGTCCCGGGTGCGCAGGTGGGTACGGATCGCGCGCGAGGAGTAGGCCTTGTCCCCGCGCAGCGCATCCGGAACGGTCCGGGGTCGGCCGCGCCCGATGCGCGCCACTTTCAAGGCCTCCAGGAGCGGCAGGAGCATCGGGGAGTCGGCGGCCTGCCCCGGGGTGCAGGCGGTCACCAGGGGCAGGCCGTGCCCGTCGACGAGCTGGTGGATCTTGGTCGTCAGGCCGCCGCGGGAGCGCCCGACCGAATGGTCAGGCGGCTCCGCGGCCGGATTCATGTAGTTCGACGAAGCCCCCTGTCGTGCGGGCGATGTTGGTCGCGTGCTGGTGGGCGCGGGCGATCGTGGAGTCCACGGACAGGCTCCAGTCGATCTTCCCGGCCGCGTCCGCGGCCGCCGTCAGACGGGACAGGACCCGGTCCCAGGTCCCGTCCCCGGCCAGGCGCCGGTGCCAGGTCCACACCGTCTGCCACGGACCGAACACCTCCGGCAGGTCACGCCAGGCGATCCCGCACCGGTACCGGTACACGATCCCCTCGACCATCGACCGGGCATCGGCGAACGGCCGCCCCTTCCGACCGGTCGGGCGGGGCAGCAGATCCTCGATCAGCGACCACTGGGCATCGGAGAGCAACTGGAACCGAGACACGCCCCCAACGATTGCAGAGCGAACGCCCCGAATTTGTCAGACACGCCCTAGGGGCCGACCCCGCCAGACTGAGCGAGCTGCTCGCTGAGGCCGCGGGCAAGCGTGGCGTGCAGACGGCGCGGGCGGCCCTGGAACTCGGCTCGGCGCTGAGCGAGTCGGCCGGGGAGAGCCTGCTGCTATACCTGCTCGCCGGCATGCCGTTTCCCATGCCGCAGCAGCAGCTCGTCGTCACGACCCGGTATGGGAAGTATCGCGTGGACTTCGGTTGGGAGAACATCCGCCGAGGGCTCGAGTTCGATGGCAAGAAGAAGTACTTCCTCTACGAGCCCACCGACGAGGCCATCTTCAAGGAGCGGCAGCGTGAGAAGGCGATGATGGAGGACGGATGGCAGTTCTTGCGCGTCGAATGGCGTGACCTGTTCCGTGAGGCCGAGCTCCGCGCGCGGATCGGGCGGTTCCTGTCCCTCTGACCCCGCACCTTTGGCGCGAGAGTGCACGTTTGGTGCGACACAGCACCCCTTACACCTGCGAAACGTGCCGTGTCGCGCCAAACGTTCGCTCTCGAACCGGACGTGCGCCCCGGTAAACTAGGCTGCCGTGCCAGAATCCGTTTCGCGTCGCTCCAGCCCCACCGGGGCACAGCCGAGCGTGGGTGCGGGACGCGGGGCTCAGTCGCCGGCGAGCGTGGGCGCGGGACGCGGGGCTCAGTCGCCGGCGAGCGTGGGCGCGGGACGCGGGGCTCAGGCGCAGGCGGGCGCAGGCGCGGGACGCGGGGGCAAGTCGCAGACCGGCGTCAGCGCGGGCAGCACATCTGCGATGCTCTCCCGCCTCGCCGAGCTCGAACTCCTGACGAAGGGCCCGGCCTGGGCGCTGACCCGCTCCGCACCCTGGGTCATCGCGGCGCTGCAGACGGCCTTCACGCGTAACCGCCCGCACGTCGAGCTCGAGGCGTTCCACGACGAGCTCGACCAGTTCCTCGCCGAACTCCGCGCCCGCGACACGTCCCTCGGCGCCGCGCCGACCGCTGGCACCCTCACCGGCCGGCTCGTCGCCGACGACTGGACGCGCCGCCGGTTCCTGGCCCGCCGGGCGCAGGGAGGCCGGATCGTCTACGAGCTCACCGAGGCGGCGGCCCGTGTGCTCGCGTTCCTCGACTCGCTCTCGTCGGACCGCTCGACGCTCACGGGCTCGCGCCTCGGGACGCTCCTCACCGACGTCGAGAAGCTCGCGCAGGAGACCAACCCGGACACAAGCGCGCGCGTCGAGGCCCTCGAGTCCGAGATCGGCGAGCGGCGCGAGATGATCCGCGGCCTCGAGTCCGGCGAGCTGGGGGCGGCACTCGAGTCCGAGAACGCCGTCGAGGCCGCCGAGAACATCCTCGACCTCGCGGCCGGCCTCCCCGCGGACTTCAAGCGCATGCGCGACCGCATCGAGGAGTCCGTGGGCCAGCTCCGCAACCAGATCATCGAGGAGTCGCTCAGCAAGGGCGCCACGATGGCGCAGGTCCTCGAGGCGGACCGCCGGCTGCGCGAGTCGAGCGAGGGCCGCACCTTCCGATCATTTACGGCGTTCCTCGAGAACCCCGAGCAACAGCTCCGCTTCCGCTCGGCCATCGCCGAGGTCCTCTCGCGCGAGTTCGCGGACCGCCTCGACGCCGAGGAGCGGCAGACGCTCCGGCACCTCGTGGCCGAGCTGCGCGAGCAGCACACCGAGATTCAGGGCATCTACGGGAAGCTCTCGGAGAGCCTCAACACGTACGTCCAGAGCGACGACTTCCGCCAGTCCGTGCGGCTGCGCGACGCGATCCGCCGCGCCGAGCAGGCCGTGCGCCGGCTCCCGTACCAGCGCGACCAGGCCGGGTTCGCGCCCGCGCCCGAGCTCTTCGGCGCCGAGTTCGATTCGCTCGCGATGGTCAAGCTCTTCGACCCCGACGAATTCGTCGCACCCCCGCGCCTCGCCGAGCCGATCGCGTTCGGCGAGGCGGACCGCGTCCGCTCGGCGCGCACGGGCAAGGCGAACGCTGCGGCGCTGAGGCAAGCCTTCGACGTCGCCCTCGCCGCCGGCGGCGGTCGGGCCACCGCCGGCGGGGTGTGGCGCGAGCTGCCGCCCGAGGAGCGTCACATCAACACGATCCGGGCGCTGCTCGGCGAGCTCCTGCAGCGCGGCGCCGGGTTCGCTGGCGGCCCAGGCCACGACGGCTGGGAAGCGCTCGACTTCGAGCAAGTGGACGGCTCGAGCCGCCGGGCCTACGTCCCCGCGGCAAACATTCAGGCAGCCGACAGTCAGGCCGCGAACAGTCGGGCAGCCGACAGTCGGGCGGTAAGCAGTCAGGCAGCCGACAGTCAGGCGGCAAACATTCAGGCCGCGAACAGTCAGGCCGCCGACATTCAGGAAGGGGAACAGCATGAGCGAGCCCGGTGAGGCCGCGAACGGCACCGAACGCGAGGCGCTCCGCCGCCCAGCGAACGCCGCCGCACTGTACGACGGTGACACGGGTGTTCTCGCGCTGCGCGTCCGCCAGGCGCTCGTGCGCCTGCTCAAGGGCCCCTACCTCGACGGCGGCCGCGACGAGCGCGTGTGGACCACGCTCCTCGACAGCCAGGACGTGCTGCGCTCGCGCCTCTCGGAGCTGTTCCTGACGCTGCGGATCGACCACGAACGCAAGATCGCGGTGGTCCGCCCCGTGGACCCCGAGCTGCTCGGCACGGCCTCCCGCTCGACGATCCTCCGCCAGCAGCGCGCCCTGAGCCGCGTCGAGACGATCCTGCTCCTGCGCCTCCGGCTCCTCCTCGACCGCCACTCGACGGCCCAGACCGAGCCCACCGTTACGCTCGAGGAGCTCTCCGACGTCGTGGCCCACTACCAGCCCGCCGATCAGCACGACGCCCTGCGCGACGCCGACACCGTGGGCCGCGCCGTCCAGAAGCTCCAGGCCCGCAAGCTGCTCCTGCCTACGGCTCTCGATGACGTGTTCCTCATCTCCAGCGCTCTCCCGCTCGCGCTGCCGTTCGAGAACATCGGCGACATCTCGCGGCACCTCGAGGCGGTGGCCGAGTCCGGCGGAACGGACGACGGCGGCGGGCAGCCCGCGCTGGACGTCGCCAGCGAACCCGCGCTTGAGCCTGCTCGGAGCCAAGAGATTCCCGAGGGCGACGAGGAAGGTGCCGAGGACTACGAGGGTGCCGTGGAGGTGCCAGCATGAGCTTCCCTAGGTCAACCTCAGGCGGCGATTTGCATGGCGCCTCCGTGCAGTTCGGGGTTGTAGGCGGTGTTGTCTTGCCAGCAGCGCCAGATCACGCGGACCCAGGCGCGGGCGAGGATGCGCACGGCGTGGGGGTGCCGTTTGCCCCTGCTGATGGCGTCGTTGTAGACCTTCGCTGCCCACGGGCTGACGTGGCGGGAGTCGTCGGCGAAGTCGATGAGTGCATTGCGGAGCTTCTTGTCTGCGGCCCATCGAAAGCCGACGGCGTGGTACTTCCCGGATGCGCGGGTCACGGGCGCGACACCGGCCAGCGCGGCGAGGGATTCCTCGTCGGGGAAGCGGGCGCGGACGTCTCCGATCTCGGCGAGCAGCGCTGCTGCGCGCACGCCGTGGCCGGCCTTGGGCAGGCTGGTGAAGATGTGTGCGTCGGCGTGGGTGTGGAGGCGTTCGATGATCTCGGCCTCGAGCTCGCGTTCTTGGTTGCGGACGGTCTCGACGGCCTTGAGCAGGGCCAGGACGCACGCGGCGTGGCCGTCGGCTTCGTCGGCGGACAGGCCCGCGGGCGGGGCTTCGGACACTCGGGCGAAGAGCTCTTCGAGGGGTTTGCGGCCGCAGTAGGCGATGCGTCGCAGGAACGCGGCAAACCTTGCCTGGGTCAGCCGGGCGGCGGCGTGTTGGGTCGGGTAGCGGCGCAGGAACGCGATCGTCACGTCGCTGTCCAGGCGGGCGAACAGCCCGATCGCGCCGGGGAAGCAGCGCTCCAGCTCGGCGCGGAGCTGGTTGACCAGTCCGACGCGGGCCTCGACCAGCTGCTTGCGGGTGCGGGACAGGGAACGCAGTACCTGGGTGGCGTCACCGTCCTGGGTCAGCGGGGTGAGCCGGTGGCCGTCGGTGCGGAGCACGTCGGCCAAGAGGTAGGCATCCCCGGCGTCGGACTTGGCTCCCGATCCGCTGTAGCGGGTGCGCAGGCCCTTGACCTGACGCGGGGTGATCACGAAGACCCGCAGGCAAGCGTCGAGCAGTGCTTCGACCAGCGGGCCGTCACAGCGCTCGATCGCAACGCCCTCGACGCCGAGCTTGGTCAGTCGTGTGACCAGGCCGTTGAACGTCTTGCGGGTGTTGGGGATCTCGAAGCGGATCCTGATCGCGCCGCGATCGTCGACCACGCAGATCGCGTGGGTCTTGCTGGCCCAGTCGATGCCAGCGAAGAGCTGGCCCTGATGTGTGGACACGTCTCTGGTCCTTCCGGTGATGATGGAACTGGCACCGTCGGTGTCGAGAAGCCGGCCCGGATGCTCATTGCGTGGCGGTCCAACCCGCATATCCCTAGCGCCGGTGGTGGCTTCCCGGCCCGGCGGCTGCCGCAGATCTCATGCTGGTCCTCGACGAACGAGCGAGCGGGGCGGTCAGCCACCGGCCGGCGATTCAACAGGAAGCCTCATCCCGCGCATACCTACCTGGCTACTACTGAAGGAATGGTGCACCAATGAGCATCGCAACTATGCTCCCGCTCGGCGACGAGCCCAATCCGGGGCAGTTCCGGCTGTGCCAGGTGCAGATCGTCAACTGGGGCACGTTCCACGGCGCGCACACCATGCACGTGGACCGCGCGGGCACGCTGCTCACGGGCAACTCGGGCGTGGGCAAGTCCACACTGTTCGACGCGATCGCCCGCGTGTTCGACGCGCGCCCCCGCTCCAACGAGGCCGCCGCGGCCCGGACCGGCCAGTCCGAGGACCGCCGCACGACGTTCACGTACATGCGCGGCAAGGTCGGCGACGTCGCGGTCGGCGAGACCCAGGCCAGCGCGTTCCAGCGCCCCGGCGCGACGTGGAGCGCGATCGCCCTCACGTATGACAACGCCGCCGGCGCGCGGCACACCCTCACGGCCCTCTTCGACCTCCCGAAGAACGGCACGGAGTCGAGCCTGGGCCGCTTCTACCTCATCGACTCCACCCCGCTCGACGTCCACGCGCTCGAAGGCATCGCGGACCGCCGCTTCACGCGCGGCGCCCTCGAGGGGATCTTCCCCGGGGCGCAGGTCTTCGACGTCCACAAGAACTTCGCCGAGCGCTTCCGCCGACTCCTCGGCATTTCCTCGGACCAGGCGCTCCCGCTCCTGCGCGTCATCCAGGCCGGCAAGGGCCTCAGCGGGAGCGTCAACAGCTTCTTCCGCGACCAGGTCCTCGATCCGCCCGAGACGCTTGCGGCCGCCGATCAGGTGGTCGAGGAGTTCAGCAACCTCATGTCCATCCGGCAGCGGCTCGAGGACGTCCGCGACCAGCGCGACCAGCTCGCGCCGGTCCCCGGCCTCAACCAGCAGTACGCTCAGGCCCTCCTCGCCGCCAACCGCCTGCGCGACCTCTCCGGCGGGGCGTTCGAGCGCGTCCGCCAGCAGTTCGCCGTCTCAGTGCAGGAGCGGATCGCGGCGCGCTCGGCCCAGGCGGCACATTCCAAGGCGGCCGAGCTCGCGGCAGAACGCAAGGCCCGCGACGCGCTCGCGAAGCAGCTCCGCGCGCTCGAGGCCGAGTACAACACCGCGGGCGGCAACCAGATCAGCGCGCTCGAACAGCACGCCGAGAACGCCCGAGTGGGCCTGCGGCTGAGGCGCGAGGTCGAGGCGGCTGCGCGGCGGGGAATGGACGACGCCGGGCTGCAGCTCCCGTGGACGGCGGAGGGTTGGGCGGCGGCGCACCAGGAGGCGGCCGCGGCGACCGAGCTGCTCGAGGGCGATTCGGCCGCGCACCGAGAGGCCCGTTTCGAGGCCTTCGACGCGCATGCGTCAGCCAAGCGGGACCTCGCGGAAGCCCGCCGCGAACTCGAGTCGATGGCCGCGCGCAAGAGCCTCCTGCCGCCGTCGTCCGTCGAGAACCGGACCGCGATCGCCGCGGCGACGGGCGTGGCCGAGGAGGCCATGCCGTTCGCGGGCGAGCTCATGGACCTCGCCGACGGCGAGGAACGCTGGCGGCCCGCCGCGGAGCGCGCGCTGCGCTCGCTCGCAACGACGCTGCTCGTGCCCGGTGAGCACTTCGCCGCCGTGACGCGCTACCTTGACGGGCACGCGATCCGCGGGGCCCTGCGCGCCGTCGACCTCTCGATGCCCGTGCACGGGGCCGCCGCGGCCCTCGACGACGTCCGCGGCGACGACCTCCTCACGAAGCTCGACATCGTCGAGAACGCCGCAGACGGCGCCGGTACGTACGTGCGCGAGCGCATCGCCGTGGACTTCGCGTACCCGTGCGTCGAGGACCCGGAGGAGCTCGCTGGGCTTGACCGCGGCCTGAGCCTGGGCGGGGTCGTGAAGCGCCACCGCGGGACGCTCGAGAAGGACGACCGCTTCGCGTCCCGCCAGGACTGGGTGCTCGGCTTCGACAACGCCGCGAAGATCGAGGACCTCACGGCGCGCATCGCCGAGCTCGAGTCCGCTCTCGCCCGAGCCGCGGAGGCCGCCCAAGCGAGCGAGGACTCGCACCAGGGCATGGCCCGCCGGCTCGACGCGCTGCGCCGGGTCGCCTCGGACGCGCGGGCGTGGGAGGAGGTCTCGGCCGTCGTCGCCGAGGACGAGCTCCGCCGCGCCGAGCAGCGCCTTGAGGACGCGCGTGCCGCGCAGGCCGACCTCGAGCCGCTCCGCGCGAAGGTCGAGGCGGCCCGCGCCGAACACCAGACCTCGACCGAGGCCGCGGCCGTTCTGCAGAGCGAGCACCGGCAGCTCGATGCCGCGGCCAACGCCGCCGCGCGCCTCCTCGACGGTGCCCGGGCGCAGCTCGCCGACGCGCCGCCGTCGGACGAGGACGCCGCCGCGCTTGCGCAGTATTTCGACGGCGCCTCTGCGCTCGCCGACCTCCATGGGCTTGACGTCCTCGCGGCGGACGCCCGCGCTCGCCTCCTTGAGGAGCTGCACGCGGCGGAGGCGCGTGGCCAGGCGTCCGGCGAGCGGCTCACACGCATCTTCGAGGCCTTCGAGCGGGTTTGGGGTCCCGGGGTCTCCGCGGACCACGGCACGAGCGTGGCCGCCGCGGGCGCGTTCGAGGACCGCTATCACGGGATCGTCTCCGAGGGCCTGCCCGCGCAGGAGGCCGAGTTCCGGCGCTTCTTCCAGCAGCGCACGCACGAATCGTTCAGCACGCTCCTCCACCTGCTCGACGAGGAGCGCCGGGCCATCTCGGCGCGGATCCTCCCGCTCAACGGGATCCTCGGCGAAGTCGGCTTCCACGAGGGCAGCTACCTCGAGCTCGACATCAAGCAGACGGTTCCTGCGTCCGCGCGCCAGTTCAAGGAGGCGATCGTCTCGGCGCTCAAGGCGCGGCACGGCGTCGTGGACGCGAAGGACGACGGCGGGGCGGCGCCGTCGGCGTCTGCATCATCCTCGCCGGCGTCTGCGTCATCCGCGACTGCGTCGTCTGCCGACGACGTGCTCGCCGCCCGCTACAAGACGCTCGAGACGCTCGTGAAGCGCCTCGGCTCGACGACCCCCGAGGACCGGCGCTGGCGCGCGGACGTCCTCGACGTGAGGACGCACGTTTTCATCTCGTGCAAGGAGCACCGCGTAGCGGCCGCGCCAGAAAGCAGTCCCGATGGTGCGCCGCGCGACGAGGCCTTCGTCCACTCCGACACCGGGAGCATGTCCGGCGGCGAGCGGCAGCGCTTCACCGCGTTCATCATGGCCGCTGCGCTCAGCTACCAGCTCGGGATCGCCGAGCAGGGCTTCACGACCTACGGCACGGTCATGATGGACGAGGCGTTCGTGCTCGCGTCCGAAGAGTTCGCCGGGGCCGGGATCTCGGCGCTGCACGAGTTCGGCTTCCAGCTCCTCCTCGCGGCGCCGGAGAACGTGATCGACCTCTCGCGGCACCTCGGCTCGGTCACGGAGATCCTCCGCGACAAGCGCACCAACCGCTCGGGCCTGCTCGAGGCGCCGGCGGTGGGAACCGGCGGCCGGGGGCCCGTCTCGCAGGCCAATCCGGTGGACATTGTGCTGCGGGCGCGGGTCTAGGTGTACCCGGCCATCAGGATGGTTGCAGTCGGCTGATCGGTGGCTTGCCCCCGAGTGCGCTGTGGCTTCTGACAGTGTTGTAGTGCTCGATCCATGGTGCAAGTGCTGATTGGCGTTCGGTGTTGCTGGTGAAGGGGCGCCGGTAGGCCCATTCGGTGGTCAGGGTGCGGTTGAGGCGCTCGACTTTGCCGTTCTGCCAGGGGCAGTGGGGCTTGATGAACTTCTGCCTGGCTCCCAGTGCGGCGCAGACGGCCTTGAGGTCGTTGGAGTGGCGGTAGGCGAAGGCGTTGTCTGTCATGAGGCGTTCGATGCGGGTGATGCCCCTGGCCGCGAAGTAGGCTGCGGCGCGCTCGAGGAACCCGGCGCAGGTGGTGCCCTTCTCGTCGGGGAGGATCTCGGAGTAGGCCAGCCTGGAGTGGTCGTCGACCAGCGAGTGCACGTAGTCGTAGCCGGTCCCTGCCCCGCGGCTGCGGTTTCCCTCGGCACGCCCCAGAGCCCTCCACCCGCCGCCGTCGGGGATCCGGCCCAGCTTCTTGACGTCCATGTGGACCAGCTCGCCGGGCCTCTGGCGCTCGTAGCGGACGGCGGTGGACTTCGAGGAGCGGAGGGGATCGCCGGTCATCGGGTCGCACTCGCGCAGGTAGGGCACCCCGTGCCGGCGCAGGATCCGGGACACGGTCCGGGCGGGGACACCGACCTTCGGGCCGAGGACGTCGGGGCCCTCGCGGCGCTCGGCGCGTGCCGCGAGCACCCGCTGCTCGACCTCTGGCGCGGTCCGCGTGGGCATCGAGCGGGGCCGCGATGACCGGGTCTCCAGCCCGGCCTCGCCCTCGGCCTCGTACCGCAGGATCCAGGTCCTGACGCATTTGCGGGAGATCCCCATCGCCGCGGCGATATGGGCCTGCTTCCAGCCGGAGCGGTGGCGCTCGATGATCAACCTACGGCCATGGACGGTCAGCCGGGCATTACGGTGGGACATGAGAACCTCCGGGTTGGAGTGGGCCTTAGACAAGCCACATCCCACTCGGAGGTTCTCCCACGTTCAACCAGACTCGCCGCTACCAACGTCCTGGCCGAGTACATCTAGGGGCGGGGCCCCCGCCCGGAGTGGGGGCGGGGCTCCCCGCCCGGAGTAGGCAAGCTCACACCGGAGCCGGCTTGGAGGCCTCGCGTGGCCCGGGCTATCGTTTAAGCGCAAGGCGCCACTTGTTAGCTGAGGCTCCTTCGCGGATACAGGCCAGCGACCCGGAACGTCGAGAGACGCCAAGGGTCAGGACAGATCGCTCCGGATTAAGGGGCGGTTCCGATTGGCTCCCTGCCTCGCAGGGTCACGACGCGAAGTGCCGAAGGTCTTACGAGGAGAGGTCTGCTGGGGTCCGCCGGGCCCTGCTTCTCGCGCCGGAGCCGAATCGCCCGAGGTTTCCGCCATGCTGTTCATCACTGCCTTCGTCCCTGCGCTCGTCGCGGGCCGCCGCCGCGTCGTGGTCCTCGCCGCGCCCGCGGTGCTGCTCGCCGTCGTCGCTGCCGTCGCCGCGCTCGTGGCGCGCGACCTCCAGACGCTGCACCTCATCGACGCGCGCGCCGCGCACCCCACGTTCGGTGCCGACGCCCGCCGCGTCTCGGACTTCGTGGCGCGCGCCGTCGTGGCCGTCGCGGGGGAGGCCGCACTCGCCGCGCTCATCGCGCTGGCGGGCGCCGTCGTCGTCCTCGGGACGGCGGGTGCGGCGGTCGGTGCGCTCGTCGCGACGGCCCTCGTGGGGGTCGCAGCGGTGGCGGTCGCGGTCGTGGTCCGCTCGCGAAGTAGTTGCGATTTTCGCGCGCGTTCGGCGCGCGTCCAGCTAAAGTGGAGTTTTCCCAGCTAACGTAGCCCCGCGCGCTGTGTTGCGCGGCGCGCGGCCGTCCTGACCGCCGACCCAAGGGAGCCGCATGCGGCCTTCGCCCGAAGCCCGAGAGGCCAGCAGCCAGACCACCGGCAACGCGCCGTGGCACAACCTATACGGGCAGCTCGTAGCCCGCGATCGTCGCAGGAAGTTCCGGCGGCGCCGGTTCGTCGCGCTCTCGATCGTGCTCGTCGGCGCCCTGGTGCTGGGCGGCGGGATCTTCGCGCTCACCACGTACTGGGGCCTCGAGAACGGGATCAAGCGTTCTCAGGCGCTCGACGGCGGCGCTGGCCTCGACCAGGACGTCAACATCCTGCTCATGGGGCTCGACAGCCGCCTCGATGAGAACGGCAACGCCCTGAGCCAGGAGGAGTACGACGCGCTCCACTCCGGCAGCTCGGACGACGGCGGGTACAACAGCAACGTGCTCATGCTCCTGCACGTCCCGAAGGACGGGAGCACCGCGACCATCATCTCCATCCCGCGCGACGACTACGTGGACCTCGCGGGCGCGCCCGACGGCGTCAAGCAGGGCAAGGTCAAGCAGGCCTACGGCTACGCGATGGACGAGGCCATGAAGAAGCTCAAGGCCGATCCGCAGGGCAAGAGCGATCCCGAGATCTACCAGGCGGCGCGCGACGCGGGCCGCAAGTCGGAGATCCAGACGGTCCAGAACTTCCTCAACGTCAAGGTGGACCACTTCGTCGAGGTCACGATGTCCGCGTTCCTCTCGGTCGCGAAGGCCGTCGCGCCGATCACGGTGTGCCTCCAGGAGGCCACAAAGGATTCCTACTCGGGCGCCGACTTCAAGGCCGGGCAGCAGCAGCTCAACGCGCAGCAGGCCGTCGCGTTCGTGCGCCAGCGCCGCGATACGTCCGGCACGGGCGTCTCGCTCACCGACCTCGACCGCGCCCGCAGGCAGCAGGCGTTCATCTCCTCCCTCGCGACGCAGCTCAAACAGAAGGGCACCTTCACCGACATCGGCAAGGTCCAGGGCATCATCGGCGCCCTCAAGGGCAAGATGGCCGTCGACCAGTCGCTCAACCTCATCGACTTCGGGCTCAAGGCGAAGCAGCTCACGGAGAACAAGACGAAGTTCGTGACGCTGCCCATCGTGGACTTCGGCTGGTCGGACACGGGCGAGTCGGTCAACATCGTGGACAAGAAGGCCATTCAGGCGCAGGTCGCCGAGCTCCTCTCGCCCCAGCCCTCCACGAGTGCCGCGCCGGCGCCCGCCCAGAGCCAGGCGCCAGCGCAGCAGACTCCCGCCAAGTCGACCCCCGCGAAGGGCGCGGGCCAGGCCCCCGCCCAAGGCTCGGGCCAGGCCCCCGCGCAGACCCAGCCCTCGCCGTCGTCCACTGGCTCGTACGACGCCGGGGACTGGTCGTCGTCGCTCTTCGGCGGCGGGATTCCCTGCGTCAAGTAAGTCGCGTGGTCCCCGTCCCGTGGGTTGTGGGGTCCCATCTCGTGGGGAAGAGCCGAGTTAACCCTCGCGTCGCCGGGGCGTTGCCGCGGCGTGGCCCGAGCTTCTTAGAGTGCGACCGTGGGTGACAGCGTTCGACGGCGGTACGTCGCCCTCGGCGACTCCTTCACCGAGGGCGTGGGCGACCCCCATCCGGGCCTGCCCAACGGGGTGAGGGGCTGGGCCGACCGCGTCGCCGAGAAGCTCGCGAAGCACGAGAAGGGCTGGGAGTACGCGAACCTGGCCGTGCGCTCGAAGCGGCTCCGGCAGATCATCGACGACCAGCTCGAAACGGCCCTTGCCCTCGAGCCCACGCTCGTGACGCTCTACGCGGGCGGCAACGACCTCCTCGACCTCGGCACGGACATGGACCGGCTCCTCGAGGAGTACGCGGGACTCGTGGGAAGGCTCGCCGAGACCGGGGCCACCCTCGTCCTGTTCACGGGCTACGACGTCAAGGTCAACCCGCTCCTCGAGCCGCTGCGCCACCGCAACTGGCAGTACAACGCGTGGGTGCGGGACCTCGCGCGAGACCACGGCGCCGTGCTCGTGGACTATTGGTGCTTCGACGAGTACAACGACAAGCGCATGTGGGACGCGGACAGGCTCCATATGTCGACGGCGGGGCACAAGTTCCTCGCGCGGCAGGTGCTGGCCCACCTCGGGGTGCCGACCTCGTTCAAGCCCGTGGACTGGGAGCCGCTCGCGCCGCGCAGCACGCTCGAGTGGGTCAACGCCCAGCGGCAGTGGATGAACGACTGGGTTGTCCCGCTCATCGGACGGAAGCTGCGGGGGGTCACCCTCGGGGACTCCCTCGGGCCGCGCTGGCCCGAGCCCGTCAAGGTTCCCAAGAAGGGCGGCCTGCGGCGGTACGCGCTTGAGCACCCCGAGGTCCTCGAGGGTCGCGGTCCGGTCTTCCCGGCCTGAGGAAAGTAGGCTGGCGGGAGCCCACGAAAGGACCGCCATGCCACTGCCTGCCCTGAACCCCTCCGGGAAGCTCAGCACGGCATGGCTCCTCGTGCTCGCGTTCCTCGCGACGACCGCGCCTCTCGCCACGGACCTCTACCTCCCGGGATTCCCGCGCGTGCAGCAGGATTTCGCGGCCAGCGCGTCCGGCGTGCAGCTCACGCTCACGGGCTTCCTCGTGGGCATGGCCTTCGGGCAGCTCGGCTTCGGGGCGCTTTCGGACCGCCACGGGCGCATCGTCCCGCTCCTGTGCGGGAACGTCCTCGCGCTCGGCTCCTCGGTGCTCGCCGCCGTCGCCCCCTCGATCGAGGTGCTCGTCGCGGCCCGGCTCGTCCAAGGCCTCGGCGGGGCGGCCGGCGTCGTCATTGCCCGGGCCATCGTCGTGGACCTCACGCGCGGAACCGAGACGGCGCGGACCATGAGCCTCATGATGACCGTGGGCGGGATTGCGCCGATCCTCGCGCCGTCGATCGGGGCCTTCCTCCAGGGGCCTATCGGCTGGCGCGGGATCATGTGGACGCTCGCCGTGCTCTTCGCGCTCATGATGACCGCCGTCGCGCTCGTCTTCCGGGAGACCCGGCCCGCCGCGTCGCGGGACGGCGCGAGCCTGCTCGGCGGCCTCGCGCAAGTGGTCCGAGTGCCGCGCTACCTCCTGTTCGCGGCGCTCTTCGCGACCACGTTCGCGGTCATGATGACGTACATCTCGGCGTCGAGCTTCGTGTATCAGAACGTCCTGGGCTTCAGCGCGGTGGGCTACGGCATCGCGTTCGGGGTCAATGCCGCGGGGCTCATCGCCTCGGGCTACATCTCGTCGCGGCTCGCCCGGACGGTCGGCCCGCTCCGCACCGTGCGGATAGCGGTCCCGGTGCTGCTCGCGTTCTGCGTTCTCCTGCTCATCGTGGCGCTCCTGCCCGTGCCGCCTTGGCTGCTCGCCGTGCCGATCTGGTGCGCCGTGAGCACAGTCGGCTTCATCATGGGCAATTCAACCGCCCTCGCCCTCGACGCCGTACGGCACGTGTCCGGGAGCGGCTCGGCGGGACTCGGGTTCGCGCAATTCGTGTTCGGCGCGGCCGTCTCGCCGCTGTCCGGGATCGGTGGCGCGGACACCGCCGTGCCGATGGCGGTGATCATGGCAGCGGCGGCTGCGCTCGCCGCACTCCTGCTCGGCGTGGCGGCGCGCCGCGGGCGGGCGCGCGGGGCTTAGGGCGTGTCTGACAAATTCGGGGCGTTCGCTCTGCAATCGTTGGGGGCGTGTCTCGGTTCCAGTTGCTCTCCGATGCCCAGTGGTCGCTGATCGAGGATCTGCTGCCCCGCCCGACCGGTCGGAAGGGGCGGCCGTTCGCCGATGCCCGGTCGATGGTCGAGGGGATCGTGTACCGGTACCGGTGCGGGATCGCCTGGCGTGACCTGCCGGAGGTGTTCGGTCCGTGGCAGACGGTGTGGACCTGGCACCGGCGCCTGGCCGGGGACGGGACCTGGGACCGGGTCCTGTCCCGTCTGACGGCGGCCGCGGACGCGGCCGGGAAGATCGACTGGAGCCTGTCCGTGGACTCCACGATCGCCCGCGCCCACCAGCACGCGACCAACATCGCCCGCACGACAGGGGGCTTCGTCGAACTACATGAATCCGGCCGCGGAGCCGCCTGACCATTCGGTCGGGCGCTCCCGCGGCGGCCTGACGACCAAGATCCACCAGCTCGTCGACGGGCACGGCCTGCCCCTGGTGACCGCCTGCACCCCGGGGCAGGCCGCCGACTCCCCGATGCTCCTGCCGCTCCTGGAGGCCTTGAAAGTGGCGCGCATCGGGCGCGGCCGACCCCGGACCGTTCCGGATGCGCTGCGCGGGGACAAGGCCTACTCCTCGCGCGCGATCCGTACCCACCTGCGCACCCGGGACATCAAGGCCGTCATCCCCGAGCCCGATGACCAGAAGGGCCACCGCAAACGCCGCGGCTCACGAGGCGGCAGGCCGCCGGCCTTCGACGCCGCCGACTACCGCAACCGCAACGTCGTCGAACGCCGCTTCTGCCACCTCAAGCAATGGCGAGGGCTCGCCACCCGCTACGACAAGCTCGCAATCGTCTACCGCGCCGCCGTTGTTCTCAACGCGACGATCGCGTGGCTGCGACATTTATCAGACACGCCCTAGCGCCGGGCGCGGGACACGGACGACGGCGGGTGGTCGCCGCGAGCCGAGGAAGCACCTGACTTCATCCGCCGCTACGCCGCCGCAACCCCCGCGTTGCCGCTCGTGGCTAGACTCGGCTCACGGGGGCGCCGGCCCCCATCGGCCGGTCGCCCGGTCGGCGCGGCGCGAAGGAGCACCCATGACCACGTGGCGGATCCGGGACTTCCACCCCTCGGACCTCGACGGCATCCTGCACCTGTGGGGCGCCATGACGGCGTCCGGGATCGAGCCCGTCTACTCGCTCTCCGAGGTCCTCGCGAGCTGCCAGGCGGACTACGCGGCGGTCGCGCTCCACGGTGACGACGTGATTGGGGCCGCCGTGGCGCGGGCCGCGCACGAGCAGGGGTGGATCGTGTTCCTCGCGACCCTCCCGGAGTGGCGGAGCCGCGGAATTGGGACCGCGCTGCTCTCGGCGCTCGAGCACCGCATGGCCCCACTCGGCCTCACGAAGCTTTCCGCACTCATGCCGGACACCGAGACGCGCGTCGACGCGTTCCTCAACCGCGGCTTCAAGGACGTCAAGAACCTGCGCTTCTTCGAGCGGCAGATCCCCGTGCAGCGCGCCGAGCTCGGGCCGCTCGCGCAGCTCGGCGGCCGGGTCCTGCCGCGCGACCTGTGGGAGAACGTCGCGGGCATGCGGCGCGAGAAGCAGCTCCTTGAGCGGCGGCTCGTGCTCCCGCTCGCGGAGGCCGAGCTCGCGGACGAATTCGGCGTCGTGCCGCCGCGCGCCGTCGTGCTTTTCGGCCCGCCCGGCACCGGCAAGACGACGTTCGCGAAGGCCATCGCGTCCCGGCTCGAGTGGCCGTTCGTCGAGGTGTTCCCGTCCCGGCTGGCCGGGGACTCGGAGGGCCTCGCCGGAGCGCTGCGGCGGACCTTCACGGAGATCGCAGAGCTCGAGCACGCCGTGGTGTTCCTCGACGAGGTCGAGGAGATCGCGTCGCACCGTGCGGGGGACCCGCCGAGCCCCATGCAGGGCGTCACGAACGAGCTGCTCAAGATCATCCCCGCGTTCCGCGAGCAGTCGGGCCGGCTCCTGGTGTGCGCCACGAACTTCATCCGGGCCCTCGACTCGGCGTTCCTGCGCCACGGCCGCTTCGACTACGTCGTGCCGATCGGCCTGCCCGACGCCGAAGCCCGGAGCGCTATGTGGCAACGCTTCATCCCCGAGGCCGTTCTCGGGAACGTCGACGTCGATCAGCTCGTGGCGCGCACCGAGGGCTTTTCCCCCGCAGACATCGAGTTCGCGGCGCGCTCGGCGTCGCAGCGCGCGCTCGAGAAGGCGGTGTACGCGCCCGACGGCGGGGCGAGTGCAGCTGCCGACGGCGGGGCGACTGCAGCTGCCGACGGCTGGGCGAGTGCAGCCGCCGACGGCGGGGAGGTCCCCGCCGTCTCGGATCTCGCCGGGGGCCGTCCGACCGGGACCGGGGCGAACGGGCGTCGCGGGCCCTCCACGGAGGACTATCTCGAGGCGATCGCCGAGACGAAGACGACCGTGAGCGAGGAGGTCGCGGCCGCGTTCCTCGAGGACATCGAGCAGCTCGCGCGGGTGTGAGCGGACGGCCGCCCACCCTTCGGCAACGGGCCGCGCGCGCCCGAGTTTGCGTCGCGCGCGGTTCTGTGACGTGATTCAAAAGGTGGCAAAGTGTTCCGCATGACTGGAGCCCTCCTGAAGGCCGCCCATCGCGTCGGCGACCGCGTCCATGCCGCGCAAACGGGGTGGGCGCGCAGGTTCGGGTTCATCCCGCAGGTGGTCGCCTACCGCGGGTACGGCACGACATCTCGCGTGCGCATCCTCGCCCGCGTCCTCTACGGGGCACCGGGCCTCCACCGCATCGGCGCGAACACGACGCGCGAGCCCGCGCGGGGCCGCGATCACTGCCGCGCGGGCTGGCTCGAGGAGGCCGCGTCCCACCGCTGGACCGGCACCGAAGACGTGCGCGGCTGGCGGGCGTTCACGAGCATTCCGATCGAGCATTCCGCCGTGACAATCGAGATCGGCGACCAGCTGCAGACTGTGCGCGCCGACTTCGGCGGCGTCGTGGACGCGATGGTGGACGTGTCGCTCAGCCCGGGCTGGAACTCGGTGCGTCTCAGCGCGGAGGGCGCGGAGCCCGCCGTCGGCCAAGTGCTCGTGGTCGACCCGGCCGCGACGTTCGGCATCGTGTCCGACATCGACGACACCGTCATGGTCACAGCCCTCCCGCGCCCCTTCCTCGCCCTGTGGAACACGTTCGTGCTGAGCGAGCGCGCCCGCACGCCCACGCCCGGAATGTCCGTGCTGCTCGACCGGCTCGCGGCCCGGCACCCGACGGCGCCGGTCATGTACGTCTCGACCGGCCCGTGGAACGCCGCCCCGACCCTCTCGCGCTTCCTGGGCCGGAACCTGTATCCCGCCGGGCCGCTCCTCCTCACGGACTGGGGCATGACGGCCGACAGCTGGTTCCGCAGCGGCCGCGAGCACAAGGTCCGCAACCTCGCGCGGCTTGCGGCCGAGTTCCCGGACATCAAGTGGCTCCTGATCGGCGACAACGGCCAGCACGACGAGTCGATCTACGCCGAGTTCGCGCGCCGGCATCCCGAGAGCGTCGCGGGCGTCGCGATTCGCGAGCTGTCCGGGAGCGAGGCGGTCTTCTCCGGCGGCACGATGCACGACGGGCAGTCCACCCCCGTACCCAGCGTTCCCTGGGCGTCAGCGCCCGACGGCGCGTCCCTCGCCGAGCAGCTCGAGGCTTTCGGGGTCCTCTAGCCGCCCGGTGCGGTGCTCCTTCCCCGCAGTGGTGCTCCTTCCCCGCAGTGGTGCTCCGTCGCCGCATTGGGGTGGCGGGCCCGCCACCCCAATGCGGGTCAGGGCGCCCGCTGCGGGGAAGGCCGCCCGATGCTCCCGATCAGCGCGTTCGACGACGGTGAGGTCACCCGCCCCTTGCCAGCAGCACCCTTCCCGTAGTGAGAATGGGGCCTATGACGGTCCTCATGAGGTCCCTCGAAACAGCCGTCCCGTCCACGGTGCTCAAGCAGGCGGAGGCGCGTGACGTCTTCGCGGCGCAGGAGGGCCTCACGAGGCTCGGCACCCGACTGGTCCGCACGTGCTTCGACGCGGCCGCGATCGACACCCGCCATTCGTCGATCGCGGAGTTCTCCTGGGACAAACCGACGCACGCCCCCGAATTCTTCGACCCCGCGAGCGGCAGGCTCCTCAACCCGAGCACCAAGACCCGCAACGACCTGTTCGTCCGCGAGGCCACGCCGCTCTTCGTCGAGACGGCCCGCCGCGCGCTCGACAAGGCGGACGGCCTCGGCCCCGAGGATGTCACTCACGTCATCACGGTCTCCTGCACAGGCTTCTTCAACCCCGGACCGGACTACCGGATCGTCCGCGAACTCGGCCTGCGCCCGTCCGTCCAGCGACTCCACCTCGGCTTCATGGGCTGCTACGCGGCCTTCCCGGCCCTCCGGGCAGCCAAGCAGTTCTGCGAGGCGGACCCGAACGCGGTGGTCCTCGTGGCCGTCGTCGAACTCTGCTCGCTCCACGTCCGCAGCTCCAATGACCCCGACACGATCCTCGGCGCGTCCCTCTTCGCGGACGGCGCCGCGGCCGCCGTCGTGAGCGCGCGGGACCTGCCGCTCACCCAACCCGCCCTGAGCCTCGACGCGTTCGAGACCACACTCACGCCCGTGGGCGAGGAGACGATGGCCTGGAATATCGGCGACCAGGGCTTCGAGATGGTCCTCGGCACCTACGTCCCGCACATCATCGACGAGCACATCACCGGGGCCCTCGAGCCGCTCCTCGCCCGGGACCCCGCGCTCGCGGGCCGGGCCCACGCCGAGATCGAGCACTGGGCCATCCACCCGGGCGGCCGCAGCATCGTGGACAAGGTGGTGACGCGGCTCGGGCTGAGCGAGGACCAGGCGGTGCCGGCCCGGGAGACGCTGCGCGAATTCGGCAACATGAGCAGCGCGACGATCATGTTCGTTCTCGACTACATCCTGGGGCTGCCGTGGGCAGCGGACGACGGCGCGCGGCCCGGTTCGGAGCGCGTGTGCGCCATGGCATTCGGGCCGGGGCTCACGGTCGAGACAGCCCTCCTGACGCGCGTCCGCCCCTGAGGCGGGGCCCGTGCGAGCCAGTGAGGCCGAGCGGCACGACGTCGTGATCGTCGGCGGCGGTCCCGTGGGCCTGTGCCTCGGGGTCCTGCTCGCGCAGAAGGGGGTCGACGTCGCGGTCCTCGAGGCGCGGACCGAGCGCACCGCGCACTCCCGCGCGATCGGGATCCACCCGCCGGGCCTCCGCGTCCTCGCCGCGGCCGGGGTCGCGGACGCCCTGTGGGCCGACGGCGTGCGCGTGACCGGAGGCATTGCCCGCTCGCGCGGCCGCGACGTGGCCCGCCTCGCGTTCGACCCGCCGGTCCTCGCCGTCCCGCAGTGGCGCACCGAGCAGGCGCTCGAGGCCCGGCTCGCGGAACTCGCGCCCGGGGCGCTCAGGCGCGGCGTCCGCGCGGTGGGGGTGCACGCAGTGGGTGTGCCCGCGGTGGGGGTGCACGCGGTGGGCGCCGCAGACGGCGCCGCGGACGGCGGCAGCGCGGACCGAGTCGCCGAGGACCGAGTCGGCGCGACGCGCTCGGGTGAGGGGAGCACGGGCGCGAACCGAGTCGGCGCGACGGGCTTGGGTGAGGGGCGCGCCGTCGTCCGCGCTCTTGAGGCCGCGGGCGGTGACCTCGCCTTCGCCGGGGCGTGGGTCGCCGCGGCCGACGGCGCCCGCTCGCCCCTGCGGACCGCGCTCGGCCTCGCGGCGCGCGAGCGCACGTACCCGGACGCGTACGTCATGGGCGATTTCGCGGACGCAACCCGTGACGGTTCGACCGCAGTGCTGTACCTCGAGCCAGAGGGCATCGTCGAGTCGTTCCCGCTTCCGGGCGGAATCCGGCGCTGGGTCGTGCACACGGACCGCCTCGTGGCCGAGCCGACAGCGCAGGGCCTCGCTCGGCTCGTGGGCGAGCGTACCGGCGCCACCGTGGATCCGGCCACGAACTCGATGCTGAGCGCTTTCTGCGTGACCGAGCGCCGCGCGGCCGCAGTGCTCCGGGGCCGTACCGTGCTCCTCGGCGACGCTGCGCACGAGCTGAGCCCGATCGGAGGCCAGGGGATGACGCTCGGCTGGCTCGATGCCGAGGCGTTCGCCCCGCTTCTCGCGGGCGCGGCGCGAGGGGCGCCGGACGCGTGGCCCGAGCTGTGGGCCGCGGTGGCGGACGGACGACGGCGCGCGGCGGCCGAGGCGGCCCGGCGCGCTGCGCTCAACATGGCCCTCGGGAGGCCGCTCCCTGCGTGGGCGATGACGGTTCGGAACGCGGCATTCCGCGAGCTCTACCGGTCGGCGGGAGTTCGCGCGTGGACGTCGCGGCGGTTCACGATGCAGTAGGTGTTCCCGAGGGCGGATGTTGCCTGCGAGGGCGGACGTTTCCCGCGAGGGCCCACGTTTCCTGCGAGAGCGCACCTTTACCGGCCGCGGAGAGTGCTGTCTCGGAGGAAACGTCCGCTCTCGGCATCGAGCACCCACGGCTCGCGGGGGAGCGCGGCCGGGTTGAACGCCGCGAGCGCGTCCGGCAGCGAACCAGGGAGCCCCACGGACTCGAGCAGCGCCGCCGTCACTCGCTCGGCGGGCGCCCCGGCCTCGGCGAGCTCGGCGAGCGTCACGGCGCCGTCGCGCTTCGCGAGCCGCCGCCCCGAAGAGTTCAGCACGAGAGGGACGTGCGCGTACTCGGGAACGCGGTAGCCGAGGAGCCCCGCGAGGTACGCCTGCCGCGGGGTCGAGGAGAGCAGATCGTCGCCGCGGACCACCTGGTCGACGCCCTGCTCGGCGTCGTCGACGACCACCGCGAGGTTGTAGGCCACCACCCCGTCGTTGCGCCGCAGCACGAAGTCGTCTACGAGGCCGGAATAACGTCCGTGCAGCACGTCCGTGACGGCCCACTCGGTGACCCCGGCGCGAAGGCGGATCGCCGCAGGACGCTCCGCGCGCCGTCGTTCGCGCTGCTCCTCGGTGAGGTCGCGGCACGTGCCGGGGTACGCGCCCTGGGGTGCGTGGGGTGCGCTCGGCGCCTCCTGGATCTCGCGTCGCGTACAGAAGCATTCGTACGTGAGGCCCCCGCCGGCGAGCCTCCGGAGTGCTGCCCCGTAGAGGGCGGATCGCTCGGTCTGGCGCACCACGGGGCCGTCCCAGTCGATCCCGATTGCCGCGAGGTCGCGCAGCTGCACCTCCTCGGCGCCGGCACGTGCCCGGTCGAGGTCCTCGACGCGGAGGAGGAACTCCCGCCCGCTCGACCGCGCGAAGAGCCACGCGAGGAGGGCCGTGCGGAGATTGCCCACGTGGAGCTCGCCGGAGGGGCTGGGGGCGAAACGGCCGGCGGACGTCATGAGTTTCTCCTATGTCAAGCCGCCGTCGCAGCGCAAGCTGCGGCGTGTGCTCGATGGTCGGTTTGGAGGTGGTTGTAGACGATGCGGGATAGGCGTCGTTTGAGGCAGCGGAGGGCTTCGGTCCTGCTGTCGCCTCCGTTGAGGCGTTTCTCGTAGTAGGCCTTGCCCAATCCCTGTATCCGGATTTGGGTGACGGCGATGCGGTGAACGGCTGCATTGAGCTGGCGGTTCCCGGAACGGGTGAGCCGGACGCGGCCCGCGGTGTTGCCCGACCAGACCGGGACCGGGGCGATGCCGGAGTAGCGGGCGAACGCTGCCTCGGACTTGAACCGGGCGATGCCGGCGACCTCCCCGACGATCTTCGCCGCGGTCAGCGCCCCGCACCCGGGAATCGCCACGAGGGCAGGGGCGGCCTCGCGGGCCCGCGCTGTGATGCGCTTCTCGAGCGCGTCGATGCGGCCGGTGAGCTCTTCGACGTCGCCGAGCTCGTCCAGGGCGAGCTCGGCGACGATCCCGTCGAGGGCTTCCAGCCAGGCGCGCAGGCGCTGCTGGTGCTTGCGGCGGTCCAGCGACCGGGCGGGCGGGGCCATCGCGGGGTCGAGCTCGTGGACCCGCCACAGCAGCCGGTTCACCGTCGCGGTGCGGTGCTTGATCAGGTCTTCCCGCCGGTCCACCAGGAGCCTGAGCTCCCGGGAGGCCTCATCGTGAACCGCGGCGGGCAGGTCCGGCTCCCGCAGCACCGCCCGGGCCACGGCAAGGGCATCGATCGGGTCCGACTTGCCCCGGGTCCGTGCCGAGGCCCGCGCCTGGGCCATGAGCTTCGGTGGAACCCGCACTACCTGCTGGCCCGCGGCCAGCAGGTCCCGCTCGAGCCGGGCCGAGAGGTGACGGCAGTCCTCCACGCCCCACCGCACCTCCTCGCCGAAGCGTTCCCTGGCCCAGCGGATCGCCTTCCGGTGGCCCTTCTCATCGGCCGACACCGTGACGTGGCCGAGCTCGCGGCCGACCTCATCGGCCGCGACGAACGTGTGGGTGTGCTTGTGGACATCGGCGCCAACGACAACCATGGTGGTTGCCTCCCTTCATCGTGAGGAACGGCTGGGCCGGTCGGCGGACATACCTCAGTGGGGGCGACGCCACGCTCCTATCAAGTCACGCCGGCCGGTCCATCACACCCGACGCCGGCAAAACGCATGGACGCCAGCCCGAAAGCGGCACCAAGGCTACGAGCCAGACGACGGGTGATCAGGATCCAACCACCGCAACAGCGGCAGCACCACCCTCACACTGACCCAAGGGTAGTCACGCTGGCGGGTAGTCATGCTGGCGGGTAGTCACGCTGGTGGGTAGGGGCGGAGTTCACGGCTTCGCGACCTCCGCCCCTTCCGGCCTCCCCAGCTTCTTTGCCGCCCTCCCCAGCTTGCTCGCCGGTTCCTCCGGCTTCGGAGCGGACGACGGCGGCCCGCGCCCGGGATTGCAGGCGCGGCCGCCGCTCGCCGCCCCAGAAGGTGGGGAAGCTGGCGCAGGTGTTGGGGAAGCCGGGGGGAAGTTGGGGAAGCCGGAGGGGAAGCCGGAGCGACGCCCCGAATGAGCCGCCTACGCCCCGCCGTCCTGCGGCGCGAACCTCGCCGCGAGCTCGTCCCGCACCTGCGCGAGGTGGGACGGCTGCGCGGCGAGCTGTGCGGGAACGGGCGGAGCGGCGGGAGCCGTGACGCCCGCGAGCGGATCGTCGGTGCGGGGGGCCGAGAGCGTGAGGACCCCGCCGACGTCGGGCGCCGCGGCGTCCCGGCGCGTGAGCGGCGGGAGGTTCCATCGCCGCTCGACCGTGGCGAGGATGCTCGTGTGGTCGAGCGGGGTGCTGCCCGCGGCGACCCGGAATACCGTGCCCGCGGGGATGAGCGGGCTCACAAGGACGGTCGGCACGCGCGGGCCGAAGCGCGTGAAGTCGAAGCCGAACTCCCCGGGCGAGCTGTCCGGCGGCGTCGCCCCCGAGGGCGGCGGGACGTGGTCGTAGCAGCCGCCGTGCTCGTCGTACGTGACGATGAGCAGGGTCTTGGCCCAACCGGGCCCGGACGCGACGGCCCGATACGTGTCGAGGAGGAGCTGCTCGCCGGCGGCCATGCTGTAGTTGGGGTGCTGGCTGTTCCCGGTCGAGCTCCAGCTCGGCTCGAGGAACGCGAACGCCGGGAGGCGACCGGCCGCGGCGTCCGCCTGGAAGTCCGTGAAGAGGCCGATGTTCGCGGCGGGGGCCTTCTGCGTGTCCGGGAAGTTGAGCCGAGTGAGCGGCGGCTTGTTGTACCCGTAGATCTTCCACGGAACGCTGTGTTTGCCGAGCAGCCCGAAGATGCTGGGCACGGTGTAGGACTTGGTGACGTCGTCCATGTGGCCCTGGCTCGTCCCGGCGCACGTGAACGCCCGGTTGGGCATGGTCTCGGTGGGCACGGAGCTGAACCAGTGGTCGCACACGGCGAATCCGCGCGCAAGGCCGCTCAGCACGGGGAGCGTTTCCGGTGCGTAGCAGCCCATGATCCAGTTGGGGGCCGTGCCGGGGACCACGTACCACCTCTTGGCCTGGTTGTCCTTGATGGCCTGGGCGTAGTCGGTCACGAAGCCGGACATCGTCGGGGTCGCGCCGGGCGCGGGGCTCGGGGTGCCGAACAGCTGGTTGTTGGCCTTCTGGAATCCCTCGCCGGGATCGGCGCCGGGCATGAAATACGCATCGGTGGTCGTGGGCGTGATGGGGTAGACGGTCACGGGCTTGCCGTCCGGGCCGGGACAGCTCTCCGAGCCTTTGAGCCCCTCGAACGCCGCCCCGCTGGGCGAGACGTTCCCGGAGCGGTGGTACAGGTAGCCGAGCAGATGGTCGAAGGAGCGGTTCTCCAGCATGAGGACAACGACGTGATCAATGGCGGACAGGCCTGTGGGCATGGGTCTTCCTTCCAAGTGGGCGCCTCCGGCACACAGGCTAAGGCCGAGCACCGACACTGGGAACACCCCAGTGCGAGCCACCTCGCGAGGCCCGGGCGCGGCCACCTCGCGAGGCGCAATCCGAGGGCGCGCTCTCCATGGGTTCTATGCTTGATGTTCGTGACGGAACCCCGCTGGCTGACCGCCGAGGAGCGCAGGGCCTGGCTCGCCATTCTGGGCGTGACGACCCTCCTCCCGGCGGCCCTCGACGCCCACCTGACAGCGCTCGGGAAGCTCTCCCTCTTCGACTACAACGTGCTCGCGATGCTGAGCGAGGCCCAGGGCCGCTCCCTCCCGATGAAGGAGCTCGCGGCCCGCACGTCGGCGTCGCTTTCGCGGCTCTCCCACGTGGTGTCGAAGCTCGAGAACCGCGGGTGGATCAACCGGCAGCCCTCGCCCGACGACGCGCGCGTCACGACGGCGCACCTCACCGACCTCGGATGGGAGACCATCGTCGAGCTCGCCCCCGTGCACGTGGAGCGCGTGCGCCAGATGGTCTTCGACGGGCTCGACGCCGAGGACACGCGGCACCTCGCCGACATCGCCGAGAAGATCGTGGCCCAGCTCGACTGCAGCTCCTGGATCTTCCGCGACGTGGCCCGCGATCCGGAGCTCCCGCGCCCCGAGCGGCGCGGGCCCGGGGAGGGCACGGGCACCGCGCACGACGGCGGGAGCGCGGCATGAGCGGCGAGTTCACCGCGCGCTGGGTCGCCTTGGGCGATTCGTTCACGGAGGGTGTCGGCGACCCCGACCCCGCGCGCCCGAATGGCGTCCGCGGCTGGGCCGATCGCGTCGCGGAGCAGCTCCAGACCGCTGACGAAGGCTTCGGGTACGCCAACCTGGCCATTCGCGGCAAGAAGCTCCGGCAGGTCCTTGCCGAGCAGCTCGAGCCCGCGCTCGCTCTCCGCCCGACGCTCGTCACGGTGTACGCGGGGGCGAACGACATCCTCCGCCCCAAGGTCGACATCGACGCGCTGCTCGAGGAGTACGACGCCGCGATCGCGCGACTTCGGAGCTCCGGGGCCCGCGTGCTGATGTTCACGGGCTTCGATGCGGGAGCGTCGAAGGTCTTCGGCGCGATGCGCGGACGCACCGCGATCTACAACGAGCAGGTCCGGTGGATCGCGGACCGCCGTGGTGCCACGCTCGTGGACTACTGGCGCTTCCACGAGTTCCAGGACTGGCGCATGTGGGCCGCGGACCGCCTGCACATGTCGGCGCTCGGCCACGCGACGATGGCCAACCGGGTGTTGAGCGTGCTCGAGCACGAGGGTCTCGCGGACGTTCCCGAGGCCCCCGCGCTGCCGAGCCTGAATCTGCTCGGGCAGTTCCGGGCCAACGCGACGTGGGCGCGCGAGTTCGCCGGCCCGTGGATCATGCGCCGCCTCACGGGCCGCTCGTCGGGCGACGGCATGAGCCCGAAGTACGCGGACTTCACGCGCTTCTAGCCGGATTCCACAGCAACCTTGCCATAACGCGTTAGCAAACGCTAACGTATTCACATGGCCGATCTCCTGGAAGTCGCAGCGGAACCGAACCGCCGCCGCCTCCTCCAGCTGCTCGCGGCAGGGGAGCGCTCGGTGACGCCGCTCGCCGAACACTTCACCGTTTCGCGTTCGGCCATCTCGCAGCACCTGCTCCTGCTCGAGGAGGTGGGTCTCGTCGAGGCCCGCAAGGACGGCAGGAACAGGCTCTACCGCCTCTCGCCGGACGGCATGGCCCGGCTGCGTGAGCAGGTGGCTGTGTTCTGGACCCAAGAGCTCGACCTGCTCGTGGCGGACGCCGAGGCGTTCGCGAGATCGTCACCACCTGCCGCGCAGCCCCCCGACCCCCAGCTTCCGTAACCGACCCATCCCGAAGGGACCGTCATGCCGTACTCGAAGACCGTTTACCTCCCCGTCACGCCGGACCAGGCTTTCGACCTCGTCACGCAGCCCGAGCGCCTCCGCCGCTGGATGACCATCTCCGCGCGCGTCGACCTCCGCGCCGGCGGCGACTACCGCTGGACCGTCGTCCCCGGCGCCTACGCCGGCGGGACCGTCACCGAGCTCGAGCCGGGCCGCCGCGTCGCGTTCGGCTGGGGCTGGGAGGGCAGCGAGGAGGTCAGCCCCGGATCCTCGGAGGTCACCATCACGCTCGAGCCGACCGACGGCGGCACGAACGTCACGCTCGTCCACGCCGGTCTGAGCCCGGAGGAGGAGGCCGGCCACGCCGAGGGCTGGAACCACTACCTCGACCGCCTCGTCGCGCTCGTCGAGACGGGCGACGCCGGGCTCGACGCGTGGGGCATGCCCGGGGACTTCGATCAGGTCAAGAGCGCCGACGCCTCGTGGGCCGTCCTCTCTCGGGTGCTCACCGCCGTCGGCCCCGAGGCCTTGGGCCTGGCCACGCCGTGCGAGGACTTCGACGTCGCCGCGCTCACGAACCACCTCCGCGGCAGCATCACGGGGATCGGCACGGCGCTCGGCGTCGCGCTCCCCGAGGATGACGCCGCCGCCCCCACCGAGCTGCGCATCGCCGCCGTCGCCGAGCCGACGCTCGAGGCCTTCGCCCGCCACGGCCTCGAGGGCGAGCTCGACATGGGCTTCGCGGTCCTCCCCGCGGCGTTCGTGGCGAACATCCTCAACCTCGAGCTCCTGGTCCACGCGTGGGACTACGCGACGGCCCTCGGCCGCAAGCTCGACGTCTCGGCCGAGGTCTCCGAGTACGTCCTGGGCCTCGCGAAGGCCACGATCTCGGACCAGGTCCGCGCTGGCGGCTCGTTCGCGGACGCGACGATCGTCGAGGAGTCGGCGCACGCCCTCGATCGCCTCGTCGCGTTCACGGGTCGGGTGCCCGTCCGTGGTTGACGTCCTGACGTCGGAGGTCATCCGGCGGCCCAGAGTGGACGTCGCAGCGTACGCGGCGGATCCCGACACCGCGCCCGAGTGGTACGTCAACATCGCCTCAGCAGTGTGGCGCACGCCGAAGCCACTCGCGGTGGGCAGCGAGGTCGAGTTCGTGGCCCGCTTCCTCGGCCGGGACCTCGCCTATACGTATCGCGTCGAGGAGTACGTCCCCGGCGAGCTGCTCGTCATGGCCACGGCGCAGGGCCCGTTCCCCATGCGCACCACGTACACGTGGATGGACGACGGCGAGGGCGGCACCGTCATGACCCTCCGCAACGCGGGGGAGCCGAGCGGCTTCGCGGCGGTGGCGGCGCCGTTCATGGCGTCGATGATGCGGCGCGCGAACGTCAAGGACCTCGCACGGCTCAAGGAGATCCTCGAGCGCCAGGTCTAGCGCCGGCGCCCGGGGATCCCCGGGCTGCTCGACGTCAGGCCCCGCGACGTCAGGCAGCGCGACGTCAGGCCCCGCGACGTCAGGCCGCGCGCGGGGCCCGGAAGCCGCGCGTGGCGAGGAGGCCGCCGTCGCGCTTGACGGCGAGCACGTCGATGTCCCACTGGGTGGTCGCGTGATCCAGCATTTCGCGCCCGCCCGCGACGATCGCGGTCGCGAGCACGTCTGCCGTCACGATGTCCGCGGCGGCGACGCTCACCTGGACGAACTCGGGACGCGTGCCGCCCGCGGCCCAGATGTGGTCGCCGCGCTCGGCGCTCCCGGACGTCGCGAGCGCGAGGCGAGCACCCGACGTCGTGGGTCGCTCCTCTGAGCCCGAAGCCGCAGCGGGGTTCACGGAAGCGGGGGCGTCGCCCAGCGGATAGGCGCCCAGCAGCGTGCGCCGGTCCGCCGGGTCGACGATCCCCGCGAGCCACGGGCGGGCAGCCTTCCCGCCCGTGGCTCGGTGCCCGCGTTCGTCCGTGGAGGCGGACGCCGCCGGGCCAGGCGTCGGCGTGCCCGAGACCAGCACGTCGCCGCCAGCATTGAGGCACCAGTGGTGCAGGCCGAGCGCGGCGAGCGAGCAGCCCGCCTCGGCGATCGCGCGGCCCTTGACGAGGCCGCTGAGGTCGAGGACGCCGTCGGGCCGCTCGGCCGTGAACGCGCCGAGCGTGCGGCGCCGCCAGTCGACCGCCTCGGCGTAATACGCGCGCAGGAGCGGGCTCGCGTGGGCGAGCCGCAGGACGCCGCGCGCCACGGCGCTCGCCTCGGAGTCGTCCCGGAACAGGCTGAAACGCTCCTCGAGCGCCTCGAAGTCCTCCTCGATGACGCGCGAGGCGGCGTCGAGCCGATCCATCGCGTCGTCGCGGTGGCTCCCGGGGAACGCGACCGTCAGGCTCACGACCGTCCCCATCGCGAGGAACGTGCGCGCCTTCAGGACGGGCTCGCCCGCGGCGCGCGGAGCCGCGGGTGCTGGCTGCGGATCAGGCATGGGCAGCATCGAGGGCTCCTTGGAGCGAGGAGAGGTATGCGTCCGAGGTGATGGTCGCGCCGCTCACGGTGTCCACGCTGACCGACTGGGCCTTGAGCACCTCCGTGCGCAGGATCGGCGCGGCGTACGCGCTGATCATCTGGGAGCGGCGCTCGGCGTCCGTGAGATGCAGGGACTTGACGTCCGTGATCTTCCCGCCGGCCACGACGATCTGCACCTGGACCGAGCCGAAGCGCGTGTCTTCGCTGGGGCCCGTGAACGTCCCGGCCTTGAGGCCAGCGGACGACGACGACCCCTGGCTCCCGCTCGACCCCCCGGTCCCGCTGGCGGAACCGGAGTTGGCGGAACCGAAGTTCGCGGAACCGGAGCTCGAAGAACCGGAGTTGGCGCTGCCCGACCCCGCGGAGGCGGCCGAGCCTCCCGCGCTCGCGGTGCCGGCCGCGCCGGTCCCGGCGTCCGTGCCGGTCTTCGCGACCCCCGCCGCGCTCGAGGCCTCGATGGCCTGCGCCCCGGCCTGCCAGCCCGCCGCGAGGATCCCGGCGGACGCGAGCGCCGCGGCAGCCGCTGCCCGGGCCCTCACCAGTCGAACCTTTCGCGATGGAGCTGCGCGTCGGCGAGCCCCGTGGCCTTGGCGTCGGCCATGACGGATTCGGCCCACTTGTTCGGGCCGCACACGTAGACGTCGGAGCCGGAGAGGTTGGCCACGTAGTCGGCGAGCCGCAGCCCGGTCTGGTGGCGGGGAAGCCACGTGTTGCCGCTGCGGGCCCGGTGGCCCACGAGCTCGTACATGGCTGCTCCTCTCTGCCGGCACAGTGCGGCGATTTCGTCGCGGAGATACAGGGTCTCGGGCGTCGAGGCCCGGAGAATCACGGTGGCCTGTCCGGGCTCGAACTCGGCCCGTTCGAGGATGGCCCGCAGCGGGGTGATGCCGATCCCGGACCCCACGAGCACGAGGCCGGCCCGCGTGCGGGCCGCGTGGCCGAAGAGGCCGTAGGGGCCCGAGATCGAGACCTTCGTCCCGGGCTGGACGGCCATGAGCGAGGCGCTGCCCCTCCCCAGGTTGCGGACGGTGATCCGCAGGCGCCCCGCGGCGGGGTCCGCGGAGAGGCTGAAGGGGTGGTGGTGCCACCACAGGCCCGGCGCCAGGAAGCGCCAGATGAAGAACCGCCCGCCCGAGCCGGCCAACTCCTCAAGCCGCAGGCCCGTGAGCTCGACGTTCACGGCGCCGTCGCCCGCCGGGACCACGCGCTGGACGGTGAGCTGGTGGCGGAGGGTGAGTGCGATCGGGGCCCAGATGCGGTAGCGGAGCAGGGCCGCGAGGACCAGGACGTAGAACGCGACCCAGTACCAGCGCTGCCACTGCCCGTCGGCGAAGAGGCCGCCCACGCTGAACTGGTGGGGGAGGGCCGTGAGCACGGCCGCGTAGGTGAGCAGGTGCACCACGTACCAGAACTCGTACGGGAAGCGCCGCCGCACGGCCACGAGGGAGGTCACGACCACGGCGATGAACAGCACGATCGAGATGAACGCGAGCCACATGTCCGGCAGGTTGACCCACATCGAGACGCCCTCGGCGATCGGGTTGAGCCCGTCCGCCATGCCGTAGCCCAGCAGGAGGAAGACCATGTGAGCGAGGATCAGATACAGGGCGGGCTTGCCGAGCTTCCCGTGCACCGCCATCGCCCGGTCGTGGCCGATCGCGTTGTCGATCAGCGGGATGCGCGCCGCGAGCAGCAGCATGACGAGCACGAGGTCCGTGCCGATGAGGCCCGCGATGACGCCGATGCCCGTGAGCGCGGGGCTTGGGCTGTTGAACTGGCCCGCGCCGCCGTCGGCGAGATAGAGCGCGACGGCGGCCGCCCCCGATGCCCAGGCCAGCACCGTGAGCGTGTCCTCGCGGAGCAGACGACGGCGCCCGCGCTTGCGGAGGTCGCGGGCCAGCGCGGCGCCCGGCCCCGGATGCGGCGGCGTCGAGGGCCCATCGGTGGAGCGGAGAGCTGTCGTCATGCGGACAACTCTCGTGGCCCGTCCTGTCGTTCTGCTGTGACGGTGCTTGAGGCAGAATGTGGGATTTGGGAGACGGGTATCGACGAGCCGGGGGCTGCCAGCCCTGGAGCCGCAGCCCGCCGCGGCGGCCGGCGCGGGCGGCGGCCACGCGCCGCCGCCCGCGGGCGGCCGGCGCGGCCTACCGCCCGGGAAGACCGCCTGGCGCTTGTTGATGAACGCGTCGGTGCCCTCGCGCATGTCCTCCGTGCCGAACGCCGCACGGAAGGCGCGTGCCTCCGCGTCGAGTCCCTCCGCCGTCGGTCGCCCGGTCGCCTCGTTGATGGCTCGCTTTGACAGCGCGACGGCGGTGGGCGACTTCGCGGCGATCTCGCCGATCGTCTCGGCGGCCGCGGCGAGGAGCTCCTCGCGGTTCGCCAGGACACGGTTGACCAGGCCCAGCCGGTACGCCTCGTGCGCGTCGATGCGGCGGCCCGTGTAGATGAGCTCGCGGGCCATCCCGAGGCCCACGCGCTGCTGGAGCCGCACGGAGCCGCCGAAGCCCGGGACGAGGCCCAGATTCACCTCGGGCTGGCCGAACTGGGCGCGCTCGCTCGCGTAGATGAAGTCCGCCGCGAGGGCCAGCTCGCAGCCGCCGCCCAGCGCGTAGCCGTCCACGCACGCGATGACGGGGACCGGGAGGGCCTCGAGGGCGAGCGTCACGGCGTGCATCGACCGCCCATAGAACTCGCCCTCGTCCGGGTTCATGGCGGTGAGCTCACGGATGTCGGCTCCCGCCACGAACGCCTTGCCGCCCGCGCCGGTGAGGATGACGCCGCGGACCTGCCACGCGCCGTCGGCCGCCGGACCGGAGCCAGGCGCGGCCGCCGCGCCGGCCTGACTCGCGAGGCCGGAGCCGCCCACATTGTTGAGCACCTCGCACACCTTCGCGAGCTCTTCGACGACTTTGCCGGAGAGGGCGTTGAGTGCTTCGGGGCGGTTGATGGTCACGGTGGCGACGCCGTTGGACGTCTCGATGGTCAGGGTCTCGAAGCTGCCGAAGTCCATGGGGCACAGGCTACCGCCCTGTACCTGCGAGAGCTCACCTCAACCGCGAGAGCGCACGTTTCGCCGCGTTGTTAGGTCCGCTCTCGCGTGAATTGTCCGCGTTCGGCTGCCGAACGCCGCCGGGCCTGATCGACCTCGGGAACACGGCTAGGCTGAGCCCATGGCAACGACGACGGCGCCCAGGGACGCCGCGCCCAACTCGCCGCGCATCGCGGTCACGTGGGCGGACACAGCCCCCTCACACGAGGCGTGGTTCCACGCCGAGCTCGAAGCCTTGACGCGCGGCGCCGCCGCGGCCGTCGAGCGCGCGGGAGGCACCGTGACGGTCCTCGACGCCGCGGACCCGCTGCTAGCGGCCACCCTCCTGGCCGCCGATGCCGCGTGGGACGGCCTGCTCGTCATGGGCGGCGGAGACGTTGACCCCGTCCTGTACGACGGCGACCCCGGCCACCCCGCGATCTCCGGCGTCGACGCGAACGCGGACGCGTTCGAGGCCTCGGCGATCCTCCAGGCGCTCGAGACGGGTCGGCCCGTGCTCGGCATCTGCCGCGGCCTGCAGATCATCAACGTGGCGCTCGGCGGGAGCCTGCATGAGGACCTTGACTGTCTCGAGGGCGTCGGCGCGGAGAACCTCGGCGCGGAGGGCATCCATCGCAACCACGCCGATCCGACGGGACCGATGGTCCTCCACGGCGTCGCGATCGAGCCGGGCACCCGGCTTGCGGAAGCGCTCGGCGCCACGGCGACGGTCGTCTCTGGCCACCATCAGGCCGCCGCGCGGGTCGCCCCTGGGCTTCGCGTCGCCGCGACCGCGCCGGACGGCGTCATCGAGGCCCTCGAGTCGGCGGATCCCGCCCGGTGGCTCGTCGCCGTGCAGTGGCACCCCGAGGACCCCCAGACGGACCCCGCCCAGCTCGACGCCGTCATGAGCGCGTTCGTGGCGGCGTGCCGGGAGGCCGGTTCCCCCATGGCTCCGTCAGCCGCCCAGCAGCAGACCCAGGAGGTCACCACCCGATGAGCGAGCACATCCTCGCCGAGGTCCGCGGCGGCCTCGGCATCCTCACCCTCGACCGCCCGCGGGCCCTCAACTCCCTTGACCTCGGCATGGTGCTCGCCCTCGAGCGGCACCTGCTCGCGTGGGCCGACGCGCCCGAGGTGCGCGCCGTCGTCGTGCGCGGGGGCGAGCGCGGGCTGTGCGCCGGGGGCGACGTGCGCGCGCTCTTCCGCGGGTCCGACGCCGACGCCGTGCGCTTCTGGACCGAGGAGTATCGGCTCAACGACCTGATCGGCCGCTACCCCAAGCCCTACCTCCCGCTCATGGACGGGATCACGATGGGCGGCGGGCTCGGGATCTCGGCCCATGCGCCGCGCGCCTCGGGCTCGGTGCGCGTCGTGACGGAGCGGACCCTCGTCTCGATGCCGGAGACGCGCATCGGTTTCACGCCCGATGTCGGCATGAGCCTCCTCCTCGCGAACGCCCCCGGCGAGCTCGGCACGCACCTGTGCCTCACGTCCGGGCAGGCCGGGGGAGCGGACGCGATCCTGCTCGGATGGGCGGACGCCATGGTCCCGTCAGAGCGCCTCGACGAGCTCGTGGGCGCGCTCGCCGAGGCGAGCTCTGCGCTCGCGGGAGCGGAAGGTGGCCGAGGAGCGGAGGGTGGCCGAGGAGGGGACGTTGGGCAGCCCAGCTGGGCGTACGACGTCGTTGCCTCCTTCGCGGTCGAGCCTCCGCCCGCGGCGCTCGCCGGGGAGCGGGAGTGGATCGACGACGCGTACGCGGGCGAGTCCGCGGCCGAGATCGCCACGCGGCTCGCCGAGCTTGCCGCTCACGGTGGTGCGGCCTCCGAAGCGGCCGGTGCGGCGCTCGACGAGCTGCGGAAAATGTGCCCGTTCTCCGTCGCGGTGACCCTCGCGGCCCTGCGCCGCTCGCCCAAGCTCGGCTCCCTCGAGGCGGTCCTGGCCCAGGACCTTGCGCTCGGGGAGGCGCTCATCACGCGCAGCGACTTCCGCGAGGGCGTGCGGGCGCTGCTGATCGACAAGGACGGCGCGCCCGCGTGGGAGCCGTCGCGGATCGAGGACGTGGACCCGGAAGAGGTCGCAGCCGCGTTCGAGCCGCGTCCCTCCGTGAACGCCTAGGACCGGACTCGTCGCCGGACGTCCGGCTTGTCGGTCGGGCCGGCCGTCCGCTCGGCAATCCATGGCCCGGTCCCCTCGGAGGCGTCGAGGACGCCCGCCTCGAGCCACGCGAAGTCGCCCGCGAGGACGCGCTTCGTGATCCCGTGGTCGCCGGGGTCGGTGTTGACCCAGAGCGCGTCGAAGAGCGCCTCGACCCGGAGGCGTGACTGCTCGCAGAACGCGTCGGCAAGATCGCGCCCGTTCGAGCCCCCGGGCGCCCCGGTGGTCCGGAGGTGCTCCGCCCAGCTGCACGCGGCCGACATCGCGAACAGTTCAGCGCCAATGTCAACGACGCGGCCCAGGAAGGCCTGCCGGTGCTCGAGCCCGGCCTGCCAGCGGCCCATGCCCGCGAACGTGTGGCGCGCGAGCCGCCGCGACGCCCGCTCGACGTAGCGCAAGTGCTTCCCGAGGGGCCCGAACTCGCGGAACGCGCGCGGATCCATCCCGGGGCCCGCGAAGAGGCCGGGGAGCCAGCGTGCGTAGAAGCCCGAGGCCTCGCGGGCGGCCTTGGCCTTCTCGGAGAGGCTCGCGTCGGCGCGCGCGAGGCTGCCCGCGGCGGCCAGATGGGCGTCGACGGCTTCGCGGGCGATGAGCAGCTGCATGATCTCGGTCGAGCCCTCGAAGATGCGGTTGATCCGGAGGTCGCGCACGAGCTGCTCGGCGGGCACGCCGCGCTCGCCGCGGGCCCGGAGCGACGCCGCCGTCTCGTAGCCGCGCCCGCCGCGGATCTGGAGGAGTTCGTCCGCGACCTTGTACGCCATCTCGCTCGCCCACAGCTTCGCGAGCGCCGCCTCGATGCGGACGTCCTTCATGCCGGCGTCCGCGAGGGCCGCGGAGAGCTCGAAGACGGCCTCGAGCGCGAAGGCCGTGGCCGCGATGAACGCGATCTTCTTGCCCACGGCCTCGTGCTGCCCGATGGGCCGGCCCCACTGGACGCGCACGCCGGACCATTCGCGCGCGATCTTGAGCGACCACTTCGCGCCGCCCGCGCACAGCGCCGGGATGGAGAGGCGGCCGGTGTTGAGGGTTGTGAGCGCGATCTTGAGGCCCTGGCCCTCGCGGCCCACGCGCTGCTCGGCGGGTACCCGCACGGTGTCGAAACGCGTCACACCGTTCTCGAGGCCCCTGAGGCCCATGAACTGGTTGCGGTTCTCGACCGTGATGCCGGGCGAGTCCATCTCGACCACGAAGGCCGTGATCCCGCCCTTGCCCGCCGGGATGTCGCCGGCGGCGTCGTGGGGAAGGACGTTGGCCATGATGACCACGAGTTCGGCGATCACCCCGTTGGTCGTCCAGAGCTTGGAGCCGTCCAGAACGTAGCTCTTGCCGTCTTCGGCGAGCTGCGCCGTCGTCGTCAGTCGCGCGGGGTCGGAGCCCACGTCAGGTTCGGTGAGCAGGAAGGCCGTCACGGCGCCCGCGGCACAGCGCGGCAGGTACTCGTGCTTCTGGGCGTCGGTGCCGAACATCTTGACGGGCTCGGGGACGCCGATCGACTGGTGCGCGGAGAGGAGGGCCCCCACGCTCGGGTGCACCGAGCCGAGGACCATGAGTGCCCGGCCGTAGTACGCGAGCGTGAGGCCCAGCCCACCATATTCCTTGGGGATCTTCATGCCGAACACGCCGAGTTCCGCGAGGGCGCGGAGGTACTCGTCGGGGATCCGGTCCTCGGACTCGATGCGCGCGCCGTCGAGGGTGCGCGCGAGCTCCTCGACCTTGCGGAGGAACTCCTCACCCTCGGCGATCGCCTCGGCGGGTGGGACGGGCGGCGGGTAGATGAGGCCCCACTGGAAGTCGCCGAGGTAGAGGGCCTTGGCGAAGCTCGGACGCTTCCATTCGGTCTCGCGGCTCGCTTCGGCGACTGCCCGCGATTCGTCCCAGCCCGGCTCCTGGCTCGCGGCGTAGGTTCCCGAACTGGTCGTGTCCGTGGTCATGGCAGTCCCCTTGGTCCCCTGGGGCCGCCGCGGGCCGGTGACCCTTCAGCTGTCATTCCATGCTACTCCCGGGTCCTACTGGCCGGTAGGGAGGTTCCGGGCCCGGAGGGGTTCGGGCCTGAAGGGGTCGGGTTGACATGTAGGAAATTTCCTACGTATCGTGAAGGCGTGCCCCGACAGACCAAGGAGACGCCCACGGACCACGTGTTCGCGGCGCTCTCGCATCCGGTCCGCCGGGACCTGCTGTCGGCGCTGCTCGACGGCCCCGAGACCGCGCAGTCCCTCGCGGACCGCTACGCCATGGCACGCCCGAGCGTCGCCGAGCATCTCAAGGTCTTGCGCGCCGTCGGACTCGTTGCCGAGCGGCAGGCCGGCCGTCATCGCTTCTACTCCCTGACCCCGGAGCCGCTCGCGCTCCTGCGCGAGTGGCTCGAGCCCTACGAACAGTTCTGGCGCGGCCGGGTGTCCCGGCTCGCCGCGGTCCTCGAGGCCCACCCACCAACGTCCCCTTCAGCGAAAGGCCACCTCCCATGACCGAGACAGATCCCACTTCGGGCGTCAACGACCCCACTGTCATCCGCGTCGTCGATTTCCTCCCGCACGAGCCCGCCGTCGTCTGGCGCGCCCTCACGACTCCCGAGCTCCTGGCCCAGTGGCTCATGCCCAACGACTTCGCGCCGATCATGGGCCACCGCTTCACGTTCCGCACCGACCCGATCCCCGCAACGCGCTTCTCCGGAATCATCGCGTGCGAGGTTCTCGAGGTGCGTGAGCCCGAGCAGCTCGTGATCTCCTGGGCGGACGAGTCGCCGGAGAATGACATGAAGACCACCGTCACCTTCCGGCTCGAGGCGTACGACGGCGGGACTCGCCTCAGCCTGGTCCAGGCCGGCTTCCGCGCGGATCACCCGGGCGACCAGATGGCGCGCAAGATCATGGGCGGTGGTTGGGGGGGGCACATGTTCCGCCGCCTGGCCGAGGTGGCCGCCGAGGCCCACGGCGTGGCGCGCGAGGTCTAGCCGCCCCATGACGGGTGCCGCGAGGCCGGATTTGCGGGCCTCTCCAGCGGGGCCTAGTATTTAACGCTGTCGTATGCAGTGGAATCCACTCTCGGCACTGAAGACACCGTCCAACCCGCGGCGAGGAACTTCGGCTGGCTCTCACCCCGCCTGGTAACCCTCCGGAAAGCTGCAGAACTACGGTGCATCAAGGTGACGGGACGCATCTGCGGACCGTCATTTTTACTGCAACTGTTGACTACAACTTGGAGGAGCGAACCGTGGCAGCACATTGCCAGGTGACCGGGGCGAAGCCCTCATTCGGTCACTCGATCTCGCACTCGCACCGCCGCACCAAGCGTCGGTTCGACCCGAACATTCAGAAGAAGCGCTACTGGGTGCCGTCCCTTCGCCGTAACGTGACCCTCACGCTCTCGGCGCGCGGCATCAAGACCATCGACGTGCGTGGCATCGATTCCGTCGTTGCCGAGCTCCTTGCGAAGGGAGTGAAGCTCTGATGGCCAAGAAGGATAAGGACGCCCGTCCGATCATCAAGCTCAAGTCCACCGCGGGGACTGGGTTCACGTACGTGACCCGCAAGAACCGCCGGAACGACCCCGATCGTCTCGTCATGAAGAAGTACGATCCGGTCGTCCGCAAGCACGTCGAGTTCCGAGAGGAGCGCTAAACCATGGCCAAGAAGTCCAAGATTGCCCGTAACGAGCAGCGCAAGGTCATCGTTGAGCGCTACGCCGCGCGGCGTGCGGAGCTCAAGAAGACCCTCGTCGACGAGAACGCGTCGGACGAGGCGCGCGAGGCCGCCCGCCTCGGCCTGCAGAAGCTTCCCCGCGACGCTTCGCCGGTGCGCCTCCGTAACCGCGACCAGATCGACGGCCGCCCGCGCGGCACGTTCCAGAAGTTCGGCATCTCCCGCGTGCGCTTCCGCGACATGGCGCACCGCGGTGAGCTTCCGGGCGTCACGAAGTCGTCCTGGTAAGCGGCACGCTCGCTTGCTGAGCCGCGCTGGTCAGCGCTGCTCGCCACCCGTCCGCAGGGGCGGCACCCATAGTGGGTGCCGCCCCTGCGGCGTCCTTGCCTTTCCCGCGCACTCTTCCAACCGGGCCGTCGAACCGCCAGCATGGGACTCATGCAGAGCGTCTACCCGTCCGTCTTCCGGCTTTCGCGGGGCGCGGGAGCCAATGCCTACGTGGTGCTTGCGGGGGACACGAGCCGAGCCGCCCTCATCGATCCCGGCATGCCGTGGGACGCGGGCTCCGTCATCGGGGAGCTCAGGCGGAACGGGCTCCTCGACAAGGTCACTGACATCCTCGTGACGCATGCGGACATCGACCACGTGGGCGCCGCCCCCAAGGTTCAGGCGGCCACGGGCGCCGCGGTGTGGCTCGGACGCGCTGATGCCGAGGTCATGGATGGAACGCGCCGGGCATCGACGGCGTATCGCCGGCTCCTCGGCCGGTGGCACCCCGGCCCCTTCACGAAGGGGCTGTCACTGCTGGACGGCGGTGAGGAACCGTTCCCCGGGGTGACCTGTCTCGCGACGCCGGGACACACGCCGGGGCACATGGCCTTTACCTTCGGCGACGTGGTGTTCGCCGGGGATGCGGTCCTCGGCACCGACCATGGGTTCCGGCAATTGCCCGGCTTCTTGACGAGCGACCCGACGCAGGCGCTCGCGTCCGAGCGGCTCATCGCAGGCCTCGGTGCGCGGTGGTTTTGCCCTGGCCACGGGCGGGTGCGGGAGCTCAAGGCGCTCTAGGCGGCGGCGCGTCGCGTGGTCGCGTAGGGCGAGTTGCAGGGCCGCCCTCGCCCGTGTACTGTTGATCAGGTTGCCCGCCCAGCTGGGTGAGGCGACAAAATCCCGATCAAATCCGAAGCTCAATTCGCCGTGCCGGGTTCTGCCCAGCTAGGCCGAAGAGAATATCGGATGATCCGGATAAAACTCAGCCTTCGAATTCGAACGAAACGCGGATTTGCGAGCGGCCGGATGACCCGGTAAGGTTGAACCTCGTTCGGCGGGAAGATAGCCCGAGTGAAACTCGGAGGATGTACCCGCGGGGCCTGTTGTTTGAGAACTCAATAGCGTGCCATGTTTGGATTTGATGCCATTTTTTTGATGGCTGTTTGCCTGGTCCTGGGTGCTTTCTCGTGTGCTTGGGGCTGGGTTTCGGCTTGGATCGGATTGCTGGGGGTGGGGTTTTCCGCCTTTTCTCCTGGTGTTTCTGTTTTTGTTTTTGACGGAGAGTTTGATCCTGGCTCAGGATGAACGCTGGCGGCGTGCTTAACACATGCAAGTCGGACGATGATGTGCCTTCGGGTGCGGATTAGTGGCGAACGGGTGAGTAACACGTGAGCAATCTGCCCTTGACTCTGGGATAAGCCTGGGAAGCTGGGTCTAATACCGGATAGTACCCTCTGCCGCATGGTGGGGGGTGGAAAGCCTTGTGCGGTCTTGGATGGGCTCGCGGCCTATCAGCTTGTTGGTGGGGTGATGGCCTACCAAGGCGACGACGGGTAGCCGGCCTGAGAGGGTGACCGGCCACACTGGGACTGAGACACGGCCCAGACTCCTACGGGAGGCAGCAGTGGGGAATATTGCACAATGGGCGCAAGCCTGATGCAGCGACGCCGCGTGGGGGATGACGGCCTTCGGGTTGTAAACCCCTTTCGGCAGGGGACAAGCCGTTTCGGCGGTGAGGGTACCTGCGGAAGAAGCGCCGGCTAACTACGTGCCAGCAGCCGCGGTAATACGTAGGGCGCGAGCGTTATCCGGAATTATTGGGCGTAAAGAGCTCGTAGGCGGTTTGTCGCGTCTGCTGTGAAAGCCCGGGGCTCAACCCCGGGTCTGCAGTGGGTACGGGCAGGCTGGAGTGCAGTAGGGGAGACTGGAATTCCTGGTGTAGCGGTGAAATGCGCAGATATCAGGAGGAACACCGATGGCGAAGGCAGGTCTCTGGGCTGTAACTGACGCTGAGGAGCGAAAGCGTGGGGAGCGAACAGGATTAGATACCCTGGTAGTCCACGCCGTAAACGTTGGGCACTAGGTGTGGGGGGCATTCCACGTCCTCCGCGCCGCAGCTAACGCATTAAGTGCCCCGCCTGGGGAGTACGGCCGCAAGGCTAAAACTCAAAGGAATTGACGGGGGCCCGCACAAGCGGCGGAGCATGCGGATTAATTCGATGCAACGCGAAGAACCTTACCAAGGCTTGACATGGGCCGGACAGGCGCAGAGATGCGTCCTCCCTTCGGGGCCGGTCCACAGGTGGTGCATGGTTGTCGTCAGCTCGTGTCGTGAGATGTTGGGTTAAGTCCCGCAACGAGCGCAACCCTCGTTCCATGTTGCCAGCACGTGATGGTGGGGACTCATGGGAGACTGCCGGGGTCAACTCGGAGGAAGGTGGGGACGACGTCAAATCATCATGCCCCTTATGCCTTGGGCTTCACGCATGCTACAATGGCCGGTACAAAGGGTTGCGATGCTGTGAGGCTGAGCCAATCCCAGAAAGCCGGTCTCAGTTCGGATTGGGGTCTGCAACTCGACCCCATGAAGTCGGAGTCGCTAGTAATCGCAGATCAGCAACGCTGCGGTGAATACGTTCCCGGGCCTTGTACACACCGCCCGTCAAGTCACGAAAGTCGGCAACACCCGAAGCCGGTGGCCCAACCCTTGTGGGGGGAGCCGTCGAAGGTGGGGCTGGCGATTGGGACTAAGTCGTAACAAGGTAGCCGTACCGGAAGGTGCGGCTGGATCACCTCCTTTCTAAGGAGCCCCTCCCCGTGCACGGTGCCCGTTGTGGGTGCCGGTTGGCGTGGGGCAGGTGAGAGCCCGTTTCGCAGGCGGATGTCCTGCGGCGGGTGCTCGTGGGTGGAACATCATCTCCTGGTGGCCTGGCCGTGGTGGCCCTGTGCTGCGCGAGTACGCGCCCCTGCTTCGGCGGGGGTGCTGGAATGCGTGTGCGGGGGTGCCGGGCCGGGCCGGCCGTGTCCCTTCGAGGGCGTGCGTGCCCGGGTGGGTCCCCCTGTTGTGGGGGGCCGTGTCCCGGGGGTGTGCGCGGGGGTGCGGTTGCGTGGTGCGCTGTTGGGTCCTGGGACAGCAGTCCCTGGCTGGTCCCGTCCCCTGGCGGTCCCGTTCCCTTGTGGGCGGGGTGCTGCGGGGGGCAGGGGTTTGTTGTTTGAGAACTGTATAGTGGACGCGAGCATCTACAGGGGGAGGCCTTTCGGGCTTTTTCCTGTGTGCAATTTTTTCTTGGTTTTTTTCCTTGATTTGTTGCGCCCCCGTGTGTGGGGGTGTGAGGTTTTCAAGGGCGTACGGTGGATGCCTTGGCATCGGGAGCCGATGAAGGACGTGGGAATCTGCGATAAGCCTGGGGGAGTCGATAACCGGACTGTGAGCCCAGGGTGTCCGAATGGGGAAACCCTGCCGCATGTCATGTGCGGTGACCTGCCGCTGAACGCATAGGCGGTGTGGGGGGAACGCGGGGAAGTGAAACATCTCAGTACCCGCAGGAAGAGAAAACAACAGTGATTCCGTCAGTAGTGGCGAGCGAACGCGGACGAGGGCCAAACTGTGCGCGTGTGATACCCGGCAGGGGTTGCGCGTATGGGGTTGTGGGGTCCTGCTTGGTGCGTCTGCCGGCGTGCCGGGGTGTGTGTGGGTATAGGCGAACGGTCTTGAACGGCCGGCCGGAGTGGGTGTGAGTCCCGTAGCCTTCAATGCCTCTCACGTGCCCTTGCGGGTGTCCCCGAGTAGCACGGGGCCCGAGGAATCCCGTGTGAATCTGTCAGGACCACCTGATAAGCCTGAATACTACCCGATGACCGATAGCGGACTAGTACCGTGAGGGAAAGGTGAAAAGTACCCCGGGAGGGGAGTGAAACAGTACCTGAAACCGTGCGCCTACAATCCGTCAGAGCCTCCTTGTTGGGGTGATGGCGTGCCTTTTGAAGAATGAGCCTGCGAGTTAGTGCCGTGTCGCGAGGTTAACCCGTGTGGGGGAGCCGCAGCGAAAGCGAGTCTGAACAGGGCGTTCAGTGGCGCGGTCTAGACCCGAAGCGGGGTGATCTACCCATGGCCAGGTTGAAGCGACGGTAAGACGTCGTGGAGGACCGAACCCACTTCAGTTGAAAATGGAGGGGATGAGCTGTGGGTAGGGGTGAAAGGCCAATCAAACCCCGTGATAGCTGGTTCTCCCCGAAATGCATTTAGGTGCAGCGTTGCGTGTTCCTTGCCGGAGGTAGAGCTACTGGATGGCCGATGGGCCCTACCAGGTTACTGACGTCAGCCAAACTCCGAATGCCGGCAAGATACAGCGCAGCAGTGAGACCGCGGGGGATAAGCTCCGTGGTCGAGAGGGAAACAGCCCAGACCGCCGGTTAAGGCCCCCAAGCGTGTGCTAAGTGGGAAAGGATGTGGAGTCGCAGAGACAACCAGGAGGTTGGCTTAGAAGCAGCCACCCTTGAAAGAGTGCGTAATAGCTCACTGGTCAAGTGATTCCGCGCCGACAATGTAGCGGGGCTCAAGCACACCGCCGAAGCCGCGGCAGTCCCATGTGTCCCTAGCCTTCGTGGTTCAGGGGTGGGGCTGGGTAGGGGAGCGTCGTGCGGGCTGTGAAGCTCCCGGGTGACCGAGGGGTGGAGGCCGCACGAGTGAGAATGCAGGCATGAGTAGCGAAAGACGGGTGGGAAACCCGTCCGCCGGATGATCAAGGGTTCCAGGGTCAAGCTAATCTGCCCTGGGTGAGTCGGGACCTAAGGCGAGGCCGACAGGCGTAGTCGATGGACAACGGGCCGATATTCCCGTACCGGCGAAGGACCGCCCATGCCGGACGGCCGATACTAACCAACGGATCCCCTGCCGGGGCCCTTCGGGGCGCGGGCGGGGGTGAGCGTGGGACCTGAGGCCGCGAGGCAAGCGCATTAACAGGTGTGACGCAGGAAGGCAGCCCGGCCAGGCGATGGTTGACCTGGTCCAAGGATGCAGGGCGGGCCGCAGGGAAATCCGCGGCCTTTTGTGCCCGAGGTCCGACGGGACCCCCGCGAGGGGGGATCGGGTGATCCTATGCTGCCTAGAAAAGCATCGGCGCGAGGTCCTAGCCGCCCGTACCCCAAACCGACACAGGTGATCAGGTAGAGAATACCGAGGCGATCGAGAGAATCGCGGTCAAGGAACTCGGCAAAATGCCCCCGTAACTTCGGGAGAAGGGGGACCCCGGCCCTGAACAGGACACGCGCCTGGGAGGGGGGAGGGGTCGCAGAGACCAGGGGGAAGCGACTGTTTACTAAAAACACAGGTCCGTGCGAAGTCGCAAGACGATGTATACGGACTGACTCCTGCCCGGTGCTGGAAGGTCAAGAGGACCCGTCAGCCTCACGGCGAAGCGGAGAATTCAAGCCCCAGTAAACGGCGGTGGTAACTATAACCATCCTAAGGTAGCGAAATTCCTTGTCGGGTAAGTTCCGACCTGCACGAATGGAGTAACGACTTCCCCGCTGTCTCGACCGCGAACTCGGCGAAATTGCACTACGAGTAAAGATGCTCGTTACGCGCAGCAGGACGGAAAGACCCCGAGACCTTCACTACAGTTTGGTATTGGTGTCCGGAGCGGCTTGTGTAGGATAGGTGGGAGACTGTGAGGCCGGCACGCCAGTGCCGGCGGAGTCGTCGTTGAAATACCACTCTGGTCGCTTTGGGCATCTCAACCTCGGCCCGTGATCCGGGCCAGGGACAGTGCCTGACGGGTAGTTTAACTGGGGCGGTTGCCTCCCAAAGAGTAACGGAGGCGCCCAAAGGTCCCCTCAGCCTGGTCGGCAACCAGGTGGCGAGTGCAAGTGCACAAGGGGGCTTGACTGCGAGAGAGGCATCTCGAGCAGGGACGAAAGTCGGGACTAGTGATCCGGCGGCACCTCGTGGAAGGGCCGTCGCTCAACGGATAAAAGGTACCTCGGGGATAACAGGCTGATCTTGCCCAAGAGTCCATATCGACGGCATGGTTTGGCACCTCGATGTCGGCTCGTCGCATCCTGGGGCTGGAGTAGGTCCCAAGGGTTGGGCTGTTCGCCCATTAAAGCGGTACGCGAGCTGGGTTTAGAACGTCGTGAGACAGTTCGGTCCCTATCCGCTGCGCGCGCAGGAGATCTGAGAAGGGCTGTCCTCAGTACGAGAGGACCGGGACGGACGAACCTCTGGTGTGGCAGTTGTACCGCCAGGTGCACCGCTGCTTGGCTACGTTCGGATGGGATAACCGCTGAAAGCATCTAAGCGGGAAGCCCGCTTCAAGATGAGATCTCCGTACACCATTGGTGTTGAAGGCCCCCAGCAGACCACTGGGTTGATAGGCCGGACGTGGAAGCAGGGACCAACGACCTGCGAAGCCGACCGGTACTAATAGGCCGACAGCCTCACACCACCACAACAACACACGAACTGCCCGCGTCCACTCTACGGTCCCCAGACCACAAACCCCCCACCCCCCGCCCCAACCACGGGCGGGGCACCCACGGGGGCACCAGCCACCGCAACAGAACAGCACCACCGCAACAGAACCGCAGCACCGCAACAGAACAGCACGCAACACCGCAACCCCGACACTTCCCCACCCCCACCACAGGGGGCGCGCGGAGAACAGGTTACGGCGGCCATAGCGTGGGGGAAACGCCCGGACCCATCCCGAACCCGGAAGCTAAGCCCCACAGCGCCGATGGTACTGCACCCGCCAGGGTGTGGGAGAGTAGGACACCGCCGGACAACACCACCACCCGAGGGCCCCACACCGACGTGGGGCCCTCAGGCCTTTAACGGCTCTTCGGACATCCGGCAGGTGTCAGTCAGGACCCGTTTTTCGTCGCGGTTCCCAGGAAGCCGTGGCGCTGAAGCTTGGGGGCGTTGATGTCGAGGTAGCCAGCATCGAGCTCGTCCATCCGGAAGCCGGCGTCGATGACCAGCCGGTCGATCTGCCGGGTGAGGTGGCAGTTGCCAGCGAGCCTCGCATTCAGCGGTTCGAAGAGGCCCTGCCACCGTGCGACGGACGCTTCGGGGGAACTGCCGTGTTCAAGGAAGTGGAAGGTTCCCCCTGGCCTGAGGACGCGGTGTACCTCAGCCAGCGCGCGGGACGGATCGGGAATGGTGCAGAGGGTGAAGGTGGAGAGGACCGCGTCAACGCTGTCATCGTCGAGGTCGAGCCGCTGACCGTCGAGGCCTGCTCGTTCGACCGGGATCCGACTCGAGGCGCGTCGCGGTGCGGAGAGATCCCATGCAAGGTCGGATGGCTCGACGGCCAGAATCCGCGTGACGTCCTTCGGGTAGTGCTCGATGTTCAGGCCGCTGCCGAACCCGAGCTCCGCGACCAATCTATGCAACCCGGAGCACGCGCGCACCCGATACGGCACCAGATCGGAGTGCCGCAGGGAGGCGTCGTTCATCCGCGGAACGACGCGTTCGGTCCACCATCCCATATCCGGGAAAGTACCCCAGGAGTGAGGCGGAGTCGAGGGGAACTGCTCCTGATTGTGTCAATCCGAGCCGGGACCGCCCCGGCAATCTAGGCGGGGACCGCGCGAGGCGGTTCGCGTCCTGACAGACTTGCCGAGCGAGGCTTGGGTCAAGCGCTGACAGGATCTTCTGTGCGAACCCGAGTCGGAACCAGTAGCCAGACGCCCAGCACCTTGGAGTTGGATGGACGGGCCGTCCCGGCCGCTTCCGCCGGAACGATCGAGAAACGATCGAGAATAGAAATCTTGCAGTTCAAAAGTCAAATTAATGTGAAATTCGCTCCGTGAAGCTATTGACAAGTTTGTGTAACGACTGAAATGCTCACCTCGTTGAGTCCACTGCGCAGGCGTCGTGGACACTCACCCTGGGGGGCCATGGATATTCCGCGTCGATCATTCCTGTCTATTTCCGCCGCCGCTGTGCCCGCTCTGGCTGGTGCCACAGCAGCGAAAGCCGCCAGAGATTCGCAGACGCCGCCAGGCATCCGGGATACCGTTCTGGAAGCCATCGTCGAACGCAACCAATTCATTCTCGACAGTTCCCGGACACCTCGAAAGCTGGGTGATCAGAAGTCGAGCGACAAATACAAGGTCAATCGGCTCATAGCATCTCAAGAGCTAAAGAACCGGAAGGGTCGACTCGCAACTTACGGATTCGCATACAGCTCCGGAAGCTCGAGCGTGTCAGTCGACGCGTGGGAAGATCTTGGCTCCACCGCCACAGCAAAGGTCACTGAGACCACAGGCCTCGACGTCCTGTCGTACCTCAAGGGGCCGGAAAATGTGACCACGAAATACAAAGCAAACCACACTGCGCTGTTTGTGCGACAGGGCAACGATTGGGTCATCGATGAACTGATCCTAGACGGTGAACAGCACGGCCTTCCGATGTCTGTCGTCGAAATCTCATTGACCCCCACACGACAGCTACACAGACGATCGCCTGCGACCGGCCGAGGCGGAGCGACTCCTGGGCCAAATGGAGTTGTCACAGACCCCAAGTCGAATGCAGGTATTCCGGGGCAAGTCCGTCCGATGACCACCGCCGGATACGACTACAATGCCATGATCAACTATGCGGTCAATTACGTCTTCTACTACAACCCGCAATACCGATCGTACAACGACACCGGCGGCGACTGCACAAACTTCGTTTCCCAGGCTGCTTTCGCCGGCCAGTGGCCCATGACGGAGCTTGGCTACAGAGGAGACGCGCGATACTGGTATTATGATTGGCAGGTCGAATCGTGGTCGTGGATCAACACACAGTACTTTAAGTACTTCATACTGAATAGCGGGCGCACCTACGAGCTCGCTTACCTCAACGACCTCGGTCCGGCGGACTTTGTTCAGATTCACTGGGGGACGGACCCAACACCGGCCGACGTGCCTGACCACACAATGATCGTCACTCTGTACTCGTGGACCGGCGGACGGAACGGAATTTACCTCACTTACCACAGCCGCGACACCCTCAACCAACTGATATGGGACCTCTATGACCAATATCTGCCGTATAACGCCACGTGGTGGGCGCACAGGACGTAGACCTGTCGTCTGGTTCTTGGGGATCCTGCTTTTCGTGATGACCGCGTGTTCCGCACCGGGCCCTGGGGGGACGCCGCCGCCTTCGGGCAGTCAAAAGGCGTTTGCTGAGCATGTCGTGCAGGTGGCAGCATCCGGCGACGTCGACGAATTGGTGAAGCTGACGTCCCCCGGTCATTCCGGTGTCAGATCCGAGGCTGAATCTCTTGCATCGTTCGCCAAGGGATGGGACCCAAAGGTGGATACCCTCGACATCCCATCTCCTTACAGCTTCCCCGAAGCAGCGATCGTCGACCTGACTCGGGCAAGCGGAGCACAAAAGAAGTTCGCTGTCGGTTGGCTCTACGGCGAGGGGAAGTGGACTCTAATGCTTGGGCAACCTACAAGGCCAAGTACCACAAGTACCAGCAGCCCTGCTCAGCCCTGATCAGGCCGCCCGCCCTCTACGGAACGTGGCATAGTTTCCCCCCCGGCCGAGGGGGCAATCAGACTTGGCTTGTCCGATCACGGTGGAGGGTGGGTTCGGCTTAGGCTGCCGCCGACACTCCGAAGACCCTCAAGGGGGTCCCGCTTAGATTTCCCCGGTGGGTCCCGCTAAGACTGTCAAAGACATGCTCCACCCCGCGTCCACCTTTGCCCGCGCGCCTCATCCCCACCAAATGTCCGAAGAGCCAGACGGGGTTAGCGGAGATTGGCGAGCACTCGCGTGAGCATGCCCCTGCCCTCCTCCTCGAAGGCCGGGTCGCCGACGTCGTGCGACCAGACCACCGTGCCCAGCGCCTGGAGCAGGTTGTCGAGCCGCCACGAATCCGGCTCCTCAGCCGGGTCGCGACCGTAGCCGGCGTAGAACGCCGCCCTCAGCGCTCCGCCGTCGTGCGGTGAACCGGCTCGGGTGGCGTCGGCAGCGAAGTATCGGTGTTCGAGCCGCACCAAGTCCGTGACCCACGGGCGGTACCCGGCCCGGCCGAAGTCGATGACGCCCAGCGTGCCGCCGTCCTCGACCCAGTTCCGCGGCTGGTAGTCGCCGTGCGTCGCGAACAGCATCCGGGGCGCGGGCCGGTGGGTGGCGGCCAGTAGGCGCACGGCGCGGAGCTGCTCGGCCGGAACGAGGCCGGCGGCGCGTTCTGCGAAGTCGCCGAGCTTGTTGAGCGCGGCAGGGTCGTAGCTGGACGTCTCGTGCCGGGGCTGGTGGAACCGGGCCAAGAGCTCGCCGGCCTGCCGAAAGGCGTCCGGCGAGAACTCGTGCGGTCCGCCCTCGACGAGCCGCCCGGGGAGCCATGAAGTGACGAGGAGCCCGGCCCGAGCGTCGCCGTGCAGGAGCCGCGGTGCCCGGTCCCCGAGCGGTGCCGTCATCTGCAGGTGTGCGCGCAGCTCGCGCTGGATGTGGTGCGACGTGGCACTCGCCTTGACCACCACGGGCCCGCGGGCGGTGCCGAGCCGGAGCACGTGGATGCCCTGAATGCCCCACGACATGTCCTCCTCAACCTCCCACGAGCCAAGCCAACGGCCCAGGAGGCGGTGCTGCTCGAGGGTCAGAAGTGAGAGGACTGATTCGGTCACGGCACCACGCTACGCCCCCGCACGGGCCCTCAGAGGCCCGAATTGGGCCAAAAATCCCCGAAAACACGCGGAATTTGCTGGCGTGGGGCGCATTAACTGGTAGGTTCGTCACCAGCAGCCCCGGGCGAGTGCCCGGGACTGACGAACCGATCGACGTCCAGGAGGACACATGGCTAAGAACCGCAGCGAGCTTGTTGCCGAGGTCGCCGGCAAGACGAGCCTCAGCCAGACCGCCGTCAACGGTGTGCTCGACGCACTATTCGAGGTCTTCGAGAGCTCCGTCGCCAAGGGCGAGAAGGTCAGCATCCCGGGCTGGCTCGCCGTCGAGCGCACCGAGCGTGCCGCCCGCACGGGCCGCAACCCGCAGACCGGCGAGGAGATCCAGATCCCGGCTGGCTTCGGCGTCAAGCTCACGGCCGGCTCCAAGCTGAAGGCTGCCGCGTCCAAGAAGTAACCCCACCGTACGGCCCGCGGGAGCAGCTGCGTTGCGCTGCTCCCGCGGGCCGTTGCGTGCCCGCCGCCAGCGGATGGGCGGACGCGGCACATCTGGGAGAATAGATGGGTGCCGAGCCCCACACGAACCGTCCGTACCGCCCCGACGTCTGACCCGGGGGAGCGCGGCACCGCGCGGGGTTACCGGTACGCGGCACTGGGCGCCGCGCTCGTAGTCCTCATCGCCGCGCTCGTGTTCTCGGGAGGGGCCGCCGCGCGGCAGGTCCTGGATCCGGGCGACCTCGTCCGCTGGGGCCTCCCCGTCGCGCAGGCGACCCTCAACATCTCGGTGGCCCTCGTGCTCGGCGGGCTCGCCTTCGCGGTTGCGATCCTGCCGCACCGCCGCCGGCCTGAGCGCACGAAGGCGGGCGGCGTTCGGGCGGAGGGCGCAGCGGGCGACGCCGACGAGCACCCCGCGTTCACCCTCGCCTTGCGCGTGGCGAGCGTCGCGTCCCTCGTCTGGACGGCCAGCTCGGTCGCAGTCCTCGTCTTGACCGACTCCGATCTCATCGGCCAGCCGATTTCCGGCAGCTCGGACTTCACGAAACAGCTCGTGTTCTACATGACCCAGCTCGACGTGGGCCGGGCGTGGCTCGTGACCGTGATCATCGCCGCGACCGTCGCGACGCTCCTGTTCGCCGTCCGTTCGCTCACGGGCCTTGCGCTGACGTTCCTCATTTCCGTGATCGGCCTCGTTCCCATGGCCCTCATCGGCCACTCGGCGAGCTCGAACGACCACGAGGGCGCCGTCAACTCGCTCTTCCTCCACATTCTTGGCGCGGGACTCTGGGTGGGCGGCGTCGGGATCCTCGCGCTCCTCGGCGGGACGCTCGTGGGGCGCCTCCGGTCGACGGCCGGGTCCGGTGCGGGCGTGGAGCTCACCGAGGCCGTGCTGAGGCGGTTCTCGGCGCTCGCCCTGTTCTGCTTCGTGCTCGTGGTCGTCTCGGGCATCATCAACGCGTCGCTCCGTGTGACGAGCTGGGCCGATCTGTTCGGCTCCGCCTACGGCCAGCTCGTCATCGGCAAGGTCGTGTTCGCCGTCGTCCTCGGTGTTATCGGCTTCATGCACCGGCAGTGGGTCATCCCGCAGCTCGGCCGCGGCGCTTCCGCGAAGCGCGTCCTGTGGCAGCTCGTGGGGGTCGAGGCAATCGTCATGGGCGGCGTCTCGGGCCTCGCCGTCGCGCTGAGCCGTTCGGCGCCGCCACAGCCCACGAGCTACGCACCGGACGCGACGCCGGCCTTCATCCTCACGGGCTACAACCTCCCGCCCGAACCGACGGCCGCGCGCTGGTTCTCCGAGTGGCGCTTCGACTGGCTCTGGCTCGCGGTCGCGGCCTTCGGCGCCGTCGTCTACGTGCTCGGGATCATCAAGCTGCGCCGCCGCGGCGATACGTGGTCGTGGCCGCGCAGCGCCGCATGGTTCGTGGGCCTTGTGGTCCTCACCTACATCACGAGCGGGCCGCCCGCCGTGTACGGGCGCGTCCTGTTCTCCGCGCACATGGTGGACCACATGATGCTCACCATGGTCGCGCCGCTGTTCCTCGTGCTGGGCTCGCCCGTCACGCTCGCGCTCAAGGCGCTCGCGCCGCGCCAGGACGGAAGCCGCGGCCTCCGCGAGTGGATCCTCGTGTTCGTCCACTCGAAGTTCTCGCAGCTCGTGACCCACCCGCTGTTCGCCGCCGCGAACTTCGCGGGCTCGATCATCCTCTTCTACTACTCGGATCTGTTCGGATACGCGATGCGGGACCACGTGGGCCACGAGCTCATGAACCTGCACTTCACGATCACGGGCTACATCTTCGTGCTCACCATGATCGGCTCCGATCCGCTGCCGCGGCGCGCGCCGTACCCCCTCCGGCTCGTCCTCCTGTTCGCGACGATGGCGTTCCACGCGTTCTTCGGTGTGGCGCTCATGGGTTCGAACATCCTGCTTGAGCCCACCTACTTTGGGAATCTCGGGCGCCCCTGGGGTCCGTCCGCGATCGCGGATCAGCAGACCGGCGGGGGCGTCGCGTGGGGAATCGGAGAGATCCCCACGGTCGTCGTGGCCATCGGCGTCGCGGTCATGTGGTCCAAGTCCGACGCGCGGGAGACGAAGCGCCGCGACCGCGCCGCGGATCGCGACAACGACGCCGAGCTCGAGGCGTACAACGAGATGTTCACCAAGCTCCAGCAACGCGACCGCGCCCAGGGCCGGTGAGTGTGACGCCCCGCGACGGGCGCCCCGCGACACCCGGAACAACGCCCCGCGTCCCGGGGTTGACGCCTTGGATACGTTTCATCAGTCAATTCAACCGCCAGCAAGCCAGCAAGTGAGGAGCATCCGTGACCTCCGAATCCACCGAGTCCACCAACGCTAGCGCGAGCGCCGCAACGGCCCTGAGAACAGCGCACCGCGTCCGCGCGAGCGAGCTCGCGGGCCGGGGCTGGCTCAACACGGGCGGCGCCGAGCTCGACCTCGCGGCGCTCCGCGGCAAGATCGTGCTCCTCGACTTCTGGACGTTCTGCTGCATCAACTGCCTGCACGTCCTCGACGAGCTGCGCCCGCTCGAGGAGAAGTACCGCGACGTCCTCGTGACGGTCGGCGTGCACTCGCCCAAGTTCGAGCACGAGGCCGATCCGGTCGCGCTCGAGGCGGCCGTGGAGCGCTACGAGATCCACCACCCCGTGCTCGACGACCCCGAGCTGCTCACGTGGCAGGCCTACACGGCGCGCGCGTGGCCCACGCTCGTCGTCGTCGATCCCGAGGGCTACATCGTGGCGCACCTCTCCGGGGAGGGGCACTCGGCGGGCCTCGGCGTCCTGGTCGAGGAGCTCATCGCCGAGCACGAGGCGAAGGGCACGCTCCACCGCGGCGACGGGCCCTACGTGGCGCCCGAGCCCGTGTCGCGCACGCTCCGCTTCCCGGGCCAGGCTGTGCAGCTCGAGAATGGAAACTACCTCGTGGTCGACACGGGGCATCATCGCCTCGTCGAGCTGCGCCCCGATCTCGCGACGGTCCAGCGGATCATCGGCTCGGGCACGAAGGGCTATGCGGACGGCTCGGCCGAGGCCGCGCAGTTCAACGAGCCGCAGGGCGTCGCGATCCTCCCGGCCGACGTCGCGTGGCATGCCGGCTACGATGCGGTCGTCGCCGACACCGTCAACCACCGGCTCCGCGGGGTTTCCCTGAGCTCGGGTCACGTGCAGACGGTGGCCGGCAACGGCGTCCAGCGCCTTCTCGACGCGGGCCCGGCGCGCGTTGACGGCGCGGGAGCGGGCGCGTGGGCGGCGGAGAAGGCGGGCCCTGGCGCAGGCTCCGGAGCGCACGACGGCGGCTCCCCCTCGGGCGAGCACGCCGACTACGCCGGCGACGCCGTCGACATCGGCCTCCTCGGGCACGGCACGAGCGTGTCGCTGTCCTCGCCGTGGGATGCGGTGTGGAGCGCGAAGCTGCGCAAGGTCGTGGTGGCCATGGCCGGAACCCACCAGATTTTTACCTTTGACCCCGTTACCGACGAGGTCGCGATCCTTGCCGGCTCGGGGCTCGAGGGACTCCTCGACGGCCCGGGCCCCGAGGCGTGGTTCGCGCAGCCCTCGGGCCTCGCGATCGACGCCGACGGCAACGTGTGGGTCGCGGATTCTGAGACGTCGGCTCTGCGGAAGCTCGTGCTCGGGGAGCCGGGCTCGAACGGCCGGGGCGCGAGCCCCACGAACGGCGTTCGCGTCGAGACCGCCGTGGGCAAGGGGCTCTTCGACTTCGGCTTCCGCGACGGCGCTGCGGGCCAGGCGCGCCTCCAGCACCCGCTCGGCGTCGCCGTCCTGCCCGACGGTTCCGTCGCTGTCGCGGACACGTACAACGGCGCGGTGCGCCGCTACGATCCCGCCGCCCAGTCCGTGTCGACGTTGGCGAGGGGCCTCGCGGAGCCGAGCGACGTCGTCGTCATCCAGCCGGCCGGCGAGGGCGAGCCCCGCCTCCTGGTGACCGAGTCCAACCGCCATGAGCTGGTCTTGATCTCCATCCCGAAGGACGCGCAGCAGGTCGACGAGGGTGCGAGCCAGACCCAGCGGCCTGCCTCGGCCCTCGCGCCCGGCGCGCTCGCTCTCACGGTGCGCTTCAAGGCGCCCACGGGCCAGAAGCTCGACAACCGCTGGGGCGACCCCACGCAGCTCAAGATCTCGTCGACTCCGCCGGAGTTTCTCAGCGCAGGCGGCGGGACGTCGCAGGGCCTGACGAGGACGATCACCCTGAACCCCGAGGTCCCCGAGGGAGTCCTGCACATCACCGCGCGCGCGGCGGCGTGCGACGGCGCGCCGGGCGAGGAGATCCCGGATCACGCCGCGTGCCACCTGTACCAGCAGGACTGGGGCATCCCCGTGGTGCTCCGCGAGGGCGCCGAGTCGGTCCTCACGCTCGACCTCCGCGGGATGGACTGACACCGGGGATTCCGACCGGGATTGGCGCGGACGACGGCGGGATCCCCGGCGTGTCCTGCGGCGACACGGCTCGTGGGGCGTGAGTCCCGGTCGGAATCCGCGGGGGGCCGCGTCGGCGGCCCCTGCGGGCGGGCGGGTTGAGCCGGGAATAGGATTACGGCCATGGTCCCCCGCAAGCCAAAAGGATTCGCCACGCCCACGATGAAGGACGTGGGCGTGCTGGCGGGCGTGTCGCAAAGCACGGTTTCCCTGGTCGTGAACCAGACGGGGAAGATTCCGGCGGAAACCGAGCAGCGGGTCCGGGAGGCCATCCGGCAGCTCGGATACCGTCCGAACGAGACCGCGCGCAACCTGCGGCTCCAGCGGAGCCGGACGATCGGCCTCGTCACCGACCGGATCGCGTCGTCGCCCTACGCCGGCAAGGTGCTCCGCGGGGCCGAGGAGTACGCGTGGGAGCGTGATTACCTGCTCCTCCTCGTGGATGCGAAGCAGGACACGAACATTGAGGCGGCGGCCGTGGACACCCTGCTCGCCCGCCAGGTTGACGGGCTCCTCTACGCCGCGATGTCGTGGCACGAGGTGGACACCCCTGAGAGCTTCTCCTCGCTCCCGTCCCTCCTCATCAACGCGTGGCACTCGCCGCGGCGGGCCGTGCCCGCCGTGGTGCCAGACGAGGTGGGCGGAGGGCGGCTCGCCGCGAGCGCCGCCCTCGAGATGGGCCACCGGCGCATCGCGTACCTCGGCGGACCGGCCGACGATCCCGCGCGCATCGAGCGCGAACGGGGATTCCGCGAGGAACTCGCCGCGAGGAACGTTCCCGTCAACGAGGCGTGGATCTATACGGGCAACTACCAGATGAAATCGGCCTACGCCCTCACGCACAGCATCCTCGACGCGGGCGAGGACATCACGGCGCTCGTCTGCGGGAACGACAGGATGGCCGCAGGGGCCCTCCTCGCCGCCCTCGAGCGCGGGCTCCGGGTTCCCGAGGATCTCTCCCTCGTGGGCTACGACGACCAGGAGGAGTTCGCCGACGAGGTCACGCCGGCGCTCACGACCGTCACAATTCCCCACTACGAGATGGGGCGCGTCGCGGCCGAACAGCTCCTTGAGGCACTCGAAAACGGCGAGACTCCAACGGGGGCAACGGTCCCCAGCGAGCTGATTCGCCGCGACTCGATCGCGCCTCCGCGCCACGCCTAGGCGCCTCGCACACCACCGATCTTGACACCAGCTGGGATCTACCTCACACTCGTTCATACGTATTATTCATACGTATGAACAGAGAGGTTCGATATGAGTTCCTTCCTTTCCCAAGCGGTTTCCAGACGCTCCGTCCTCGTCGGGGGAGCGGCCCTCCTCGGCGCCGCGGGCCTGTCCGCATGCGCGCCGGGCAACGCTGGCTCGGCGTCCGGATCGAAGACCCTGAACGTCGCGTACTTCGGAACGCAGCAGCAGGCGGACAAGACGGCGAAGGTCGCCGATTCGTTCATCAAGGCCAACCCCGGCGTGACGGTCAAGTTCAACGGCATCAACGGCACGGACTGGAACGACTTCTTCACCAAGGTCCTGACGCAGATCGCCGCCGGGAACCCGCCGGACATCGTCTCGGTGGCCACCGAGGGCGTGCAGCTGTTCGCCCAGAAGAAGCTCGCCCACCCGCTCGATGACTTCGTCAAGCGTGACAAGGACCAGCTCGCCCCGTACTTCAAGGACGTCCACCCCTCGCTCGTGGAAGCCATGATGTACCAGGGCAACCTGTACGAGCTGCCCACCGACTTCAACGCCGGCAACATGTACTTCAACACGTCGCTCCTGAAGAAGTCCGGCCTCGAGGTGCCCAAGGCGGACTGGACCATGGACGACTTCAAGTCCGTCGCGACGGCGATCAAGAAGAACCCCGATACCGTCCCGTTCGACTGGGTCGTCCGGCTGTGGGGCTCGTGGACCTCGTTCATGTACGCCAATGGCGGCAACCTTGTCACCGAGGGCAAGTACGACGGCGGCGACTGGCTCTGGAGCCAGTTCTACTCGGGCGATCCCGCCGCGCAGGGCCGCAAGGGCGGCTGGAAGTGGGGCGCCCCGACGGCGAACTCCGACGCCGTGGTCGAGTCGCTCGACCTCATGGTCGAGCTCGCGAACAGCGGGCTCTCGGCCAAGCCGGACGTCGGCGGCGGCTCGACCCTGCAGGGCCTCTTCTCCAACAACAAGATCGGCATGGCGATCGGCGGCGGCTTCTGGGCCGGCGGCCTGCACAACGCCGGCATGGGCCCCGACACCTTCGACGTGCAGTACTTCCCGAAGTGGAAGGTCCAGCGCCACCTCTTCGGCACCGGTGGCTACGGCATCTTCGAGTCCTCGAAGAACAAGGACCTCGCATGGGAGTTCCTCAAGTCCCTCGTCGAGCCTTCCGCGATCGAAATCCTCACGGCCGGCAACTCGACGACCCCGTCTCGCCGGTCGATGATGACTGCCGAGCGGTACGCGCCGACCGGACCGAAGAACTGGAAGGTGTTCTACGACACGCTGGACAAGCTGCCGAACACGGCGCCGATCCCAGCCCCGCCGTACTACAACGCCATGGCCAACGCGCTCAACCAGCGCACCACCGAGGCGATGTCCTCGGGCAACGCCAAGTCCGCCCTGAACGGGCTGCAGAAGGACCTCGAGACCGCCGCGGCCGCGATCGGAAGCTAGCCATGTCTCTCTCCGCAATCCGAACCGACTCCCCTGGGGCCGTAGGCCCCAGGGGATCGGGGGCCCCGACCCGACGCCGCAACGCGAATCGCGCGCACCGCCGCGAGGCCGCCTTCGGGTGGCTCATGATCGCCCTCTCGGCGCTCACGATCCTCGTGTTCACGGCCGCCCCGATCGTCTTCACGTTCGCGCTCTCGTTCTTCTCGTGGGACATCATCAGCCCGCCGGAGTTCGTGGGGCTCCAGAACTTCGCCCACCTCGCCGCCGACACCGCCGTCATCCACTCCTTCGGCGTCACGGCCCTGCTCGCGGTCCTCATCGTGGTGCTGCAGATCGTGATCGGGCTCGCCATGGCCATCCTCGTCCAGCAGCGGGTCTCGACGTGGGCGCGGTCCATCTTCCGCACCGCGTTCTTCCTGCCGCTCCTGGTCTCCGCCGCCTCGATCTCGATCGTCTTCAGCTACCTCTTCGACGATCACTTCGGCGTGATCAACTACTACCTTCAGCTCGTGGGCCTGCCCCAGATGCAGTGGCTGAGCTCGCAGGGAGGCGCCACCGCGACGATCGTCATCGTGGCCGTGTGGCAGCAGCTCGGATTCGTGTTCATCCTGTTCGTCGCCGCCCTCGGCTCGCTGCCCAAGGACGTCCTCGAGGCGGTCTCGATCGACGGCTCCGGGCCGATCCGGACGTTCTTCTCGATCAAGCTGCCCCTCATCAGCCCGACGATCTTCTTCGCGTCGGTGATCGGCCTCATCAACGCGATGCAGATCTTCGACCAGCCCTACGTCATGACCAAGGGCGGCCCCGGCGACGCGACCACCACGACCGTCATGCTCATCTACCGCACTGCGTTCCAGAACATCCAGTTCGGCTACGGCTCGGCGATCTCGGTGGTGCTGTTCGTCCTGCTGCTGGCCATCACGGGGCTGCAGTTCTACATCTCCCGGAAGTGGGTGTTCTACTCGTGAGCACAGCACGCACAACCCCCGCCCCCACCGCCCCAACCCCGACGGCCGGTGTGCCGCGGCTCGGGGCTCCCCACGCCGTCACCCGCAAGGCGTGGCGCGGGCTGGGCCTGATCCTGCTCATCATCATCGCGGCGGCCTTCGTCCTGCCCATCCTGTGGACGGTCTCGACGTCTCTCCGCACCCCCGCGGAGTCGTTCAGCAACCCGCCCCAATGGATCCCGCTGGCGCCGGTGTGGTCGAACTACTCGGCCGTGTTCGAACAGGTGCCGCTCGCCACGTTCTTCCTCAACAGCGTCGTCGTCACCGGCGCGATCGTGGTCCTGCAGCTCATCACCTCGACGATGAGCGGCTATGCGTTCGCGCTCGTGCGCTTCCGCGGCAAGGGGGCCGTCTTCGCGATGGTCCTCGCCACCATGATGGTTCCCGCGCAGACCACGATCATCCCGATCTTCATCCTCATCCGCTACCTCGGGCTCTCGGACAACCTCGCCTCTCTCGTCGTCCCGGCGATCGGCGGCGCCTTCGGAACGTTCCTCATGCGCCAGTACTTCCTCCAGATGCCCGGCGAACTCGCGGAGGCCGGCCGCGTGGACGGCGCGTCCAACTTCCAGATCTTCTCGAGGATCTACGTTCCGATCGCGCTGCCTCCCATGGCCACGCTCGCCGTCTTGAACTTCTCCGCGTACTGGAACGAGTTCTTCCGGCCGCTCATCTTCCTCCAGTCGACCGACAACTTCACCCTGCCCGTGGGCCTCGTCTCGCTCCAGGGCAATTTCGGCACCGGCAGCATCTCGATCGTCCTAGCCGGCGTCGTCGTCGCCCTCATCCCGAGCATCGCCATCTTCCTGCTCGCCCAGCGGTACTTCGTCGAGGGGATCACCGCGGGCTCGTTCCGCTGAGACCCGAGAAGCCTCCGGCGACGGATCTGACCACACGTGAAAGAAGACCATGACCCAAGACCAACCGGCAGCGCCCTTCGCCGCCGAGGCCTACCGCCCCCGCATGCACTACACCGCTGCCGACACGTGGATCAATGATCCGAACGGGCTCGTCTACGCGGACGGCGTCTATCACCTCTTCTTCCAGAACAATCCGTACGGCACCGATCACGAGAACATGTCGTGGGGCCACGCGGTCTCGCCGGACCTGATTCGCTGGCGAGACCGCCCCGTGGCGATCCTGTGCGACGAGAACGAGGCGATCTTCTCGGGCAGCGCGGTCGTCGACCACGGGAACACGGGCGGCTTTGGCGAGCCCGGCAGCGCGCCGCTCGTGGCCATCTATACGAGCCACTACACGGACGGTTCGCCGTCCGCCGGCATCGAGGCGCAGTCCCTCGCGTACAGCGTGGACGGCGGGGAGACCTGGCGAAAGTACGAGGGCAACCCGGTCCTGGACCGCGGTTCGTCCGACTTCCGCGACCCGAAGGTCTTCCGCTACTCGGACCCGTCCGGCGAGTACTGGGTCATGGTCGCCGTTGAGGCCGTCGATCGAAAGGTCGTCCTGTACCGCTCGGACAACCTCAAGGACTGGACGTATCTGAGCGAGTTCACCTCGTCGGAGCCCGTGGGCAAGATCTGGGAATGCCCAGACCTGTTCCCGCTGCCCGTCGACGGCGATTCGGACCACATGAAGTGGGTCCTGATCGTCAACATCAACCTCGAGCCGGGCGAGCGCGGATCCGAGGGGCTCTTCTTCGTGGGCGACTTCGACGGCGTCACCTTCACGGCCCTCGGTGGCCGGGAATCCGTCCACTCCGGCCAGCCCGAATGGGAGCCGCTGGACCACGGCCGGGATTTCTATGCCACGGTCTCCTTCAACGACGCGCCGGACGGCCGCCGGGTCCTCATCGGCTGGATGAGCAACTGGGAGTACGCCCGGACGCTTCCCACGGTCCCTTGGCGCGGCGCCATGACCCTGCCCCGGGAGGCGAGCCTGCACACCGCCGACGGCCGGATCGTCTTGCGTCAGCGTGCCGTCGCCGGGCTCGCGCCCGCCGGCCCGGTCCGTACCCGGGGCCTCACCGACATCCCCGCGGGCACGCACCCGCTCGGCCTCGCCTGGGGGGAGGAGCCGTGCCTCATCGAGGCAACGTTCGACGTCGGGACCTCGTCTGAGTTCGGCATCCTCCTTCGGGAGGGGGGCGCCGAGGCAACCCGGATCGCGTACGAGACGGAGCGCGGGGCGCTCGTCGTGGACCGCACGGCCTCGGGGCGCGCGGATCTCGGCCCGGCGTTTGCCTCGAAGGAGACGGCCCCGGCCGAACTCGTCGGAGGGCGCCTCGCGCTGCAGGTCTACGTCGACACCTCGTCCATCGAGGTTTTCGCGCAGGGCGGCCGCGTGACGATCACTGACCTGATCTTCCCCGACCCCTCGAGTACCGGGATCTCGCTCCACTCAGCGGGCGGAACAGCCCAGCTCATCAGCTTGACGCTGACCCCGCTCGAGGATGCCCCGATCGAGCGCACCGACGGCGAACCACCGTACGGGGAGCCTCGGGACGGGGAGCCCCAGGACGGCGAGCGCACCGACGGCGAGTCCCAAGCCGGCGAACGCAGGGGCAGGGAATCCCGGCGGCGCCTCAGCCGATCACGGGCGTCAGCGTGATCGTGGACCCGGAGACGTCCATCTTCATGGTGAACGTGAAGCCGCGGTCCACCGCGAGCTGACTCTGCCGTCCCGTGAACAGGTCGATCTGCTGCGCCGCGAGGTGGGCCTTTCCGGTGAGCGGCGCGACGATCCATTGGCCGTTGTAGGGGGTCACGCTCGCCTTCGGGTAGTCCGTGATGCCCCACGCGATCGAGCCGTCCACGATCCGGTTGCCGGTCGCGTAGGAGAACGGGCACGCCGGCTGGAGCTGCTGCTTCGACGAAGCGGCCTTGGCGCAGTCGTCGAGGAACTCCTTCGCCTTCGCCTCGATCGCGCCGGTGAGGGCGGGCGTGGCCTTCGTCTCGAGGGGGAGCTGCGCTTGGCTGTTGCGTTGCGAGGCCACGGCGGTCTTGGCGTCGGCGGCGAAGTACTGGCCGGCAAGCGAGCCGAGGTAGCTGCCCGGGTAGAACACGGGGAACGAGTTGTGCCCGGCGGGCATGTTCACGGGGGTGCCGTTGAGGGTCGCGCGGGTCGAGTTGACCACCGTGGCCTCGACGGTGGGAAGCGGCGCGGGCACGATGCTCCACTGCGGGAAGAACAGCCAGTCCGTGCCCGTCTGCTCGACGATGAAGTCGCTCGTGTAGTTCGCGCCGCCGGTCGTGAACGTGACCGGAACGTCCTCGCGGCCGTCCGCCGAGGCCTTCGGTGCGCCGACTTTGAGGTTCTGCACGCGGGACATCGAGTCGCGCAGCGGGGCGCCGTCAAGCATCGCCGCGCTGCCGGGCGGCACTTGGGCGCGGAGGGCGCCGAGGGCGCGCGCGCCGTCGCCCGCCTGCAGCGCCGCGAGGTAGGCGCGCACGGGTTGGGCGGGCCCGCTTGCCGCCTTGGCGGCGGCGACCGCGGCGATCGCCCCGGCGATGGCCAGCACGAGGGCCACTGCCCAGAGGATCGCGATGCGGGTGACGTTCGGGGGCGTGGTGGCCGAGGCGTCGTGTTCGGACACGCTGGGCGCCGTCACGTTCAGGTCCGACGGCGGGCGGTCGGGGCGTGCGCCACGCCCACGGGCGCCGCGGGTTCGTCCGTCGCACTCAGATCACGCATGCGGCCAGCCTAGCGGGCCGGGCCGGGAGCGTCCTGTCACGCGGCGCTACGGCGCCACCGCGCTACGAGAGCAACGCCGCCATGACGGCCATCGCTGGAACGGCCACGACCGTCGTGATGAGCACGGTGTCCTTCGCGACGACGAGGCCATGCTGATAGCGCTGTGCCGCGACGTACACGTTCTGCGCCGTGGGCAGCGCGGCGGTGACGACTCCGGCAAACAGCGCGTGCCCCTCGAGACCCAGGGCGAAGCGCGCGAAGAAGTACGCGATGAGCGGATGGACCACGAGCTTGAGCCCGGTCGCCAGGAGCGTGTCGGTGCGGCGACCGTCGTCGGCCTTGAGCGGGCGCGAGCTGTGCAGCGAGATGCCGAAGGCGATGAGGATCGCGGGAATCGACGCGCCGCCGATCAGGTGGATGGGCTGCATGATGAGGTCCGGGAGCTTCCAGGCGGTCGCGGCGAGAACCAGGCCGATCATGGAGCCGATGATGTTCGGGTTCGTCACGACGGGGAGCACGAACTGGAGGGCTCGGGCGGCGCCCGGCTTCGCGGTCGCCGTCGTGCCGTCGAGCATGAGCAGGTAGGACGGCGTGAACAGCGCGAGCTGGAAGATCAGCAGGGGAGCGACGTAGCTCGCGTCGCCGAGCACGAAGACCGAGATCGGGATGCCGAGGTTGGCCGAGTTCGCGATGGACGAGCTCATGGAGGCGATGAGCGCCTCGGGCACGTTCCGGCGCCGCACCCAGCGGAACACGGCCAGGGAGATGATCCCCACGAGCGTGGAGCTCACGGTGATGACGAGAAGATGCGTCGAGAAGATGGACCGGAGATCCGCCTTGCTCAGCGTCTCGAGCAGCAGGGCAGGGCTTGCGACGAAGAACGAGAGCCGGCTCAGCACACCCTGCGCGCTTTCGCCGAGCAGCTGCTTGCGGGCCATGAACCAGCCGGTGCCGATGATGGCCCAGACCACGAAGAACCCGGCGAGGACCCCTAGCACGCGCGGCCCTCGGCCACGCGGCTCAGCAATCGCTTTCTCAGGGGCACCGCCCCAGCTTAGCGGCCCCGCGCAGCGGCTTCGCGCGGCAGGGGCCGCCGAGGTGCCAGAATCGAAACACAGCGAATTGTGGGTGTCATGGACGCCGCGAAGGGAGGCAGGCATGCGAGCAACCGTCAAGGACGTGGCGCGGCTCGCGAACGTGTCCCCGAAGACGGTCTCCAACGTGGTCAACGGGACCGTCCCCGTGAGCCCGGCGACGCGCGAGCGCGTCGAGCAGGCCATGGCCCAGCTCGACTACGTGCCGAACTTCTCGGCGCGCGGCCTCCGCAACGGCCGCACGGGCCTCATTGCGTTGGCCCTCCCGGATCTCGCGACGCCGTTCTCGGCCGAGCTCGTGCACGAGGTGGTCGAGGTCGCGCACCAGCAGCGCCTCGCGGTCCAGCTCGAGGAGACCGGCAACGATCCGGAGCGCGAGCTCGAGCTCCTCACGCGCGCCCGGGCCAATCTTGTGGACGGGCTCATCCTCAACCCGGTGGCCCTCGACCAGAGCGCGATCGCGCCCGGCATGACGCTCCCGCCCGCCGTGATCCTGGGCGAGGTGCAGCAGGACATCGTCGACGGCGTGGGCGTGGACAGCGTGGGTGCCGCGCGCGCCCTCACGCGGATGCTCGCCGAGGGCGGACGACGGCGGATCGCCATCCTGGGCGTCCGGCGGCACGTGGACGCCGCGACGGCGGAGACGCGTACACGCGGCTACCGCGAGGCGTTGGCCGAGCTTGGGATCCCGTGGAACCCCGAGCTCGAGATCGCGTGCGACGAGTGGCACCCGGCCGGCGGGGCCGCGGCCCTCGAGGGCTTCCTCGAGAGACACGAGCCGCCGGACGCGCTGTTCTGCTTCACCGACAGCCTCGCCTACGGCGCCCTGTCCGTGCTCCGCGCCGCGGGTCTTTCCGTGCCCGGGCACGTGGCCGTGTCCGGCTTCGACGATCTCGCGATGAGCCCGTACGCCGCGCCCGCCCTCACGAGCGTCGCGTTCAGCCGCCGCGTCATCGCGGAGGAGGCCGTCCGGCTGCTCCAGGAGCAGATCGAGGACCGCGGCCGGGCCCCGCGCCGCGTCGTGGTGCCGTTCGAGATCCGGCGCCGCGCGAGCACGGGCTGAGGCCGGAAGAAACAAGCATGTTTGCGTTCACAATTTTCTCTTGTCAGCGGTATTACAACGATGTAGCGTGAGGCGCAGGTCACACCGACGTGCACCTGCCGGACGATACATCTCCGGTCGAAGCACCTCCGCGAGGAGCCGTGAATGCAGCTAAGACGTCAATCTCATCCAGTGCCGCTCGCGGGAGTAGGGCGGCGGCGCTTCCTCCAACTCACGGGCACAGCGCTCGCCGCCGCCGGGGCGGCCTCGTTGGCCGGCTGCGGCGGGACCGCCAATGCCGCCGGGACCTCGAGGATCCGCTTCTGGCACCTGCTCTCCGGCGGCGACGGCATCAAGATGCAGTCCATGATCGACGGGGTCAACGCCGCCCACCCCGAATTCCATGTCGAGCCGACCGTGCTCGCGTGGGGCGCCCCCTACTACACGAAGCTCGCGATGGCCTCGGCCGGCGGGCGGTCCCCGGAGCTCGCCATCATGCACGCGGCGCGCGTGCCCGGCTACGCCCCCGGCGGACTCCTCGAGCCGTGGGACCTTGGCGTGCTCGCGGAGCACGGCATCGCCGAGAAGGACTTCCCGGCGAGGGTCTGGAAGGCCGGGACGAGCGGTGACAAGGTCTATTCGATCGCCCTCGACTCGCACCCGTTCGTCATGCTCTACAACACGGAGATCGCGAAGAAGGCCGGGCTGCTCGGCGCCGACGGGCAGCTGGCCGCGATCACTTCGGCGCAGGAGTTCACGGCCGCGGCGCGCGAGCTCGCGAAGGCGGGCGGCGGCCACGGCCTCTCGTACGGCTACCTCGGGGACGGCGCGCAGATGTGGCGTCTCTTCTACACGCTGTACGGCCAGCACGGGGCCACCATGGAGCTCGAGACGGGCCAGCGGATGGGCGTGAATCGGGACGTCGCCGTCGATTGCCTGCAGTACATGGCGTCGCTGCTCGACGATTCGATCGCCGCCAGGAGCGGCAACGGCGGCACGGCCATCGCCGAGTTCGCGGGCCAGAAGTCGGGCATGCTCTTCACCGGCGTGTGGGAGATCCCCACGATGAAGACGGCCAAGGTGCCGTTCGACGCGGCGCCGATTCCCACCCTGTTCGGCACGCCCGCGGCGTACGCGGACTCGCACGCCTTCGTCCTTCCCCGCCAGACCTCTCCCGACGCTGCGGCCCGCCGCAACGTGTACACGTTCGTCTCGGAAATCCTCAAGGGCTCGCTCGCCTGGGCCGAGGCCGGGCACATCCCCGCGTTCCAGCCCGTGGTGCGCTCGCCCGAGTACGCGAAGCTCCTGCCTCAGGCCCACTACGCCAAGGCCGCGGACATCATCAACTACGATCCGCCAGCCTGGTTCACGGGTTCCGGCTCGAACTTCCAGGCCTACTTCGCCGATTCGGTGCAGACCGTGCTGCTCGGCCAGGCCAAGGCGAGCGACGGCTGGGACGCGTTCGCCGCCCGCATCAACACGCTCCTCTCCACCCCGAACCCGGTCTGAACCGGCCGAGCGAAAGGAATCCCCATGAGTCTCCTGCGCATCTCGGCGCCCGGCCGCGACGCCGCCCGGCACTGGCATGGCTGGGCGTTCTGCGCGCCCTTCCTCGTCTTCTTCCTGTTCTTCCTCGCGTGGCCCCTCGTGAACGGCCTCTGGCTGAGCGTCACGGGAACGTCCCTGACAGGCGCCCACACCGAGTTCGGGGGCCTCGCGAACTACGCCGCCGCCCTCGGCGACGCGGACATGTGGCGTTCGCTCGGGAACACGGTGTGGTTCACGGTGCTCAGCACGGTGCCGCTCGTGGTGATCGCGCTCGCCCTCGCCGTCCTCGTCAACCTGGGCCTCCCCGCGCAGTGGCTGTGGCGGCTTTCGTTCTTCGCCCCGTACCTATTGGCCTCGACGGTCGTGTCGATGCTGTTCGCATGGCTGTACAACCCCCAGCTCGGCCTCATCGATTCGTTCCTCCGCCAGTTCGGCGTCGCCCCGATCGCGTGGCTCAACGACCCGAAGACGGCGATGTGGGCGGTGGTCATCGCGACAGTCTGGTGGACCATCGGCTTCAACTTCCTGCTCTACGTCGCCGCGCTGCAGAACATCCCCGCGCAGCACTACGAGGCCGCGTCGCTCGACGGCGCGGGAGGCTGGCGCCAGTTCGTCTCGATCACCCTCCCGCAGCTCACGCCGACCACGGTGCTCGTGACGATCCTCCAGGTCCTCGCCTCGCTCAAGGTGTTCGACCAGATCTACCAGATGACCGGCGGCGGGCCGGGTGGCTCGACCCGCTCCGTGGTCGAGTACGTCTTCGAGACCGGCCTGACCGGGTTCCGGCTCGGCTATGCGGCGGCCATCTCCTACATCTTCTTCTTCCTCATCGTGATCGTCTCGCTCGTGCAGATCGCCGCCACCCGCCGGAGGAACCACTGATCATGGCTACGTCAACGCTGACCCGGGCGGACACCGCCATCCGTCCACGCGCCGCCGTCCCCGCCCGGAGACGCCGCCGGTTCCCGCCCGCACGCGTCGCGGCGACCATCGTCGTCGCGATTCTCGCGCTCACGTGGCTCGTGCCGTTCCTGTGGGCCGTGGATACCGCGCTCAAGCCGGAGACGCAGGCCGCGGCGACCCCCGTCACGTGGTTCCCGGCGGGCGGCTTCACGCTCGACGCCTTCACGAAGGTCCTGAGCTCGGGAGGGATCCCCCAGTGGACGTGGAATTCGTTCTTCACGTCCGCGGCCATCACGGTGGTGACCCTTGCCGTCTCGACGCTCGCCGCGTACGCGCTGAGCCGCATTGACTTCCGCGGGCGCCGGACGCTCCAGGCCGTGATCGTCGCGGCGATCATCGTTCCGCCGCCCGTGCTGATCATCCCGCTCTTCTACCAGATGCTCGCGTTCAACCTCCTGGACACGTACTGGGCCGTGATCCTGCCGCAGTGCATCCACCCGGCGATGGTGTTCGTGCTCAAGAAGTTCTTCGACCAGATCCCGCACGAGCTCGAGGAGGCCGCCATGATGGACGGCGCGAGTCGGCTCCGCGTCTTCTGGTCCGTGGTGCTCCCGCTGTCGCGGCCCATCCTAGCGGCCGTCGCGATCTTCGTGTTCATCGGCGCCTGGAACAACTTCCTGTGGCCGTTCATCGCCACGAACGATCCGTCGCTGCTCACGCTGCCCGTGGGACTTCAGACCATCAAGAGCGCGTACGGGATCCAGTACGCGCAGAACATGGCGTCCGCGCTGCTCGCGGCGGCGCCGCTCATCGTCGTGTTCCTGTTCTTCCAGCGGCAGATCATCAAGGGCGTCGCGACGACGGGCCTCGCGGGCACCTGAGCAGCCCAGGCACGCGAAAGCGGACGACGGCGGGTGCGCACCCGCCGTCGTCCGCTGTTGCTTGAGTGCTGTGTTGCTTGAGAGTGCTTGGTTGCCTCAGGCCTGAGCTGTCTCAGCGCCTAGTTGAGGTGCGCCTGGATCGCGAAGGGCGGGCGCAGGAGCCCCGGGGTGCGGCCGTCTGCGGGGTCGGTGCCGAGATCGATGATCTTGTTCTCGGCGTCGACGTGGACCACGGTGGGCACGAACGCGTGTGCCTCCTCGTTGCTCATCGATGCGTAGCTGATGAGGATCACGAGGTCGCCCTCGTGGACGAGGTGCGCGGCCGCGCCGTTGATACCGATCACGCCGGAGCCGCGCTCGCCCGCGATCGTGTACGTCTCGAGGCGCGAACCGTTCGTGACGTCGACGATGGACACGAGCTCGCCGGGCAGGATGTCGGCGGCCTCGAGCAGGTCCAGATCGACGGTCACCGAGCCGATGTAGTGCAGGTCGGCATGAGTGACCGTGGCGCGGTGGATCTTCGACTTGAACATTGTGCGGTTCATCGGGGTCAAGTTTACTCCGCCCGCGGGGGCCCCTCTGTGGCGCAGGTCTCAGGCCTGCGTGATGTCGAGCGCGGGGACGTCCGCGACGCTGTCGAGGACCACGACGCCGGGCTGGCTCTCGAGCTCCTCTCGCGTGAGCTTCCCCGTGAGGACACCCACCGCGATAGCACCGGCGTTGCGCGCTGCCTGGACGTCGACGACCGTGTCCCCGGCGGCGAGCACGGAACGCACGTCGAAGACGCCGGTCTTCTCCATCGCGCGGTGGATCATGTACGGCGCCGGCCGCCCGGCGGCGACCTCCGACGTCGTCACGACCGCGTCGAGCGTGTGCGCGGCGCCCTCGCCGACCGTCCAGCCGAGAGTCTCGAGCAGGGGAGCGGCCACGTCGGCAGAGAAGCCCGTGGTGAGGGCCACCTTGATCCCGCGCCCGCGCAGCTCGGCGAGGGCCTCGACGACGCCGGCGAACGGCGAGGGCGGCTCGGCCGCGTAGCGCTCGGCGAGGAGGGCCCGGAAGCGTTCGAACGTCGTGGCGACCGTGTTTTCGATGGCCAGGGCGTCGATGCCCCTTGCGTCCCCGCTTGCGTCCCCGCCGGCGTACCCGCCGAGCCGCAGGAGCGCGCGGATTGCCTCGACCTTGTCCGCACCCATCCAGGTCTGCAGGTCCTCGGGCCGGACATCGACGCCGTTCTCGCGGACGGCGTCCTCGAGCGCCCGGTAGACGTGGCCGTGGTCGTCGACGGTGGTGCCCGCGATGTCGAACGCGGCGAGCTGGATCATGCGGTCTCTCCCGGGGTCAGGACGCGGGCCAGGGGAGCCCGCTGGTTGAGCGTGTTGTGGACCACGAAGTTCGCGAGTTCGGGGCGGTAGCGGTCCTCGGCGTATTCGAGTGCCTCGCCCTTCGAGCTCGAGGTGACGCGGCGCTCGCGGAGGAGCGGCGAGCCGAGGGGTATGCCGAGGAGTTCGGCGTCCGTCTCGTCCGCCGCGACGGCGTCGATCGTGTGGCGTGCGCTGTTGAGGTCAACGCCGTGATCCATGAGGAAGTGGAACGTCGAGCCCGAATCGGTGTCGAAGCCGAAGAGCGGCTGGCCGGCCTCGAGCACGAAGTGCGAGCGCTCGACCATGGTGGGCTCGCCGTCGAGCAGGCGCAGGCGCAGGAGCGAGACGATCTGCTCGTCCGGCGCGAGGCCCAGCTGCGCGGCGACGAACGGGCTCGCCGCGCGCTTCGCGATCTCGATCGTGCGCTGGCCGGGCAGCTTCCCGAGGCCCACGGCCCACTCGGTGAACGACAGAAACGTCTCGACCGGCTGCGAGAGCGCGTCGCGGTGGACCACGGGCGCCCTGCCGCGCCCGCCGACGATGAGCTGCTCGGTGCGGAGGGCCGCAAGGGCCTGGCGCACCGGGCCGCGGGACGTCTTGAACTCCTCGCACAGGGCGGCCTCGCTCGGAACCTGGGAGCCGTCCGGCCACACGCCGGCGGAGATCCGGCGCCGGAATTCCTCGCGGAGCTGCTCGTGGAGGGGCGTGGTCATAGGTTGATGATACAAGTTTGGCCCTGACGAGTGAACCAAGGTGCCGATCTCTTCGTGAATTCTCGGTGAATCCGAGGCGGTGGAGGGGAAATCAAGGTGAACTTGTATAGATAAGTTGTCGTTCGGCTTGAGAACGAGTGCCGCGGCTCCCGAGAGTATGAGCCATGAGCACTTCCTCCTCGTATGACCTCCTCGTGGTTGGCGCCGGCATCGTGGGACTCGCCCACGCGGCGGCCGCCTCCGAGCGGGGCCTCCGCGTCCTCGTGATCGAGCGCGACGGCCACGCCGTCGGCGCGTCCGTGCGGAACTTCGGCCACTGCTGCGTCACGGCGCAGTCCGGCGAGCTCCTGGACCTTGCCCGGGCGGCCCGCGAGCGCTGGCTCTCCCTGAGTTCGGCGGCGGGCTTCTGGTCGACGGCGGAGGGCGGCCTCGCGGTCGCGCGCACCGCGGCGGAGCTCGCCGTGCTCGAAGAACTCTCGGCCGCGCGCCCCGACGGCGGCGTGCGCCTCGTCGGGGCACACGAGGCGCGCGCGCGGATCGGCGGGAGCCTCGACGCCGCGGCGCTTGGCGCGGCAGTGCTCGAGGAGGACGTGCGCGTGGACCCGCGCGCCGCCGTCGTCGGCCTCGCGGCGTGGCTCGAGCGGCAGCCGCTCGTCGACGTCGCCTGGCGCACGGCGTACCTCGGGCCAGCGGACGACGGCGGCGCCCGCACCTCGCGCGGCGTCGTCGCCGCGGCCCGGACGATCGTGTGCGCGGGCCACGACATCGACTACCTCTTCCCGGACGTCGCGGCCGAGGCCGGCGTGGAGCGCTGCGGCCTCCAGATGGCGCTCGTGGACGCCCCGACCGTGGGCGGCGCCGCGATGGAGATCGCGCCTGCTGTCCTGACCGGCACGTCGATGCTGCGCTACCCGGCGTTTTCGACCACGGCTGCCGCCGCCGCGCTCCGGACCGAGCTCGAGCGGACCCACCCCGAGCTCATCGGCATCGACGCGAACCTCATGCTGACCCAGCGGCCCGACGGCACGCTCCTGATCGGCGACAGCCACGTGACGCTGGGCACCATGCCGCCGTTCCTCGACGAGGCCACGAGCTCGACCCTCCTCGCGAGCGCCGCCGAGCTCCTGGGCGTCGAGCGGCTCACCGTCCGGCAGCGCTGGCAGGGGATCTACGCCTCGAGCCCGCGCGCGCCGTACCTCGTCGCGGACGTCGCGCCCGGCGTCACAGCCGTGTCCGTGACGTCCGGAATCGGCATGACGATCTCCCACGGCCTCGCGCAGAAGGTGCTCGACGAGCATCTCGCCGCGGGCTGAGCCCGGGCAGCGCCAGGCGCCCGGGGGCGGAGCGACCGGCATGGGGCCGTTGTCGGGTGGCTGGGGCTACGTGCGGCTCAGCGTGCGGCCCATGATGGCGTCTGTGAGGGCGTCCACGGCAGCGGAGTTCGCGAGCGGGTTGCGGATCAAGGTGAAGTCGACGTCGCCCACGGGCGGCAGGTCGAAGCGCCGCGTGATGATCGCGAGGTCCTCGGGCACGAGGGTCGTGGGCATGACGCCGACGCCGAGGCCCGCGCGGACCGCGGCGAGCATGCCCGCGATCTGCTTCGTGCTGCACGTGACCTTCCACGTCCGCCCCTTCGCTTCGAGGGCGTCGATCGCGAGCGTCCGGCTCAAGCTCGGCGCCGGGTAGACGACGAGCGGGACCGGCTGGCCGGGCTCGAGGACCGTCTGCTCGACGCCGACCCACGTGAAGACGTCGTGCCGTACCACCGTGCCCTCTTGCGCGCCCGCGACCCATTTGATGAACACGAGGTCGAGCTGGCCGGCCTTGAGCCGCCGGTGCAGGTCGTCGCTCTGGCTCACCGTGAGCTCGAGGTTGAGCTGGGGGTAGGCGCGCCGGAACTCGCGGAGGATGCGGGGGAGGCCGGTGATCGCGAGGTCGTCCGCGGTGCCGAAGCGGAGACGACCGCGCATGGCCGAGCCGCGGAAGTACCGTTCCGCCTCCTCTTGCGCGGCGAGGATGGTGCGCGCGAAGCCGGCCATCGCGTCGCCGTTGTCCGTGAGGCGGACGCCGTGGGTGTCCCGCACCAGGAGAATCCGGCCGGCGGCCTTCTCGAGTTTTGCGACGTGCTGGCTCACGGTCGGTTGGGCGAGGCCCAGGCGATCCGCGGCGAGGGTGAAGCTCAGATGCTCGGCGACGGCGAGGAACGTGCGGAGCTGGACCGGATCGAACATTTCTTCATCCTGTCGCGAGCTATTGCGGAACGCAATAGCTCTTATAGTGCAAATAGACTTCCGCAATGGTTTCGGCGCCGCCTAGCCTTAAATCACACGATCGCTCAAACCCGAACGAAACTTCAGGATTTCTCCGTGACCTCGCCCAGCTCCGCCATGTCTTCCTCCGTCTCCGAAACGCTCTCCACCCGCCCGAACCCGCTGACAGCCCCGACCTTCCCGCCCACCGGACCGATCGCCGTGGTGGGCGAGCGGCTTCCGTGGAAGCACACGTTCATCTCGCTCCGGGTCCACAACTTCCGGCTCTTCGCGGCCTCGCATTTCATCGCCGTCATCGCGATCTGGATGCAGCGCATCGCCCAGGACTGGATCGTCCTGCAGCTCTCCGGCTCGGTCGCGGCCGTGGGCGTCACCGTGGCGATGCAGTTCCTCCCGGTCCTCATCCTCGGGCCGTGGGGCGGCCTTATGGCCGACCGCTTCTCGAAGCGACGGCTCCTCCAGATCTGCCAGGCAAGCGCTGGCCTCTGCGCGACCGTGCTCGGCACGCTCGCGCTCACCCACTCGCTCGAGGTGTGGCACGTCTACGCGGTCGCCGTGGTGCTCGGGCTCGTCACGGTGCTTGACCAGCCGTCCCGCCAGGTGTTCGTCAACGAGCTGGTGGGACCCGACTACCTGCGCAACGCGATCAGCGTCAACTCGACGACGTTCCAGCTCGGTGGTCTCATCGGCCCGGCCGTCGCGGGCGGGCTGCTCTCCGCGGTGGGCGGCGGGTGGGCCTTCGTGGTCAACGCCGTCGCGTGCTTCTGCACGGTCGCGATGCTCTCGCTGCTTCGCGTCAACGAGCTGTTCACGGCCCCGCCCACGCCCAAGTCCAAGGGCATGCTCCGCGAAGCCGTCGAGTACGCGTGGCGCAAGCCCACGATTCGCTGGCCCTGGCTGCTGGCTGGCGTCATCGCCGTGTTCGCCCTGAGCCTGCCCGTGCTGCTCGCGGGCTACGCGGACCACGTGTTCCAGATCGGCGCGGGCGGCTACGGCATGCTCAACACGCTCGTGGCCCTCGGCTCGCTCGCGGGGGCCGTGGCCTCGGCCCGACGCCGCGCGCTGCGGCTCCAGACGGTTGTGGTGGGGGCTGGGCTCTACGGCGTGCTGCTCGCGCTCGCCGCGTACATGCCGTCGCTTCCCGTGTTCGGTGCGCTCATGGCCGTGTCAGGGTTCTGCGCGCTCACGTTCCTGACGTCCGCGAACCAGCTCGTCCAGACGAGCGCCAACATGGCCATCCGCGGGCGCGTCATGAGCCTCTACACGATGGTGCTCATGGGCGGGCAGGCCCTCGGCGGGCCCATGCTCGGCGGGCTCGCGGAGGCGTGGGGCACGCAGGCGGCCCTCCTGTTCGGCGGCGTGATGCCCGCCCTCGTGGCCGGCGCGCTCGGCCTCAGGATGTGGCGGCGCCGGGCGCGCTGACCGCTTCGGGGCGCGTGGCGCCGTCGGGCGGGTTGACCGCTTCGGGGCGCGCGGCGCTGTCGGGCGGGTTGACCGCTTCAGGGCGCGCGGCGCTGTCGTCCGTTGGGGAGGTGACGGCGCCGCGTCAAGCAGGGAAGCCGATGCACGCGCGAAGGCCCCCGGTCTTGTGACCGGGGGCCTTCGCGCTCCGGCCCGCTTATCTTGCGCCCTGCTGGCGCGTCTCAACGGACTTGCCGCGGCAAGGTCAATCGATCAGTGCAATTTGGCCGATCGGGAAGTAACAACCGGGCGGGACGAGGCGATCAGACGGTCTTCGCCGCCGTGCCGGCCTCGTGGTGCGAGGAGCGGCGCGCGGACTCGAGCGCGTCGAGGTCCAAGGTCGAGGTCTCGCGCGTGGCCCACGCCGCGACGGCTGAGATGGCCGCGAGCGCGAACGTGAGGCCGCCGATGATGAGCGGGACGTTCGCGGATCCGGGAGGGGCGATGAGCGTGAAGACGGTCGGCAGGAACGCGACGATGAGCAGGCCGAGGTTCTGCGAGACCGCGAAGCCGGTGACCCGGGTGCGCGTCGGGAACAGCTCCTGGAAGAAGCTCGCGAACGTCGCGTTCCACATCTGGTACAGGACCCCCCACATGAGGACGGCGAGCACGACCGTGAGCACCACGTTCCTCTGGCTGATCGCCCACAGATAGGCGAACGAGAGCACGCCCGAGCTGAGCGAGCCGAAGATCATGAGTGGGCGGCGACCGATCCGGTCGGACAGCTTGCCGAAGAACGGGATGAGGGCCACGGCGACGACGTTCGCCATGACGGGCATCCACAGATACGTGGCTGGGCTCATATTGATCCCGTAGGCGGGCTGCGTGGCGTACGCGGTGCCGAAGACGGCCGCGGTGGTGCCGATGACGTTCGCGAGGCCCATGAGGATGGCGCGGAAGATGGTCCCGCCGCTCTCGCGCAGCACCTGAACTACCGGGGCCTTGGGCACTGCGTGCCCTTCGGCCTCGGCGAGGAAGACCGGGGTCTCGTCGACGCGGCGGCGGATGAGGTAACCGGCGACGACGACGAGCGCGCTGAGCAGGAACGGAATCCGCCAGCCCCACGCGTGGAACGCCGGCGAGGGAAGCATCGCCGAGAGCGGGATGAACGCGGCGGACGCGAGAATGCTGCCCGCCTGCGTGCCCTGGAGGCTGAAGCTCGTGTAGAAGCCTCGCTTGCCCGCGGGGGCGTGCTCGGCGATGAGGGCACTCGCTCCGCTCAGCTCGCCTGCGACGGCGAAGCCCTGGATGAGGCGTAGCGCCACGAGCAGGATCGGCGCCGCGACGCCGATCTGGCCGTACGTGGGGAGGAGGCCCACGAGGAACGTCGACGCGCCCATGAGCAGGAGGGCGAAGACGAGGACGTTCTTGCGGCCGTGACGGTCGCCCCAGTTGCCCAGGACGAACGCGCCGAGAGGGCGGGCCACGTAGCCCACCGCATACGTGGCGAGGGAAGCGACGAGCGCGACCGTCGGGTTGCCGCTCGGGAAGAAGACTCCCGGGAACACGAGGGCGGCGGCCGAGGCGTAGATCGAGAAGTCGTAGTACTCGAGCGTGCTGCCGACCCAGCCGCTCAGTGCGGCCCGCTTGTGCATGTTTCCGGGCTTGTGCGGTTGCTCGGGGCTCGACTGCCCGCGCACCTCTTCGTGCATGAGACCCTCCTAGGTCATCGTGACTGTGATGCTCGTCCGGTGCCCTGACCATGGTGGAGAGTGGTCCGGATTACGCCTTGGTAAGCGCTTTCCAATAGACCACGATGTGATCTGCGTGTCAATCTCGGGGAGAGGCGCGGGTCACGCCCGGGGCTTGTGGTGCCGCAGAACCAGCGCGAGCGCGCCGACTCCGGCTGCAGCCACGAGCACGAGCCCGGCGACGTAGAGGGCCGGGGAGAGCGTCTGGACCTGGCTCGCGGCGGGAGCCCCCGGCCCCACGGTGCCCATGACGACGGCGGCGAACGCGTCCGCAAGTCCCTGCATCGAGTCCCACAGCGCGTGGAGCGCGACGACGCCAAGGAACACCGCGAGGACCCCGGCCGTGAGGCGATAGCGCGAGGCCCTTCCCTCGGCGCCGTCTGCCGTGCCGCGCGCGGCGCCGCGTGAGGCTTGCCCCGCGGCGCCGAAGATGATCGCCCCGAGAAGCGCCGTCCACAGGACGTGGCACACGGGAGTCAGGATGGACCGTGTCGCCTCGCTCTGGATGAGGGACCCGAGATCGAGCCCGTTGGCCGTCACGGCGGCGCTGAACGCGTATCCCGCCGACTCGAAGCCGGCGAAGCCCGCTCCGATGCACGCCCCGAGCAGTGCCCCTTGCGGTGCCGTCTTGGGTGCGACGGAGCGGCCGAGGACGAGCAGGATGAGGGCCTTGACGAACTCCTCGACGAGCGCGACCCGGAGGTAGAGCCACGGCGAGGCCTCGAGCTTCGACTCGAGGAGCGCCACCCCGAGAACGCCGAAGGCGCCGCCGAGGAAGAAGGCCATGAACGCGTCGAGCGAGGTGAGGTTCCCGCTGATCCGCTCGGCCGCGAACAGGACCACGCAGAACGGCACGAGCAGGCTCCCGAGCAGGATGAGCGTGGGGACGAGATGGGGGCTGCGCGTTGTGGAGGTGACGACGATCGTGGCGAGCCAGAGCGCCAGGCCCGCAAGGAGGGCCTTCCACCACCATCCCTGGCGTGTTCTGGCTGGAGCGGAGTCTGCGTCCACGAGAGTGAGGATACCGCCGGCCTCCGAGCGGAGGCGGTCACGTTGGAGCGGCCGACGGGAATCGAACCCGCGTATCAGGCTTGGGAAGCGTGCGCTCTGCCATTGAGCTACGGCCGCGTTGGCCCCGAAAGGCTTCATCCAGCTTACAGCACGCGGTCATGTGCTTGATTCGCGGTGCGGTCGCCGTCTCCGTGACGGGACGACGACGGTCCGTGGGGTGAGCTGGGGTATTTTGGGAGGCGTGCTGCTCTCCGACCGCGACATTCGAGCCGAGATCGAGGCCCAGCGAATCTCGCTGGAGCCGTTCGAGCCGGCCATGGTCCAGCCGTCCAGCGTCGACGTGCGGATCGACCGCTTCTTCCGGCTGTTCGACAACCACAAGTACGCGCATATCGACCCCGCGCTCGAGCAGCCCGAGCTCACCCGCCTCGTCGAGGTCGCGAGCGACGAGCCGTTCATCCTTCACCCCGGCGAGTTCGTGCTCGGCTCGACGTTCGAGACCGTCTCGCTGCCTGAGGACATCGCGGCCCGGCTCGAGGGCAAGTCCTCGCTCGGCCGCCTGGGCCTCCTGACTCATTCGACGGCGGGCTTCATCGACCCCGGCTTCTCCGGCCACGTGACGCTCGAGCTTTCGAACGTCGCGACTTTGCCCATCAAGCTGTGGCCGGGCATGAAGATCGGCCAGTTGTGCTTCTTCCGCCTCTCCTCCGCCGCGGAGCACCCGTACGGCTCCGGAATGTACGGGAACCGCTACCAGGGCCAGCGGGGCCCCACGGCCTCGCGCAGTTACCTCAACTTCCACCGCACGAGCGTGTAGCCGGCGCGCCTAGAGGGTCCGGGCGTAGAACCACTCGATGTGCTCGCGCACGAGCCGAGCGGCGGCCTCGCCGTCGCGCGCCTCGACGGCCTCAAGGATCCCGCGGTGCTGCTCGCGGAGCTCGGCCGCGATGCTGTCCCATTCGCCGTGCGCGAGCACGGCCTCGTCGACGTACGTGCGGATTGCCTCGCGAAGTGAATCCATCATGGTGCTCACCACCGCGTTCCCCGCGAGCGCGCTCAGGGCGACGTGGAACTGCGCGTCGAGGGCCGTGAACGCCGGAGAGGGGAGCCCGCCGTCGTCCATCGCCTCGAGCAGCCGACGCGCCTCCGCCAGCTGCCCCGCGTCCCATGGCGCGTCCGCGGCGTGCGCGAGGGACCACGTCTCCATCATGATGCGGGCCTCGACAATGTCCTTGACCGGCAGCCGTTGGCTCGCGACGTGCAGTCGGAGCGCGGAGCCGAGCGCCGCGGAGGGGTCGGAGACCACGATCGTGCCCGCGTTCGGCCCCGAGCCGGTAGCGGACTTCACGACCCCCATGACCTCGAGCGCGCGGATCGCGTCCCGCACCGACGCGCGGGAGATGCCGAACTGCTCCGCAAGCGCGCGCTCGCCGGGCAGCCGGTCGCCGAGCTTGATCTCCCCTGACCGCAGACGGTCCTCGATGTGGCGCAGCACGGCGTCGTGGGCGCGGTCGGGGGCTGGGCGCGGAGTCGGTTCGGACATGGATCCATCTTGCCGTATGGGGGCTGGGCCGGTATGGTCGGACCACATGGCCCCCAGTGCGACCCGGGCCGGAGAGGACCCCTCATGAAGATCGCGCTCTTCGCGACGTGCATCGTCGACGCGATGTACCCGCGCGTCGCGCAGGCCACGGTGCAGATCCTCGAGCGGCTCGGGCACGAGGTCGTGTTCCCGTCCGGCCAGGCGTGCTGCGGGCAGATGCACCTCAACTCGGGCTACTTCCGCGAGGCGCTCCCGGTGGTCGCGAACCACGTCCGCGCGTTCGAGGCCGGGTTCGACACGGGGGAGTACGACGTCGCGGTCGCGCCTTCGGGTTCGTGCGTCGCCTCAGTGAAGCATCAGCACGCGATGGTCGCGCAGTGGGCGGTCGAGAAGGGCGGGAAAGCCGCCGACCCGACGCTTGAGGCGCGGGCGACCGCCGTCGGACGTCGCACGTACGAGCTCGCGCAGCTCCTCACCGATGTCCTCGGCGTCACGGACGCGGCCGCGCAGCTGGGCTCGTACCTCCCGGGGACCGTCACGTACCACCCGTCATGCCACGGCATGCGCCTCCTCCGCCTGGGCGACCGCCAGTTGAGCCTCCTGCGCAGCGTCGAGGCGCTCAGCGTCGTCGACCTCCCTGAGGCCGACCAGTGCTGCGGCTTCGGCGGGACGTTCGCCGTCAAGAACGCGGACGTCTCCTCGGCGATGCTCGCCGACAAGGTCGCGAACATCTGCGGGACGGGCGCCGCGGCGTGCGCGGGCGGCGACGCCTCGTGCCTCATGCACATCGGCGGCGGGCTTTCGCGCGAGCAGCGGACGACGGCGGGCGGCGTCCCCGTGCGCACCGTCCACCTCGCGGAGGTGCTCGCCTCGACCCGCGACAGTCCCCTGATGTTCGACGGCGAGCTTGCGCTCGGCGGCACCCTCGGAGGTGCCCGATGACCACGGTTTCGTTGGGAATGCCAGCCGTGCCGCCCCGCGGCTTCGGCAACATCTCCGCCGTCGAGCCTTTCCCGAAGGCGGCGCACCGCGAGCTCGGCAACGCCCAGCTCCGCGCCAACCTCGGCCACGCGACCCACACCATCCGGGACAAGCGGCTCCGGGTCGTGTCTGAACTGCCCGACTGGGAGTCGCTCCGCGATGCGGGCTCGGCCATCAAGACCGAGGCGATGTCCCGCCTCCCGGAGCTCCTGGCCCAGTTCGAGGAGCAGTTCACTTCGCGCGGCGGCACGGTCCACTGGGCGCGCGACGCCGCGGAGGCGAACCGGATCGTCGAGGGCCTCATCCGCGACACCGGCGCGAGCGAGGTCGTCAAGGTCAAGTCGATGGCCACGCAGGAGATCGGGCTCAACGAGTATCTCGAGGAGCGCGGCATCGCGGCGTTCGAGACCGATCTCGCCGAGCTCATCGTCCAGCTCGACCATGACAAGCCGAGCCACATCCTGGTCCCCGCGATCCACAAGAACCGGACCGAGATCCGCGACATCTTCCTGCGCGAGATGCCCGGCGTCGACCGCTCCCTCACGGACGAGCCGCGCCGCCTCGCGATGGCCGCCCGCGCGCATCTGCGCCGGAAATTCCTGTCAGCGAAGGTCGCGATCTCGGGCGCGAACTTCGGCGTCGCGGAGACCGGCACGCTCGGGGTGGTCGAGTCCGAGGGCAACGGGCGCATGTGCCTCACGCTCCCCGAAACCCTCATCACGGTCATGGGCATCGAGAAGGTGCTCCCGCGGGCTCAGGACCTCGAGGTCTTCATGCAGCTGCTCCCGCGCTCCTCCACGGGCGAGCGCATGAACCCGTACACGTCGCTCTGGACGGGAGTCACTCCCGGCGACGGCCCGCAGAACGTCCACGTGATCCTGCTCGACAACGGCCGGACGCGGGCGCTTGCGGACCGGCATGGGCGCAGCGCGCTGCACTGCATCCGCTGCTCGGCGTGCATGAACGTGTGCCCGGTATACGAGCGCACCGGCGGCCACGCCTACGGCTCGACGTATCCCGGTCCCATCGGAGCGATCCTCTCGCCCCTGCTCACGGGCGTCGAGGCGGAGGAGAATGCGTCGCTGCCGTACGCGTCGTCGCTGTGCGGCGCATGCTTCGACGCGTGCCCGGTCAAGATCAACATCCCCGAGATCCTCGTGCACCTGCGCGGCGAGGACGTGGAGGCGAAGCACGCGCCTCGCTCGGGTTCGAGCGGACGACGGCGGGGCCTCCCCACCCAGATGGACGTGGCCCTCGGCGCGGCGTCGTGGGCGCTGTCCTCGGGCGAGCGGCTCGGGCTGCTCGAGAAGGGGCTCCCTGTGGCGCGGGCGCTCGCGGGGCGCGACGGGAAGTTCACGAGCCTGCCCGGTCTCGCCGCCGGCTGGACCCAGAGCCGCGACGTCCCCGCACCCCCGAGCGAATCGTTCCGAAGCTGGTGGAAGAAGCGGGAGAAGGGCGCCGGACCGCGCGAAGGTGACGGCGCAACGGAAGGGGAGACGCGATGAGCGCTCGCGACGAGATCCTTGCCCGCATCCACGAGGCGCTCGGCCGCGATTCCGTTGAGCCGTCACGTCCGCTGGGTGCGCACCCGCAGGAGGCGACCCCTGAATCCGGTCCCGCGCCCGCCGGATACCGCACTGACTCCGGCCTCGGCGAGGACGCCCTCGTGGAGCTCCTCGTCGACCGGCTGGAAGACTACAAGGCCCGCGTCGAGGTGGTCCCGCGGTCCGAAGTGGCCGCCGCGATCCGGACACGCCTCGAAGGCAAGGAGTTCGTGGCCCCGGAGGGCTTCCCCGCCGAATGGCTCGACCCGAGCCTCGCCGAGCGCGCGGTGAGGGACTCGCGTGAGGCGCCGCTCGCCGTCGTCCGTTTGGACGGTCTGGACGCCGTGGTGACGTCGTCCGCGGTGAGCATCGCCGAGACGGGGACGATTGTGCTGGACGGCTCGCCGGACCAGGGGCGGCGGGCGATCTCGCTCGTGCCGGACCACCATGTGTGCGTGGTGCCGGTCGGGACGATCGTGGGGATCGTCCCGGAGGGCTTCGCGCGGCTCGACGTCACGCGGCCGCTCACGCTCATCTCGGGTCCGTCCGCCACGAGCGACATCGAGCTTGAGCGCGTCGAGGGTGTCCACGGCCCACGCACGCTCGACGTCATCATCGCGCGCTGACCGGGGCAGGCCAGCGCGCTAGCCGCGCAGCGCACTCGCCTCGGCGAGCTCCGCAAGGCGGCTCACACGGGCCGACTCCGCGGGCGTGAACGGTTCGCCCGGCCGGATGAGCACGAGCGGCTCGGGCGAGGCCGGGACCTTGAGCGCTGACCCGCGCGCAACGGCTTGTGGGTCGAGCGGCCTGTCCGCAGGGACTCGCTCGGCGCCCAGGAGCTCGGCCGCCGCATACGGGAGCTCGGCGGGGTTCGCCGCGACGCGGGCCGCGAGGCTCAGCGCGTGCGTCGGGCCGTCGACGAGCGCGAGCGGCGTGGTGGGCCATACGCGCGGCCCCGCGCCGCCGCCGTGGGCCAGCGCATCGAGGAGGTCGTCCTCGGTGAGCCCGCCGGGGGCCGAGAGCACGAGCGCGTCGACCACCCCGCCCGTCACGGGCTGCGACTGGATGGAGAGGACGTTCACGCCGAGCTTGGCGAGCGCCCGGGTGATCCGCTCGAGCGCCCCCGGCATGTCGGGGAGGGTGACGCGGGCGCGCCACAGCGCCGGCGCGACCTCGAGCGCGCGGCGGCGGCGCAGGGCGGGCGCGTGCAGCCATGAGCGGAGGAGCCGCCGGACGCTCGGCTCGGCGACCCAGATGACGAGCGCGGTGGTCGTCGCCGCGAGGAGGAGCACCTTGAGCGGGAGCGGCCACTCCGTACCGACGACGGCGGCGTGCACCGCGAGCTCGATGGGCAGCATCGCGGCGACGTGCGCGAGCGTGAGGCGGACCTTCGGCGGCTCGGGGTAGCGGCCGCAGACCTCGCACGCAAGGTCGGCGTGCGCCGTGCGCGAGGTCGGGGCAGGGGCGATCGGGGCCGTGCGCGGGTCGTCCATGAATCCATGTTCCCGGGACGACGTTTCGCGGCTGTTGCGCGGGTGTTTAAGTGCGGGGACGCGTGGGCCCCCTCACTTGCGCCGTCAGGTTTGGCGGGTGCGACCCCGCGGAGGTGACGGCGCAACGGGAGGGGCGTCAGGGTTGGCGCGAGGCGCCCTGCGGAGGTGACGGCGCAACGGGGGAGGTGCGCGGCGTCCGGAACGCCTTGACCGCGGGCTCGACGAACCGCGCGGCGAGCGGTCCGATGACGGCCATGAGCAGCACGTACGCGGTCGCAAGGGCAGCGAGCTCGCCCGTCACAACGCCGGACGCGACGGCGAGGCCCGCGATGACGATCGAAAACTCACCGCGCGCGATCAGCGAGGCGGCCGCGCGGGCGCGTCCGGGCACCGCAACTCCGGCGCGCCACGCGGCCCACCACCCGGTGGCGATCTTCGTCAGGGCCGTCACGAGCGCGAGGAGGAGCGCCCAGCCGAGCACCGGCGGGATGGACCGCGGGTCGATGTTGAGGCCGAACGCGACGAAGAAGATCGCCGCGAAGAGGTCCCGCAGCGGTTCGAGGAGACGCGAGGCGACGCTCGCCGTCGTGCCTGAGATGGCGATGCCGAGCATGAAGGCGCCCACGGCAGCGGAGACCTGCATCGCGGACGCGAGCCCGGCCACGAGCAGCGCGAGGCCCATGACGTTGAGGAGGAACACCTCGGAGTTCTCGCTGTGGACCACCTTCGAGACGCGGTGGCCCTGGCGCAGCGCGACGACGAGCACGAGAGTGATGACCGCGAGCGAGATGGCCACGGTCTGGAGCCCGCCGAACCAGCCCACGCCCGCGAGCACCGCCGTGAGGATCGGCAGGAAGATGGCCATGGCGAGGTCCTCGAACACGAGGATCGAGAGGATGGTCGGCGTTTCGCGGTTGCCGAGCCGCCCGAGGTCGGTGATGACTTTCGCCACGATCCCCGACGAGGAGATGTACGTGACGCCGCCCATCACGAGCGCGCCGACGCCGCCCCAGCCGAGCACGAGCGCGACGCCCGCGCCGGGCAGGAAATTGAGGACAGCGTCCACGACTCCCGCCTGCCACGAGCGGCGCAGACCGGTGAACAACTCCTTTGCTGTGTACTCGAGGCCGAGCAGGAGCAAGAGCAGGATGACGCCGATTTCCCCCGCGAGATGCGCGAATTCGCGCACGCCGTGGAGGTCCACGAGCCCGCCGGCGCCGAAGAGGAGGCCACCGAGGAGGTACAGCGGGATGGGGGACATGCTGATCCGACCGGCGAGCCGCGCGAGGAAGCCGAGGGCGAAGATGACGGCCCCGAGTTCGATGAGCGTGAGTGCGATCGGATCCATGGGCTAGCCGTTGCGCAGGATCGTCGCCGTGGCGTCGAGCCCCTCCTGCGTGCCGACGGCGACGAGCAGGTCGCCAGCGCGGAGCATGGCGTCCGGACTCGGGGATGGGAGCACCTCGCCCTCGCGCATGATCGCGACGATCGAGACCGACGTTCTGGTCCGGATCGCGGCCTTGCCCATGGGCTGGTCCCGGTACGGGGAATCGGGCAGGATGCTGAACTGCCGGGTCACGATGCCTGGGACTTCCTTGTGCTCCTCGGTGAGCTGCATGACGATGCGCTGGCTTCCCAGGAGGTTGCCGAGGGCGGAGGCCTCGTCTCCCGTGAGCGGGATCGACGCCTGGCACGTGTCGGGATCGTCCCACGCAGAGATGATGAGCTCGGTCTGGCCGTCGCGATGCGCCACGACTCCGATGCGCCGCCCCGACACGGTCATGAAGTCCTTGCGCACCCCGAAGCCGGGGAGCTCGGTCTCGTCCACGTTCATGGAACAACTCTAATCCGGGGCACCGACAATGGACCGGGCCTGGACCAGCGAAGAATATCGGATATCTCCTATACGATTCGCTCGCCTAAGCTGGCGTGGAGAGCAGAGCCGGACGAAGGAGGTCGCGGTGGATTCGAAGCCCCGCGTGGTCATCACGGACGTCGACCACGGAGCCGTGGCGGAGGAAGAGGAGGTCGCCGCCGCGGAGGGCCTCGAGCTCGTCCTCGCCGCGTGCCGGACGGAAGCCGAGGTCGTCGCCGCGGCGCAGGGCGCGGACGCGATCATCGTCCAGTACGCGCCCGTGACGAGCGCCGCCCTCGCGGCGCTCCCGGGCCTCAGGGCGGTGGGCCGGTACGGCGTCGGCGTGGACAACGTGGACGTCGCGGCCGCGACCGAGCACGGCGTGGCTGTGTGCAACGTCCCAGACTACGGAACTGAGGATGTGAGCGACCACGCGATCGCGCTCGCGCTGAGCCTCGCCCGCGGCGTCGCGGGCCTCGACCGGGCGATGCGAGCGGGAGGCTACTCGCTCGATCCGGTGCAGCCGCTCCATCGGGTCGCGGGCCGCACGTTCGGCGTCGTCGGCCTCGGACTCATCGGAGCCGCGACCGCGCGCAAGGCCCGCGGCGTGGGCTACCGGACCATCGGTTTCGACCCGCTCCACGCGGCGGGGACGACGACGGCGGAAGGCACCGAGGTGGTCGACTTCGGTGAGCTCGTGCGGCGCGCGGACGTCCTGTCGCTGCACATCCCGCTCAACGCCCACACGCGGCACCTCATCGACGCCGACGTGCTCGCCGCGATGAAGCCGGGCGCCGTGCTCGTCAACACGTGCCGCGGCGGCGTCGTCGACACCCGCGCGCTCGTCGAGGCCCTCCGCACGGGCGCGATCCGCGGCGCCGGCCTCGACGTCTTCGAGGAGGAACCGCTCCCGCGCGACAGCGCGCTCCTGGGGCTTCCGAACACCGTGCTCACGCCCCATGCTGCGTGGTACAGCGAGGAGTCCCAGCAGGAACTCAAGACGCGCACGGCCCAGAACGTCGCGGACGTCCTCGCCGGGCGGCGGCCCCGGAACATCGTCAACCCCGAGGTGCTCGCGTGAACCGCGGGGCGGAGGTCGCCTGCGAGACCCGGGCCGCCGGAGTGGGACCGGCCGAGGCCGCGGCTCCCGAAGCGCCTCTCCGAGTCCGCCGCCAGCTCCCGCGCGTCTCCGAGGTGCGTGAGCTCCTGCAGTTCCGTGCGCCCGTGCTCGATCCAGTGCGGCGGCGGCTCGAGCGCGCGCTGACGATCGAGGACTTGCGCGCGATCGGCCGTCGGACCACCCCGCGCGCCGTCTTCGACTACGTGGACGGCGCCGCCGAGGCCGAGGTCACGGCGCGGCGCAATCTCGACGCGTTCCGCACTGCGGTGTTCGTGCCGGACGGGCTCAACTCCGTGGCGGATCCGGACCTCTCGACCGAGCTCCTGGGCGAGCGCATCGCTTTCCCGCTTGTGTTCGCGCCCACGGGCTACACGCGCATGATGCACCACGAGGGCGAGGCCGCCGTGGCCCGTGTCGCGCAGCGGAACGGCCTCCCCTACGCGCTCTCGACCGTGGGCACCACGACCATCGAAGAGGTCCGCGATGCGGCACCGCGAGGACGGAACTGGTTCCAGCTCTACCTCACGAACGATCGGGCCCTCAACGCCGACCTGGTCGGCCGCGCGCTCGCGGCGGGCTGCGACACCGTGATCCTCACGATCGACACCGCCGTGGCCGGCGGCCGGCACAAGGACACGCGCAACGGCCTCACCATCCCGCCGTCGCTCACCGCGCAGACGTTCCTCGACATGGCGCGCTTCCCGTATTGGTGGCTCAACAAGCTCACGACGGCGCCGATCAGCTTTGCGTCCCTGCGCGACTACCCGGGGACGTCCGCGGACGTCGCCGCGATGCTGTTCGATCCCGGTCTGGACTGGGAGCACCTCGAGTGGCTCCGCGGGGCGTGGCCGCATCGCCTGCTCGTCAAGGGCGTGCTCAACCCCCGCGACGCGCGGCGCACGGTCGAGCTCGGCGCGGACGGCGTCGTCGTGTCGAACCACGGTGGCCGCCAGCTTGACCGGACGCCCGCGACGCTCGAGGCGCTTCCCGCGATCCGAGAGGCCGTGGGCCCGGACGCGACCGTTCTGCTCGACAGCGGGGTGCGGAACGGCCAGGACATCGTCGCGGCGATCGCGCGGGGCGCCGACGCGGTCATGATCGGCCGGGCGTACCTCTATGGCTTCATGGCTGGGGGCGAGCGGGGCGTTGAGCGCGCCGTCGAGATCCTCCGCGCCGAGTACCGGCGGGCGCTCCAGCTCCTCGGACTCGACGCGACGAGCAAGATCGCGCCCCACCACGTCAGGATGGGCAGCAGGGTTTCGGATACAGATGATCTGTACCCGAGACGCTGAGGGTTGGGGAGACCTGTACCCGAGACGCTGAGGGTTGGGGAGACCTGTACCCGAGACGAGGGGAGCGGCGGGGCTCAGCGCTCCGGGACGACGGCCGTCGCGACGTTCGACGGCGGCCGCACCGGGAGCAGCACGAGCAGACCCGCGAGGAGCACGAGCATGATCCCGAGGATGCCCCAGCGCTGAGCCTGGCCTTCCGCGACGAGCGGTGTCGCGATCGCGATGCACGCGCTGAAAAGGAGAGGGGCGAGGAAGCTGACGGCGCGGCCCGTCGTCGCGTACAGACCGAACAGCTCGCCGGATTCCCCGTCCGGCGCGAGCCGCGCGAGGTACGCCCGGGCGGAGGCCTGCGCGGGGCCGACGAACAGGGTCAGGAACAGCCCGAACACCCAGAATGTCGCCGTGCCCGTCCACGTGAACCCGAAGACTGAATACGTCCCGTTGCCGAGCACGAGGATCGCGGTGCCGGCCACGAGCAGCCCCACGAGCGCGCCCATGATCACGCGTTTGGGCCCGATCCGATCGTCGAGGAAGCCGCCCGTGATCGCGCCGATCGCTGCGACGACGTTCCCGAAGATCGCGAAGAAGATGACCTGGCTCAGTGAGAAGCCGAACGTCCCGGCCGCGATGACCCCGCCGAACGTGAACACTGCCGCGAGCCCGTCGCGGAACACGGCGCTCGCCACGAGGAAGTAGAGCGTGTGGGGGCTCGTGCGGTAGATCGCCACAATGCGTCGCCACAGCAGCCCGTACGAGGCGACGACGCCCAGCCGAGCCGCCCGGCGCCGCGGAACCTCGGGCACCGCGAACAGGACGGGCAGCGAGAAGGCGATGATCCACAGCATCGAGAAGACGGCGACGAGGCGGATGTTGAGGCTCTCCGTGGTCGACGCCCCGAACCAGTGGAACGCGGGTTGGACGAAGAGCGCGAGCACGAGCAGGAGCGCGACGATTCCGCCGAAATACCCGGCAGACCAGCCGAGGCCGGAGATCCGCCCGATGGTCTTGGGCGTCGCGATCTGCTCGAGCATGGCGTTGTAGTTGACGCCCGCGAGCTCGGAGAACACGTGGCCGGCCGCGATGAGGCTCGCCCCGTACCAGAGGAACTCGGGCCGCGGAAAGGCGAAGAAGCACAGTCCCGTGAGCAGCGCCACGACGCCCGTGTGGATGCCGAGCCACAGCTTGCGGCGACCGCCGGCGTCGGAGCGCTGGCCCGAGACGGGGGCCAGGACCGCGATGAGGAAGCCGCCGATCCCGAGCGCCGCGCCGAGCACGGAGGAGGCGTGGTCCGCGCCGCCGAACGCGGAGGAGGTCAGATAGACCGTGAAGACGAACGTCGTCATGACGGCGTTGAAGGCCGCGGAACCCCAATCCCACGAGGCCCACGCGAGCACTTGGCCGTATCTGACGGGTGCGGTGTGGAGCTCGAGCTCCGATGGCTGCTGCGCGGCAGTCGTCATAGCTGGAATGCTAGCCCCTGATAGACTGGCGGCGCTGCTCGCACCAGCATTTTCCAGTGATGGATCGACGGGGATTGAACCCAACTTACTTTCGCCTGACCCCAACTTTGTTGACTCGATAACACCTGAACACGCGGAGGCGCCCGGTGGTCCCAGTTCTCGCCCTGCACTTTGCAGTGGCGGCTGGTGCGCCCTGGATCTTCCGGCGGTGGGGCCGCTCGGCGTTCTTCCTCCTCGCGGCGGTGCCCGCGCTCTCCCTGGTCTGGCTCGCGGCCCAGCACGGCGCCGCGTACGGCGCTGGCCTCGAGGAGACCTACTCCTACATTCCCGGTCTCCGACTCGACTTCGCTTTCCGCCTCGATCCGCTCGCGTGGGTCATGTGCCTTCTGGTGCTCGGCGTGGGCGCGCTCGTGCTCGCCTATTGCGCGCGGTACTTCAAGAACGACGACGACGGGTTGGGTGGCTTCGGCGGCCAACTCCTCGCGTTCGCGGGCGCGATGTTCGGGCTCGTCACCGCGGACGATCTCATCGCACTCTTCGTCTTCTGGGAGCTCACGAGCGTCCTCTCGTTCCTGCTCATCGGCTTCGCGCGGGCCCGCCTCGCGGCTCGCCGCGCGGCGATCCAGGCCCTCATCGTCACGACCGCGGGCGGGCTCGCGATGCTCGTGGGCCTCGTGGTCATCGGGAACGCCGCGGGCACCTACCGCATCTCGGCCATCCTCGCGCGGGCGGGCGAATTGACGACGACGGCGCCCACCTCGGGCGCCATGGCCCTCGGCGCGCTTCTGGTCCTCGTCGGGGCGCTCAGCAAGTCGGCCCTCATCCCGTTCCACTTCTGGCTGCCCGCGGCGATGGCCGCCCCGGCGCCGGTCTCCGCCTATCTGCATGCCGCCGCGATGGTCAAGGCTGGCGTCTACCTCGTGGCCCGGCTCGCCCCCGGTTTCGCCGACACGCCGTACTGGCGGCCAGTGGTGCTGGGCTTCGGACTCGCGACGCTCCTCGTGGGCGGCTACCGCGCGCTGCGCCAGACCGACATCAAGCTGCTCCTCGCGTTCGGGACCGTGAGCCAGCTCGGGTTCATGGTCGCCGTCGTCGGTCTCGGCACGCCCGAGGCCGCGCTCGCTGGGCTCGCGCTTGTGGTCGCGCACGCGCTGTTCAAGGCGACGCTCTTCCTCGTGGTGGGGATCGTGGACCACCAGACCGGCACGCGCGACGTCCGGCGGCTCTCCGGTGTCTTCCGGCAGTCGCGGGGGCTCGGCGTCGTCGCCGCTCTCGCGGCGGCCTCCATGGCGGGCCTCCCGCTCTTCGGCGGCTTCGTCGCGAAGGAGGCAATCTTCGGCGGGTTCCTTCACGGCGACGCCGCGCTCGGGGAGCCGTGGGGCGCCGTCGTCCTCGCCGCGTTCGTGGTGGGCTCGGCGCTCACGGTCGCGTACAGCGCGCGGTTCGTCTGGGGAGCGTTCGCGCGCAAGCCCGGCCTCCCGGACACGCCCTTCAAGCCGATCACGCCCCTGTTCGCCGCGGCCCCGGCCATCCTCGGGGCGCTCGGCCTCGTGTACGGCGTGTGGCCCGCCCCCGTCGACGCGTGGGTCGCCCCGCACGCAGGTTCGGCCGAGCACCTCTCGGCGTGGCACGGGATGGACCTTCCGCTCGCGCTCTCCGCCGCGGCGTGGCTCGGGGGCGGCGTGCTCTTCTGGTTCCGCGACGCCGTGTACCGCGCGCAGGTCGCGGTCTCTGGCCTGCCGGACGCCGAGCGCGTGTACCGCGCGACGGTCGGCGCCGTGGACGACACGGCCATCTGGGTGACCGGACGCACCCAGCGCGGCTCGCTCTTCTTCTACCTCGCGGTGATCCTCTCGGTCGCGACCGTGCTGCCGCTCGTCGTCATGCTCGCGACCCGGCCCGCGATCCCCGGCGGGACGTACCTCGTGGACCCGAACGCGCCGCTCCAGGCCGTTGTCGGTGTGGGCATCGCGATCGGCGCACTCGCAGCGGTCCGCGCCAACAAGCGCTTCCTCGCCGTGCTCATGGTGTCCGTGACCGGCTACGGCATCGCGCTCATCTTCGCGCTCCAGGGCGCGCCGGACCTCGCGATGACGCAGCTCCTCGTCGAGACGATCGTCCTCGTCGCGTTCGTGCTCGGCATGCGGCGCCTTCCCGCGCAGCTCCGCGACCGCACGGGTGGGGCGTACCGCGTGGTGCGGATCGTGATCGCTGTGCTGTTCGGCACGGTCGTCGTCTTCGCGGGCATGTTCGCGATGGGGTCGCGCACGGCCCCGCCCGTCTCTCTCGACTTTCCCCGCCTCGCCTACAGCCAGGGCGGCGGGACGAACATCGTGAACGTGACGCTCGTGGACATCCGCGCATGGGACACGTTCGGGGAGATCTCCGTGCTCGTGCTCGCGGCCACGGGCATTGCGAGCCTCATCTTCATCAGCCACCGCGGCGGCGGGCTCGGGCCGGCCCACGAGGTCGAGACGGGGAGCATCGGCCGGGTCCGGGCCGTCGAGCACACGCCGCGCAGCGTGGCCGAGCTCGCCGTGGCCCGCACGTTCGCGACGGTCGAGCGGGACGCGTGGCTCGTCGCGGGCCGCACGCTAGCCCCCGAGCGGCGCTCGATCATCTTCGAGGTCATCACGCGCCTCGTGTTCCACAGCATGGTGCTGTTCTCGCTCTACCTCCTGCTCGCGGGGCACAACGCGCCCGGCGGCGGTTTCGCGGCCGGACTCGTGGCCGGGATCGCGCTGACCATCCGGTACCTCGCGGGCGGCCGATTCGAGCTGCGCGAGGCCGCGCCGTTCAACCCCGGCGTCCTCCTCGGCGTCGGGCTCGCGACGGCGGCGCTCGCCGGCGGGATCCCGCTCCTCGTGGGCGGGCAGATCCTCCAGAGCGCCATCATCACGCTGTGGCTGCCCGTGTTCGGGAACGTGAAGTTCGTGACGTCCACGCTGTTCGACATCGGCGTCTACATCATCGTCGTGGGCCTCGTGATCGACGTGCTGCGCAGCCTCGGCTCCCACATCGACGAACAGATCGAGGACCGCACGCGGGCCGACGCGACGCGCGAACTCCGCGCCGCGCGAGAAAGCGAGCGCGTGTGAATCCCAACCTGACGCTCCTCATCATCTCCGGCGTGCTGTTCGCGTGCGGCATCTACCTGCTGCTCGAGCGCAGCCTCACGCGCGTGCTCCTCGGGCTGCTCATGCTCACGAACGGCGCCAACCTCCTGCTGCTGACCACGGGCGGCTACTCGGGCCTCGCGCCGTTCTTTGCCCCGGGAAGAGATCCGCACGCGTACAGCGACCCGCTCCCACAGGCGTTCGTGCTGACCTCGATCGTCATCTCCTTCGCGGTCACGGGGTTCATGCTCGCGCTCATCTACCGGACGTGGCAGCTGGGCCGGGCCGACGAGGTCGCGGACGACCTCGAGGACCGTCGCGTCGCAGCCCAGTCCGGTTGGGTCCCCGAGGACGACGCCGACGTGCCCGCCGACCTGAGCGAGTTCCCGAGCCTCGTCGCGGCCGCCGAGGCGGACCGAGCCGCCCTCGCCGCCGCGCCCCACGCTGCGCCGGGTGTGCCGACGGACGCCGTGCCTGGCGACGCCGTGCCGCTCGCTGCCGGCCCGAGCGACGAGGAGGAACCAGAGTGAACGTCGCCACCCTCGCGCCCCTCGCCGTCGTCCTCCCCATCCTCGGCGCCGCGGCGACGTTCATGCTCCTCCGGCAGGAGCGCGCCCAGCGCATCGTGAGCATCGGCGTGCTCGTCGCGACCCTCGGGCTCGAGGTCGCGCTGCTCGTCTCGGTGTGGGGCGGTGGCACGGTCGCCGTGCCGATCGGCGAGTGGCTTCCGCCCGTGGGGATCACGCTCGTGGTGGACCAGTTCTCCTCGCTCATGCTCGTCGTCTCGAGCGCCGTGAGCCTCGCGGTCCTCGTCTACGCCGTATCGCAGGGCATCGCTGACGGCGACAAGGACGGGCCCATCTCGGTGTTCCACCCGAGCTTCCTCATTCTCGTGGCCGGGGTCTCGGACGCGTTCCTCGCGGGGGACCTGTTCAACCTGTACGTCGGCTTCGAGATGCTGCTGACGGCGAGCTACGTCCTCCTCACGCTCGGGGGCACGACGGCGAGGATCCGCGCGGGGGTGACCTACGTCGTCGTGAGCGTGGTCTCCTCGCTCCTTTTCCTCATCGCGATCGGGATGGTCTACGCCGCGACCGGAACGGTCAACATGGCCGATCTCGCCGTCAAGCTCGGCCAGATCTCGCCGGAGACCCAGGTGCTCCTGCACGTCATGCTGCTCATCGGCTTCGGGATCAAGGCCGCCGTCTTCCCGCTCTCGTTCTGGCTTCCGGACTCGTATCCGACCGCACCGGCGCCTGTCACGGCCGTGTTCGCGGGCTTGCTCACGAAGGTCGGCGTGTACGCGATGGTGCGGACCGAGACGCTGTTGTTCCCCGGGGACCAGCTCAACGTGCCGCTCATGGTCGTGGCGCTCCTGACCATGGTGGTCGGGATCTTCGGCGCGCTCGCGCAGACTGACATCAAGCGACTCCTGTCCTTTACGCTCGTCAGCCACATCGGGTACATGGTGTTCGGGCTCGCGATGAGTTCGGTGATCGGGCTCGCGTCCACCGTGTTCTACGTCATGCACCACATCACGGTGCAGACCTCGCTCTTCCTCGTCGCGGGGCTCATCGAACGGCGGGCTGGTTCAGCGTCCGTCGATCGGCTCGGCGGCCTCGCCAAGCTTTCGCCGCTCCTCGCGCTCCTGTATTTCGTCCCGGCCATGAACTTGGCGGGTATCCCGCCGCTGTCCGGGTTCCTCGGGAAGCTCGGCCTCATTCAGGCCGGCGTGGCCCTCGGCACGCCGATGGCTCTCGCCGTCGTCGCCGCCGGCGTCGCGGTGAGCCTCCTGACGCTCCTCGCGATGGCGCGCGTGTGGGGCCGCGCCTTCTGGCGCACCACGGACGACGCCGAGAATCCAGACCCAGCGCTCCTCGCCCCCGCGCGGCGCGGCTCGATGCCCCCGGCCATGGTGGGCGCGACGGCCGGGCTTGTGGGGCTCGGCCTCGCCCTCACCGTGTTCGCCGGGCCGCTGTTCCGGGTGAGCGAGGAGGCCGCGAAGGAGATGCTCGACCGCACGCCGTACATTTCGGCCGTGCTTGGCCCCGACGCGGCGCGGCACGCGGCCGAGCACGTGAGCCAGTCCCAGCAGAGTCAGTCCCAGCAGAGTCAGCCCCAGAGCGCGGGGCAGCCGTGAGCCCGACGCCGCGCATTTCCCTCCGCACCGAGCTGCCGCTGCTCGCGTGGCTCGTGATCGTGTGGGGCGGCCTGTGGCAGGACTTCAGCCCCGGGAACCTCGTCTTCGGGCTCATCCTCGCTCTCGTGGTGACGAGGTTCCTCTACCTCCCGCCCGTCGAGCTGAGCGGTCGGTTCAACGTGCTCCACGCCGTGCGCTACGCGTTCGTCTTCGTGGGGCAGCTCGTCGCGGCAAGCGTGCACGTCCTGCGGCTCGCGGTCACAGCCGGTCCCGCGGCGACGAGCGCTGTGGTCGCCGTTCCGCTCAGAAGCCACTCCGACCTCCTCGTGACCGCGACGGGCCATGTCGTCTCGCTCATTCCGGGCTCACTCATCGTGGACGTGGACCGGGCCAACGCGACGCTCTACGTGCACGGCATCGACGTCCCGGACCAGGCCGCGGCCGAGCGCCTCCGCCGGTCCGTTCTCGCGGCCGAGGCCGAGCTCATCCGGATCATGGGCACTCAGGAGGAGCTGCGGCTGCTCCGCGAGGAGGAGCACTTGCGCCGGGCGTCGTCGACGCTGCCGGGCCGGAGCGGGAGGGAGCGCTCGTGACGTTCATCGAGATCGTGCTGGTGGTCTGCAGCGTGCTGCTCGCGTTCGCGGCGCTCGGGGCCGTGGTCCGGATGATCAAGGGGCCGGCGCTGCTCGATCGGGTGCTCGCGGCGGATGTCCTGCTCGTGGTCCTCGCGTCCGCGCTCATCGTGGACATGGCCGGCCACCACAACACCGACAACGTGGCCCTCGTCGTGGCGATCACGCTCATCGGCTTCGTTGGGTCCGTGACCGTGGCACGCTTCGTGCAGGATCGGAGGCGGCCATGACCGATCCCGTGGATGTGGTGGCCGGCGTCCTCATGGTTGCGGGGGCGCTGCTCTCGCTCGGCGCAGCGATCGGCCTCCTGCGCTTCCCGGACCTGCTCACGCGCATGCACGCCGCGACCAAGCCCCAGGTGCTGGGCTCGCTCCTGTTGCTGACCGCGCTCGGGCTCGAGCTGCGGAGCTGGGCCCTCGTGCCGCTGCTCGTCGTCGCGTGGATCTTCCAGCTCCTGACCGTCCCGGTCTCGGCGCACATGGTGGGCCGGGCGGGGTACCGCACCAAGCACGTCGACAAGGCGAGGCTCACCGTCGACGAGCTCGACGACGTTGTCGCCCGAGTCGAGCGCGCCGAAGAGGAGGAGCTGGAGCGGTAGGAGGGCGCCGCCGTCGTCCGCTTTTCCGCGCCAACATCCCCGGCTTCGGAACCGCCCTCCCCACTTCCGGCGCCCGTTTCCCCACGTCCTCCGCAGGGTTGCCCACCTTCCGCGCGGACGACGGCGGCCCTCGCCCGGAATTCCGGGGGTCGCCTCGCTGACGGGGCCCGGATGGCGGGGACTTCGGCGGACAAGCTGGGGAGTCTGGCGGCGAAACGGGGGAAGCCTGCGGCGAACCCGGGGAACGCCGGGGCCGCGGTTGTCCACATAGCCGCTTCCCGCCGTCGTCGGCCGTCCGGTCATGGGACACGATGGCGAGATGAGAGCCCTCGATGTGTTGGCACGGTGGAGCGGCGTTGCCCGGCGGCGCGACCTCTTCCGCGACGGCGTGACGCGCGCGGAGCTCGAGGAGGCCTTGACCGCCGGGGCGATCCTTCGGCCGCGTCAGGGGATCTACGCGCTGCCGGACGCGGATCCCGTCCTGGTGCGGTGCGCGTCGACCAACTCCGTGCTCACGTGTGCATCGGGCGCACGCGCTCACGGCTTCTGGGTGCTTCGGGAGCCCGAGGAGGTCCACATTCTGCGGGCCGACGGCCGGTACAGCTCGGGCCGCGCGGTGGTGCACCGGCAGTCGTGGCGGCCGCGCGAGCCCCGGAGCCACGTCGCTTCGCGCGCCGACGTCCTCCTGCACGCGCTTCGATGCCTTCCCGAGCTCGAGGCGCTCGTGATGGTGGAGTCGGCGGCGCAACAGGGCTTCTCGATCGACTTCCTCCGCGAACGGCTCCCCGGCGACCGGAACGGGCCTGCCCGGCGCGTGCTCGATGCCGTGGGGACGGGAGCCGAGTCCCCCATTGAGGTGCTCGCCCGCGAGCGACTGCGGCGCGCGGGGCTTCGGGTCCAGAACCAGGTCGAGGTCGACGGTGTGGGGTGGATGGACGTGCTCGTCGAAGGCTGCGTCGACGTCGAAACAGACGGGAAGGTCCATGAGCAGTCGGCTCAACGTGCCAAGGATTACCGCCGGGACCGTTCCGCGCAGCTGCGCGGGTTCGAGGTGCTCCGGTACACGTACAGCGACATCGTCGATCGGCCCGAGGCGATGGTGGCCGAGGTCAAGGAGGCCGTCGCCCGGCGTCGGGCCCGGGGAGATCTGCCGCGGTTCAGCTGAGGGCTGCACCGGCTTCCCCATCTTCTCCGCCGGCTGCCTCAACCACGGTGCCGGCTGCCCCAACTACGGTGCCGGCTTCCCCAACTCGCCAGTCAGTTTCCCCGACTCGTCGGCCAGCTTCCCCACCTTCTCAGCGGACGACGGCGGCCCTCACCCGGAATTCCGCGCCTCGCCGCGTCGAGGGGGCTGGCTGCTCGGGGAGGCCGGCGGAGGTGCTGGGGAATCTGGTTGAGATGCCGGGGAAGCCGGCGGAGGAACTGATCGACCGGCCCCGGCGGCCCCGGCGCCCCGGTCGCTGCCGGCCCCTAGACCTGGTCCGGCGTGCTGTTGAAGCGCGCGATCGCCTTCTGGGTGTACCGCTGCGTGAGCACGTTCACAATGGCGCCGACGGACGCGGAAACGAGCGCGAAGACGAGCGTGTCGCGCAGGCTGGTCTCGATGTTGGTGGCGTCCTTGGGCGGCTTGTTGCCGGTGCTCTTCTCCCACACCGCATCGACGACCTTCGTGGCAACAAAGCCTGCGCCGAGGCTGACAAGCGTCCCGAACAGCTTGATGAGGATGGTCACGTCCGTCTCCTTCGCGTTCTGTCGACTCCAGCGCTGTGCAGAGCACTCCCCGCCCAGCCTAGCGGTAGACTTGCTGCACTTCATACGACAGGGGAGCGCCGCCGCCGGGCATGCCCGGCGCACCCAGGGCGCTGAGAGTGCGGACCGCCGCAGACCCTCGAACCTGCTCCGGCTAATACCGGCGAAGGAAGTCGAGTTCTCAGGCAGCTGTGCTGCCGCCCCTCCTACTCCAGTGGGAGGACACAGATGAGCACCACCACCAAGCCCGTCTACACGTGGCGGGTCGTCGACATCGTTGTCGCCGCGGTCGTTTCCGTGGCGTGCGGCGTCATCTTCTGGCTGTGGGACCAGGGCTACACCGGGATCCAGGTCGTCACCGCCGCCTTCGCCCCGCTCAGCGGTCTCTACTCGGGTGGCTGGCTCCTGGCCGGCGTCCTGGGCGGCCTCATCATCCGCAAGCCGGGCGCGGCCCTGTTCTGCGAGATCCTCGCGGCGGTTGTCGAGGCCCTGCTCGGCTCGCAGTTCGGCGTCACGGTCCTCCTCTCCGGCCTGGTTCAAGGCCTCGGCGCGGAGGCCGGCTTCGCGATCTTCGCGTACCGCCGCTGGAACCTCGGCGTCGCGCTGCTCGCGGGCGCCCTCTCAGGCCTTGCGCTCGGCGTGAGCGAGGTCATCCAGTTCTTCGTCGAGTGGGAGTTCGGCTGGCAGGTCGCGTACACGGTGTTCGCGGTCGTCTCCGGCATCGTCATCGCGGGCCTGCTGAGCTGGCTCGCGGTCAAGGCGCTCGCGAAGACCGGCGCCCTGTCCGCCTTCGCCGCGGGGCGCGCCGCGGACGTCTGACATGCCCCCCGCTCTGCCTTCGGCCATGCCCTCAGGCGCGCCGACGGCCGCGCCCGCGGGGGTCAAGGCTCGCGGCTGGGGCTGGCGGCACGCTGGCCGCAAGGCCTTCGCCGTGAGCGGCCTCGACCTTGACATCGCCCCGGGCGAGCGCGTCCTCCTGCTCGGCGCGTCCGGCGCGGGCAAGTCGACCCTGCTGCATGCCCTCGCGGGCGTCCTCGGCGCGGCCGAAGAGGGCGAGGAACGCGGCGAGCTCACGGTCGACGGCGTGCGCGCACCCGACGCGCGGGGCCGCGCCGGGCTCGTGCTCCAGGACCCCGACGGCCAGATCGCGATGGCCCGCGTGGGCGACGAGGTCGCGTTCGGCTGCGAGAACCTCGCCGTCCCGCGGGAGCAGATCTGGCCGCGCGTGCACCGCGCGCTCGCGGACGTGGGCCTCGACCTCCCGCTCGACCGGCCCACGGCGGCGCTTTCGGGTGGCCAGAAACAGCGCCTCGCGCTCGCGGGGGTCCTCGCGATGGAACCCGGCCTTGTGCTGCTCGACGAGCCGACGGCGAACCTCGACCCCGAGGGCGTCCGCGAGGTCCGCGAGGCAGTGCGCCGCAGCCTCGACCGCACGGGGGCCACCCTCGTGGTCGTCGAGCATCGCGTGTCGGTATGGTCCGAGCTCGTGGACCGCGTCGTCGTGCTGGGCGAGGGCGGGGGCCTCCTCGCGGACGGCCTGCCCGAGCGCGTCCTGGAGGATGGGAGTGTACGACGGCGGCTGGCCGCCGCGGGCGTCTGGGTTCCGGGATGGCACCCGCTCACCGGCGAGGAAAGAGGCGATCGCGCGGTCCGCACGCTCCGGCCCACCGATGGTGACGCGCACAGCGGCGAGGCGCCGCCCGCCGTCGTGCGCTCAACGCTCGGCGAGACCCTGCTGAGGGCCGCCGATCTCGCGGTGGGCCGTTCGCCCAAGGCTCCGCCCGTGGTCGGCGGGATCGACCTCGCGCTCCGCGAGGGCCACGCGACGAGCGTGACCGGGCCGAACGGCGCCGGGAAGTCGACCCTCGCGCTCACGCTTGCGGGGCTCCTGCCCGCCGTCGGCGGCCGGCTCGAGGCGCTCCCGCCGCTCGCGCGCGGGGCCGGGACGAGCCCCCACCGCTGGCGGTCGAGCGAGCTCGTGAGCCGCATCGGCACAGTGTTCCAGGAGCCCGAGCACCAGTTCCTCACCCCCCGCGTCCTCGACGAGCTCGAGTTCGGGCCGCGGCGCGTCGCGAAGCTCCAGCCCGCCGAGACGCGGCGGATCGTCGACGGGCTGCTCGAGCGGCTCCGCCTCGGACGCCTCGCGGAGGCCAACCCCTTCACGCTCTCGGGTGGCGAGAAGCGCCGCCTCTCCGTCGCGACGATGCTCGCCACGAACCCGCGGATCCTCGTGCTCGACGAGCCCACATTCGGCCAGGACGCGCTCACGTGGGCGGAGCTCGTGCGGCTGCTCGCGGAGCTGCTCGAGCAGGGCACAGCCCTGCTCGCCGTCACGCACGACGAGCACTTCACCGAGGCCCTCTCCGACAGCGTGTACCGGGTCGACGGCGGGCGCGCCGCCAAGGTGGAGGCATCGGCTGGCCCGGGGCCATCCGTATGAGCGTTGACATCCTCACCCCCGACGTCGCCAACTCCGTCCTCGCGCGCGCCAACCCCGTTGCGAAGCTCGCGGCGGCCCTGTGCATCACGGTTTCGCTCCTGTTCAGCGTCGATTGGGTCTCGGCTTCCGTGGCCCTCGCGTGCGAACTGTGTCTCATTCCGCTCCTCGGTGTCCGCTTCGTGACGCTCGCGCGGCGCACGTGGCCGCTCGTCGTCGCGGCCGCCGTCGCGGCCTATTCGACCGCCCTGCTCGGCGCGAAGACCGGCGCGGTCTGGCTGCACCTCGGGCCCGCGGTCTTCACGGAGCATTCCGTGCTCACGGGCGCGGCGATCGGGCTCCGCGGCCTTGCGATCGCTCTTCCGGGCGTCTTCCTGCTCTTCTCCACGGATCCCACGGACCTGGCCGACGGCCTCGCCCAGAAGCTCCGCCTCCCGAGCCGCTTCGTGCTCGGCGCCCTCGCCGGGATGCGTCTCGTGGGCCTCCTCGTCGACGAGTGGCGCACGCTCGGGCTCGCGCGCCGTGCCCGCGGCGTCGGAACGGGACACAGCCCAGTCGAGCGCTTCCGGACGTTCCTCGGCCAGGCCTTCGCGCTTCTCGTCGTCGCGATCCGACGGGCCACGCGGCTCGCGGTCGCGATGGAGGCGCGCGGCTTCGGGAGCGTCGTGGATGGCCGGCCCGCGCCGCGCACGTGGGCGCGCGAGTCGAGCTTCTCGCGGCTCGACGCGTGGGTGATCGCCGCGGGCGTGGGCATCGCGGCGCTCGCGGTGGGTGCCGCCGTCGTGCTTGGGACGTGGAACGTCGTGTGGGGGTGACCCCGCAACGGGACGGACGACGGCGCAACCCACCCAGATCCGTCGATGTCGCCTCTGGCGCGTGGCCCCGCGGGGTGGAATCCTTTCCGCGGGGGAGCCCCGGCATGACCACAAGCGAAGGAGCCATGATGGTTGAAATCACTGGATCGTTCTCGAGCTTCAGCGTCGACGACGTCGAGAAGGCGAGGGACTTCTACGTCGGGACCTTGGGCCTGACGGCGGAAGACATCATGGGCGGACTGCGGCTCACACTTCCTGGCGGGGCTCAGGTGTTCGCGTACCCGAAGCCGGACCACGTCCCGGCGACCCACACAGTGCTCAACCTCGTGGTGCCGAGCGTCGACGATGCCGTGGCCTCGCTGCACGAGCTCGGGATCCGGACGGATCACTACCCGAGCAGCGAGCAGATGCCCCTCGACGAGAACGGAATCCTCCGCGATCCGAATGGACCCGCGGGCAACGGGATTGCTTGGTTCAAGGACCCTGCGGGTAACGTCCTCTCGGTGGTCAACGAACCCTAAACCCTTGCGTTATCTCATGGAAATGTGTTACCGGGCGGTCTAGACCGCCAATTGTCTCGAAATCGTGTCGATTTGCGGCCAACTATCGCATCTGTGATATTTTGGCCGCATGGCACAACAGACTGCTGAGACCGTCGGGGCGATTCTGCGCGAAGTGCGCAGCGACAGGGGCTGGACGCAGGGGCAGCTGGCTGCCGAACTGGGCACAAGCCAAAGCGCCATTGCGCGGATGGAGCAGGGCAAGCAGAACCTGAGCCTCAAGATGCTCCAGCGCATCGAGGACATCCTCGGACAGCGCATCCTCAACATCGGCCCGTCCAAGATGACCCATCTCCGGGTCGAGGGCGGGCGGCGTCTCTCCGGGGCCGTCGACGTCAACACGTCCAAGAACGCCGGCGTCGCGCTGCTGTGCGCGAGCCTCATCAACCGCGGCACCACGACGCTGCGCAACCTCGCCCGCATCGAGGAGGTCAACCGGATCGTCGAGGTCCTGACCTCGATCGGTGTCGAGTGCACGTGGCTCCCGGGCGCGCTCGGCGAGCAGCCGCGCGACCTCCAGATCCGCCGCCCTGCCGTCCTCGACCTCGAGGCCATGGACGTCGAGGCGGCCCGGCGCACGCGCAGCGTCATCATGCTGCTCGGCCCGCTCCTCGACGAGCGCAGCGAATACAAGCTCCCGTACGCGGGCGGCTGCGACCTCGGTACCCGAACCGTCGAGCCGCATATGCAGGCTCTCCGGACCTTCGGTCTCGCGGTCGAGGCGTCCAACGGGTTCTACTCCGTGCGGGCCCCCGAGGCCGATCGCGACGACCGCACGTTCGTCCTTACCGAGCGCGGCGACACCGTGACCGAGAACGCGATCATGGCCGCCGCGCACCGCGAGGGCCTCACCGTGATCCGCAACGCGTCGCCGAACTACATGGTCCAGGACCTGTGCTTCTACCTCCAGAGCCTCGGCGTCGAGATCGAGGGCGTCGGCACCACGACGCTGCGCATCCGTGGACGCGCGCGAATCGAGCAGGACATCGAGTACTGCCCTTCGGAGGACCCCATCGAGGCCATGAGCCTCATCACCGCCGCGATCGTGACGAATTCGCAGGTGACCGTGCGCCGCGTGCCGATTGAGTTCATGGAGATCGAGCTCGCGACGCTCGTGCAGATGGGCCAGGAGCTCGAGATCTCGGGCGAGTACGTTGCGCGCAATGGCCGGACCCGGCTCGTCGACGTCACGACGCTCCCGTCCGAGCTGCACGCCCCGGCGGACAAGATCCATCCCATGCCGTTCCCTGGCCTCAACATCGACAACCTGCCGTTCTTCGCGGTGATCGCGGGCAACGCGACCGGCCAGACCCTCATCCACGACTGGGTCTACGAGAACCGTGCCATCTACCTCACCGAGCTCAACCGGCTCGGCGCGCAGATCCAGCTCCTCGACCCGCACCGCATCTACGTCAACGGCCCCACGAAGTGGCGCGCCGCCGAGGTGGGCTGCCCGCCGGCGCTCCGCCCCGCGGCGTGCATCCTGCTCGCGATGCTCGCGGCCCGCGGCACGAGCGAGCTGCGGAACATCTACGTGATCGAGCGTGGCTACCAGGACCTCGCCGAGCGGCTCAACTCGATCGGCGCGCGGATCGAGTACTTCCAGGACTGATCCCCGCCGCGGTTCTCCGATCGCAGGGTTTCCCAGAGATCGAGACCGTGCCGCGCTGCGTCACGCGATAAGCCGCGTGAAGTAGCGCAGCACGGTCTCGATCTCGTCTGGCGTCATCTCGTCGACGGCGACGTTCATGCGCCGGCCCATCTCGCTCGTCGTGTAGCGCCGGGCGATGCGCTGGCACTGCTCTGTCGGCGTGATCACCCACCGGCGGCGGTCCTTCGGGTCGCGCTGGCGCTCCACGAAGCCGAGCCGTTCGAGGCGCTCGAGCATGTCCGAGACCGTGCTCGAGGGGAGTGCTGTCGCCTTGACCACCTGCTGCGCCGCGACGATGTCGGGACGGAGCACGAGCAGGTGGAGTAGCTGCAGCTCGGCGAGGCTCACGCCGAATTCCCGCGCGATCGCCTCGTTTTCCATGACCTGGTCCACGAGGTGGCGCTGCTGCGCGCGCGTGAGCTGTTCCAAGAGATCCTTCACGATGCCAGTCTAGCGTGATATCTTCCGAATATCGGATCGTCCGAATCTCGGACTAATCGGGAAAGAGGATCACCATGCAGGTTGGAATCATCGGTGCGGGGCTCGGCGGCCTCCCGGCGGTCACTTCCGCATCACGGACGAGCGCCTCCGCGACGCCGTCGTGGTCGACTTCGACGCCACCGTCGATGCCGAACGGCAGGTCGATCGCGAGGTGCTCCGCGCCGTGACGGCCGCGCCCCGCTCCGGGCCGACGGGACGGTCCTCCTGCCCGACCGCCTCCACGACAGCGGCGTCCTCGCCATGCTCCCGAAGCCCGGACTCGCGTTCTTCGCGACGGCCATGCGGTTCACGCAGGCTCCGGCCGGGATCCTGCCCGCCGACGCCGTGCCGCCAGGCCTGGACGCCCTCGGCGACTACGTCATGTGGGGACTCATCCCCGACCCGGCCGAGACGGACGTGCTCCGCGATCAGGGTCCCGAGGAGCTGCTCCGCAGGGCGCGCGAGCTCACGGTCGGTGCGTCGCCCGTGCTCCAGAGCCTCGTCGAGAACTCCCGTATCGCCGACACCCTGTTCAGCCGCTTCTCCGCGGGCCGCCCGGGCGGGCAGCGCGCGTTCGCCCACGCGACCGCGATCGGCGACGCGATCCACCCCATGCCGCCGCTCGGCGCGCACGGTGGGAACACCGCCCTGCGCAGCGCCCAGGCTCTCGCCGCCCGCCTGGCCTCCGTCCCGGCGGACGTGCCCGGGCAGATCCCCGCCGCGATCGATGCCTATGAGACCGAGATGACGGAGTACGCGACCGCCGCCATCCGCGCCGCCGAGTCGCAGACGGCGTGCCTCACGCGCCGCGGCATCGGGGCCTTTGCGCTTCGCCGCATCCTCCCGCTCCTGCGCCGGCAGCGCTGAGGTGAGGCGCCGCCGTCGTCCTGCGGTCCGGCGGAACCGCCGCACGCGGCCGCCGCGTCAGCCCATCCTCAGGGGCGCGGGAGTCCCGCCTCGATGAGCGCGACGATCTCGGGGTCGTCGGGGAGGACGCGCGGCCGGAACCGGTGCACCGTGCCGTCGGGCAGGACGAGGAACTTCTCGAAGTTCCACGTGATCCGCCCCGCCTTGCCCTCGCTGTCCGGGGTCTTGACGAGCTCCTGGTAGAGCGGGTGCGCGGAGCGGCCGTTGACGCGCACCTTGTCCATGACCGGGAACGTGACGCCCCACGTCGCGGTGCAGTACTCCGCGATCTTCTCGGCGTCCCGGTACTCCTGGAGGAACTGATTGCTCGGGAACGCGAGCACCGTGAAGCCCCGCCCCTCGTACCGCTCCTGGAGCTCTTCGAGCTGCTCGTATTGGGGTGCGAGGCCGCAGCGACTCGCGACGTTGACCACGAGCCGGACGCCGCCGGCCCACTCCCCGAACGTCGTGCGGCGCCCGTTGAGCGTCGTCACGGCGATGCTGTCCAGACCGGCCATCCTGTGCCTCCTCGTGGCTCTCCCCGAGGAAGAACGAACGGCCTCGACCCCCGGTTCACCCCTCGGGGCATCAGAAACTCGATTGCTCGGAGGGCTGACTCCTCAGATGGCGGCAAAGTAGCTTGGGTCACACCCTGTCAGCCTGCTTTGCCTTGTATCGGGAGGGACCTGTGAGCACATTCAGACACCAACTCGCCGCCGTCGCGGCGACCCTAGCGCTCGGCGTCACGAGCGCGGTGGTCGCGAGCCCGGCCTCCGCGGACCCGCGGCAGACCGAGAAGACCCCCACCGCCGTGGGCTACGGCGGCGCCATCAGCACCGTGGATCCCGATGCCTCGGCCGCGGGGCTTGAGGTGCTCCGCAACGGCGGAAACGCCGTCGACGCCGCGGTGGCCGCCGCCGCGACCCTCGGCGTGACCGAGCCGTACAGCTCGGGAATCGGGGGCGGCGGCTTCTTCACGTTCTACGACGCCAAGACCCGTACGGTACAGACCATCGACGGCCGCGAGACCGCTCCCTCGGCGATGCGGCACGACGCGTTCATCGATCCCGCGACCGGGAAGCCGTACAACTTCACGCCCCAGCTCGTGACGAGCGGCGTCTCCGTGGGCGTGCCGGGGACCGCGGCGACGTGGCAGCGGGCCCTCGACCGCTGGGGGACCGTGAGCTTTGGCGAGGCCCTCAAGCCCGCGATCAAGGTCGCGGACCGCGGCTTCGTGGTGGATCCGACGTTCCGCCAGCAGACCCTCGACAACAAGGCCCGCTTCGCGGCCTTCCCCTCGACCGCGAGCCTCTTCCTGCCGGGCGGCGATGCGCCGCAGGTCGGCTCGATCTTCCAGAACCACGACCTGGCCGCGACGTACCGGATGCTCGCGAAAGACGGCATCAAGGCGTTCTACTCGGGACCGCTCGCGGACGAGATCGCGAACACGGTGCAGAACCCGCCGAAGTCTCCGACCACTACGCTGCCCGTGCCGCGCGGCAGCATGACGGCCACGGACATCGCGAACTACTCGACGATCGACCGTGACCCGACGCACGTGAACTATCGCGGCTACGACGTCTACGGCATGGCTCCCGCGAGCAGCGGCGGCACGACCGTGGGCGAGTCACTCAACATCCTGGACCAGTTCAACCTCGCCGGCATGAGTGACGCCGACGCGCTGCACCACTACCTCGAGGCGAGCGCGCTCGCGTTCGCCGACCGCGGCAAGTACGTGGGAGACCCGGGCTTCGTCAACGTCCCGACGAAGGCCCTCCTCGACCCGCTCTTCGGCAAGCAGCGCTCGTGCTCGATCGATCCCACGCACGCGGCGACCAAGCCCGTGGCGCCCGGCGACGTGACGAACTACAACGGCGTGTGCCCCATGGCCGCGGCGCCCGCGGCGGAGAGGGACACTGAGAACATCTCGACGACGAACATGACGGTCACCGACCGGTGGGGCAACGTGGTCGAGTACACGCTCACCATCGAGCAGACCGGCGGGTCCGGGATGGTCGTTCCGGGGCGTGGGTTCATCCTCAACAACGAGCTCACGGACTTCTCGGCCGTGTACAGCCCCACGGACCCGAACCGGATCGATCCCGGCAAGCGCCCGCGCTCGTCGATCTCGCCGACCATCATGCTCCAGGACGGCAAGCCGTTCCTCGCGCTCGGCTCGCCCGGCGGCTCGACGATCATCACGACCGTGCTCCAGACGATCTTCAACCGGATCGACCGAGGCATGACCACGCCCGAGGCCCTTGCCGCGCCGCGCGCCTCGCAGCGCAACACGGCGAAGGTCACGGCGGAACCGGACTTCATCGCGAAGTACGGGAGCCAGCTGACGCCGTACGGGCACGTGTTCCAGCCGTCCGGCGACGCGTTCACCTCGGCGGCGGAAATCGGGGCCGAGACCGCGATCGAGTTCCTGCCGGACGGGCGGACGCTCGCGGCGGCCGAACCAACGCGGCGCGGCGGCGGCTCGGCGATGGTGGTGCAGCCCTCGCCGTAGGAACCGTCCCTTCCTGCCCACTTTACGGTGGCGGGCGGCCCATGACGGCGCCGCCCGCCTGACGGTTTCAGGCCTCCGCGGGTGGTGGCCGCACCTAGTGTCGCGTTTCTGAAGTGGTCGGACGGTTCGCTTTAGCGAGGATCTGTTCTGGGGTCTTGGTCCAGATGAAGGGGTGGCATCGGTCGTTCCAGCCGGTGATGAACTGCCGGATCTTGGCGTTGAGGTCCTTGACGGATGTGAAGACGCCGCGGCGGATGGCCTGGCGGTCGATGATGCCGAACCAGACCTCGACGAGGTTCAGCCACGACCCGGAGGTCGGGGTGAAGTGGACGCTGAAGCGGGGGTGGGCTTCCAGCCAGGCCTTCACCTCGGGGGTCTTGTGCGTGGCGTAGTTGTCCATCACGAGGTGCAGCTCGCGGCCGGGGTAGGCCCGGTCGACCTGGCGCAGGAACGCGAGGAACTCCTCCCTGCGGTGTCTCGGCTTCACCGCCGCGGTGACCTGGCCGGTGGCGACCTCGAGAGCGGCGAACAGGGTCGTGGTGCCGTGGCGGGTGTAGTCGTGGGTGCGCCGCTCGATCAGGTGCGGCTGCATGGGCAGCATCGGGGCGGTGCGGTCCAAGGCCTGGATCTGCGATTTCTCGTCCACGCACAGCACCACCGCGTCCTCCGGGGGCGCCAGGTAGAGGCCGACCACGTCTGTGACCTTCGCGACGAGCTCGGGGTCCGTGGAGAACTTGAACGTCCCGGACCGCCAGGGCTGGACCCCGTACTCCCGCCACGCCCGGGCAACGGTCGCGTTGCCGATGCCCAGCCTGTCCGCGAGGAGGCGGGAGGACCAGTGCGTCACCCCATACTTCTTCGGAGGCGGCGCCAGGGTCGCCGCGACGATCTGCGCGTGGTCCACCCTGCGCGGCCGGCCGGGCCGCTGCTGGTCCACCAGCCCGTCCAGTCCGGACTCCGCATACCGGTCCCGCCAGCCGATCACGGTCGTCCGGGTCACCCCGACACGCTCGGCGATCGCCGTGTTCGAGATCCCCTCGGCCGCCAGCAGCACGATACGCGCCCTCTGCGCCACGCCCGCGCGCACCGAACTCGAACGGGTCAGGCGGGTCAGCTCTTCGAGGTCCCCCTCCCGGAGGGCCAGCGCACGTGCGGGACGATTGGCCATAGCCAATCCTCCCAAACACGCAAGTGTCTATCTAATAACGACACGCTGCACTAGATGGGCACGAAGGGACGCTCGGCGAGCTCGAGGACGTGGCTCAGGCGAACTCGAGCTCGCTTCGGGACTCGAGCGCGTCCCACGCGAAGCTCGCGAGCCAGTGCGTCGACATGAAGTCCCCGCTGTCGAGGGCCGCGAGCCCCGCCTTGAGAAGCGGATCGAGCGCGGCGGCGAGCACGGGCTCGGCCGACGAAGCCGACGGCGCCGCCGCCTCCCGCAGTGTCCGCACCACGCGCGAGAGCTGGCCCGCGCGGCTCAGGTTGAGGCCGTGCAGGTGGACCATGTAGCCGTCGGACTCGTCGGTCACGCCGACGACGGCGAGCATGCGCGACTCCGCGCCGAGCCCTGGCAGGAAGCGCTCGAGCCACGCCGCGAACTCGTCGGGGCCGAGCACGCGCTGCATGAGGTCGGCCTCGCTGAGCCCGGCGGAGAGGAAGTCCTGCCCGCTGAGCTCCCACTCGGAGGCCCAGGCCGCGTCCGCGCCGAACCACGTGCGGGCCGCGGCCTCGCACGCCGCCGCGGCGTCCGCCCGGCCGAGCGCGCGGAACGCGTCGAGCAGGAGCGCGACGCCGAACGCCGAGTTCGTGTGCAGGCCGTGGCGCACGGGGTACTGGGCCTTCTCGAGCCACTCCGTCACGAGCCGGGCCACGACGTCAACGCATCCCTCGAGGTTCCGGCCCCAGCCGCGGATCTCCTTATCCGGCGAGGCCGAGCACGCCGCCGCGAGCCGTGCGAGCCACGCCCATCCGTACGGCCGCTCCCACGACGGGTTGGCCGCGAGATACGCGGCCTCGGCGGCGAGCTTCTCCGCCGTGAGGTTGTCCGCCAAGGCGGCCCGAAGTCGCGCCGCCGTTCCGCGCTCGAGGACGGCGCCGCGGTCGTCTGTTGTCGTGCCGGCCGCACCGGCCGCGGCGTTGAGAATGCTGACGCCCAGCCAGTGCATGTGGACGCACGAGTGCCAGTCGAACGAGGTGTAGAACGCGGGGTGCAGCTCGGCCGGCAGCGCGCGGTCGCTCGCGGAGCGCTGGGTGTGGTGGGCCGAGTGCGGGTAGTCGCGGCCCAGATTGTCGAGGACGACGGCGGCGCAGTGCTCCGCGGCCGAGGGCATGAGATCGAAGTCCACGGTTCTCCTAGAAGGCGAGGAAGTACATGAGGGCGGTGTTGACGGCGAGCAGCGGGAACGCCGTGCCGAGCTGGGCCGTGATGACGCCGTACTTGTTCTTCATCTCGAGCAGCGCCGAGGGCACGAGGTTGAAGTTCGCGGCCATCGGCGTGCACAGCGTGCCGCAGAAGCCCGCGAGCATGCCGATCGCGAAGACGATCGCGGGATTGCCGTGGAACTGCTGGACGAGCACGGGCCAGCCGATCGCGGCGGTCATGATCGGGAACGCCGCGAAGCCGTTGCCCATGAGCACCGTGAACACGAACAGGCCCACGCAGTACACGATGACGGCCGCGAGCAGCGAGCCCTTCGGCATGACCCCGGTGACGAGCGTGCTGACCGCCGTGCCCACGCCGGCCTTCGTGAAGAGGATGCCGAGCGTCGAGAGCATCTGGGGGAGCAGCGCCGCCCAGCCGATCGACTCGAGGATGCGGCGGCTCTCGAACACGGGCGTGAGCGCGTGCTTGGGCCGGAGGATCACGAGGGCCACGACTGCGGCCACGATCGCGCCGATCGCGAGGGCCACGAGGGTCGTGTTCTTGGGTTCGAGGATCGGGGTCCCGCCGATCGCGAGAACCGGCGCGAGCAGCACGAGGATGACCGTGACGATCGGGAGCGTGAGCGCCGGGATGAAGAGCTTGTTCCCGAACTTGGCGGCGAAAGCCTCACGCTGGGGGCCGGTCGAGGTCTTGGCCTTGCCGTCCGCGAGCTGCTTGGTGGCGGCGAGGGCCACGAGGACGAGCACGGCGATGCCGAGGACCCACCCCGGCGCGGTCCCGGCCTGGACCCATGTGCCATAGAAGAAGCACAGTCCGAGGAGGCCCCAGAAGGCCGAGCTGCCCCAACGTCGCGGATGGTTCGCGTCCCGCACGATCAGGACGGCCCACGCGATGAACAGGATTCCGATGAGCCAGTAGACGGCTTCGACGTTGATCACTTGGCCTCTCCTGCCATGGCGTTCTCGGTGGAGGCTTCGTACTCGCGGTACTCCTTGTCGAGCGCCCTGTCGAGGCGCAGGAGCCGGAAGCCGTGGATGAGGAACGCCGCGATCGCCGAGGGGATGGCCCAGAGGGCGAGCTGCAGCGGCTCGAGGTGGAGATGGTAGGTCGTGTCGACGAACGTCGTGATGAGCAGGATCGAGCCGACGGCCACGAAGACGTCCTCGCCGAAGAAGACGCCCACATTGTCGGCCGCAGCCGAGTGGCCCTTGATGCGCTCCTTGATGTGCTCGGGGACGTGGCCGTAGCGGCGCAGCGCCGCGCCCTCGGCCATCGGGAAGACGAGCGGGCGCACCGTCTGCGCGTGCCCGCCGATGCTGTTGAGGCCAACGGCGGCGGTCAGCTGCCGCACGGCGAGGTAGCCGAGGAGCACGCGGCCGGCCGTGAGCTTCGCGAGCTTCCCGATGAGGGCCTTGGCCTGCTCCTGAAGCCCGAAGTATTCGATGATGCCGACCACGGGCAGCACTGCGACGAAGATCGTGACCGAGCGGCTGCTCGCGAAGCCGGTTCCGAAGGCTTCGAGGATCTGGAGGGGATTGAGGCCGCCCAGGAGCGCCGTGACGATGCCGGCGACGGTGACGACCACGAGGGGGTTCAAGCGGATCGCAAAGCCAACGATCACGAGAAGTACCCCGATGAGTACAAGCATGATTATCCGTTCCGAAAGGGGGCTCGGTCTGCGAAGGGATGTGCGCCATAAGCGCGTGTGACCTAGAGCATATCCTTTTGTTGAACAATCAGGCAAGAGTGTTGTTGAACAATCTGGTTTAAGGCGAATTTCGGGTGCGTTTCGGCGGGATTGGCCGGCGGGCCTAGCCCGCGACCGCGGCGAGGAGCTGCTGCTCGGCCCGGTCGAGGTAGTCGGCCATGAGCGCGGAGGCATCGGCCGGGCGGCCAGCTTCGAGCAGCTCGACGATCCGCGCGTTGTCCTCGACGTAGGGCGCGTGGAAGCGCGGGTGGGAGCCCATCGTCGCGAAGACGAGGCGCATCTCAGCGAGGATCTGCTCCATGAAGCTGTCGAGGCGCTCGCTGCCGGCCCGCGCGACGAGCGCGCGGTGGAACTCCTGGTTCGCGTTCGCCATCGCCGGCACGTCCCCGGACTCGGCGGCCTGACGCGCCTCCCGCACGATCGCCGCGAGCGGCTCGGTCGGAGCCGCGGGAGACCACAGGAGCGACGCTGGCTCGACGAGCCGCCGGACGCGGTAGATCTCACGGATGTCGTCCGCCGTGGGGTGCGAGACGAAGACGCCGCGGTTGGGGATGCGCGTCACCACGCGCTCGGCGTGCAGCGTCGCGAACGCCTCGCGGAGGGTGTTCCGGGAGACGCCGAGGGCCTCGCGGAGGGCTTCCTCCGCGAGCTTGGCTCCGGGGGCGAGCTGGCCGTCCGCGATCCGTTGCCGGAGCTGCGCTGCGACCCACGAGCTCGTCTCGGCGTGCTTGGTCGCGCCGGCCTCGGCGCGCAGCCCGGCGAGAACCTCCTCAGACGTCATGGCACAACCCTAAGCGGCGCGGCTAAGGGTCCTATCCATTGCTCCGTAACTGTCGTTTTGGGGCCTCAAAACGACAGTTACGGAGCACTCGATGGGAGAGGGAGGGGGAACGTTACGAGATCGTGGTCAGGACGTCGCCCGCAGCGACGGCGTCGCCCGGCGCCGCGGCGTGCTCGCCGAGCGTCCCGGCGCGGTGGGCTTGGACGGTCGTCTCCATCTTCATCGCCTCGAGGACGACGACGGCGGCCCCCGCCCCGACTGCGTCACCCGGCTGCGCGAGCCACTTGACGATCGTCCCGCTCATGCCGGCCGTGAGCGTGGTCCCGAACGAAGCCTCGGGTGCGGCTCCGGGCGATGGTGCGGCCCCGCCGTCGTCGGCCGCCCGCGGGGGTGCGGCAGCGGCGAGCCCCGCGAAGAGCGCCTCCGGGACGCCCAGCGTGACGCGCCGGCCGTCGAGGTCGATCGCGAAGGTGCGCCTTCCGGCGTCGGCCGCGGCGGGGCTGAACTCGGGGCTTGCGGCGAGCTCGGACGCGAACTCGGACTCGATCCACGTCGTGTACACGCCGAGGCCGTCCTCGGCCGCGAAGGCTGGGCTGTCCACGACGGCCCGGTGAAACGGCAGGACAGTCGCGAGGCCGTGGATCTCGAACTCGCGCAGGGCGCGGCGTGCCCGCCGCAGGGCCTGCTGCCGGTCCGCGCCCGTCACGACGAGCTTCGCGAGGAGCGAATCGAACTGCCCTGGCACGGTCGAGCCGTCCCGGACACCGGAGTCCACGCGGATCCCCGGGCCCGTGGGCGGGGCGAAGCGCGAAACGGTCCCGGGCGAGGGCAGGAAGCCGCGCCCGGGGTCCTCGGCGTTGATCCGGAACTCGATCGCGTGCCCGCGCGGCTCCGGATCCTCGAGCACGGGGAGCGGCCGGCCGGCCGCGATCGCGAGCTGCGCGGCCACGAGGTCGAGGCCCGAGGTCTCCTCGGTGATGGGGTGCTCGACCTGGAGGCGCGTGTTGACCTCGAGGAAGCTCAGGGTGCCGGCGCTGTCGAGGAGGTACTCGACGGTTCCGGCGCCCACGTAGGCGGCCTCGCGACAGATCGCCTTGGCGGACTCGTGGATGCGGGCGCGCTGCTCGGCGGTGAGGAACGGCGCGGGCGCCTCCTCGACGAGCTTCTGGTGCCGGCGCTGGAGCGAGCAGTCGCGCGTCCCGGCCACAATGACGTTCCCGTGCGTGTCCGCGAGGATCTGGGCCTCGACGTGCCGCGGCCGGTCGAGGAACTTCTCGACGAAGCACTCCTCGCGCCCGAACGCCGCCCGCGACTCGCGCACGGCCGAGTCGAAGCACTCCTCGATCTCGGCCATGGTCCGCGCCACCTTGAGCCCGCGCCCGCCTCCGCCGAACGCGGCCTTGATGGCCACCGGCAGGCCGTGCTCGCGCACGAACTGCAGGACCTCCGCGGCACTCGCGACCGGCCCGTCGCTTCCGGGGGCGAGCGGCGCTCCGGCGCGCACGGCGACGGCCCGCGCGCTCACCTTGTCGCCGAGGAGGCCGATGGTCTCGGGCGAGGGCCCGATCCACGTGAGCCCCGCGTCGAGGACGGCCTGGGCGAAGCCGGCGTTCTCGGACAGGAAGCCGTAGCCCGGGTGCACCGCGTCGGCGCCGGAGCGGGCCGCGACGGCGAGGAGCTTCGTCGCGTCGAGATAGGTTTCCGCGGGCGAGGTCCCGCCGAGCGCGTACGCCTCTGTGCACGCCGAGACGTGGACGGCGTCGGCGTCCTGGTCGGCGTAGACGGCGACGCTTTCGAGGCCCGCGTCGTCGCAGGCTCGGGCCACGCGGACGGCGATCTCGCCGCGGTTGGCGATGAGGACTTTACGCATGGGTGGTTCCTTGGGGCTGGGCGGGTGGGAGAGTGAAGCGGGGTGGGTTAGAGGCGTCGGGTGGGGTAGCGGAGCTGGGTGGGGTAGCGGAGTCGGGCGGGGAGTCGGCGGCCGGCGCGGCCGCGAAGCGGACTCGCGCGCCGGGCGGGAGCTGGCCCGCGCGGTCGAGGTCGGCGTCGACGACGACGGCGATCACCGGATAGCCGCCCGTCACCGGATGGTCTGCGAGGAAGAGAACGGGCTGCCCGTTGGGCGGGACCTGGACCGAGCCGAGCACCGTGCCCTCGCTCGCGAGCTCGCCGTCGCGTCGCCGCTCGAGTCGCGGCCCTTCGAGGCGCAGCCCCACGCGGTTGGACTGCTGCGTCACGGTCCACTCCGAGGTGAGGAAATCGCGAAGCGCCGAGTCCGTGAACCAGTCGTCCCGCGGCCCGGGGACCACGCGCAGCGTCGCGACGCCCTCCTCGAGCAGGGGTGGAACCTCGGGCGCCCCGACCACGTGCGCTCCTCGAACCGGCAGGACCGCGAGGGCGATTCCGGGCCGCAGCGGCTTGGGCCCGATGCCCGAGAGGGTGTCCGCCGCGCGGCTGCCGAGCGCCTCGGGCGCATCGAGCCCGCCGCGGACCGCGACGTAGCTGCGCAGCCCTGCGGTGGGCGTGCCCAGCGTGAGGGTTTCGCCCGTGAGGAGCGCGAACGGCGCGTCGAGCGGCGGCCGGCGCTCGCCCCCCGAAGGGGACCGGGCGCCGTCGTCGGTTCCGGTGCCGCCCGCTGGAGCGGCCGGGCTGATCCGCAGCGGGACGCGCGTCCCCGTGACCGCAAGCACGTGGTCCCGCGCGGCCCGCAGGGTGAGCCCGCCGAGCAGCGCCTCGAGCGCGGCCGCGCCCTCGGGGTTGCCCACGATCCGGTTCGCGCGCCGCAGGGAGGCGCGGTCCGCGGCCCCGGCGGCGCCCACCCCGAGCGCGGCGAGGCCGGGGCGCCCGAGGTCCTGAACCGTGCACTGGAGCCCCGGGCTGACGACGACGAGGCCCGCGTCCGCGGACGACGGCGCGTCCCCCTCAGCGTGCTCGGGCACCCGCGCCGCGGGCTCGGCGAGTGCCACGGCGTCCCGCACGGGCTTGAAGCGGACCTGGTCGCCGGGCCGGATGAGGGCCGGGCTTTCTCGCTCAAGGTCCCACATGGCGGCCGAGGTGCGGCCGATGAGCTGCCACCCGCCCGGCGACTCGCGCGGGTACACCGCGGAGTACGTGCCCGCGAGCGCCACCGCTCCGGCCGGCACCGCGGTGCGCGGCGAGGGGCGGCGCGGGACGTCGAGGGCGCCGTCGCCCGCCAGATAGGCGAAGCCGGGCGCGAAGCCGCCGAACGCGGCGTCCCACACCTGGCCCGAGTGCGCGGCCACGACGCCCTCGCGGCTCAGCCCGGTGAGGGCCGCGACCTCGTCGACGTCGGCGCCGTCGTAGACGGTCTCGATGACCACGAGCTCGCCAGCCCGCCGCTCGCCCGAGGCGAGGTCGAGCGAGCGCACCCGCCGGACGATCGCGGTGAGGTGCTCGGGCGAGTCCGCGGTCACGAGGACGGTCGTGGCGGCGGGGACGACGTCGAGCAGCCCGGGGAGCGGCTCACCGGCGAGCTGCCCCGCGAGGCTCAGGACGGCACCGAGCGAATCGAGTTCGACGAGGGCGGCGCGGTCGCCGGACGGGCGGATGCCGACGACGGCGCGGGGCCCCGGCGCCGTCATGGTGCCCGCGGGGGCCGTGGCGGGGCGGGTGGCGGACTGAGGTGCGGGCATGGTCTAAGCGAAGCTCCTGATCTCGATGCCGGCGTCCGCGATGGCGGCGCGGATGCGGGCCGCCATCGTCACGGCGCCGGGGGTGTCGCCGTGGACGCAGATGCTGCCGGCGGAGATCGGGACGAGGCTGCCGTCGATCGCGCGGACCTTCCCGTCGAGGATCCGGAGCACGTGCTCGACGATCGCGTCGAGGTCGTGGAGCACGGAGCCCGGCTCGCGGCGGGAGACGAGTGTCCCCTCCGGGGTGTAGGCGCGGTCGGCGAACGCCTCGACGACCGTGCGGAGGCCCGCGCCCTCGGCGGCACGCTGGATCTCGGAGCCCGGGAGGACCAGGAGCGGCAGCGTCCGGTCGACCTCGGCGACGGCGCGCGCGACGGCGTGGGCCTGGGCTGCGTGGTGGACGATCGCGTTGTAGAGCGCGCCGTGCGGCTTGACGTAGCGGACCTCGGTGCCTGCCGCCTGCGCGAGGCCGCGGAGGGCCCCGATCTGGTAGATGACATCGTCGGTGAGGTCGTCCGGGTCCATGTCGATGAAGCGCCGCCCGAAGCCCGCGAGGTCGCGATAGCCCGGGTGCGCGCCGACCACCACGCCGGCCTGGGCAGCCGCGCGGCACGTCGCGCGGATGTGGCTCGGATCCCCGGCGTGGAAGCCGCACGCGACGTTGGCGCTCGAGACGCTCGCGAAGATCGCGGCGTCGTCGCCGAACGTCCAGTTGCCGAACGACTCGCCGACGTCGCTGTTGAGATCGATGACTCCGCGGTCGATGCTGGGCACGAGTGACCTCCGTCTCAGGATGCTGTTGAATCCAGCATGCCTCAAGCGAGAGGATTGTTCAACAATATTCCGGGTATTGCGCCCCCAACGTTGCGCCGTCACCTTTGCGCCCCCTCAACGTTGCGCCGTCAGCTTTGCGCGGTGCGATACCCCGCAAAGCTGACGGCGCAAGGGGTGGCTGCCCCCTCCCGCCGGGCCGGGCTAGGAGGCCAGTGCCCCGAAGAACACGCCGAGCAGCCCCGCGTTGTTCACGCCGTCGACCAGCGTCACCGGCGCCCGCCGCGGATCGTCGTGTGAGCCGCCGTCCGGAAGCCGGACCGCGGCACCCTGCGCCGCGCCGGCGTCGAGGCTCACGGAAACCCTCGCGGGCGTCGCCGTGACGATCGTCGGGTCGATGAGCATGGCCACGACGAGGACGTCGTGGAGCCAGCAGCCCGGAATGCCGCGCGTGTCCGCCGAGTACTGCAGCCACGGCGCGGTGGTCCGGGCGAGCGATGCCGCGATGGGGGAGTCGATGCGGCGCAGGCGCTCGAGGTCCTCAGCAGTGAAGAGCGTCCGGACCGTCGTGTCGAGCGGCACGAGCGTGATCGGGGCGCCGCTCGCGAGCACGGCGGCGGCGGCGTGCGGGTCGTAGCCGAAGTTCGTGTCGACGGCGCGGCCCGGCACGGCGAAGGCGCCGCCCATGATCGCGATCCTCGCGACGTGCCGCGCGAAGCCCGGGTCGAGACGGAGCGCGAGCGCGATGTTCGTGAGCGGCCCGATGGCGACGACGGTGATCTCGCCTGGGTTCGCGCGCACGAGGTGCGCGAGCGCGCGGGCGGCGGTCAGGCCGCCGTCGTCTGTGGCTCTCGCGCCTGCGGCGCGCGGCGCGGGGCGGGGGATCCCTTCCCACAGTCGGCGGTGCTTCTCGCTCAGGTCTTCGCGGTCGAGCACGCGTCGCCACGGGGCCGGGTCCCGCACCAGGGGGGTGCGGGCCCCGGCCACGATCGGCACGTCGACGCGCCACGCGCGGAAGAGCTCGCGAGCGACCGCGGCCCCGACGTCCGCCGGAACGTTCCCAGCGACCGTGGTCACGAGCTCGAGCTGCAGCTCGGACGAGGCGGCGGCGAGCCCGAGGGCGAGGCCGTCGTCCGTGTTGGCGCCGGGGATCCCGTTCCCGGGGTCGCAGTCGATCGCGATGCGCATGCTGCCTGCCTAGACGGCGTCACTCGCGAGCGTCAAGTCCCGGCCCCGCGTCTCGGGGGCGAAGAACGTGGTCACGAGACCGATGGTCGCCGTGGCCGCGAAATACACCGCGATCGGCCACCAGTGCCCGAACTGGACGAGCAGCGCGGAGGCGAAGAGCGGCGCGGTGCCGCCCGAGAGGAGCGAGCCGACCTCCTTGGCGATCGCCATTTTGGTGTACCGGTTGGTGGAGCCGAAGAGCTCGACGCCGTACGCGGCCTGGACCGCGAAGATGCCGAGGCTAGCTAGCGCCATGCCCACCACGATCGTCGCGAAGACGATCCCGGGGTTCTTCGTGTCCATGAGGATGAAGGCCGGGAAGGCGAAGGCCACGAGCGCGATGCAGAACGCCCGGTACGTGATGCGCCGCCCGAACCGGTCCGACGCGTAGCCAGCGAGGGGGATGACCGCGAAACCGATGAGGGACGCAACAAAGACGGCCGACGCCGAAAGGGACTTGTCGAGGACGAGCACCTTCGTGACGTACCCGACGATGAACGTCTGGGCGAGGTAGGACGGCCCGTTCTCGCCGATGCGGAGGCCCAGCATCACGAAGAAGGCCTTGTTGCGGGCGAAGAAGCCGCGGCTGTCAGGCTCCGCCGCGGCCTGGGCCTGGGCGTCCTCGGCGGGCCGTGCGTCCGTGGCGATGTGTTCGCGGCGCTCCTTCTCAGCAAGGAAGATCGGGCTCTCCTTCATGACCCTGCGGAGGACGAGCGCGGCGACCGTGACGAGGATGCTGCAGAGGAACGGGATGCGCCAGCCCCAGCTCAGGAGCTCGGCCTTGGGGAGCTGCGTCACGAGGAGCCACACGCCGGACGCGAGGAGCGTGCCGCTGTTGGAGCCGAGCGCGATGAACGCCGAGACGAAGCCCCGGATCCGGTTCGGGGACGACTCCGCGAGCATGATCGCTCCGCCTGAGAGCTCAGCGCCGGCGCCGAAGCCCTGGCAGATCCGGAGGAAGACGAGGAGTGCCGGCGCCGCGACACCGATCTGGCCGAACGTCGGGAGGGCCCCGATGAGCGTCGTCGAGCCGCCCATGAGGATGATCGTCGCGACGAGCACGACCTTGCGGCCGTGCTTGTCCCCGATCCGTCCCAGCACGATCGCGCCGACTGGCCGGGCGAGGAAGCCCACGGCGTAGGTCGCGAAGCCCGAGAGCAAGGCAACCGCCGGGTCGGCGCCGGGGAAGAACAGGTCGCCGAACACGAGGCCCGCGGCGAGGCCGTACAGCGCGAAGTCGACGTACTCCATCGTGGTCCCGAGCCACACGGAGGCCGTGGCGCGGAGGAAGTCGGGGCGCGAGACGCCCGGTTCGTGGGCGGGGGGTTCGACCGTGGTGGTCTGATTGCTCATTGATTACTCCTGGGGCGAGGATGCGAATTGGGGCGGGAGCCACCAGATTGTGCGGAAAGGTGAATTAATTTCCGCTGTCCGCAGTGCCGCAGGAATGTGTTCTCCGGGGAAACTTCGGCTTAAATTCCCCGGCCTCCACCCGCAAGATTGCTAGCCTCCGTGGCGTTCTTCCGGAACTCAGTGGCGATTTCCACCGCCGCTCAGTGGAATTCGCCGGAAACCGCGCAAACTTCCGTGGAGCCTTTTTGGGGCTCCTCCGTGGTCACGAATTCCCCGCGACTATTCGACCCGCACCTCACGAGGCTCCTTGTCCGGCCGCCACCCCCGCCACACGGGGTGCCGCAGCCGCCCGTCCGGGGTCCACTCGCCGTACCGGACCTCGGCGACGAGGCTCGGCGTGACCCATTGCGCGTCGAGCGTGTCCTCACGCGGAACGTCCTTGAACGGTGGCGTCGTGCGCGCGAGCGGGCGCAGCTTGGCCGCGATGTCCGCGAGGTCTCGTTCCGTGAAGCCCGAGCCGACGCGCCCCGCGTAGTGGAGAGCGCCGTCGTCGTCCGTGACACCCACGAGGAGGGAGCCGATGGTGCCCTCGCGGCCGCCCTTGCCCCTGCGCCAGCCGCCCACCACGACCTCCTGAGTTCGCTCGTGCTTGATCTTGAGCCACGCGCTCGAGCGCCGGCCGGGCTCGTAGCGCGAGCCGCGCCGCTTGGCCATGACGCCCTCGAGTCCGTACTCGGCGGAGGCCGCGAGGACGTGCTCGGGGTCGTCGTCGAACACGGGGGAGAGCTGGGCGATCGGCGGCAGGCCGCCCTCGGCGAGGAGTTCGAGCGCCGCGCGGCGCTCGCCGAACGGGAGCGTGGTGAGGTCGCGGCCCTCCCACTCGAGGAGGTCGAACAGCACGATCCGCACCGGAACGCTGCGCCGCGCGGCCGCGACGTCCGTCGGATCGGTGAGGCCCATGCGCTGCTGGAGGAGGGCGAAGGAGGGGCGGCCCTGCGCGTCGGTCGCGATGATCTCGCCGTCGAGGATCGCGGGCCCGAGCGCGGCGAGCCCCGCGAGCTCGGGGTAGGTCCCCGTGACGTCGAGCCCGCGCCGGCTGTAGAGCCTGAGCGGGCCCCGCGCGTCGACGACTGCGCGGACGCCGTCCCACTTCATCTCGAGCGCCCAGTCGGCCCCGCGCACGAGCCCCGGCGAGCCCTGTTGGGCGAGCATGGGCGACGGCGGCCGCCCCCCTCCCGTTGCGCCGTCACCTTTACCGGGTATACGTGACGGCGCAACGGGGGAACCCTGCGGAGGTGACGGCGCAACGGGAGGCGCGGCGGCAGGCGCGGCGGGAGGGGCAACGGGAGGCGCGGCGCCGGCGTCGGCATCGGGGTCGCGCCGGGCCCCGCGGCGCCAGTGGCCCTTGGCCTGGTCCTTCATGAGGTGGATGAGCCAGTTGTCCTTCGCGCCGCCGAGCCCGTCCTGGGTGCGGATGAGCGCGATCCGCACGGGCTTCCCGCCCTCGACGTCCGCGAGCCCGCCGCCGGGCCGACCCGTGAGGATGACGATGATCTCCTTGTCCTCGCGCCACTTCTCGACCTCGTACGTGCCCGTGTCCCACACGAACATCTCCCCGGCGCCGTATTCGCCCCGCGGGATCGTGCCGGAGAACGTGAGGTATTCGAGCGGGTGGTCCTCGGTGTGTACGGCGAGGTGGTTCCGGCCGGGATCCGTGGGGATGCCCCGCGGGAGCGCGAAGGAGGCGAGCACGCCCTCATGCTCGAGCCGCAGGTCCCAGTGCAAGCGCCGTGCGTGGTGCTCGTGGATCACGAACGCGTTGCCGTCGCCCGGGACCGGTGCCTCCACCGGGACGGGCTCGGGCGTCGCCGAGGCGTCGCGCTTGGCGCGATAGGACGCGAGGCGGTCGTGGGCGGCCTCGGTGCCGGCGCTCGCCGTCGAAGAAGCGGACGACGGCGGCGGAGGCCTCCCGTCGTCATGCTCGCCTTCGCGCCCTCGACCGGCCGAACGCCCGTGCCCGCCCGCGCCGTCGTGCGGGATGCTGTCCGGGAGGACGGGCGCGAAAAGGTCCCCATACTTCTCGAGCCGCGCCGGCATCTCGTCGTAGCGCACGTGTGCCAGATCCGGCGCCGCGATCTCGTCCCACGTGCGGGGCGCCGCGACCATGGGCTGGGACCGACCGCGCAGCGAGTAGGGGGCGATCGTGGTCTTCTGCCCGCTGTTCTGGCTCCAGTCCACGAGGACGCGACCCTCGCGCAGCGTCTTCTTCTGGTCGCTCACCACGAGGTCGGGGTGGTCCGCGGCGAGTGAGCGCGCGAGCTCATGCGCCACCGAGGAGACCTGCTCCCAGGACTGCTTGAGGTCGAGCTTCGCGTACAGGTGGATGCCCTTGCTTCCGCTCGTCACGGGCACGGAGACGAGGCCTATGTCGTCGAGGATCGGCTTGATGAGGCGGGCCACCTCGACGCACTCGGGCAGCCCTGCGCCCGGTCCGGGGTCGAGGTCCAGGACGAGCCGGTCGGGGTGCATCATGCGCCCCTGCTCGTCGACGCGCCACTGCGGCACGTGGAGTTCGAGGGACGCGATCTGGCCGAGCCAGATGAGGGTCGGCAGATCGTTGATGAGGGGGTAGGTGTTGGTCGAGTGGCGATGCTCGAGGGTGACGCGCTTGACCCATTTCGGCGTCGACGCGTCGAGGTTCTTCTGGAAGAACACCTGGCCGGGTTCGTCGGGCGTTCCGACGCCGTGGACCCAGCGTTTGCGGGTCGCGGGGCGGTCGCGGACGGCCGGGATCATCGCGGGCGCGACGGCGCGCAGGTATTCGAGGATCTCGCCCTTGGTCGTGCCGGTGTCTGGGTAGAGGACCTTGTCCAGGTTGGAGAGGCTGAGCTCGCGGCCTTCGACGGCGACCATCGCGCGTTTGGGTGCCATGGCGTCACCCTGTCACGGGAAGTGGCGGACGTGAAGGGGGTGCTCGGGTCGGGTGCTTGCGATGACGATCCGGACTCTTGCCGAGAGATATAGATGGGTGTAGATATTTACGTGTGTCGATGGATCTCGGGTTGACCCCAGTGCAGGCGGTCGCGTGCTGCTCTCCGCTCTCGCGGGAGCCATTGTCGGAGGAACTGGCCGAACAGGCCTCGGTCGTGCTGAAGGCCCTAGGCGACCCTGTTCGGCTTCGTCTCATGTCCCTCGTCGCCTCACATGAGGGCGGCGAGGCGTGCGTGTGCGACCTGAACGACGCGTTCGATCTCTCCCAGCCGACCATCAGCCACCACCTCAAGGTGCTGCACGAGGTGGGGTTGCTCGAGCGGGAGAAGCGCGGAGTCTGGGTCTACTACCGGGCCCGGACCGAGGTCTTGGGGAACCTCGCCTCGATGATCGGCGGGACGGCGAAGTGAGCCTGTTGGTCCGCCGCGTGGTCGCCGAGCTGGTCGGGACGGCGTTCCTCGTGATGGCGGTGGTCGGCTCGGGGATCATGGCCTCGAGGCTCTCGCCTTCGGACACGGGGCTGGCGCTGTTGGAGAACAGCATCGCGACCGGCGCCGCGCTCGTGGCCCTCATCGTCGCGCTCCAGCCGGTCTCGGCCTCGTTCAACCCCATCGTGACCCTCGTGGAGAAGGCCCTGGGCCTCCTGGGCTGGCGCACTGCGGGGGCTCTGATTGCTGCGCAGTTCGCTGGCGGCCTGGCCGGGACCGTCGTCGCGAACGCGATGTTCGGCCTCGACGCTGTCGCGTTGTCCACGCACCCCCGCACCGGCCCGGGGCTGTGGCTGGGGGAGATCGTGGCCACGGTCGGGCTGCTCCTGGTCGTGTTCGGCACGGTTCGCTCCGGCCGAGCGGAACGGGTGGCGTTCGCGGTGGGCGGCTATATCGCCGCGGCGTACTGGTTCACGAGCTCGACCAGCTTCGCCAACCCCGCCATGACCCTGGCCCGTACCATCACGGACACGTTCGCCGGGATCGCCCCGGCCTCCGCGCCCGCGTTCATGCTGGCCCAGCTGATGGGCGGCGTATTGGGCTTCATCCTCGTCCGTCTGCTCTATCCCGCTGTTGCCAAGGTCCCCGCTGCTGCCGAGGACCCCCCAGTTGCCGACGCAGCATCTGCTGCCGATCGAAAGGCCATCTAGTGAGCGAAAAGCCGTCCGTCCTGTTCGTCTGCGTCCACAACGCCGGCCGGTCCCAGATGGCCGCCGCCTACCTGAACCATCTCTCCGGCGGCCGCATCGAGGTTCGCTCCGCCGGCTCCGAGCCCGCCGATCGGGTCAACCCGGCCGCCGTCGAGGCGATGCTCGAGGAGGGCATCGACATCCGCACCGAGACCCCCAAGATCCTCACGACCGAGGCCGTGAAGGCCTCCGACGTCGTCATCACGATGGGCTGCGGCGACACCTGCCCCATCTTCCCCGGCAAGCGCTACGAGGACTGGGAGCTCGAAGATCCCGCGGGCAAGGGCGTTGCGGCCGTCCGCCCCATCCGCGACGAGATCAAGTCCCGGATCGAGGGCCTCATCGACGAGCTGTTGCCCTCGGGGGTCTGAGGAGGAGCCCAATTCGGCCTGCGAGAACCAGGAAGGGGGTGGCGGAATGAGCACGAGATGCTGCGACGACGGCTGCTGCTGCGACGGCTGCTGCTGCGACGAGACCGAATGCTGCTGATCTCGCTGAGTGATGCATGGCCTTCTAGCCTCGGTCTTTCATGTGTTCGGCTGGGCCGAGGGCCTCGCAGCTCGATCCTGATCGATGTCTTGTGATGCGGTCGTGGGCATGGCGGAGTGCCGGCTGGCGCTGCCGGGCTGCGGTTCTCCGGTTCCTTCGGTCGTGGGCGGACGGGTTCGCTCAGGCAGGTTTCGGGATGGCTGCGATGTTGGCGAAGACCGCGACAATCGCTGGGGCCCAGGGCCAGGTCTCGGGGATCCGGAGCCATCGACGCCGGGCGCCGTGGACCAGTCGGGCGGGGACGTGCAGGAACCGGTAGCGCAGGGCTTTGGGCTCGCAGGCCGCGAGCACTTCGGCGTCGCCGGTGAAGGCGAGCATGCGGGCCCACGCGGTCAGGTCCGCGGCGATCTGGGCGAGCATGAGCCAGGCCTGGTTGATCGCGAAGTCCCGGGACGGGAACCGGCCCAGGCCGGTGTCCTTGGCGTGGCGGATGCGGTCCTCGACGCGGGCGTGGGCCCGGTGGCGGGCCTCGAGGAACGCCAGCTGCCCCGTGGCCGTGTTGGTGGCGAAGGCCTGGTACCGCCACCCGTCGGCCTCTTCGAACAGGGACAGCTGTGCGCCGGGGTGGGGGCGTTCCCGGCGCACGATCAGGCGCATGCCCTCCGGCCAGCCGGTCAGGTCCAGGAGCCCGGTGAGCTCGGCTATGTCGCCGCCGTCCCTGATTCCGCCGTCGGCGTCCAGGGCCGGGGCCCATACCCGGGCCGGGATCTGGGCGATGGCCTCGCGGATCTTCTCCGTGATGGCGAACCCGACGCTGTATTCGACCCGGCGGCCCCGGACCCTGCCCTGGCGATCGAGCCAGTCCAGGAGCTGGTGGGAGGCCCCTGCCCCGTCGGAGCGGACCAGGATCCTCTTTCTGCAGGCTGCGGGGATCTGGGAGATCGCCTCGGTGAGGACCTCGATGTGGTCTGCGGCCGTGTTCGACCCGGCGTTGCCGGGCCGGAGCCTGGCGGCGAGGAACTCGGAGGTGTTGTCGCACCAGACCCCCAGCGGGTGGAACCCGAAGGTCCGCTTGAACGTCGGCGCGGCCTTCTCCTTCTCGGAGTGCGCGACCACGACCGTCGCGTCAACGTCCAGCACGACGGTGGAGCCGAGATCAGCTCCGGCGGCCTTCGACGACGGAATGCCGCCACGGAGTCCCAGCTGCGCCCACACGTTCCTGCGGACACGGGCCCGGGCAGACTGGATCTTCTTCAGCCTCGCGGCCGTGGTCTCGTCCAGCGCCCGCCACACGGTCGCCGGCGACGCGACCGGCCCGAGCACCTGGGACTGGTGGCGCAGCACGTCGATGTCTGCGATCGCCTCCCCGCCGTCGGCGAGCATCACCGCCACGTCCGTCAGGACCCGGCCCCGGTCGTGGCCGGGAATGAACGCCCGACGCGCCATCGCCTTGGACAGCTCGGCCGTGAGCCCGGTCCGGTCGGACAAGAGCCGCAGCGCGGCGCTGCCCGCGTGGGCCACCACGCCGGTGCCGTCAGCGGTGACATGCAGACCGGCCGACCACGAAGTACGCTTCACCTACGGAGTGCCTTCCATTCAGGGGTTCTTGAGACGTCGCAATCCCAAGTCTTCCCTGATCAGAGGGCACTTCCGTGTTTCTACGCGCCGATCATCCAGCCCTGCCGTGGAAGATCCGGGCTAGCTTGACTTTGACCGGCGCAACCAGATGATGAATGAGCCCACTCCTAGCGTGGACGCCAGAACTACAGTCGGCGTCCATAGCAGCCACGATTCGGCCGGAAGGGGAGCGTTTGGATTGAAGCCCGACCAATAGTTGAAAACAGCTCTCCCAATTGTCGCCATAAGATTCCGCGGATCACCCCCGCCCACAAAGGGAAGGATCATGAGTGCCAGAACGCACGCCAAGGACGGCACCAATAGCATTCGGGAGGCGGCCCCAACGAAGAGCCCAATCAGGCAAAAGAAGGTGGCGACCGAGACGGAAAATGCAATCTGAAGGACAGGATTCGATGATGCTGGTGCATATTCGACAAAGTACGGGAAAATTTCCGAGCCAGTAGACTTCGTGAATACTCTCATCAGGATTGCCAGCCCGGACAATATTGCCGTTGTCAAAGGTACGGCCACTATGGGGAGAGTCGCTGACGTAGCGATCTTCCCGATGAAGACAGCCTTGGATCCCTCGAGTTCGAATCGCTGGCTCAACAGTCCGTGCCTCAGATCAGAGACAGCGAGTGAACATCCGTAGATGAAGAAGATGGCCGGGAAGAAGATAAAGGTAGTCATCTCGAGACTGGAACCCACAACAAACTGAGGTTCCAACGCCCGGACAGCATTGAATGCGGCCTCGTAGTCGTACCTCAGCGGATTGTCGATGAAACTTTGTGGCCCTTTGTGGACGATATCGACGGGGGCCGACATGGCTGCTTGGAGTGTCAGCCCGTTGCGTTCTGCCTGATTCTTTGTAGCGAGGTAACGATCAATTCGTGCGGGCGCGTTGGCGGCGGCGCCAAGCAAGCCCAGACAGCTGCCGAGGAGGACGGCGGCCGATAGAGCGGTCATACCTCGTCCCCAAAGCTGGTACCGGAGTTCAGTCCTGACCGAACGAAAGATGCTTCGCATAGAAATGATTCAACCCTCCGGGGCGTTCAGTATCCCAATTGGCGGTCACATCGATCAGGCTGCGGTCCTTTACCAAGAAGACTCGATCGGGCAGCGCCTCAAAGAAGTCCAATTGATGCCCAGCCACGACAACGCTGCGACACTTTGCTGCCCGAGTGATGGCTCCTGAAAGCCGCCCTAGGCTGACGTAGTCGAGTCCGACTGTCGGTTCGTCCAGGATGAGACATGGTGCGGACGTCATGAAGGCGCCAGTGAGCGAAACCCTCTTCCTCTCGCCGAAGGACAGCCTTCGGGACGTCTTCCTCAGAAGTTCATCTGAAGCAAAGGACTTTGAGCTTGAACTGTTGATAACTTCGCGCATTCTCATATCAAGGGAAGCGCAAAGATTTTGATAGCCCGTAAGATTCTTGTGCAATGGCGAGTCTTCAAACGCCACGTAGACCCTTCCCTCCGGCTGCTCTCCGTCCCAGGAAATCTGACCGTCAAACCGCTGAAGGCCCGCAAGACACCTGAAGAGCGTTGATTTGCCAGTACCATTTGCTCCCAGGACCAAGCTTGTGCCAACCGTTGGGAATGAGAAAGAAGCGTCTTCTATGAGCCGCTTTCCGGAGATCGATATGTTGATGTTCTTGGCTTCCAGCATGATCAAACCTCCAACGCAGTTGGCATGACGTTCCTACCGCCACGCGTTCCAAGCGCCGTCGCCGTAGACGTCTGCGAACTGAGTGAGCGTCTGATGAGTAACATTCCAGTAACCCCAGGGGGTCGGAACTCCGACGCCCATGTCGGTTTGGGCCCGCCAGCTGTGCTTCCAACCATCCGTGTAGGTCCGATTGATCCCCAGCGCCTGCACGGTGTTAAAGCCGGCCGCTGTTAAAGCCGGCCGCTCCGACTCTCTGCCAGCCAGAACTGTCAACAACCCTTGTCCAGTCGAAGTAAAAATCGACGTTCATTTCCGAAAAGAGTGCCCAGTCGACTGTTCCGGCGGTCATGAGTGTTGCGCGTCGAGAAGCGACTGCGTTTGCCGATGCCGTCAGCATCGAGTTGGTCGTGGACGCGCTCACGGGCCGCGGGGCCGGTTTCTCGTAGACAGACTGCGGCCTGTTGATATCCGAGACGAGTTGATTTGCTTTGCGAACCGAATCGCGATAGGTGTCTGTCTCCGACGCCAACGCGCTTGGTGCCGAAATTGTCAGGAGTCCGATCGAGACCAGGATTGATCCGGCGGACGTGAATATTCTTTTCATTTTCCTCCCCCATGAGATATTAAGTTTTTCGAATGACGCTCCGAAGTAGATTTCGGAGAACGTCCGACCGCCCCGAGTTGTATTCAGCGGGCCGCCATTGCCGACGCTGATTTGAGTTCAAGTGGATCGAGCCTAACGCGAGATTGGCTGGGATTGCAACGAGCGCCAGCACGGATTTTTGGGTCGGTCGAAACACTGAGTTTTGACGAAACGCCACTGAGCTTGAACAAATTCTGGCTCGCAGATTACGGATAGACCGGTTTCGATCCCGTTTCCGGCCTCAGTGGTGTGGCAGCGAATGACGAGAGGAAACATCGCGTCGGCAGACTGCCTGAAGACAAACCGCCGCCCGCGTCGCCGGGGGGATGGCGGCGATGCGGGCGGCGGTGGATTGCTGCTCGGGATTACTTCTTGAACGCGTCCTTGATGTCGTCGACCGCGTCCTTGACCTTCTCCCCAGCCTGCTTGAGGCCTGCCGACGTCTGATCCGCCTGGCCCTCTGCTTCGAGCCTCGGGTTGTCGGTTGTCCGGCCGGCGGCTTCCTTCGCCTTGCCGCCCAGTTCCTCAGCCTTGTTGCTGATCTTGTCGCCAGCACCCATGCTGTCCTCCGTTCCGGCGGGCTAGCGGCCCACCTCCGCTGTCGGAACGGCTCGGGCCGAATAGCCCGGGCCAGCGCTCGGGGGGAAGCGCTACCCTCCATCCTTCGCAGTGCGGCTGGTGGGATTCAAGCTGAGAAGGCCCCGCCGCGGTCGATTCCGCAGACTGCGAACGGCGGTTTAGAAACTGGAAAGTGGGTAATGCCGCCCGCGCTGTACCCTCAGCTCATGGACAGCATTGACCTCTTGCTGACCCTCGCGAGCGGCGTCGCGTGGACCATCGTCTACATCGAAGCGATCCGCATCGGTTTCGTGCAGCGCACGTATGCCATACCGGTTGCGGCACTCATGCTCAACGTTGCGTGGGAGTGGTTGTACACGATCGTTGACCTCTCCGGGACAGGGGGCGTGCAGGCGTACGTCAACCTCGTCTGGGCGTGCGCCGACCTCGCGATCCTCTTCACGTTCTTCCGTTTCGGATTCGCCGAATTCTCCGACCGCGTGGGCCGCGGGACGTTTGCCGTGGGAGCCGTTGGACTGCTGGCGGTCTCCGCGGTGGTGCAGTTGCTGTTCCTGGGCGAGTTCGGTGAGCGGCAAGGCGCGGCGTACTCGGCCTTCCTGCAGAACCTGCTCATGTCCGGGCTCTTCATCGCGATGTTCTACGCCCGTCGGGGCCCGCGCGGTCAGAGCCTCACGATCGGCATCGCGAAATGGTTCGGCACCCTCGCCCCGACCATCCAGTTCGGCCTGCTCTCGAACTGGGCCTTCGTGTCCGGTATCGGGCTCCTGTGCTCGGTGCTCGACCTCACCTACATCGGCCTGCTCTTCCGCGCTCGCGGGCTTCGCGCGCTGCCGCAGGCCGCGTCAGCTTCCCTCGCGCCCCATGACCGTCCCTCGCGCGCTCGGACCGTCCCTGAGAGGCACAACCGTCCGGCGTGACCGACGGTTATGCCTGTAAGGGACGGTCGTGTGGCGAGATCGGACGGCTGTGTCGGAATCGGACGGCCGTGTTGCAAACCGGACGGCCGTCCAACCCCCAAGAGCTGCCGCCCGCCGTCGTCCGCCGTTGTCCGCCGCGAATTGGCCCAAAGGTTGCTCGCCAAAGCCCGTATTCCGGTGTTCACTGGGTTTCATGCGGTCTATCTGGAAGGGCGCCATCAGCTTTGGCCTCGTGAGCGTGCCCGTGAAGGTGTACAGCGCCACGGAGGACCACGACCTCAAGCTCCACCAGGTCCACGACAAGGACAGGGGTCGGATCCGCTACCAGCGGCGGTGCGAGGTGTGCGGCGAGGTCGTCGAGTTCGCGGACATCGACAAGGCGTACGAGGAGGGCGGCCAGACCGTGGTCCTCACGGATGAGGACTTCGAGGCGCTCCCGGTGGAGCGGAGCCGGGAGATCGAGGTGGTCGAGTTCGTACCGGACGCGCAGATCGACCCGATGCTGTTCGAGAAGAGCTACTTCCTCGAGCCGGAGAAGGTCGGCGTGAAGCCGTACCACCTCCTGAGGCAGACCCTCGAGCAGACGGAGCTGACCGCCGTCGTCAAATTCTCGCTCCGGCAGAAGCAGCGCCTCGGCGCGCTGCGGGTGCGCGGCAACGTCATGGTGCTGCAGGCCATGCTGTGGCGGGACGAGGTGCGCGAGGCGGAGTTCCCGATCCTCGACGAGGACGTGAAGTTCTCGGACAAGGAGCTCAAGATGTCGTCCTCGCTCGTCGAGAGCCTCTCCACCGACTTCACGCCGGAGGAGTTCACCGACGAATACCAGCTGCAGCTGCGCCAGCTTGTCGAGGCGAAGCTCGAGCAGGGCGATTCCATTGACACCGAGGCCACCTTCGGAGTGCCCGCAGCGGAGGAGGGCGAGGGCGGCGGAGCCGAGGTCCTCGACCTCATGGAGGCCCTGCGCCGCAGCGTCGAGAATCGCCGGAAGGCGGCCGCGGGCGGTGCGGACGACGGCGGCAAGGCAGCTCGCGGGGCCGGCTAAACCGGTGCGTCGGGTCGCCCCGGGCGCGCTCGCCCTGCTGTGGGTGGCCGCTGCGCTCGGCCTCTTCCATGCCGCGTGGAGCGCGTATTGGGCCCCGGGCGGGACGGTCATGGCCGATTCGGTCGGGGCGTGGGCCACGGACTGGGCCCGCTCGGCGCCGGGGCTGGCGAGCCTCGCCCTGTGGGGCATCGCCGCGGTCAAGGCGGCCGCCGCGGTTGTGCCACTCCTGTCTGAGTTGGGGCGTGTGCCTGGGCGGCGGCTTTGGCGGGTCGTGTCGTGGATCGGAGGGACCGGGCTGGTTCTCTATGGCGGGTTGAACGTCGTGGTCGGCGCGGCCGTGCTGACCGGGGTGATTCCGGCGAGCGGCGTCGAGTACGGCGCCCTCCGGGCACACGTCTTCCTCTGGGATCCCGCCTTCGCGCTGTGGGGCGCCGCGCTGTGCGCGGCGCTCGTGATCACTCGCGGCGCTAACCCGCGGCGGGCGGCGAGGCTGCGAGCAGCTCGGCGAGACTCGTAGCGCGGCGGCCGGTGAGGCGTTCGACGTCGTCCGTCACCTCGGCGAGTTCGCCGCCCGCGATCGCGGTGTAGGTGGAGACCCAGGCGTCGTACTGCCACCGCGGTGCGGGCCAGCGCTTCCGGGACTCGTAGGCCTCGGGGATGGTCTCGTGGTGGAAGGTCACGGTGCGGCCGCGGGCCCGCGTGATGACGGCGGCCGCCTCCGTGAGCGTGAGCGCCTCGGGGCCGGTGAGCGTGTAGGTCGCGTTGGCGTGCCGCCCCGGGTTCTTCAGGATCGCGGCCGCCGAGCGGGCGACGTCGGTCTGCGCCACCGCGGCGACCCTTCCGTCCCCGGCCGGTCCCCGGATCACGCCGTCCTCGCCCGCGAAGTATTCGAAGTAGTCGAGGTAGAGGCAGTCGCGCAGGAACGTGTAGGTCAGGCCAGCCGCCTTGAAGTATTCCTCGGTCGCGTGATGGTCGCGTGATGGTCGCGGGCCAGGGTGAAGATCGCGTCCGGCGCCGCGCCCATGAAGGACGTATAGACGACGTGCCGAACCCCGGCCGCCCCGGCCGCGTCGATGAACGCCTTGTGTTCGGCGACGCGGTGCTCGTTCTCGCGGCCCGAGACCATGAACAGCGTCTCGACGCCGGCGAGCGAGGGCCCGCTCACGGCCGGGTCGCCATAGTCGCAGGGAAGGACGACGGCGCCGGGCAGCTCGGGTGCCTTCGCAGGGTCCCGCGCGAGGAGGCGTACTTCCAGCCCGGCTTCGGCGAGTTGACGCGCGACCTCGCGGCCGACAACTCCGGTGACGCCTGTGATCGCGAGCGGGGGAGCGCCGGTGGTCATGGGTGGATGGTACGCCGCGGTAACCATAGTGCGCGCGCCCTATTTTGCGTTTTCCCACGTGGGTCTACAGTGTGCGCATGAGTGAGGCGCGCGATAACTCTCCCGACTCCGCCGACGAGGAGACACCCGTCGAGTACCCGGCCAAGCAGGAGGCCTCCGGCCCCGGCGACTCGGGCGACGAAGCCAATGCCCTCCGGTTCACCGAGGAGGAGCAACTCATTCATGAGCAGATCCGCCGACATCGTGAGGAGCGCGAGCGGCGGGAGCGGCTGGAACGGGAGCGGCAGGAGAAGCAGGGCTAGGGCCTAGTTGCGCAACCTAGCACTCCTTGTGGGATGACATCCTGGGGGCGAGGCGCAGCGGCATTGTCGGATTGACCTGGTAGCCTGGACCAACAGTGTCCGCGCAGGAGGTATGTGTGATCCCGGTCGTCGACGTCTTTGCTGGCCCAGGCGGTCTCAATGAAGGCTTCTCGAAGGTGCTCCGCGATGGTCGGCCCGTGTTCCAAACGGTCCTGTCCATCGAGATGGAGAGCTCGGCGGTCAAGACACTTCGCTTCAGAAGTGCCATGCGGCACCTTCGCGCCACGGGAAGTACGGCTGGCTTGGACGATTTTCTGCACAAGAAGATCTCCATGGCCGAGTTGGAAACTGATGCTGAATACAAGATCGCAGCTAAGAAGGCTTACGAAGAAGTACGGCAATTTACGCTGAGCGAAGAAACGCGGGCAGAGTCCGATGAGATGATCAGCAAGTCGTTGGAAGCATATCCCGAGCAGCCGTGGGTTCTAATAGGTGGCCCGCCGTGCCAAGCATATTCGCTGGCTGGACGATCAAGACGGGTTCATGACAAGGACTTTCAAGACGACCACAAGCACTTTCTCTATCGTGAATATCTGAACATCATTGTCAAGCACCGCCCGACCATCTTCGTGATGGAGAACGTCAAAGGTCTGCTGTCTTCGATTAATCGAGGGGAGAGGATGGTCGAGCGGATCAAGTCTGATCTTGGAAGGCCCTCGGAGGACCTTGAGTACGATTTGCACTCGATGGTGGTGGCGAAGGGTGATAAGCCCGATCTGTGTGCGGCAGACTTCATTATTCGAGCTGAAGAGTATGGAATTCCCCAGAAGCGGCACAGGATAATTATCGTCGGTATACGAAAGGGATTAGGGCTGCCATCGCCGGTGGCTCTGCAGCAGGCCGGCAGAATCACCGTCGAAGATGCATTGTCAGGCATTCCTGAACTTAGGTCCGGTCTCTCTCGTTTCCACGATCCGGACGGTCAGGAATGGCACTCATTGCGGCAATCCGTGGCGGCGGCTGCTGGGGCACATTGGCCAGATGGACATCGGAACAGACTAGAAACCGAGACCTCTCGACGCCCCACGCCGGTTGACATGAACGGTGTTCCAAGCTCAGTGCAGAAGTATTTTGAATTTGTCCGACCTGAGTCTCTCCTGACGCTTCCGACTTGGAACCATGCAGCTCGTCGGCATATGCGAACTGACCTCGTGCGTTACGGCCTGCTCAGCGCCAAGGCACTGAAGGATGGTCGGAGTCCAAAGGTACGAGATCTAGATAGGGCGTACTGGCCGGATCATAGAAACATTTCAGACGAGGTTGTTCCATTTGAGGATCGGTTTCGCGTCCAGGTATGGGGAGAACCGTCCACTACGGTCGTATCTCACATCGCCAAGGACGGACATTACTACATCCATCCTGACCCCACGCAGATGCGAAGCCTGACTGTTCGGGAAGCTGCTAGATTGCAGACATTCCCTGATGACTACATCTTCTTGGGAAACCGGACTCAGCAGTTCACTCAGGTAGGCAATGCGGTTCCGCCGCTCCTCGCGAAAAAAATTGGAGAGCGCATCGTGGATGTCATTCGCGGCGACTGAGCGCAGCCGAACTCTCATCGAACACCTGATCTACGAACGAATCAAGCTGGTCCTGAGCCATCCCGTGGACATGTGTGACTGCAAGCCGACGTCCGAGACGCTTCATCACCACTCGCAGAAGGTCGTCACGACTATTCCCAGACACGTCGGCCAGCAGTCTCCGCGAAACAGATCGAGCAAGCGGGGGATATCCAGAAATTCTAGGTCTTTCAACTAGTTGGACGACCTGGTCTTCCCCTAGATGTTTCACGGCTTCGGGTCCCAAAAGATGCGATCGCCACCAAAGGCGTCCGAATGCCGTTCTTTGAAACTGGAACAGACGATCAGGGCTTACGTTCCAGCCATCTTCATGCCAAGTACCCCAGCGCCACACCAAAATGTCGGCAAGAACTCTGAGGTTTAGGAAGTTCCAAACATCATTGCTGGCTGCGTCGGCGGGCAAGATTTCCATCTCTTCATAAATCAGGCATGCGACTTCGCGGTCGAAATCAATGTTCTTGCGGCCCCTGGAAGCGACCGGATATCCGTACTGCCGAGCATGCTCGATTACACCTGTGCGTATACCGGCAAGCGTTTGCGTATCGGCCCTACGCATTGCTGTAGGATAGTAGACCGCATCGGAGCATTGAATGGTCCCCATTCGGGCCTCTAGAGCCTCCAGCGGATCCCGTCTCATCGTGGCCCATTCTTGTGTGGCACGCATTGAATCGAGTTGGGGAAAACATTGCAAATCAGCCATTTTTAGGTCTCTCAGACGTCAGGGATTGGAGCTCTGCCTCAACTCGCCCAGCGTCTTCACGGTAGGCCGCTCGTAGTTTCTCCGTTGAGTCGCTAAGGAGCCGGACGATGCTTGATAGGGTCTCTCCTAAGGACCCTTCTGGATACGATATTTCAAGGCTCAGGTCCTCGGCTTGCATCGCTTCTCGAAGGAGCTGACGAGAGAAGTCGATCCCCAAAAAGTCGGTCCACGAGAGATTCACTTCTTCGTCCGGCGACCGCAGCAGGCTTTGAATGCGCGGGTTGTCAGTATTGAGCCAGAGCCATAACGCTGAATTTACGGGAGCCTCGAGATCTCGGTTGATTACATTCAGCCACCAGAGTGCGCCCGAAGAGCCTTTCACCCCCTGCTCCCTGAATGAGACCGGCAAGATGGGGACCTGATTTCCTTCTTCCTCCAGACGGATCAAATGTTCGGTTGTGAAGATTAGATGACCTGGCCGGTGGGGCGCGAAAGGATGCCCCGGGGTGACCACTCCATGGTCAACAACAAGGGCAAGTTCGAGCTTGACAGTTCCCCGGACTGCGTCGCCGGGGACTTCGAGATGCACGTCCTGATTGCCGTCGTCGACCGGGAAGGCTCGACCCGCGAGGATAAGGGGGCAGCCGGATGAGCGTGCTGACAATCGCCAAGCGAGTGTTACTTCAGGATCGAGGTGGAGTTCGTGGCGGAGTTTCGCGAGATCTAGCTTGACGGAGCAGGACACGAAGAGATGTTGATAATAATTCCACGACGGATGTTCCTGATCAATTGTTATCTCTTCGCCGTCGATGAATAGTCTCCAGCCTATATCGGTGACTTGTGACTCATCGGCGACTAGATGCCCTAAAGTGACGCTGCGCATTAGTCCATCTCCTCGAGGGCCAGCTCGACGGAAACAGCACATTCCCGAGGCAAACTGAAAACCGCAGTGAACTGCAGGTCTGACGGCGTCACGACTGTAGCCGACGCTCGTTCTGTTGGGTCGTTGTCGCTCAACCAGTAGGCCAGCTTCGGGGTTGTTCCGGCCAACGGATCTTTATCTGACTCAGTTAGAGAACCATCGAGCACGACTCTCGCCTGGGCAACTAGTCTCAGGACTTCTCCAAGCCTTCCTCCGATCACCCGGAAGGTGAAAGCTACATGAGGTTCATTCTGATGGAGTAGAAGTTGCGGCTTGCCGACGATTCGACCTTGAGCCCGTCGGGAGGGTCGGACAACATCGCGTTGCTCGCCTTGAAGGCTTCTCTGATCGGAACCTCCCCCAAGTCCTTGGCCCTTAAACGAGCCGATGAGTGTTCCTAGGTTGGAAGAGACGCGTGTCAGCCCGCGAGATCCGTCGGTGCCATCGGCCTGTCCCTTCCCCCGGGTGAGTTCCCTGAAGTAACTCCTTATCCGGTCGAGGCAGATACGAACCAAGTTTCGAGAACCTCGTTGCTTCGACACCGGAACCCAGTCGTCATGAGCTACAGGTTCAGATTCGGCGAATTCGTGATCTACGCCCTCGTCCGCTAGGAAGACGGCGTGGAACGTTCCCTCGGCCGGCGCAGTCGTTATTGTGTCGTACTTTACGATCATCCTCGGGCCCCTCATGAGGGCAACAGTGTTCGCGAATTCGGGCGGGACATGGCCGCGGTCCAAGGCGTGACGAACGGCGAGCAATCCCAGATGCTTGCTGGGCCGTTCGGACCTGATCGCTTGAATCTGTGTGAGCGTCGAACTGAGCGGTCGGGACGTGATCCCGTCACGGATTAGGTCTCGGTATGCGAAGGCGAAATGTTTTACGGAGGAATCTGTTAGCGGTTCGATCGGAGCAAGCGGTGCGCCCTCATGGGAGAAAGCGAAATTGATCGAGGGCCCCGAACCCAGGTCCAACGCGTGCGGCCATGCCCATTTGATCGCGGCCTCCCGTAGGGCGTGGACACGTGCGTCAGGACCGACGTTTTGGTTCTGCTCGACCACTCCTTCGGTCTCGAGATATGGCTTTGGAGAGATGATCATGATGGTCGTCCCCGTGTCCGAGGGATCCGGGACAGGCATGCCGACATTCTGAGCTAGGAGCCGGGCAGAGGCTCCAGTCATAGGATCGATGACACCGTCATCGGCGAAGACCCCCCACCAGTTCCTTCCGGTGAACCTCTTGCCGGTGGGATCGGAGTAATCTTCGTCGCCGCCCGATACGCCAATGAGCCGTGCCTCCACAGAGTCACCTACCCGCGTTTGAGAGTAGATTAGGCAGACACCGACCTCGCTCGCTGAGTAAAGGACCCCCTTACCCAGCCCAAAGGTCCCGCCCTGCAAACCCTTGCTTGTGGATCGACCAAAGTTACGGACAAAATCAGCGAAGTCGCTGCGCTCACCTGGTTTCGGCACCACGTCGGCCCGAATCGGGCCCCCAAGTCCACGAGTCCCGGTGTCCGAGATGCAGAGAACGCGAATGCGCCCATCGCGCTGGAAGGCCCGCATCCGCTTTGAATGCCCTTCCGGTGGAAGGTCGCCGAAGACGTCCTCCAAGAGGATCTCCGTCTGCTGGATCGGCAACTCGAATTCGGACACGCTAAACGTGATCGTAGACCGGATATTGTCGCGAATGCGGGCGTCCCAGGAGTTTTGAAGTGCCTCTCTCAGCAGGACATTCCACATGTCCAGCTTCGTTCGTCCCATCGCATTTTCGATTGACCTCGCGTCCCCGCTGCCTGTGGGGGCCCATTCTTGACGGTAAAGCCTCATTGTCAGAGACATGATCAGGATCCGAAGTCGATCGCCGATAACGCGAGCGCCTCATGAGGTTCCCCGCCTAAATCGATTGAATATGTGAGACCCGAGAGTTTTCCGAAAATAGCCGGGTCAACGGTATCCGCCGTAAGCCGTGGGAAACCAGTATCAACACGACAAGTTCGGCTTTCTAATAGACTGAATTGTATCGTCGCGTACTGAGCTGAATCAGACTCACTGTAGCCAAGTCGGGCCACGCGCTTCAGCAATTCGAGGCGATCCATCCCTGAATCCCAGAGGCGATGCAGGACGATGGGCAGGCTTTCGCCGCCGGGGTGTTGCTCGAACCTATATCCACGGACGAACAGGTCAGAGTCTGGACGGTGCTGCAACTGCTGACCACCATGAATCGCCACCTCAAATCGTTCGCGACTCGATGACGCCTTGACTTCGACGTCGATCTTTTTGAACACGAAGTCATGGCGGCCCCCCTCAGGACCGGCCCAGTGGTCGAGGACGTTGGAACCGTGCGCATCCGACAACTCCTCGAGAAAGAGGAGCTCGGCGAGAAGCCCAAGGACTCGGTCTTCCGACATCAGCGGCTGCTGTTGATCTTTGAACATCTCGCGCCATCTGTGAACGACTTGGCGCGTGAGCCTCTCGGCGTCAGTTGGAGCTGTCTCGATCGAGTCCAAGACATCGTCGACCATAAGGCCGAATTCTCCAATGAGGCGGGGGGCCGAGCAGTTGAGTGCAAGATAAGGCCTAACTTCACCGGGGTGACCGAAAGTTCTGTATCCGAATGCGATCGAATCGTTCTGCCAGCTGGTCGAACTGGAGCCGATTTCATCAACGGGGACGAGCAGCATCATTTCCCCGCTGCTGTTGATGGCATGCACTACGCGGCCACGCGGTGTATCAATATCGGTCGGTCTCGCAGCGAGTCCCTCTGTTGGAACGCTGGAAGCTAAGAAGGAGTAAATGCTTGTGGAGGATTCACGGGTGCTCATCGTCGGCTTGACTCCTCGATTTCCGCACGCTCCTCGTCAACTCGGTCGGCGGCTTCCAACTCATCTGAATCATCTTCAAGATATTCGGGGTGTAGAGCCGCTGACATATAGTCGACAGCGTCTGCGGAATCTGTAGCCGCCGGGAAGAATATGGTCAGGCCTACAAGGTGGTCCGCCGCGTCGAGCGGCAAGCGTGCCGTTTCTCCGGAATCTCCTGTCCTTTGATCGGAACGGCGGAGGTCCTCGGAATCTTTGTTGATCGGGTACACTACCAACAGTGCACTTTCGCCTTGGCCTCGCTTAACTCTGAGGTCAAGCAGTTGCTTATCGTCAATCCGCCTGCCGTTGGGGCTCACCATTGCCGTGATACTTTCCCTGGTAACATTCTCGGGAAGGTCGATGTCGGCGATCCGATCCCATGTTGACGCGATAGCCTTTAGGTTGGCGGTCGCGGGCTCTTCGGGTCCCAATTTTCTCCGCCGCAGGAGCTTAAGTCCTTCAGACAGGCCCAACTTCATGTCGGATGCAGGTGCGTCTTCCCTGGTGATAAAGACCACGTTCCAGTCCGTCAGCGCTGCTTTCGCGTTCTGCTTCTCTACGTAAGCAATGATGCTGGGAAGGTCAAAGCTGCGCGCATCTTCGTGGGTCTGATATTGTCGGAGGAAGTCTAATACGAGGGTGGATGGCACGCTTCGAAGCCCCGGGTATTTTTGGCGGCCGAGTTTCTCCTCAGCGATGCCAGACCTCTTTGCGCGCTTCACGAGCGTCTCGACAGCCTGCTGGTTTGTCTTGAGCCACGCAGAATCCTGATGATGGAACAAGATCGTCTGGACGCGTCTTTCGGAATAACTAACGTGAGCCTTGATAGCTTTCTTCATCTTAGCGGCCGACGTGATCGCCATCTGTGGGTGAGTGCGGATCCGTACGGGGAGGTCCTTCGGAGTCTTTCCCTCCATGGCGTATACTTCGATTTCGCGACGTATTTCAGCTTCGACGGTCGCTAGGTCGACAAACCATTTTTTCAATTCCTCGGTCATCCAAATGCGGACCAAATCTTCGTATCCACCACGATAACCGAACCAGCGACCCATTTGAAGTAATGTGTCGTATGCGCTTGATGCACGCACGAAGAAGCTGCTGATCAGTCCTTCGAGAGTTAGCCCGCGGGAAAGAGTGTTTCCACCCACGACAATGACTGTCTCGGGGTTTTCGCCGTAGTGCAACCGGTCGTTGGAGAGATAATTGTCGACGACGGGCCGCGCTGTCTTTGCGGTTGAGAGGATGTGTGCGCGGACTTCTTCGAAATCGAGATCCGCGTTTTCGAACGTTGTTGCAGGGACCCTTCGAGTCTCTGATTCCCATAGGTCTTTCAGCTCTTGGATCAGCGCGGGCTCGTTGCGCGATAGATCTACCCGGATGTCCTGGAGTAGGTCGTGAATGGCGTCCGCGGTCTTCTCGTGAGCCGCCGCGCGCATCGAAGTGTGAACCAGCATTGACGAGTGAGCCATCTTGCCGGCGCGGATGCGTCTTGCTGTTGTTGCCATCAAGAACCATATGACAGCGTGACGCAGGCTCGTCGGCACATCAGGCACCCAGTCATCTATTTCGTCCTTATTTCGGGGCGGCCGAGCAAGGCTGACATCGTCGTCAGGGATGTAGCGGACGATGTCCAACCCATCGTCAGGATCTTGTCCCTCCTCTACGTCTAGGGTGCCGAATATCCGTTCCGCCCCAAAGTACGCTGCCGGTCTAGGTAGGCTGACGATGAAGTCGCGGGGATAGAGATCTGATTCATTGGATGGGTCGACCAAAAGATTGGCGAAAGGGGTTGCTGTGTAAGCCACATAGGCTGATTTGGGATGTGAAAGGAGCTCGCGTATCAGCTTGTTGATCGTAGATTGGCGTTTGTTACCAACATCGATAGAAGCTTGGTCGGCCTCGTCATCCACTATGAGGATTGGCGTATTGGCGAGGGTGGCTCGAGACGCTTTCTTCAGCCAGGCGTTGAGCTTTCGGAGTCGCGCGGGGTTCTTCTTCACGATTGCGAGCAGCCGCAGATCGCTGCTATTGAGGAGTGCGTTTGGATTCGTCGTGGTCGAGAAGTCGTGTTCGGATGTTGTGAGGAGGTGGAATCGCTGAGTGCACGGTTGGACGATGTAATCGTCCAGTCTGTCCTGGGTCTGCTTCCGCAGGTTGTCCGTGATGCCGGAGAGTACGATGATGAGTCGGTATCCAACGTCGGCGGCTTTTGCGATTACGGACATAAAGTTTGTGGTCTTGCCGCTTTGAACGTAGCCAAGGACGAGTCCCCGCGAGTCAATGCTTTCTTGCCCCGGAGCGGATCCCAATGACACGACTCGCGAGGACGACTCGTCGACGGCCATCAGAGCATCCGGAATCTCGGCCTGAAGCCGACTCCGGAGTGCGGGCCAAAAATAGTCGTCGTCTTTCGGTCCCCCGTACCAGCTGGACCTTCGCGTGTTGATGGCTCCGCCGTCATCAGGGAAGGGGCCAGTAGGGGGCCAGATCTCAATGATCCGCATTCTGCGTTCGTATTCGGCGCGTGCGGCCGTGGCCAGTTCGGCGGGGACCTTGAAGTAGCCCTGCTGGAGCCTGTTGGTAGCCGCTGCGATCGAGAGGCCGCCTCGCACGGTAACCTCGATCTGTTCGGCTAGTTCCTTGACTACAGCGGCGTAGTCGTCATCTGCCTCTGATCGGAATTCATCGATGCTCATGTGGGCCCCCATCGCCGTGGTCTAGATCTCAATCGCGAACAACTCAGTGGCCGCAGAGCAGCCATGCACCGTTACTCGGATATTATCCGTGGCGCCTGACAATTTTTGCTGGGTAGGCTCGCATCGTGACATCGCCTGAAACCCCCCTCCCCGGCGGCGACGTCACCGACGGCATCGTGCGGGTTGGCGACACCGTTCGCCGGCCCCTCGGTCCGCATTCGCCGCTCGTCCACGCGGTCCTCGGGCACCTCGAGCGCCAGGGCTTCGACGGCGCCCCACGTTTCCTCGGCGTCGACGACCAGGGCCGCGAGATCCTGAGCTTCATCGAGGGCGAGGTTGCCGGGCGACCGCACCCGGCCTGGCTGGCCGACGAGCACCGCCTCGTCTCCCTCGCCCGCCTCGTGCGGCGCCTCGATGACGCGATGGCCGGCTTCGCGCCGTCGTCCGCGATGCTCGAAGCGGTCGCCGCGCCGGACATCCCAGGAATGCCGGCAGCCCCGGAGGCCGAGCCGGAGTTCGTGGGCCACCTCGACATCACGCCGGAGAACGTCGTGTTCCGCGACGGCAAGGCCGCAGCGCTCATCGACTTCGACCTCGCCAAGCCAGCCACCCGCGTGGACGAGGTCTTCAACCTCTGCCTCTGGTGGGCGCCGTTCGGCCCGGACGAGGACCGCTCCGAACCGCTCCGCGGCGTCGACTCCGCCGCCCGCACGCGACTGATCGCGGACGCCTACGGCCTCGCCGCCGTCGACCGCGCGCGCCTCGTCCCGACAGCGATCCGCCGCACCGAGCGCAGCTGGTTCCTCATGAAATACCGGGCCGAGCACGACGGCGGCGGCTGGCTCCGGATGTGGCGGGACGGAGCGGGGGAGCGCATCCGGCGCCGCCTCGCGTGGCTCGAGGCCGAACGGGGGCGGCTGGCCGGGGCGCTAGGCTGACGATTGCTTGTATCTTTGTTAGGTGGGCATCAACAAGACGTGTCACACATTTTCTACGGGGAGTCATGTCAGGGTCCCGGATAGAGGCGAATAGTGAGCGTCATGAGCAACCACCTTGGATTCGCGGAGTTGGCCATTGAGCGACCGGCCACGGTCCTGACGCCGGAGCGCCTGCGACAGGCCAAGAAGGCGTACACCACACGCTTCGTGGAGGCCGCACTGAACCGCAACGCGGACGGCTACTGGCTTGAGAGCAGCCCCGACACCGTGCCCGCGAGGGGCGACGTGGTGCTCGCGCGGGTTGAGCGGATCGGCCAGCTGCCGCGCCTGGAGAGCCCGGCGTCGCGGCGACAGCTCCTCTTCGTCGGCGACGAGATCCTGCTCGCGTACGGCGACCGCTACGCCGCCGATCACGTCCACGCCGAGCTGCCAACCGACCTCGGCCCCTGCCACCTCGCGGCTGCGGGCGGCCTTGCCTCAAGCGTGACGGCGTTCCACAGCAATCTGGGGCGGCCCACCGATATCGTTCCGCTCGGGATCCTGGCCGACGCCGGCGGGCGCGTGAATCTGATCCGTCTGGCTCCGCGCCGCGTCGTCCCCAGTGCGATGCTCCGGAAGTCCCCGGCAACGCCCGTTCTCGCCGTCCTGGGCACGTCGATGAACGCCGGAAAGTCAACGGCCGCCGCGTCGATCATCCGTGGCCTGACCCGGTCTGGGCTGCGGGTCGCGGCCGGCAAGCTCACGGGAACCGGCGCGGGCGGGGATCCCGGGCTCTACGCCGATGCCGGGGCCAGCATCACGTTGGACTTCACAGACTTCGGCTACCCGAGCACGTACAAGGTGCCCGTCCCCGAACTCCTTCGGCTTGCGGACTCGCTGCTGGCGGCCCTCGACGGCGGCCACCCGGACGTCATCGTGCTCGAGATCGCGGACGGCATCTATCAGCAGGAGACAGCAGGGCTCCTTGGCAACGAGGTTCTGCGCGGGCTGTTCGACGGTGTGGTCTTCGCGGCATCGGACGCGCTCGGCGCCGTGAACGGCGTCGAGATGCTCAGCAGGTGGGGCCTTCAGCCGCTCGCCGTGACGGGCGTCCTCACGTCCTCGCCCTTGGCGTCGGCCGAGACCTCCGCGGTCCTCGGCGCCCGCGTCCCCGTCGTGCCGACCCTCTCGTTCTGCGAGGACGAGGCCGGCAGGCGCCTCCTCGAGCGGCTCGCCGTGCGATGAGCGCGGCCGACGGCGGCCTGCCGCCTCTGCTGGGAAACGGACGGACCGCCTTGCTCGGCGGGTTGGTCCTTTCCGGCGCTGGCTTGGCCGTCGCGTCCGCGGGCGTCGCGCACCTCATCTCCCAGCTTGACCGCATCCCGGACACGTGGGGCCGGATCCTGTTCGTGGCTCTGCTGGCGGTCCTGGTCGGCGCCGTCGCCTCGCTGAGGATCCTCGAGCGGGTCCTGGCCGAGAAGCTCGGCCAGAACTACGTCCAGGAGATCCGCCTCATCGTGCTCAGGTCGGCGCTCGCGGGAACGCGCGGCCCCAGCCTTGCGATCACCGTGGCCCGCACGACCAACGATCTCAACAGCGTCCGCAACTGGATGACCTACGGGGTATCGGCCCTGGCCGTCGGCATCCCGCTCATCCTCGCGCTCGTCGTGGCGCTCTGGATCCTCTCGCCCGTTCTCGCGCCGACGATCCTGCTCCCCATGGTGTTGCTCAGCACGCTCCTGGGCCTCCTCGTCGGCCCGGCCTACCGCCGATCGCGGGCCCTTCGAAAGCAGCGCGGGCGCCTCGGTGCCCAGATCGGGGACTCGCTCGCCGCGGCCCTCGCCATTCGTGCGGGCGGGGGAGAGGAACGCGAGCTGCGCCGCCTCGAGGAGCTCGGGACCACGGTCTCTGCGGCCGCCGTGTCCCGCGCGGCCGTCGCGGGCGCCCTGAGGGCCGGCGCGGCGGCGGCGGCCTCCGCGTCCGCCGTCGCCGTTGCGGTCGTGGGGACGTTCGCGGGGCTCGACCACCTGACGATCGCCGCCGGCCTCACGCTCGTGGGCCTCGTCGCGGCGCCGATCCACGAGCTGGGTCGCTGCGTCGAATACCTGCAGTCGTTCCGGGCGGCGCGGCACGTCCTCGGGCCGGTGCTCGCGCCGGTGCCCGTCCTCGCTCCGCCCGTTGGGGCGGCGCCGTCGAAGGGCGCGCCCGGCTCGGAGGGCGGGCCCGGCCCGCTCGTCGAGGCCACGGCCATCCGGCTGCCCGGCGACGGCGAGCCGTTCGATCTCGCCGCGCGGCCTGGGGAGCGCCTTCTCGTCACGTCCGTGGATCCGCAGCGGGTCGCCGCGCTCTTCGAGACGTTCCTCGGGTTGAGGCACGACGGCGCAGCCTCCGTGCGCATCAATGGCCGCGAGGTCATTGGCCTCCCGTCCCGTGACCGCCGCGCGCTGATCGGCTACGCGCGGCGCGGGCTCCCGGTCGAGCGGGGAACTATTGCCCGCGCGGTGCGGTACCGCCACCCCGACCTGCCCGAGTCGGTGGTCCGCCGCGAGCTCGAGCTCGCCGGAATGCGCGGCCTCGATGCGCTTCCTCGCGCGGAGCAGACGGTCCTGCGACGCGGGGGAGAGCCGCTCAGCGTCTCGGACCGGGCCAAGGTGCACGTGGCCAGAGCCATGCTGAAGAGCCCGCCCCTTCTGCTGATGGACCACATCGACGCGGATTTGGGTCCCGACGGAGTGGCGGCTCTCGTCGATCGACTGGCCTCGTACCCGGGGGTCGTCATAGCGGCCACGGATGCGCCCGAGCGTCTGCGAGGCAGCTGGTCGCGGCTCTCGCTCGATGAGCTCAACGCCAAGCCCATCCCCTTGGACCAGCCGCTCCCGCGGCGGCGAGAGCTCCGTGACGGCGGACTGCGCCCTGGAGTTCCCCAGTCCCGCCGATGAATCGAGCAAGCTGTGCCGGGCCTGTGCGTTTCCGGCCAACATCGCCGAGAACACCGTAACGTCTGGATTCCGGCCCCGGGCCTCGTCAGGATCGATGGTGGAATCTTCAACCATTACCGAGGGAACGTCATGAGACTCAAACGCAAACTCGTTATCATCGCCATCGCGGCCGTTGCCGTCATCGGCCTTGCACTTGCCATCGGTCCGCAGATCTACGCAGCGATGCAGCCCGCGGCGCCAGCCCCGCTCTCGGTGGCTTCGTCGAGCCAAAGCCCGGCCGCGCCGTCGTCTGCGGGCGCCGCATCCTCGGCGGCGACGTCAGCAGCGTCGTCTGACGCTGGCACGTGGAAGGCGGCGGAGGGTTCGCAGGCCGGCTATCGGATCGCCGAAGTGCTCAACGGGGCCAACGTGACGGTCGTCGGGCGCACGGCCAAGGTCACGGGCAGCGCGACCGTTGCCGACGGGAAGCTGAGCGCGGCCAGCATCCAGGTGGACGTGGCGAGCATCGCCACGGACAGCACCAGTCGGGACGGCATGTTCCGCACCATGGTCATGCATACGAGCCAGTACCCGACCGCAACGTTTACCCTCGCCGAACCGGTTCAGCTTCCCGAGGTCGGAGCCTCGCCCGTTTCGCTGACAGTCAAGGGCACCCTCGAGCTCGCGGGCCAGAAGCGCAGCGTTACGGCCACGCTGCAGGCGGTGCGCAACGGCGCCTCGGTCTCGGTCTCCGGAAGCATCCCGATCACGCCGCAGGACTTCGGAATCACGCCGCCCAACCTCGGATTCGTCAAGGTCGGCGACTCTGGAACGGTCGAGTTTCTCGTGAACCTGACGCGTTAGCCGGCGGCGGGACTGTCCGAGGGAGCGAGTGGGCCACCGCGAGGCCCAAGGGCGCTCGTCTAGAACGGGGGCGGCTGGGGTTCGGCCGGCTCATGCCTCGGTGGGCTGGCGTCGGGTGGGTCGGGTGGGCCGTCCGCCGGTGGGGTGCCATCCGGTGGGCTGGCGTCGGGTGGGTCGGGCGGGCCGTCCGCCGGTGGGGTGCCATCCGGTGGGCTGGCGTCGGGTGGGCCTGCGTCGGGTGGTTCGTGGCCGGTGGGGCCTGTGACGGCTCGGGTTCCGAGGGGGGAGATCCAGAGGGTGTCGGCGGTGGCGTTGTCGGGGCCGGTGGGGAGGCGGGACGGGGTCCAGGTCTGGAGGCTCTTGAGCGCGTGGTGCTTGGTGCAGAGGGCGTGGAGGTTCTCGGCGTCGGTGGTCCCGCCGTCCTGCCATTCGGTGAGGTGGTCGATCTCGGCCTTGCGGGCGGCCCTCGTGCAGCCGGGGAACTGGCAGGTTCCGTCGCGGTACTCGATGAAGCGGCGCAGGCCCTTGGGGGGCCGGTAGGCGCTGCGGCCGAGCGAGAGGGGCACCCCGTCGGTCCCGGTGAAGAGCCGCTGCCAGGTCGGGGCCGCGGCGGCGAGGCGGCGGGCGGTGTCGGCGTCGATCGGGCCGTAGCCCTCAAGGACCGCGGGCTCCTCGCTGGAGCCGAGGAGGGTGGCGGCAGGGATGTGGACCACGATCTCGGCGGCCGGTGCAGGGGCCGATTCCCCGAGCCGAGGCGAAGGCGCAGCCTCGGGCGATGCCTGCGGGGCCTCGGGCAGTGCCGGAGCATCGCGCAGTTCTGGGGCGTCGGGCGGTGGCGGGCCGTCGGGCGCTGTCGGGGTCAGGATCAGGGTGGCGAGGGTGTCGGCGCGCAGCTGTGGCAGGGTCCGGCCCTCCTCGGGGTCGGAGCGGCGCTGGGCCCGGGCGAGGGTGTCGAGCCGGTTGGCGGCGGCGAGGCCGATCTCGGCGGGCAGGAGGGCGCTGAGCGTGCACATCCCGTCCGGCTCGGGGCGGACCCAGACCCCGCGCTCCTGGGCGGCCCTGGCCTTGCGGGTGCGGATCGAGTCGGGGTGCATGCGCTCGCGCAGGGCCCGGACGGCCTTGCGGAACTCCCCGGGGGTGCGCCGGCGCCCGGTGCGGGTCTCGAGCCGGCCCAGGGCCGCGATGCCGAACTCCTCGGCGCACTCCGACGGCAGGGCCGAGGTCTCGTCCGTGACGACCCGGGCGTGGGCCTCGGTCAGGGTCCCGCTCTCGAGGCCCTCCAGGACCGCGATCTGCGGCCCGCACAGGGCCTCCGCGGCCCCGACCAGCCGCGCCGCGGCGAACTCCGAGATCCCCTCGGCGACCGCGACCTCGGACACGGCAAGCGCGCGGGAGAGGCCCCCGCCGAAGCGCTCCGGGCCGCCGCCCTGCGCCTCGAACCGCTCGGCCGCGCGCCGGCCCTCCTCCTCGCACGCGAGCCGGACCCGCTCCACGGCGAGGGCCTCGAGCGCGGCCAGGAACGAGCGGACCCGCCCGATGTCCGCCAGGACCCGCCGGGCGTCCCGGCCGGTCAGCGTCGACGGGTCCGGGTGCCACAGCGACCCCTCGAGCAGCGAGCCCGGCCGCGCCGTGTGGACCACCGCGCCCGACGCCTCGGCCGCGGCGGACCCGCCACCTGCCGAACCCGCTCCCCCGGCCATGATGCCCCCCAACACCAATCGAAAACTCTTACCTAAGAGTAGCACGTTGTGACTTTGGAGTCGCAAATGTATTCGAATCTGTCGAACGGACCCCGGCGACATTGCGCGTCGCCCCGAGCGCGGCGTCGTGGCGGCTCACCGATGGCCGAGCGGCGCAACGCTGGACCCCTCAATGGTGACGTCGACGCCGTCGAACGCCTCTCCGAGCGTCGACACCCGCGCTACGGCCGGACGAGGACCTTGAGGGACTCCCGCGTGTCCATGGCCTTGTAGCCGTCGGGGACCTCGTCGAGGCCCACGGTGCGGTCGAAGACCTTGCCCGGCTGAACGGTCCCGTCGAGCACGGCCGGCAAGAGCCTCTCGATGTATGCGCGGACGGGGGCAGGCCCGCCCGTGAGCGTCACATTGGGGCCGAACAGGCTCCCGAACCCGACTGCGGCGTCTTCGTACTGCGGCACGCCCACGCGGCTGATGATGCCGCCCGGGCGGACGATCCCGACCGCCTGTTCGTACGCAGGCATGTGCCCCACCGCCTCGAGCACCTTCGCCGCGCCGACGCCGCGAGTGAGCTCGCGGACACGGGCGATGCCCTCCTCGCCCCGCTCCGCAACGACGTCGGTCGCGCCGAACTCGACGCCCAGGTCCGTGCGCACCTGGTGCCGCCCCATGAGGATGATGCGCTCCGCGCCCAGCTGCCTCGCGGACAGGACCGCCATGAGGCCCACCGCGCCGTCGCCAATCACCGCGACCGTGTCGCCCTCGGTGACGTTCGCTCGGACCGCCGCGTGGTAGCCCGTGCCGTACACGTCGGAGAGCGTGAGGAGCGCGGGGTGCAGCGCCTCGTCGGCCGGTCCCGGGACCTTGACGAGTGTGCCGTCGGCGAGCGGGACGCGCACGGCCTCGGCCTGCCCGCCGCCAATCCCGTTGCCGCCCCAGAAGCCGCCGTGCAGGCACGAGGTCTGGAGCCCCTCTCGGCAGAACTCGCACGTCCCGTCCGACCAGGCGAACGGCGCGATGACGAAGTCGCCCTTGCGCAGGGTCGCGACGTCGGCGCCCACCTCCTCGACGACGCCGATGAACTCGTGGCCCATCGGCCGGCCCTCGCCGGTGCTGGGCAGATTGTGGTACGGGTGCAGATCGGAGCCGCAGATGCAGGCCCGAGTGACCCGCACGAGGGCATCGGTCGGCCGCTGGATGGCGGGATCGGGGGTCTCCTCGATCCGGACGTCGCCCGCGCCGTACATGAACGTTGCTCGCATGAAGCCTCTCCCCTTCGGTGTTGATGGCCGCCGCACCCCGGTCGGGTTGCGCCGGCGGCCTCTTCAAGGAGACGGCATTCGACGACGGCGCGGGAGACCCTGCTGGGACAGGTACCGGCAGTGCCTCCCTGGCCGGCGAGTGGCGCGCGCGTTCGGGCCGTCAGGGGACGGCCCGTGCCCGCGCGGCCACTGGCCTCAGCCCGCCGGCCGGACGAGGTACGTGTTCACGGGCCGCCCCGTGGTCCCGTACTCGAGCTTGAGCTCGAGCCGGCCCTTCCGTTCGAGCTCGCTCAGGTAGCGCTGCGCCGTGGGTCGCGAGATGCCCACAAGGTCGGAGATGTCCTGTGCCCCGAGCGGCCGGTCTGCCGCGCGCACGGCGTCGAGGACCTTCTGCATGGTGGGCGGGAGGCTGCGCGAGCTCGGCCCGGGGGCCGCCGAGGCGTGGCGAGACGCGAACAGCGCGTCGACGTCGGTCTGCCCCGAGATGTGCCGCGATTCGCTCTCCGCCCGCCAGCGCCGGTAAGCGTGGAGCTGGGCCGTGAGCTGATCGAAGCCGAACGGCTTGACGAGGTAGTACACGGCCCCGCCGCGCATCGCGGCGCGCACGGTCGCGACGTCCCGCGCGGCCGTGATGATGATCGCGTCCACGTCGTGGCCGTCCTCGCGGAGCGAGCGCAGGAGAGCGATGCCGTCCTCGTCTGGCAGGTAGACGTCAAGCAGGAGCAGGTCAGGGGCGAGCCGGGCCACGGCCTCGCGGGCCTCGGCGGCCGAATGGGCCTCGCCCACGCACTCATAGCCCGCGACGCGCGCCACCTGGGCGGCGTGGAGCTTTGCCACTCGGTAGTCGTCGTCGACCACGAGGGTACGGATCATTCCTGTGCCTCTCCTCTGGCCCCGCGCGCCGTTGCCGGAACCCACACCTCAAACCGTCCGCCCGGACCTGCGAACACATCCATCGTCCCACCGGCCCGCCGAACGATCCGCGCGACGAGCGCGAGCCCGATCCCGCGCCGCAGCCCCGGCCGGGCCTCCTTGGTCGTGTAGCCATCACGGACGACGTCGCTCACGGCCTCCGCGGGCACGCCCGGCCCGCTGTCGGTCACCGAGACGAAGATCCCCGACGAATCGTCGAGCTGGAGCGTCACCTCGCGCTCGTCGGGCTGGCCTACGACGGCGTCGATCGCGTTGTCGAGCAGGTTCCCCACGATCGTGAGGAGCTCCTGCGTCCCCAGGAAGGGCTGGCGGAGGCGCGAATCGTCCGTGATGGCGAGGTGGACGTCCTGTTCGGCTGCGATCGTCACCTTCGCGAGGATGAGGGCCGCGAGCTCGGGCGGCTCGATGCGCGCCCGGAGCCCCTCGCCGAGCGAGCGGGACGTGTCCGCGACCCCGGAGATGAACGTGCGGGCCTGCTCGACATCTCCGAGCTCGAGCAGGCCGCTGACCACGTGCAGGCGGTTGGCGTACTCGTGCTCTTGGGCGCGCAGCGCCTGGATGAGGCCTTCCATCGAGCGCAGGTCCCGGACGAGCGCCTCGACCTCGGTGCGGTCCCGGATGGTGACGACGGCGCCGACGCTCCGCCCGCCCACGCTGACCGGCATGCGGTTGGCCACGAGGAGCGCGTCGTCCGTGATGACGGCCTGATCGACGCCGGTCGCCTTGCCGGTGAGAATGTCGCGAAGCCGGCCTGCCGGGAGCAGCTCCTCGATTGGCTGGCCGAGCGCCGTGCCCTCGATGGTGAGGAGCCGCCGGGCCTCGTTGTTGATGACCGTGACGCGCTCGTGGTCGTCCAGGCCGATCATGGCCTCGCGGATGCCGTGCAGGAGCGCCTCGCGGTCCTGCAGGAGCGAGGCGATTTCCGCTGGCTCGAGCCCGAAGGTGGCCCGCTTGATGCCCCGGGCCAGCAGCACGGAGCCGGTCGTGCCGATGAGAAGGATGAGCGCCGAGTAGCCCGCGATGAGCCAGGCCTGCTGGCCGAGCTGGGTCAGCACGGCCGTCTCGAGGATGCCCACGGACACCTGGCCGATCACGTTCCCTTCGGCGTCGAAGATCGGCGCCTTGGCGTTCGCGGAGAGCCCGAGGCTGCCGGGGTCCGTGCCAACGTGCGTCTGGCCGTCGAGCGCCTCGACCGATTCCTCGAGCTGCTTGCCGATGAGCGCGGGGTTGGGATGCGAGTAGCGCACACCGTCGCGGTCGGTGACGACCACGTAGTCGGTGTGGGCCTGGGCCCGCACCTGCTCAGCGAGCGCCTGGATGCGCTTCGCGGGGTCGTGTGCCTCGAGCTCCGTCGCGATCTCGGGCATCTGCGCCACGGTGGTGGCCACGCCGAGCGCGCGCTGACGGTACTGCTCATCGAGGACTTGCCCCGTGATGCGGTTCGTGACGAACCCGCCCAGGGCGACGGTGAGCAGGAGGATGCATAGCGTCCACACGAGGATTTGAGAGGCGAGCGGGCGCGCTCGCCACCATGTTCGAGCCGGATTCATGCGGTTCTCACCTAACGATCAAAAGGCTCAAAACCTGAATGAAAGCTATTAATCCTCGCAAACCGCGCAACACTGGCTGCACCTTCGCGGTCCTTTCTATTGTTGTCCCAGTCGCTGTGATTCAGCTCACTGGGTATGAAGAAAGGATCCCGCAGGCAATGGCGTTCGCGCAAATTTTGCCTGGGGCATCGCCCTTCGAGGCGTAGCCAAGAATTTTTAGTCGTCGAAGTACCGAAAGACGGAGAAGTCTTTCCCGCAAGACAGAGAGGTCTTTGGACATGGGTGACAATCATCCAGACCGAGCCGCGGCCCGTCAGGGCGCGGACGGGGGAGCGCGGATCGACATTGTCGGCCTGACCAAGCGCTACCTCACGCCGAAGGGCGAAACGTTCACCGCCATCCGCGACGTCACTGTCGCCGTGGAGCCCGGCCAGTTCTGCTCGATCGTCGGGCCGACGGGCTGCGGCAAGTCGACCACGCTCGCACAGGTCTCGGGCCTCGAGAAGCCGAGCGCCGGCTCCGTCACCGTGGGCAACCACATCGTGGACGGCATCACGGACGGCGTGAGCTACATGTTCCAGGCCGACGCGCTGTTCCCGTGGAAGAGCGTGCTCGGCAACGTCATGATGGGCCCGATCCTCCTGGGCATGCACAAGCGCGAGGCCACTGAGCTTGCACGGGACTGGCTGCGCCGCGTGGGCCTCGCCGGCTTCGAGGACCGCTATCCGCACCAGCTCTCCGGCGGCATGCGCAAGCGCGTGGCGATGGCTGCAGCCCTCATCAACAACCCGCGCATTCTCCTCATGGACGAGCCGTTCGGCGCGCTCGACGTCCAGACCAAGGCGATCATGCAGAACGAACTGCTCAAGCTCTGGGAGGAACTGCGGCCGTCGGTGCTGTTCATCACCCACGACCTCGACGAGGCGGTTGCGCTCTCCGATCGCGTGGTCATCATGACCAGCAGCCCGGGCTCGGTCAAGGACGTCTTCGACATCGACCTGCCGCGCCCGCGCGGCAACGTCCAGCAGATCCGCCACGAGGAGCGCTTCCTCGAACTTCAGGGCCAGATTTGGGAGTCCCTCAAGGACGAAGTGACCCGCGCTTACGCGCGAACGGCAGGTGCAGCATGACAACTCTTACCCATGGCGAGGCGCGCGGCGGTACGCCCAAGGCCGAGCAGTCGGCAGCCGAGATCGCGGCAAAAGCCCGCCGCACCACCCAGCGGCGCAAGGTGTGGATCTGGGTCGGAAGGATCGCGCTCGCCGTCGTCATCATCGGCGGATGGCAGCTGTGCACCAATGTGAAGCCTGACGGCAAGCACCCTTTGGTCGACCCCTTTTTCTTCGGCATGCCCACGCAGATCTGGGACAGCCTCGTGACGCTCTTCACCAACAGTGAAGATGCCTCCTTCGGCTCGATCTGGGAGAACATCTGGGTCACCGGTCAAGAAGCCATCCTCGGCTTCCTCCTCGGAACGTTCGTGGGAATCGTGCTCGGCCTGCTCCTCGGCTCGAACAGGTACCTCTCCTCGGTGGTCGGCCCGTACATCCGGATCGTCAACTCGATCCCCCGCATCATCCTCGGCTCGATCTTCATCGTCGCGTTCGGCCTCGGAACCTTCCCGAAGGTCCTGCTTGCGGCCGTGCTCGTCTTCTTCGTGGTCTTCTTCAATGCGTTCCAGGGCGTCCGCGAGGTCGACCAGAACCTCGTCGCGAACGTCCGCGTCCTCGGCGCCTCGCCGTTCCAGGTCGCCATTCACGTGACCATCCCGTCCGCCATGACGTGGATCATCGCGAGCCTCCACACGGCCTTCGGCTTCGCGATCATCGGTGCCCTCGTGGCCGAGGTGCTCGGCGCGCAGCAGGGGCTCGGCCTCATCATCAGCCAGGCTCAGGGGAAGTTCGATCCAGACACGGTCTTTGCGTGCATGATCATCATCGCGGTCATCACGCTCTTGGCCGAATTCCTCATCGGACTCCTCGAGCACACGCTCCTCAAATGGCGGCCGCCGAACAAATCCGAAGCCCAAACCATCTGACCGCAGATATCTGTCCCCCAACAATCCAATTCCCCAATTGATCAACAAAGGATGCGTAAAACAATGATGAAGCGCACTATCTTTGCCGTCGCCGCCGTCGGCGCCGTAGCGCTCAGCCTCACCGCGTGTGGCGGCTCCAGCAGCCCCGCCGCCGGTGCGGGCGGCTCGGCCGCCGCGGGCCCGATGCCCACCGTGAAGATGATGATCGGTGGCATCGACAAGCAGATCTACCTCCCGTACAAGCTTGCGGAGCAGCTCGGCTACTACAAGGAGCAGGGCGTCGACATGCAGCTCTCCACCGAGCAGGACGGTGGCGTCGGTGCAGAGGACGCGATGGTCTCCGGCCAGGTCGACATGTCGGGCGCGTGGTACAACCACACGTACGACTTCCAGCTCCAGGGCAAGGACGTGATCAGCGTCGTCCAGCTCTCGGGCGCTCCCGGCGAGCGGATCATGTGCAGTCCCAAGGCCAACGTCCACTCGGCTGCCGACATCAAGGGCAAGAACATGGGTGTCACGGACCTCGGCTCCGGCACGGACACGCTCACGCAGTTCATCGCGTCGAAGGCTGGGCTCAAGTCCGGCAAGGACTACAAGACCGTCAAGGCGGGCGCCGGCGCAACGGCGATCGCGGCCATCAAGAACGGTCTGGCCGACTGCGTCATGACCACGCAGCCCACGGTCACCGCGATGGAGAGCCAGGGCGTCGCGGAGTCCGCGATCGACCTCGCCACGACCGACGGCGCCACCAAGGCCGTAGGCGGCAACTGGCCGGCCGCGAGCGTCATCGCGAAGAAGGAGTGGGTCGACGCCAACAAGGACACCGTCCAGAAGGTGGTCAACGCCCTCGTCAAGACGATGCACTGGATCGCCACGCACTCGGCCCAGGAGATCGCGGACAAGCTGCCGTCGGACTACACCTCGAACAAGAACATCACGAAGGCTGACTACGTCAAGGCCCTCACGGCGGACAAGGCGCAGTTCCTTCCCGATGGCCTGATGCCGGCGGGCGGCCCGAAGACGATCGCGGACATGTTCACGACGCTCGGGAAGGACGTCTCGAAGATCAAGTACACCGACACCTTCGACAACAGCTTCGCCACCAAGGCCAACCAGACGCTCGGTGAGAAGACCACGACGACGCCTGCTGGCGACAACGGCTAGGCCGCTCGCCATCCAGACCCCTCGGGGCAACGCCCCCAAAGTGCCCCGAGGACAGGCGGGCCCGCACCATCAGGTGCGGGCCCGCCGTCGTCGGTTGTTCAGATTCCGACCATGATTGACCTCGTTGGCGCGGCGAGCCTCGCCGACACGCCGCCTTTCATGTGGAGGGCGGCTTCGAGACAGGTCGCAGTCCGGACTACAGATGAAGCGACGCCGGCCGGGCTAGCCCTGGTCGATGTGGCTCATGTCGCCGTAGCGGGGGCCGACGACGGCGTCGCGCGGCACGGCGTCCTCAAGCGCCGCGATTTCGCTCGCCGAGAGCTCGACGCCGCGCGCGGCAGCGTTCTCCTCGAGGTACTTGACGCGCTTCGTGCCGGGGATCGGCACCACGTCCTCGCCTTGGGCGAGGACCCACGCGAGCGCGATCTGCCCGGGCGTCACGCCCTTCTCCTCCGCGAGCGCGGTCACGTTCTCGACGAGCCGGAGGTTGGCGTCGAGCGCCTCGCCCTGGAAGCGCGGGAAGTACCGCGTCTGGCGGGCGTCCGCCTCCTTTCCGACCGATTCCGCCGTGATCCGCCCCGTGAGAATGCCGCGGCCCAGCGGCGAGTACGGCACGAGGCCGATCCCGAGCTCGCGGATCGTGGGGAGGATCTGGTCCTCGAGGTCACGCGTGAAGAGCGAGTACTCGGTCTGGAGCGCCGTGATCGGGTAGACGGCGTGCGCGCGGCGGATCGTCGCGGCGGCCGCCTCCGAGAGGCCGAGGTGCCGCACCTTGCCGGCCTCGACGAGCTCCGCCATCGCGCCCACGGTCTCCTCGATGGGCACGGTCGGATCGACCCGGTGCTGGTAGTAGAGGTCGATGTGGTCCACCCCGAGGCGCATCAGCGACGCGTCACACGCGGAGCGCACGTACTCGGGGCTCCCGTTGATGCCGAGGCGCTCGCCGTTGGGTCCGCGCATGTTGCCGAACTTCGTGGCGAGCTGGACCTCGTCCCGCCGCCCCGCGATTGCGCGGCCTACGAGCTTTTCGTTCGTGAACGGGCCGTACATGTCTGCCGTGTCGAGGAGCGTGATGCCGAGGTCGAGCGCGCGGCGGATCGTCTCGATGCCCGCGGCCTCGTCGGGGAGGCCGTAGAACTCGGACATGCCCATGCAGCCGAGGCCCATGGACGAGACCGTGAGGGGAGAGGCGATGCCGAGCGTGCGGGTCTGTGCTGTGTTTTCTGGCATGCCCCCAGCCAATCGCTTAGAGCGCGCTCTAAGTCAAGGTCTGCCGGTACAGCTCGATCTTCGCCTCGACCGCGCGCAGGTTCTCCGTGACCTCGGCGAGCTGTGCCACAACCCGCTCGCGGTGCGCCTCGAGGATCTCGAGCCGTTCCTGCTCGTTGCCTTCGCCCTTGCGGACCAGCTCGGCGTAGCGCCGGACCTCGCGGACCGGCATGCCCGTGGCGCGCAGGCGCGCGACCATGAGGATGCCGTTGACGTCCTGGTCCGTGTACTCGCGGCGGCCCGACGGCGTCCGGTCGACGTCGTGGAGCATGAGCCCGTCGCGCTCGTAGTAGCGCAGCGTGTGGGGGCTGAGGCCAGTGCGTTCGGAGACTTCGGCGATCGTGAGACCCATGCGTCCATTCTGCGCCCGCCCGACCATAGGGCGAGCCGCGGGCAGGCTGCCACAATGGCCGCATGCGCACCTTTGGGGTGGAGGAGGAGCTGCTCATCGTGGATCCGTCCACGGGCGAACCGGTTGCACTGGCGGACCGGATGCTCGCCGTAGCCGGGCGGCCGGCGGACATGTCCCACGAATTCAAGCTCGAGCAGGTCGAAGTGCAGACCGCGCCCTGCCAGGACCACGACGAGCTCCTCGGCGAGCTCTTCGCGGGGCGCCGGATCGCCGACCGCGCGGCGAGGTCCTGCGGGGCCCGCGTGGCCGCGATCGCAACGTCCCCGCTCGAGATCGCGACCTCGCTCACGCCGGACGAGCGATTTGCCCGCATGGCTCAGGAATTCGCCCTCACATCGCGTGAGCAGCTCACGTGCGGGCTGCACGTGCACGTGGCCGTCTCCTCGGGCGAGGAGGGGGTCGCCGTCCTCGACCGGATCCGCGACTGGCTGCCGCCCTTCATCGCGCTCAGCGCCAACTCGCCGTACTGGTTCGGGGCGGACACCGGCTACGCGAGCTACCGGACGCAGGCGTGGAACCGCTGGCCCACGTCGGGGCCCCAGGAGCTGTACGGGAGCGCCTCGGCCTACCGCGAGCGGATCGCGGCGATGATCCGCACGGGGTCGATCCTCGACGAGGGGATGGCGTACTTTGACGCCCGCCTCTCGCGGCGTCACCCCACGGTCGAGATCCGTATCGCGGACGTCCCGCTCGCCGCGGGCGATTCGGCGCTCCTCGCGGTCCTCATCCGTGCCTTGGTCGAGACCGCCTCGCGCGAGGCGGACGAACGCGTGGCCCCCCTTGCGACGCCCGTGGCCGTTCTCCGGCTCGCCGCGTGGCGGGCCAGCCGCTCGGGCCTCGGTGGCGACCTCGTGCACCCGATCGAGGGCGTGCGCGTCCCCGCCGCCGACGCGGTCCAGGCGCTCCTCGAGCACGTCAAGCCGGCGCTGCGCGACGCTGGCGAGCTCGTCCGCACCGAGCTCTCGCTCGCCGAACTCCTCGCGCGCGGCACGGGGGAGCGGGCCCAGCGCGATGCGGTCGCCGCGGGGGGAGGGTTCGCGGAGGCCGTCAAGATGGCGGCGTCGCACACCGTGACGCGGGACGGCAGCTGGGACGACGGCGCCCGGGCCACCCTGAGCTTCGTGCGGCGGGGCTAGCCCTCGCCGCGGTCCGGCGGCGTTAGCCGCGGAGCAGGCGCTTGAGCGTTGCGCGGTAGGCGAACGGCGCGACCCACGAGGCGGCGCGGCCGACGGCGTCGGGGAACCTCGCGAGCCCGAAGTCCTGGACCCAGCGCACGGTCGAGCCCGATGCACGGGGCGTCACGGAGACCATGACGCCCCCGGCGATGAGCTTCCCGGACTTCACGATCCGTGCGTGCCCCTCCTGTGCGGCCGCGGGCGGCACGATCTCCTCGACCGTCATGACGTCGTCGAACCCAAGGCGGCGGCCGCGGAAGCCCACGCCGCCCAGCATCGTGCACGCGACGAATCGGTGGCCCGGCCGGAGCTCATCCGCTGCGGCCATGCCCTCGGTGATGTGTGTGAACGGGATGAGCCGATCGTGGGCCCGGAGGTCGAGGATCCGGGCCCACGCCGCAGGGGGCGAGAGCGGAGTGTCGAGCCGGAACTCGAATCGTCTCAACCGCTCGCCCATGGTCAGCCTCAGTCCCCGCGGAGCGCCCACTCGAGGTCGCCGATGAGGTCCCCGACGTCCTCGAGCCCAACGCTCAGTCGGAGCACGCCGTCGCCCAGCCCGATCGCGGCCCGGCCTTCGGCACCCATGGCGCGGTGCGTCGTCGTCGCCGGATGCGTGATGAGCGACTTCGCGTCGCCGAGGTTGTTCGAGATGTCGATGACGCGCAGGCCGTTGAGCAGCCGGAAGGCGGCCTCCTTGCCGCCACCGTCGGGGGCGTTGAGCTCGAACGTGATGACCGTGCCGCCCGCGCTCATCTGCTTGCGCGCGAGCTCGTACTGCGGGTGCGACGCCAAGTGCGGGTACTTGACCCAGCGGACCTCGGGCTGCGCCTCGAGCCACTCGGCGATCGCGAGCGCGTTCGCCGACGAGTGCCGGACGCGCAGGCCCAGCGTCTCGAGGCCCTTCGTGAGGACCCACGCGTTGAAGGAGCTGAGCGACGGCCCGGTGTGGCGCATGAGCTGCTTGACCGGCCCGTCGATGAAGTCCTTCTTGCCGAGGATCGCACCGCCGAGCACGCGGCCCTGGCCGTCGATGTGCTTCGTGCCCGAGTAGACGATCACGTCCGCGCCGTAGTCGAGGCTGCGCTGCAGGAGCGGCGTCGCGAAAACATTGTCGACGACGACCGTCGCGCCCGCCGCGTGGGCCAGGTCCGCGACCGCCTGGATGTCCACGAGTTCATGCATGGGGTTCGACGGCGACTCGAAGAAGACCGCCGTGGTAGGCACCGAGAGCGCCTCGCGCCACTGCTCGAGGTCGGGCCCGTCCACGAAGACGGTCTCGACGCCCCAGCGCGGCAGGATCTCGTTGAGGATCACGAAGCACGAGCCGAAGAGGCTTCGCGCGGCGACCACTCGGTCGCCCGCGCCGAGGAGTGCCCCGAGCGCCGTGAACACCGCCGACATCCCGGATGCGGTCGCGAAGCACGCCTCGGTGCCCTCGAGCAGCCGCAGCCGTTCCTGGAAAGTGGCGACGGTCGGGTTGCCGTAGCGCGAGTACACGAAGCGCTCGTCCTCGCCCGTGAAGGCCCGCTCGGCCGCCTCTGCCGACTCGTAGACGAAGCCCGAGTTGAGGAACAGCGCCTCAGAGGTCTCTTGGAAATTGGTGCGGTCAAGTCCGCCGCGTACGGCCTGGGTGTCTTCGCTCCAGCCGGCGGCGTCGATGTTGAAGGTCACTGACTTACTCTTGTCCTACGTTCGTGGGGAGACCCCGGTTCTTCCAGCCGTTCACGGTGCGCAGCCCGTCGGGCCCTGGGATGCCCTCGAAGCCCTCGATGACGTTGTATGCCGTGAAGCCGAGGTTTGTGGCGGCCGAGGCGGCCGCGGCGGAGCGCTGGCCCGAACGGCAGAGGAACACCAGCTCCGTGCCTCGGTCCTCCGGCCCCTGGAGCTCAAGTTCGTTGATGAAATCGGGGTTCGGGATTCCGCCCGCGAACACCCACGGGATGAACAGCGGGTCGTTGTCCGTCTGGCGCGTGTCCGGGATGCCGATGTGCGCCCACTCCTCCTCGGTGCGCACGTCCACGAGGACCGCGCCCGACTTGAGCTTCTCCCACGCCTCGAGCGGCGTGATGTCCCCCGCGTGGCTCATGCGTGGCCCTCGCCGTCGTACTCGCCGTCGCTCGTGACGCCCTCGGCGAGCTCGTCGACGGCGGAGGCCACGGCCGCGTCCGCGCGGGCCACGGCGTGGGGGAGGATGATCGCCTGGGCGACGATGACGTCGGTCCCGTTGAACGTCGCCGCCGGACTGCCGTGGAGCACGTAGCCCTCCGCGAGGGCCTGCGAGATCCGCGCGCAGAACTCGCGCGTGTCCGGACCGGTGAGGAGCCGGTAGGCGAGCCGCTCCTCGGAGGGGCTGGCCGGCGCGGCGGGGTCGTTGAGCGGCGTGGCGGCCGGCTCTCCCGTCTCAAGGGCGGTATCGGACATGGGCGGGCTCCTTCTGGCTTGCGTATCGATGGACGAATGGCCGAGTCGTCACCTGAGGCACCCCGCCGGATGGAGGGTTGCCGGCCAGCAAGTCAGGGCAGTGCGACTACGGAGGGAGGCTCCGCCGTCGCGCGCTGGCGCTCGTTACTCTGCGTTGAACGTAGCATGCAGCGCCGGGGCCAGCCATGGGCAGGCAGTAACGATCGGCAACACGCGCGCCGGCCCCGCCGAATCGTGGGACGCCGGGGCCTGGATTCCGACCGGGATTGACGGCCGACGGCGGCGTGTCGCCGAGGGCGCGCCGAGTTCCGTCGCAGGGGCGGCGCCAAAGCTGGTCGGAATCCGCGGCTGGCGGCTACGTGTAGCCGTTCTCCTCCAACATATGGTTCGGGAGTCGGTTGCCTGGGGCCCGGCCGCGGATCTCGAGGAGCTCGCGCGCGTGCTCCCACAGCCGCCGGTCCTCTTCGGAGACGGGCGTCCACGGCGGGATCGGCACGGCTGTGCCCGTCTCGTCGCGGGCCACCATGACCGTGAGGCAATACGTGGTGAGCTTCAGCTCCCCGCCGCGAGGACTCCCCGAGCGGACGTGGACCGCGATGTGCATGCCCTTGTTCCCCGTGTACACGAGCCGGGCCTCGACCTCGACCACGTCGCCGATGAGCAGTGGCCGGTAGAAGCGGACCCCGCCGGAGAACACCGCGACGGTGTCCCGTCCGGAATACCGCGCGGAGCACACGTACGCGGCCTCGTCGATCCACTTCATGACGGTGCCGCCGTGGACTTTGCCGCCCCAGTTCACGTCCGTTGGCGCCGCGAGGAACCTCAGCACGACGCGCTCGGCCGTGCCCGCGTCCGTGTACTCCTGCCGTTCCATGGACTTGGCGATCTCGTCCCGCACCGCGATGCGGGCGATCGCGTGGGCTTCGGCCTCGCGTTCGGCGTCCGTCCGGGGCGCGAACTTCGGCACCGCGATGGGCCGCCCGTCGGCCCCGACCGCCACGAAGATCACGAGGCACTGGCTGCGCATCGTCGGGGCACCGCCCTTCGGGTCCCCCGAGGAGACGACCGTCCGGATGTGCATCGATGAGCGCCCCGTGTAGACGATCGTTGCCGTCACCTCGACCATGTCGCCCACGTTCACGGGGTCCGCGAAGTGGATGTTGCCCACGTAGGCCGTGACGCAGTACGCCTTCGCCCAGCCGACGGCCGCGGCGTACGCGGCCTTGTCGACCCATTCGAGCACCGTCCCCGCGTCGACCGAGCCCGAATGGCCCACGTCAGTCGGCGCGGCGAGGAAGCGCAGGGTGACCTCGTTGCTCGTTTCGGTCGCGAGGCGCTGGGCGGAGTCCGTGGTGTGCATAGGGTCGGTCAATTCCGTCTCAGTCCCGGTCGGTGTCGCCGAAGCCCGTGTGGGCGTGGCCCTCGGCGTCGGGGATCCCGCCGGCGCCCGCCGAGCCGAGGCCGAGCCCGATCCCGCTCACGCGCCGTCGCCGCTCGCGGTGCGGCGGCTCCTTCGCGTCGTCGTCGCCGTCGTGGGGCTGGTGGAGCAGGAAGGACTCTTGGTTGTGACCGTATCCCGGGTCCTGGTTGTACCCCTCCTCGAGCCCCGGGTCGTCGCCGTAGGGGGCCGCGGGCGGCGGGACGCGGTCGCTCTGTTCCATAACGGCACCGTAGACGGATTGCGTCGATGCGCGCCAGAGCCTCCCAGCGCGCCGCCCGAGGGGGCGCCTATGCGACGCGGGTGCGTCACACGAACGCCGCCTCACACGAAGGCAGACCTCACACGAAGGCAGACCGTCCCGTCACGGCCCGCCCGACGATGAGCGAGTTGATCTCGTAGCTGCCCTCGTACGTGTAGAGCACCTCGGCGTCGCCGAACAGCTTCCCCATCTCGAAGTCGGTGGAGATGCCGTTCCCGCCGAGCAGCGAGCGGCCCAGCGCGACGGATGCGCGGGCCAGTCGCGTGGTCGTGGACTTCGCGAGCGCGGCCTGGGGCATCTCGAGGAGCCAGTCCTGCTGGAGCCGGGCGAGCTCGACCATGAGGGCGAGCGAGGCGTGCGCATTGCCGAGGATCTCGGCGAGGTGCTGCTGGACGAGTTGGAAGGACGCGAGTTCGCGGCCGAACTGCCGCCGCTGCAGGGCGTAAGCGCGCGCGACGTCGAACGCGGCGAGCTGGATCCCCGCGGCCTGCCAGCCGACCCACGCGCGGGAGTCGCGGAGGAGCTCGTTGGCGCGGGAGAAGTCGGTGGCCCCGGGCAGGCGGTTCGCCTCGGGAACGCGGACGTCCTCGAGTGCGAGGTCGGCATTCTGGATGATCCGGAGGCCGATCTTGTTCGAGATCTTCGTGGCCGTGAACCCCGGGCTGTCGGTCTCGACGATGAACGCTTTGACCTCCTGATCGATGGTGTCGCGGGCCCACACGAGGGCGAAGTCCGCGACCGTCCCGGAGCCGATCCATCGCTTCGCCCCGTTGAGGATCCAGCCGTCCCCGTCCGGCCGTGCAGTCGTCTCGAGCCCGCGCGCGATATCGGATCCATGCTCGGGCTCCGTGAGGGCGAACGCGCCGAGCGCCCTGAACTGCTCGAGGCCGGGCATCCAGCGGCGCTTCTGCTCGTCCGAGCCGAGCGCGTCGACCATGCCGAGGATGAGCTCGTTGTGGATCCCGACGAGCGCCGAGAGCGAGACGTCGGCTCGCGCCACCTCGGTGTACATGAGGCCCTTGAACAGGGCGGAGGTCCGGTCGGTCTGCAGCCGGGCGAGGCCGTGCGCCGCAAGGCCCGGGAGCAGTTCCGCCGCGAACTCCTCGCGGTTCCAATACCCGATGCTCGCGGGCCGCACCTCGGCTTGGAGGTACTCGCGCGTTGCGTGGTACCGCCTCCGTTCGTCCTCGGGCAGCAGCTCGACGACGCGGAACAGGTCCGCGTCCTCGAACGGCGGCGCGCCGGCCGCGGGGTCCGATTCCGGCGATCCCGACGCCGGGGTTTCCGGCGCGGCCTCCCGTGCAAGTGCGTTGAGCATGTGACGCCCCTGTCCCCTCGCGGTCCGTCCCCTCGCCCGCGGCCGTGCGGGGAGGCTTCCGAACCCTTGGACGTCCTAGTATATTTCACGGTGACGTGGATCACTAAACTGCGTCAACCGGGCGAGGGCGGCCCGGTCCGCGTAACGCGAAAGGCGCACCATGACCGTCACCGATGACTTCCGGGCAGCGCGCGACAGGCTCCTGGCCCTTCGCGGGGACTACGAACTGGCGCGCCTCGAGTTCGAGTGGCCACGCTTCGAGGAGTTCAACTTCGCGTCCGACTGGTTCGACGCTCTAGCGGCGGACCCCGAGCGCGGCGAGCAGCCCGCACTCGTCATCGTCGAGCAGGACGGCACCTCGACGCGCCGCTCGTTCGCCGAGCTTGCCGAGCGCTCGCGCCAGGTCGCGTCCTGGCTCCGAGACCAGGGCGTGCGGCCGGGCGACCACGTGATCATCATGCTCGGCAACCAGGTCGAGCTGTGGGAGCTCATCCTCGCCTGCATCCGGCTCGGCGCCGTCATGATCCCCACCACCACGCTCATGGGCCCCCGGGACCTGGCGGACCGCGTGGAGCGCGGCGCCGCGCACTGGGCGGCCGTCGGGGCGGCGCACCTCGCCAAGTTCGACGACGTCGAGGGCGACTACACGCTCTTAAGGGTGGGAGGGGTGGGTGAGGAAGCCGGGGTGGGCGAGGCGAGCTCAGGGGAGGCGGACGACGGCGGGCGGCAGGGCGGCGTCGTCCGTTCGGGCCGCGCTGTGCTCGACTATGCCGAGTCCCGCCAAGCGAGCGCAGACTTCGCGCCCGACGCCCCGACGCGCGCCGACGACACGCTCCTGCTCTACTTCACGTCCGGCACGACGTCGAAGCCCAAGCTCGTCGAGCACACCCACGTCTCGTACCCGGTGGGCCACCTGTCGACGATGTACTGGATCGGCCTCGAGCCGGGGGACGTGCACCTCAACGTCGCCTCGCCGGGGTGGGCGAAGCACGCGTGGTCGAACGTCTTCGCGCCGTGGATCGCCGAGGCGACCGTGTTCATCTACAACTACGAGCGGTTCGACGCGGCCGCGCTCATGGACAACATGGGCCGCGAAGGCGTCACGAGCTTCTGCGCGCCGCCCACCGTGTGGCGCATGCTCATCCAGTCCGACCTCACGCGGCTCGCCGCGCCGCCGCTCAGGGCCGTCTCGGCGGGGGAGCCGCTCAACGCCGAGGTCATCGGCCAGGTGCAGCGTGGGTGGGGCGTCACGATCCGCGACGGTTTCGGGCAGACCGAGACCACCGTGCAGGTCGCGAACACGCCCGGCCTGCCCGTCACCGCCGGTGCGATGGGACGGCCGCTGCCGGGCTACGACGTCGTCCTCGTGGACCCCGCGACAGGCGAGGAGGGGGACGAGGGCGAGCTGTGCCTCCGCCTCGATCCGCGCCCCGTCGGGCTCATGGCCGGGTATCACGGCGACCCCGAGCGCACGGCGGAGGCGTTCCGCGGCGGCTACTACCACACGGGCGACATGGCGAGCCGCGGCACCGGAGGGGTCATCACGTACGTGGGTCGGGGCGACGACGTGTTCAAGTCGTCCGACTACCGGCTCTCGCCGTTCGAGCTCGAGAGCGTGCTCATCGAGCATCCGGCCGTCGCGGAGGCGGCGGTGGTGCCCTCGCCCGATCCCGTCAAGCTCTCGGTGCCGAAGGCGTTCGTGGTGCTCGCCGTGGGCTACGAGCCGACCCCCGCGCTCGCCGAGGAGATCCTGGCTTACGCGCGCGCCCACCTCGCTCCGTTCAAGCGGATCCGGCGCCTCGAGTTCAGCGAGCTGCCCAAGACCATCTCCGGGAAGATCCGGCGCGTCGAGCTGCGGCACGGCGAGGAGGCGCGCCGCTCGGGCGCCGGCGTGCCACAGGGCGCGGGGGTCGAGTACTCCGAGGCCGATTTCCCCGGCCTCAAGGACTAGCCGTGGCCACCCCTCTTCCGCGCGACCCCATCGCCGACGCCCGGCGCAACTGGGAGCGGCACGGGTGGGGGAACGTCGCCGCGCCGATGGCCGCGATCACGGCGATCATGCGGACGCAGCAGATCCTGCTGGCCCGGATCGAGGATGTGCTCAAGCCGTTCGGGCTCACGTTCGCCCGCTACGAGCTGCTCGCGCTCCTGAGCTTCGCGCGCGGCGGCTCGCTGCCCATGAGCCGGGCCAGCGCCCTCCTGCAGGTCCACCCGACGTCGGTGACGAACGCCGTCGACCGCCTCGAGCAGGCCGGGCTCGTGGCGCGCTCGCCGCACCCCACGGACGGGCGCACGACGCTCATCGGGCTCACCCGCGAGGGGCGCGGGCTTGTCGAACGGGCGACGGCGGCGCTCAACACCGAGGTCTTCGCCCGCTCGGGCTTCACGGACGACGACGTCGAGCAGCTGATCAGCGTGCTCGGCGGCTTCCGCCGGAGGGCGGGGGACTTCGTCGACCCGTAGGCCGGCTTACTTTCCGCCCGAGCGTTCGCGGATGTCGGTGATGATTCCCGAGAAGTCGCGGACGGCGCCGCCGCCGGCCGCGAATTCGTCGTAGATCTTCGACGCGAGCGGGCCCATCTGCGCGGCCACGCCCGTGCTCTCGACCGCCTGGAGCGCGAGCCTGAGGTCTTTCGCCATGAGCGCACCGGAGAATCCGGGCTGGTAGTCGCGGTTCGCCGGGCTCGCGGGCACGGGGCCGGGCACGGGGCAGTTCGTGGTGAGCGCCCAGCACTGGCCGGACGCGTGGGCTGCGACGTCGAAGAGCACCTCGTCCTTGAGGCCCAGGTGCTCGCCGAGCACGAAGGCCTCGCTCACCGCGATCATCGAGACCCCGAGGATCATGTTGTTGCAGACCTTGGCGGCCTGGCCGGCCCCGTGGCCGCCGCAGTGCACGATCCGCTTCCCCATGAGCTCCAGCACGGGGTGGATGGCCGCGAAGTCCGCGTCGTCGCCGCCGACCATGAACGTGAGCGTCGCGGCCTCCGCCCCGACGACGCCGCCCGAGACCGGGGCGTCGACGAAGCGGTGGCCTGCCGCCGTGGCCACGGCGGCGGCCTCGCGGGCCTCGCTCACGTTGATCGTCGAGCAGTCGAGGAACAGCGTGGCAGGGGCCGCACCCGCGAGGAGGCCGGGCTGGCCGTCCTTCCCGCGGTACAGGTCGAGGACCTGCTGGCCGGCCTGGAGCATCGTGAGGATGACGGCGGCGCCCTCCGCGGCCTCCTCGGCCGAGCCCGCGACCTTGACGCCGTGCGCGCGCGCGGCGTCCGCGGCCGCCGGGAACGGGTCGTAGCCGACCACCTCGTGGCCCGCCCTGACGAGGTTCGCGGCCATCGGCCCGCCCATGTGCCCGAGGCCGAGGAACGCGATCCGACCGGTCGAGACCTCCTGATCCGTCATGCGACTAGCTCCCTTCCGGCATGATGAAGTGCGCGCCCTGGCGGATCCCCGAAGGCCAGCGGCTCGTGACCGTCTTGGTCTTGGTGTAGAAGCGGAACGCGTCGGGGCCGTGCTGGTTGAGGTCGCCGAAGCCGGAGGCCTTCCAGCCGCCGAACGTGTAGTACGCGATCGGCACGGGGATCGGCACGTTGATGCCCACCATGCCGACCTCGACGCGGCTCGCGAAGTCGCGCGCCGAATCGCCGTCGCGCGTGAAGATCGCCACGCCGTTGCCGTAAGGATTCTCGCTGCACAGCCGCAGCGCCTCCTCGTAGTCCTCGGCGCGGACCACGCTCAGCACGGGACCGAAGATCTCGTCGCGGTAGATGCTCATCTCCGGGGTCACGCGGTCGAACAGGGTGGGACCCACCCAGAAGCCGGCCTCGTAGCCCTCGACCTTCGCGCCGCGCCCGTCCGTGACGAGCGAGGCGCCCTCCTCGACGCCGGCCGCGATGTAGCCCTCGATCCGCTCCTTCGCCGCCGCCGAGACGACCGGCCCGAAATCGGAGCCCGGCTCGAGGCTTGCGCCGACCGTGAGGCCCTTGATGCGGTGCTCGAGGGCGGCGATGAGGCGGTCTCCCGTCTCCTCGCCGACGGGGACCGCGACGGAGATGGCCATGCAGCGCTCGCCGGCCGAGCCATACGCGGCCCCGATGAGCGCATCCGCGGCCATGTCCAGATCGGCGTCCGGCATGATCACCATGTGGTTCTTCGCCCCGCCGAAGCATTGCGCGCGCTTGCCATGCGCCGCGGCGGTTGCGTAGATGTACTGTGCGATCGGGGTCGAGCCGACGAAACCGATCGCCTTGACCCGCGGATCCGTCAGGAGAGCGTCCACGGCCACCTTGTCGCCGTTGACCACGCTGAACACGCCGTCGGGCATGCCCGCCTCGGTGAACAGCTCGGCGAGGCGAAGCGGCACCGAGGGATCGCGCTCGGACGGCTTGAGGATGAACGCGTTGCCCGCCGCAAGGGCCGGCCCGCACTGCCACAGCGGGATCATGGCGGGGAAGTTGAACGGCGAGATGCCGGCGACGACGCCAAGCGGCTGGCGCAGCGAGTGGACGTCGATGCCCTGGCCCACGCCAGTGGAGAATTCGCCCTTGAGAAGGTGGGGCGCCCCCGCCGAGAATTCGATGACCTCGATGCCGCGCTGCACGTCGCTCCGCGCGTCGGCGAGCGTCTTGCCATGCTCCCGCGAGAGCAGCGCGGCGATCTCGTCGAGGTGCTCGTTGACGAGGTCGACAAACTTGAGCAGGATCCTCGCGCGCCGTTGGGGGTTGAGGGCTGCCCATTCGGCTTGGCCCTTCTCGGCAGCCGAGATCGCGCCGCTGACCTCGTCGACGCTCGCGAACGGGACTCGGCCCTGGACCTCGCCAGCGCAGGGATCGTAGATGTCGCCGAAGCGGCCGGATGTCCCGTCGACCCTCTGCCCGCCCACGTAGTGGGAAAGTTCATACACCATGGCGGAGCGCTCCTTTGCGGCCCTGGTTGTGATCCACGTCTCTTCGGGATCTAGCTTCGAAGATACTCGGACTTCCAACTAATTTCCAGAGCAGGTGCCGCTGTGGTGCGGTCTGTCTCGGAGGTGAGGCTGTCAGGAGACGATGGTGCCTCTGTCTAGCCGAGTGACGCGGTCAGCTGCCGCGATGTCGGCATGATCATGGGTGACGCACAGAACTGCGATGCCCCGTGCTGCTTCCTCGGCGAGGATTCTGCGGGTGCGGCCCTGGCTTTCGGTATCAAGCCCGGCGGCGGGTTCGTCGAGAATGAGGATTTCGGCGGAACGGGCGAGTCCCTGGGCGAGCAGCGCCCGTTGGCGCTGGCCTCCGGAGAGGGCGGAGAATGGGCGCCGTTCAAGGCCGCCCATCTCCACCCGGGCGATGGCAAGGCCTGCGATTCGGGCGCGTTCGCGTGCGGAGCGCGGACCGCGGCCATGCCGCCGGTCACCCCACGTGCCCATCGTGACCACGTCGCGGACGGTGACGCAGAGCGTTTCGGGCGCCGCGGGCCGCTGCACGACGAGTGCGACATCTGCGGCCCGTTCGATGACTCCGTCCTGGGGGCTGAGGACGCCTGCGAGCAGCTCCACGAGCGTGGACTTTCCTGCGCCGTTCGGGCCCGTCATTGCCGTCACGGTGCCCCACGGGACATCAAGGCTGACCTCCTCGAGCACTTTGGTGCCGCCGAAGGCGAAGGAGAGGCCGGTTGCTTGGATCGCTGGTTGCAGGGTGCTCATGCTCATGTTCCCTCATTTTGATAATGATTCTCATTAATCTTAGACTCTCGATCATGCCCTCGCTCGCCGATCCACCCATCGCTGACTTTCTCGCGCCCGCACTGGCTGGCGGATTGCTCGCCGCACTGATCTGCGGAGTTGTGGGCACGTGGGTGGTGATCCGCGGGATGGCCTTCTTCGGAGAAGCCATCGGCCACGGCATGTTGCCCGGCGTCGCCGTCGCAACCGTGCTCGGCCTGCCCGTCTTGGTGGGCGGCGCGCTCAGCGCGGTCGTCATGAGCGGATTGATCGGGCTGCTCCAGCGTCGCGGTCGGCTCTCGTACGACACGAGCATCGGCCTTCTGTTCGTCGGAATGCTCTCGCTTGGCGTCATCGTCGTCTCGCACTCGCGCACTTTCGCAACGGACGCCACGGTGATGCTGTTCGGAGACATTCTGGCCATCGGAGTGAGCGAGATTCTGGTGCTCGGGGTGACGGCCGCGCTGACGATCGCGGTGGCCGTCGCCTTCCACCGGCCGTTCGTCGCCGTAGCGTTCGACGCGCGGATTGCGCAGGCTCTCGGGCTCCGACCGCAGCTCGCGAAACTGCTGCAGGTGGGGCTGGTCACGCTCGCGGTCGTGGCCTCGTACAAGGCCGTGGGATCACTGCTCGTGGTTGGCCTGCTGCTCGCACCATCGGTCGCTGCGAGTCCGTGGACCACCCGCATCCCTTTCCGAATGTGCGCCGCCGTCGGATTCGGGGGTGCCGCCGTTGTTCTCGGTCTGCTCGTCTCCTGGTACGCGAGCACCGCAACGGGCGCCTCGATCGCCGCATCGGCCATCCTCCTCGCGTTCTCCTCCGCGGTCGCACACCGAATGTGGGACCGCACCCGATCTCAACCGTTGACCGACCGCAAGAGGGAAAAGCAATCATGAATCCTCGCCGTATTGTCGCCGCGCTCCCGGTGCTGCTGCTCTTCGCCTTGTCGGCGTGCTCGAACGCCGCTCCGTCCGGCTACGTCCCCCCGAGCTCGACCACGCCGTCTGGCAGCGGACATGGAGCGGTTACCGGTGCATCGGAAGTGGCCGAACCGCAGCTGCACCTCGTCGCCGTCGACGGCACGGGCAACGTCGGGATGCTCGATCTGCTGGGGAACAGTGAGACCAAGCTCGGCACGGTCGCGCCCCCGTCATCGACCGTGAGCGATGGTCGTTATGTGTTCGCCACGACGTCGAAGGGGGTCGAAATCGTCGACAGCGGCGTATGGACGTGGGACCACGGGGATCATTTCCACTACTACCGGTCCACGCCTGCGCTGCTCGGAACCGTCGTCGGTGGCGGCGCACCAGCCGTCTCGACCAGCACGCTCTCCACCGCCGGTGGCACCGGCCTGTTCTTCCCTGAATCGGGAGAGGCCGTGCTCCTCGACAACGCCTCTCTCTCCCGGGGCGAAATCAGGGAGAGGTTTCGGATCAAGCTGCCGCCCCACAGGGGGCTCGTTGTCCCAGTTGGCGACGGCGCAATCGTGACAACCCCGGATGCCGAGGGAAAGCCCGCGGCATTGCAGTACTACACCGCTGAGGGGAAACCGCTGGAGGGCGCGCAGGCCGATTGCTCCGACGGTCAGGGCAGCATCGTGACGCGCATCGGCGCAGTGGTGGGCTGCGCCGACGGCGCCGTGCTGATCACTGGGCAAGGGGACGCACCGGCGCTCGAGAAAGTGCCGTACCCGGATGCGGCGTCAGCCATGGCGGCCGTGAAGTTCGATGCACGCAAGGGACGCCCGACGGTGGCGGGGATGGGCGGGCCCTCGGGTGTGTGGCTGCTGAGTACGCGCCAGCGCTCCTGGACATGGTTGCCGACCCCGATCCCCATGGTGCGCGCTAGCGCCGTCGACGACGAGCAAGGGCACATCGTCACGCTCGATGACGAAGGCCGAGTGCACGTCTATATCGCGAAGACCGGCCAAGAGGCCGGCGTGACCGAACCGCTGCTGCCGAAAACCACATTGACCTCATCATCGCTCGATTCCGTGAGCTTGACGGTCGATGCACAACGGGCCTACCTCAACGCTCCGACCGATGGTTTGGTCTACGAAATCGACTTCGCCGACAGGGCTCGAATCGCTCGAACACTTACACCGTCGGTGCAGCCGGTGTTCATCGCGGAGACGGGTCGATGAGGCGTCTGCTGGCCCTCACGCTTGTGGTGTCCGCGGCGGTTCTGTCGGGCTGCGCCCCAACCCGCGGGGCTGACAAGGCCCACATTGTTGTCACCACCAACATCCTCGGAGACGTCGTGCAAATGATGGTGGGCGACGACGCCGAAGTGATGACGCTCATGAAACCAAATGCAGATCCTCATTCGTTTGAGATCTCCGCGCAGCAGGCCGCGCGGATGAGCCAGGCCGACCTCATCGTCGCCAACGGACTTGGCCTCGAAGAAGGCCTCGAACAACATCTGAGCCGTGTGACCAAAGCAGGCGGGAAAGTATTTGCCGCCGGAGACCACCTGACGCCGCTTCCCTATTCGTCCGGTGACGCCGCCGGAACGCCCGACCCGCATTTCTGGACCGACCCAGCGCGAATGATCGACGTGGTCAACGCCTTGGAGGGAATGCTTTCCGGCGTCCACGGCATCAATCCGAGTGCCCTCGCGGAGCGCGTAGCCGGGTATCGCGACAGCCTCGAACACCTCGACCGTGACATGGGGGAGTCTTTTGCCGCGATACCTTCCGCCCGGCGTGCACTCGTCACCAACCATCATGTTTTCGGCTATCTCGCCGATCGTTTCGCGTTCAGGGTGATTGGCGCTGTAATCCCTGGTGGCACCACTCTCGCCGCTCCCAGCGCGGCAGACCTGAATGCCTTGGCCGAAGCGATCAAACAGGCCGGCGTGCCGGCGATCTTCGCCGAATCCTCGCAACCGGACCGGCTCGTCCAAGTTCTGGCCCGAGAGGCGGGGGTGGCCGTCGACGTCGTCGCCCTCTACACGGAGTCCCTCTCTGAACCCGGCGAGGCCGCCGAGACCTATCTCGCGATGATGCGCACCAACACCGACCGAATCGCCACCGCACTCACCAAAGAGACCACCCACCAGAGAGGAACACCATGAAGAGATCACGATCCGCCCGAGTTGCGAGCGCCGCAGCCACCGCCGCAGCAGCGCTCGCCCTGAGCTCGTGCGCCAGCGCGGCGTCAGGAAGCTCTGCGGCCTCCGCTTCGGCGACGGCGGAGACAACCGGACGTGTGGCCATCACCTACAAGAGCGGCATCGCGGTGCTGGATGGCAAGACGCTCAAGGTCGTCGAAACCTTCCCGACCGAGGACTTCACCCGCGTCAACGACGTCGGCGACGGACGGAACGTCCTCGTCACGACGTCGAAGGGATTCCAAGTCCTCGACACCGCGAAACCCGCCCTCACTGACTCCGTGTTCAAGGCCACCACCGCTGGCCACGTCGTACGTCACGCCGACTACACCGTCCTCTTCGACGACGGGACCGGCACCACCACGATCTTCAGCTCGGACGCACTACTAAACAGCGAAGGCAAGCTCCCCAAGGCGGAGACTTACACAGGAGCGGCGCCGCACCACGGCGTCTCCATCCGACTCAACGACGGCACCCTCCTCACCACAGTCGGGGACAAGACCGGACGCACTGGCGCCGCCGCCCTCCGCCGGAACGGCGAAACGTGGGAAAAGGTCTCCGAGAACAGTCAGTGCCGGGGAATTCATGGTGAGGGGGCGGCAGCTGACGAAGCTGTCATCTTCGGCTGCGAAGACGGCGCATTGCTCTATCATCATGGCACGTTCGAGAAATTCACCGCCCCGGACGCCTACGGTCGAATGGGCAACGCCTTCGTCTCGGAAACAAGCCCCATCATCGTCGGCGACTACAAGAACAATCCGGATGCCGAAGGCTATCTGCTGAACGCCGTCACTCTCATCGACACCGCGAAGCGCACCTACAGGGTGGTGAATCTGCCGAATGACATCCGGTACACGTGGCGCGATATCGCCCGAGGCTCCGATGGCCTCGCCTACATTCTCTCCACCGACGGTTCCATCCACGTTCTCGATCCTGCCTCGGGAGAAATCGTCAAGAAATACCCGGTCATTGCGCCATGGGAGGGACCCGCGAAATGGCAGGACCCGCACCCCGCCATCGCCGTGAAAGGCACCACGGGCTACATCACCGAACCCGCCACGAGCACGGTGCGCGCTATCGACCTCACGACCGGCGCCGCGCTCGGGTCGGTGAAGCTATCCGTGCCACCGAACGAAATCACCGTGGCCCAGGGCTGACCTCGGCGTCGGGTGGCCTGATCTCCGGGGTGCGGCGTTAGGCGATGCGGTCGAAGAGCCCCGCGAGCTCGTCCGTGAGCGCCTTGACGAGTTCGGGCTCGGCGCCGATCGGCTTCCCATCGATGTGGTTCACGGGCGTGAGCAGCCGCACCGAGGAAATGAGCCACACCGCGTCGGCGTGGAAGAGGTCGTCCGGCTCGAGCGGGCCGTAGCCGAGCTCCCAGCCGGCGGCCTTGGCCGCGCCGAACAGCGCGCCCTGCGACGTGCCGGGCAGGATCCCGGAGTCGAGCTGCGGGGTGACCAGACGCTTCGCGGTGACTCGCCCGCCGTCGTCCGTTTCCGCATGGGCGACCAGAACGGTCGAGGTGGGGCCCTCGAGGACCTTGCCATCGGAGGAGGTGAAGATGACGTCGTCGGCGCCGCGATCGTGGGCGTAGCGCAGCGCGGCCATGTTGACGGCGTAGCTGAGCGTCTTCGCGCCGAGGAGGAGCCACGGCGCGCGCTCGGCGAGGTCGGAGTCGTAGCCGCGGTCCAGGAGGAGCACATCGATCCCGTGCTCGCGCTGCCGCTTAGCCGACGGTGCCGGCGCGAACGCCGTGACCCAGCACGTCGGCGTGTGCGTGCCCTCGACCCCGCGCGTCGCGACGAGCCGCACCACGACCTCGTCCAGCACGCCCACCGTGCGCTGGTATTCCGCGAGCGCCGTCACGATCGCCCGCTCCCACGCCTCGTGCCCCGGCAGGTCGAGGTGCAGCATGCGCGCGCTCGAGGCGAGCCGCGAGAGGTGCGCCGGGAGCTTGCGGACGTGCCCGTCGAGCACGAGAAGCGTCTCGAACACGCCGTCGCCGCGGGACACGCCAAGATCCGTCGCGAAGAGCGTGGGCCTGCTGGCATCCTCGATGCGTCCGTCGGGCTCGGCAGGGTCGAGGAACACAAGCACGTGGTGGGTCATGGGGACAGCTTAGGCTGTGGCCATGGTCTTCCAGCTGCCTCTCGTATGGGTTCTGCCCAACTGGATGACGTTGCTGCTCGCGGTCGTCGACCTCGTGATCCGCGTCGCGGTGGTGGGCATCATCCCGGGCAACCGCCGCCCGACGACCGCGATGGCCTGGCTCCTCGCGATCTTCTTCGTCCCGACCGTCGGGCTGCTCCTGTTCCTCATGTTCGGCAACTTCCGCCTGTCCCGGAAGCGGCGCGAGCAGCAGCAGGACATCGACGTGCGGGTTCGCGCGCTCGTCGCGGAGACCGACGACGCCGGGCCTGCTCTCGCGGGTGCCGAATGGCTCCATTCGGCGGCGGAGCTCAATCGCCGGCTCGGCTCGCTGCCCATGGTCGATGGCAACGCCGTGCGCCTCATCCCCGACTACGAGAACTCGCTCGCGGACATGGCCGAGGCGGTCCGCGGGGCGAAGCGGTTCGTCAACGCCGAGTTCTACATCATGAGTTCGGACGAGGTGACGGACGAGCTCTTCACGGCCTTCGAGGACGCCGCGGCGCGCGGCGTCGAGGTCCGCCTCCTGTACGACCACATCGGCACCGCCCGAATCCGCGGCTACCGCGGCCTGCTCCGGCGGCTCCGCGCGTCGAAGATCATGTGGCGGCGCATGCTCCCGCTCCTGCCGCTCCTCGGCCAGTGGCGCCGGCCGGACCTCCGGAACCACCGCAAGATCCTCGTGGTCGACGGCGAAGTCGCGTTCACGGGCTCGCTCAACCTCATCGAGCGTTCGTACCGGAACCCGCGCCATCGCCGCGCGGGGCGCAAGTGGGTTGAGCTCATGGCGCGCGTCGAAGGGCCCGCCGTGACCACCCTCAACGTCGTCTTCGCGACGGACTGGCTCGGCGAGACCGGCCAGCTGCTCTCCGAGCAGATGGAGCCGCCGGCCCCTGCGGGTGACGAGCCCGCCCAGGTGGTGCCGAGCGGGCCCGCGTTCGCCAACGAGAACAACCTGCGCCTCTTCAACACGCTCATCTATTCGGCCCAGCACCGGCTCTCGATCTGCAGCCCCTACTTCGTCCCGGACGATTCGCTGCTCTACGCCGTCACGACCGCGGCCCAGCGCGGCGTGGACGTCGAGCTGTTCGTGTCCGAGCAGGGCGACCAGTTCCTGGTGCACCACGCGCAGCAGTCGTACTACGAGGTGCTGCTCGCCGCGGGCGTCAAGATCTACCGGTACCCCAAGCCGTTCGTGCTCCACGCGAAGCACTTCACGGTCGACGACGACGTGGCCGTCCTGGGCTCCTCGAACATGGACATGCGCTCGTTCTCGCTCAACATGGAGGTCTCGCTCATGCTGCCGGGCGCGGGGATCGTGGCTCAGATGCGCGAGGTCGAGGACCTCTACCGGGCCGTGAGCCTGCCCCTCGACCTCGACGCGTGGCGGAGCCGCTCGATCCTGAGCCGCTACGTGGACAACGTCGCGCGCCTCACGGCGACGGTGCAGTGAGGGCCGTCCCTTCATGCCCATCTAGAGAACCAACCCGGCCATCTGCCCCGCGTGTCGGCCTGATTCCGGCTGACCCTAGAGGCCTAAGTGGGCAGGAGCGGACGCTTACTCCGGGAACGCAGAGCCGAGCGTGCTCAGGACGCCGAACGCCTTGGCCCGGACCTCGTCGTACTCCTCGTCCGGGTCGGAATCGGCGACGACGGCGCCCCCGACACCGAGCGTGAGCCGCGTCCCGCCGGCCGACTCCTCGGCTACGAGGGTCCGGATCACCACCGAGAGGTCCGCGGCGCCGGTTCGCGAGAAGTAGCCGATCGCGCCCGAATACACGCCGCGCGGACCGGTCTCGAGGCGGTCGAGGATGTCCATGGTGCTGATCTTCGGTGCGCCCGTCATGGATCCCGGCGGGAATGCCGCGGCGATGGCTTCCGCGCGGGACGCGCCCGGCCGCAGCTGCGCGTCGATCGTGCTCACGAGCTGATGCACCGTCGCGTAGCTTTCGACGGCGAAGAGCCGCGACACCGCGACCGAGCCCGGTACCGCGAAATGGCTCAGGTCGTTGCGAAGCAGGTCCACGATCATGAGGTTCTCGGCGCGGTCCTTGGGGTTCGCCGCGAGCTCGGCCCGCACCTGCGCGTCCTCGGCGGGCCCGGCGTCGGGGTAGCGGCGGCGGGTTCCCTTGATGGGCTCGGCCCGCAGCGCGCCGTCGGCCGCGAGGCCCAGGAACCGCTCGGGCGAGGAACTGGCGACGGCGAGCGGACCGAGCCGCGCGAACGCCGCGAAGGGCGCCGGGCTGCGGCGGCGGAGGGCGAGGTAGACGGCCCACGGGTCGACGCCGGGCCGGCCCCCGCTCGAGGGGACGAACGCCTCGAGCGTTGTGGTGAGGCAGACCTCGTACGTGTTGCCTTCGGCGATCTCTGCCTTCGCGGCGCGCACCTTCGCGCGGTACGCCTCGCCGGAGTCTCGCGCGGCGAACGACGGCGCGGGCTCGGCGGGCGCAGAATCCGGCACCTCCGGATGGCCCTGGGCCGTCGCGGTCACCGTGGCCTCCGCCGCGTCGAGCCACGCGGCGGCGTCCGGCGCGTCGAGGGCCAGGAGCCAGACCTCGCCGAGGGTGTGGTCGAGGACCACGGCGCGGGACGCAAAGACGAGCTGGGCCTCGGGCAGCCCGCCGGAGTCGACGTCGTTCCCCCCGCATTCGCGCTTGAGCTCGTAGCCGAGATAGCCCAGCCAGCCGAGCGCGAACCCGCACTCGAGGCCCTCCGGGGCACCGGCGCCGTCAACGCTCGCGCGGCCCCACGCCGAGTCGAGCCAGCGGAAGAAGGGCTGGCCGAAGCGTGCCGTCGCGGGGTGCTCGGTCCCGGAGCCGAACGTGACCTCGGTCGTTCCGCCTCGGTGGGCCATGCGCCGGCCGCGAGCCCCGAGATCGTCCACCATGACGCTGAAGCGGCTGCGCACCCCGGATTCTGGCTGCCCGGCCTCGGACGCGTCGAGCCATACGGCGTGGCTCGAGCCGCCGTAGAGGACCGCGAAGAGCTCGTCGGGCGGCGGGGCGGCGTCGATCCGGCGGGCCACGACCGTGCCGGACTCGCGGGCGGCACGCTCGGGCGCGAGAGCTTCGCGGAGCGCGGGGAGCTCGGCGAGCGCGTCGATGACGCGGTCGGCTACCCCGTCGGGCCGAGCCGGCCCCGCGCCCGCGGCGAGGATCACGGCCGCGGCGGCAGCGACGTCGTCGGCCGCGAGCCACGCGTCCTCCTCGGCGGCCCAGCGCTCCCAGTGGGGCGTACGTCTCGCCGTCGCGCTCGAGGGCCCGCCGCTTGCGGTCCTCGGCGGGTGCCTCGATCCAGACGACCGCGTCGCACAGCGCGCGGAGCGGCGCGGCTCCCGCGCCCACGCCTTCGAGGACGACGACGTCGGCCGGCTCGGTGGTGCGCTCCTCGCCGTCGGCGGCGGCCACCCAGTCCCAGGCGCGCCACCGGGCGGCCCGCCCCTCGCGCAGGGGCCCGAGGACGGAGGCGGCGCAGCGCTCGATCCCGGCCGCGAGCCCGTGCCAGCCCGGGTAGAGGTCCTCGAGATGTACGAGCGTCACCGAGCGGTGCTCGCGGAGCCGCGCCGCGAGCTCGACGGCGAGCGAGGTCTTGCCCGCGCCCGAGCGGCCGTCGATCGCTATGACGGCCGGGCGCGCGGGGCGGGTCGGGGTCACGCCCCTGCGTAAACCGGCGGGCGCCGCGAGAGCTCGGCGCGGACGTGCTCGACGATGCCGGGGACGGCCGCGTCGATGAGCTCCCACGTGAGCTCGAAGTCGCTCTGGTCGCCGAACCATGGGTCCTCGATGCCCTGGTCGAGGTGGTCCAGATGGGCGACGGCGGGGTCGAACTCCCGCAGCATGCGCACCTTGTGCTCGGTTCCGGCGGGGGCGAGCTCGCGGAGATGACCGTAATGGTCCACGTCGAGCGCGAGGATGAGGTCTCGCTCCACGAACCATTCGGGGCGGAACTTGCGCGCGACGTGCCGGCGCGCGGGCACGCCGTGGGCGTCGAGGACGCGCGCGGCGCGCGGATCGAGAGGCCGTCCGACCTCGTAGTTTGTGGTCCCCGCCGAATCGACTTCCGCCCGGTCAGCGAGGCCCGCGCGGCGCAGGGCGTCGTCGAGCATGAACTCGGCCATGGGCGAGCGGCAGATGTTCCCGGTGCAGACCGTGATGATCCGGTAGGGGCTCGCCGTCGAGTTCATTGCACAAGCATAGGGTCCAGCCCTCGCTGAGCCGGAATCCGGGTTGGATTCGACCGCTTGACGACCGCTATAGGTCGCTAGATGACTGCGAGGAGCGCCCCGACGCCCACGAACAGCACCCCGAAGATGCGGTTGAGCACGCGCTGGCCGCCCTCATCCCGCGTGAAGCGCTGGAAGCTCTTGGCCGCGAGCGCGAAGAAGAACCACATGACCGCGACGTCGACGCCCACGATCGTTGCGCCGATGACGAGGTATTGGCTCCACAGGGGGAGCCCGGGCTGGACGAAGCCGGGGATGAACGCAAGGAAGAAGACGATCGCCTTGGGGTTGAGCAGGTTGACCCACAGCCCCCGCTGGAACATCGATCGGGCCGGCTCGTTGACGAGCGCCGCGGTGGCCTCCTCGGAGGCGTCGGGCTTCCGGATGAACTGCCGGATCCCGAGGTAGGCGAGGTAGGCGGCGCCGAGGTACCGGATCACGTTGAAGGCGACGGGCGAGCTTGCCACGAGCACGCCGAGTCCGGCCGCGACGATCGCGAGGTGGATCACGAGGGCGGCCTGCTGGCCGAGCACGCCCCAGAGCGCTCGGCGGAAGCCCGCGTTGAGCGAGTTGCTCATCGTGTTGATGGCGCCCGCGCCGGGGGTGAAGCTGATGAGGAGGCATGCGCCGAGAAGCGCGGCCCAGAGGGAAAGTGGCACCGTTACAGATTAACGCCGCCCCTCACCACAGAATGTCGAGGCCGTGAGCCGTCACGCCCGCCCGATCACCTCGCCGTTGGGGATGAGGAACCAGCCGTCCGCGGAGGAGCCCCAGCGGTGCCAGCCGGACGCGATCCGCTCGAGGTCGGCACGCTCCGCGAAGCCGTACGCGACGGCCTGGTCCGCGAAGGCGGAGTGCAGGACGCGCTCGCTCCACACGCGCGCCTGCCACGTGCGCTGCTGGGGCGTCGCGTAGAGCCAATTGCTGCTCGACGGGGCCACGTCCGTGAAGCCCGCCTCCTGCATCCAGCTCACGAGCCGCCGCCCGGCGTCGGGCTCGGCCCCGTTGCGCCGCGCGATGCGCTGGTAGAGGTCCATCCACTCGTCGAGCTCGGGGATCTCGGGGTACCAGCTCATGCCGTGGAAGTCGGCGTCCCGCACGGCGATGATGCCGCCCGGCTTCGCGACGCGGCGCATCTCGCGCACGGCTGCGACGGGATCCGTGAGGTGTTGGAGGACCTGGTGTGCGTGGACCACGTCGAACGCCTCGTCCTCGACGTCGAGGTCATAGACGTTTCCAGTCACGAACCGCACGTTCTCGACGCCGCGCTCTTCGGCGAGGGCCCGGGCCTGCGCGACGATGTCCTCGGAGCGGTCGAGGCCCACCACCTCGCCGGGCGCGGTGAGCGCCGCGAAGTCGCACGTGATGCTCCCCGGCCCGCACCCGACGTCGAGCACACGGGAGCCCGGTGCGAGGTGCGGCAGGACGAAGGCCGCGGAGTTCTGGGCCGTTCTCGCAGCGTGGGCCCGCACGACGCTCTCGTGGTGGCCGTGGGTGTAGACGTCGTCGGGAGTGCTCTGCTGGCCGTCCATGGAACAACGTTACGCGCCGGCCGTACACGCTTGGTGATAGGCGCGACAGGGCCCTGTGAGCTTGACTACGAAAACCGGTATCTCGGCGAAACCGCCCAGAATACCGCCATAGGCTTGTTGCGACAAACTACGGATTCCACTGCGGGCAACGAGGCCCCGGGCAGCGAAAGGAGCACCACCCCATGTCCCTCCTGGACCAGAGCCGCACCCGCTCCCGCTTCTTCGGCCGGCGCTCGATGCACCTCGGCGAAGACATCCTCCTGGCCCGCCACGGCGCGCACATCCACCACCTCGTGCACGATCGCCGCAACCGCCGCATGGTCGCCGTCCTGCATGACGGGACGGTTGACTTCGCCTCGAACGCGCTCCTCGCCGCCGCCCCGACCCCGCTCGAGCGCCTCTCTCAGCAGCTTCAGGACGTCCGCAACGACGTGGCACCCATCTCGAAGGCCGACCTCAAGATCCTCGGCTGGTTCACGGCCGGCTGGGCGGTCGTCTCGGCGATCTTCATCGTCGGCACGATCGCTCTCTCGGCGGCGACCGGCACGCAGGCCTTCGCGCAGGCGGCCACCATCTTCCCGTCGTACTGACGCCCACGCCCGGCGCCCCCGCGCGCGCCAGACCGGACTCAACGGACGAGACCGCAGGTCACACCCTGCGGTCTCGTCCGTTATGTACGTGTTCGGCAGGCGGACGCCCCGACGCGCCGCGCGGCCGCGCCGATACGCTGAGATGATGACCCCGCCCGCGCCAGCCGAGCCCTCGCCGCAGTCCGCCCCCGCTGCGGAAAGCACCGCCGCGCCGTGGAGCCCGCGGCTCGCGCTGCTCGTCGCCGCGACGTACTTCATGGAGTTCCTCGACGGCACGGCGCTCTCGACGGCGCTGCCCGCGATCGGCGCCGACTTCCGCGTGGTCCCGGCCGACGTCAACGTCGCCATGACGGCCTACCTCGTCGCGGTCGCGATGGGGATCCCGTTCAGCTCGTGGCTCGCCGAACGCTTCGGGCCCCGGCGCGTGTTCTGCACCGCGATCGCGGTCTTCACGCTCGCCTCGCTCCTGTGCGCGCTGAGCCCCAACCTCGGTGCGCTCACGGCGTTCCGCGCGGTCCAGGGCTTCGGCGGCGCGATGATGGTGCCGGTCGGCTCGCTCGTCGTGCTGCGCGGCACCCCCAAGGACCAGCTCCTGAAGGCGACCGCGTACCTCGTGTGGCCCGGGCTCCTCGCGCCCGTGCTCGCGCCCCTCGTGGGCGGCGCGCTGACCCAGTATCTCTCGTGGCACTGGATCTTCCTCGTCAACCTCCCGCTCGGCCTCGCCGCTTTCCTCGCCGCCCTCCGGCTCGTCCCGAGCGTGGGAGGGGACCGCGACCGTCGCCTCGACTGGCCCGGCCTCGCGCTGACGACGGCGGGCGTCGCCGCGATCGTCGTGGGCCTCGAGCTCCTGAGCGAGGGGCGTCCCGCGGGATGGGCGACGGCGGGGCTCGCCGTGGGTGCCGCGGCGCTCGTCGCGGCGGTGTGGTGGATGCGCCGTGCCACGCGACCGCTTTTCGACTTCCGCGTGCTCGGGGTGCGGACGTTCCGCGCGACCCAGACCGGCGGCTTCGTCTACCGGCTCACGATCATGGCCGTCCCGTTCCTCCTGCCGCTCCTGTTCCAGGACGGCTTCGGCTGGGATCCCGTGCACTCGGGCCTCCTCGTCGCCGCGGTGTTCGTGGGCAACATCGGAATCAAGCCGGCCACCTCCCCGCTCATCCGGCGCTTCGGCTTCAAGCCCGTGCTCGTCGTCGCGGCGGCGGTCTCGGCGGCGACGTTCGCGGGGTGCGCGCTGCTCACGCCGGCGGTCCCGGACCTGCTCATCGCCGCGCTCCTGCTCGTCTCGGGCGCGTTCCGTTCGATCGGGTTCTCGGCGTACATGAACGTCCAGTACGCCGACGTCTCCGCGATCGAGCTGCCGAGCGCGAACGCGATCGCGAACACGCTCGTGCAGCTCGCCGCCGCGCTCGGTGTGGCCGTCGGGGCGCTCCTGGTCCGCGCCGGAATCGCGTTCGGCTCCGCGGGGGCGGACCACGCGGCGCCGTACCGCGTCGCGTTCTTCGCGATCGCGGGGCTCATGCTCGTGAGCGTCGCGGACAGCCTCCTCCTCCCGCGCCACGCCGGGACCGAGGTGAGCGGCCGCCGCTGAGCCGCCGGGCGCCGTCGTCCGCGCCGCAGGCCCCGCCCAGCCAAACTTGAGTGCACTCGACTCAGGTCAATTTGACACGCGTGGGCCCCTGCGTAGACTTGAGTGCAGATCGCTCAACTTGACCGCGAGCACTGTGAGCCCGGCGGCAGGTGGGCCTCTCATGGCAAGACCAATCAGCAGGAGGAACTATGTCCCGTGCAGTCGGCATCGACCTGGGCACCACCAACTCCGTCGTGTCCGTCCTCGAGGGCGGCGAGCCGACGGTCATCGCGAACGCCGAGGGTGGCCGTACCACCCCGTCCGTCGTCGCGTTCTCCAAGACCGGCGAGGTCCTGGTGGGCGAGATTGCGAAGCGCCAGGCCGTCAACAACATCGAGCGCACCATCGCCTCCGTCAAGCGCCACATGGGCACCGACTGGACGATCAACATCGATGACAAGAAGTACACGCCGCAGGAGATCTCGGCCCGCATCCTCATGAAGCTCAAGAACGACGCCGAGTCGTACCTGGGCGAGAAGGTCACCGACGCGGTCGTCACCGTCCCGGCCTACTTCAACGACGCCGAGCGCCAGGCCACGAAGGAGGCCGGCGAGATCGCGGGCCTCAACGTGCTCCGCATCATCAACGAGCCCACCGCGGCCGCGCTCGCGTACGGCCTCGACAAGGGCAAGGAAGACGAGCTCATCCTCGTCTTCGACCTCGGCGGCGGCACGTTCGACGTGTCCCTCCTCGAGGTCGGCAAGGACGACGACGGCTTCTCCACGATCCAGGTCCGCGCGACCGCCGGCGACAACCGCCTCGGCGGCGACGACTGGGACCAGCGCATCGTCGAGTACCTCCTCGGCCAGCTCAAGCTCAAGGGCATCGACCTCTCGAAGGACCGCATCGCCCTCCAGCGCCTCCGCGAGGCCTCGGAGCAGGCCAAGAAGGAGCTCTCGTCCTCGACGAGCACCAACATCTCGCTCCAGTACCTCTCCGTCACCCCCGACGGCCCGGTTCACCTCGACGAGTCGCTCACCCGCGCGAAGCTCCAGGACCTCACGAAGGACCTCCTGGACCGCACCAAGAAGCCGTTCCACGACGTCATCGCCGAGGCCGGCATCAAGGTCTCGGACATCAACCACGTGGTGCTCGTGGGCGGCTCGACCCGCATGCCTGCCGTCTCCGACCTCGTGAAGGAGCTCACGGGCGGCAAGGAGCCGAACAAGGGCGTGAACCCGGACGAGGTCGTCGCCGTCGGCGCGGCTCTCCAGGCCGGCGTCCTCAAGGGCGAGCGCAAGGATGTCCTGCTCATCGACGTGACCCCGCTTTCGCTCGGCATCGAGACCAAGGGTGGCGTCATGACGAAGCTCATCGAGCGCAACACGGCCATCCCGACCAAGCGCTCGGAGACGTTCACGACCGCGGATGACAACCAGCCGTCCGTCTCGATCCAGGTGTTCCAGGGCGAGCGCGAGTTCACCCGCGACAACAAGCCGCTCGGCACGTTCGAGCTGACCGGCATCGCCCCGGCCCCCCGCGGCATCCCGCAGATCGAGGTCACGTTCGACCTCGATGCGAACGGGATCGTCCACGTCTCCGCGAAGGACAAGGGCACCGGCAAGGAGCAGTCGATGACGATCACGGGCGGCACCGCGCTGTCCAAGGAAGACATCGAGCGCATGGTCGCCGACGCCGAGGCCCATGCGGCCGAGGACAAGAAGCGCCGCGAGGCAGCCGACACGCGCAACACCGCCGAGCAGCTCGCGTACTCCGTGGACAAGCTCATCGCCGACAACAAGGACAAACTGCCCGAAGAGGTCAAGACCGAGGTCCAGGCCGACGTCGACGCCCTCAAGAAGGCGCTCGAGGGCACCGACGACGAGGCCGTGAAGGCCGCGTTCGAGAAGCTCCAGAAGTCGCAGTCCAAGATCGGCGAGGCCATCTACGCGCAGCAGGGTGCCGCGGCCTCCGACGGCGCGCACACGGCTTCGGGCGCGGCAGGCGGCGCGAGCGGTGCCTCGGCCGGCCACAAGGACGAGGACATCGTCGACGCCGAGATCATCGACGAAGACGAGAAGAAGAAGTAACGCGATGGCTCCCCACCACGGCAACGAGGAAGAGCACGAGGTCCGGGGCGAGCCGCAGAAGCCCGTGATTCGGGACAACCGCAAGGTTGATCCGAGCACAGGAAACGTGCGGCAGCCCGACGCGGGGCCGGCAGGGCAGAAGCCCGAGACCGGCGCCGCGGGCGGGGCGTCCGGAGATTCGGGATCGGAGCACCCCGAGCACGAGGAGCTCCGCCCCGTGGACGAGGCGCACGACGCCGAGGACGTGCTCGCGCAGGCCGAACGGATCCTGAGCGAGGCGGCGGACGTCCAGAACGAGGCCGCCGAGCTTCGCGTGGACCTCCAGCGGCTCCAGGCCGAGTACATCAACTACCGCAAGCGCGTGGACCGGGACCGTGCGGTCGCGGGCGAGGTCGCCGTCATGGGCGTCCTCTCCTCGCTGCTGCCGGTGCTCGACGACATCGACGCGGCCCGGGCCCACGGCGACCTGGCCGACGGTCCGTTCGCGTCCATCGCGGCCAAGCTCGAGGGGATCCTCACGAGCCACGGCCTCGAGCGCATCGACGCGACGGGCGTGGAGTTCGACCCGAACATCCACGAGGCGCTCATCCAGCAGCCCGGCGCGGGCATCGAGGTCGACACGGTGGTTCAGGTCCTGCGTTCGGGGTACCGGACCCAGGCGCGCGTCCTGCGCGCGGCGCAGGTGATCGTGGCCGTTCCGTAGCTCTGGGCGAACGGACGACGGCGGGAGACCACCCGCCGTCGTCCGCCCCCTCCGTTTCGGGTACAGCTAATCCGCTCCGGAGGCGTTTCGGGTACAGATCCTCGCAAGGATGTGTACCCGAAACGGTGAGTACGGGTCCTTATCTGTACCCAAAACGATAAGAATGGTGTGAGGACGAAGGGAGGCCCCTTGTGGCCAGTCAGGACTGGGTGGAGAAGGACTTCTACTCCATTCTCGGCGTGCCCAAGGATGCCTCTGACGCCGACATCAAGAAGGCGTACAGGAAGCTCGCGCGGAAGTACCACCCGGACCAGAACCCCGGGGACAACGAGGCCGAGAAGAAGTTCAAGGACATCACCGAGGCGAACTCGGTCCTGAGCGACGCCGAGCAGCGGCAGCAGTACGACGCAATCCGGGCCATGGGCGGCGCGCGCTTCTCAGCAGGCGGCCCCGGCGGAGGCGCGGGCACAGCCGGCTTCGAGGACCTCTTCGGCGGTCTGTTCGGCGGCGGCGCGGGCCGGCATTCCCGCGGCTTCGGCTCGAGCAACCTCCCGCCCGAATTCGCTGACCTGTTCGGGGGCTTCGGCTCCGGCGGCGGCTTCCAGGCGCCCCCGCAGAAGGGCGCCGACCGCGAGGCCTCCACGACGATCTCCTTCGCGGGCTCGATCCGTGGAACGACCGTGGGCCTCCGCGAGCAGAACGGCGACGTCATCGACGTGCGCATCCCGGCGGGGATCCGGGACGGGCAGAAGGTCCGTGTGCGCGGCAAGGGCGGGCCGGGCTCGGCCGGCCCCGGCGACCTCATCGTCACCGTCCACGTGACGCTCCACGAATTCTTCACGCGCGACGACGACAACATCCGCATCCACGTGCCCGTGAGCTTCGACGAGGCCGCGCTGGGCGCGCAGATCGAGGTCCCCACGCTCGACGGCCACGCGGTCCGCATGAAGATCCCGGCCGGCTCGAACTCGGGCCGCACACTGCGCCTCAAGGGCCAAGGCGTCAAGACGTCCAAGGGCACGGGCGATCTCCTCGTCACGATCGACGTCGTGGTCCCGCAGAACCTCTCGAAGGAAGCCGAGGACGCCGTGCGGGCGTTCGCGGCGGCCACGGCGAAGAACTCCGAATCCAACCCCCGCGCGGGGCTCGCCGCCAAAGCGAGGCTGTAGGCCATGGCGATTGATCCGTACGCTCCGATCTTCGTGATCTCCGTAGCGGCGGAGTTGGCCGAGATGCACCCTCAGACCCTCCGCCAGTACGACCGCTTGGGCCTCGTCTCGCCCACGCGGCAGTCGGGCCGCCAGCGGCGCTATTCGCAGCACGACGTCGAGCTCCTGCGCGAGGTGCAGCGCCTCTCTAAGGACGGCGTTTCGCTCGAAGGCATCCGGCGCATCCTCGAGCTCGAGAACCAGGTGGCCGCGCTGCGTTCGCGCGTCATGGAGCTCGAGCAGGAGGTCGTCGCGGCTCGGCGCGGCGCCGGGGACCCCCGCCGCGTCTTCGCGGCCGGGATCGGCGGCGACGTCGTGACCCTCACGCGTGGGCAGCGCCCCGAGCAGCGCTCGCAGGCCGTCGTCGTGTGGCGGCCGCGGCCCGGCCAGGCTCCGGGCCTGTTCTGAGATCTGGCCCGTCGCTGTGCGGGATCTGGCCAGTCGTCGATTGGTCACGTTTCTCCCAACGAGTCGGCACTTCCGTAAGTCCGCGCAAGGTTCGCCCAACGTTCACCTGAGCCTTGCGGGTCGGGAAGTGCCGCCGTCGTACGGTCGAAACCGTAGCCGGCCACCCGAGCGAGGAGCCTCATGAGCACCAACCAGCACCCGGTCGTCCTGCCCGCCGAGGCCCTCGAGGGCCCGGACGGAGAGGTCGTCGACGCGAACATCGATGTGGTCAACGCGATGTATTCCGAACTCCTCGGCGAGGAGGAGATCGCCACCAACGCGCTGCGCAGCTACTACGTGGACTTCTACCTCACGGAAGCGCTCGACGGCGGGTTCGCCCAGTATGTGGTGAGCGCCGGCGAGCGCGAGGAGATCGACGACTTTGTGCGCGACGGCCTCCGCGAGATGGGCGCGACGAAGCACCTCGGGCTCTTCGAGGAGACCTCCGCGGCGTTCGACGCCCTCACCGACGAGGACGCCGAGGCCTACCTCGAGGGCGACGACGAGCCCTCCGAGGCGGTCAAGGCGCTCGAGTCGCTCGACGAGCGCTTCGAGGAGACGCTCGACGACGAGGATCTCGTGGCGCTCAACGCGGCCTGGCTTCGGGGCCAGGAGGGCCTGCTCGCGCTCGACGACGACGCCATCGAGCAGGAGATCGCCCGCCGAGTGGGCCTCATCCCGGACCTCGAGGAGCGCCGCGCCGAGGCCGAGCTGCTCGAGGACGGCTTCGACGACGCGTACGACGACGAGGACGACGAAGCCGACTTCGACGACTTCGAGGAGCTCGACGACGCCGAGTCCCACGAGCCGCACGCTGAGGCGAGCGCCAACGGCAACGAGCCGCACGCTGAGGCGAGCGCCAACGGCAACGAGCCGCACGCGCACGGGCCCCACGCGCACGCCGAGAAGGCCGAAGGCGCCGCCAAGTAGTCTTCACAAGAGTGCGGGCGCCCCCTGGGGGGCGCCCGCACTGACTATCAGGTCGCGGCCCGGAATTGCGGGCAGGCCTCGTTGGAGCAGCCCTGGTCGCGCGGGATCCACTGACCGCTTTCCTCGCGCCAGACGATGTGCCGATGCTGGCCGCAGAGCTCGCAGCTCGGGGCGACGTAGCTGTGCTTCTCCTCTTCCGTGTAGCTGCGGAAGCCTGACATGACTCCTCCTCGCTTCGGGGACAGTGCCGAATCTACTCTCGGGCGCCTAGCCGAGCCAGAGCCCGTCGCGGGCCGATCAGTACCCCGACCCGCCCGCCGCGAGCGGAGCCTGGATCATGTTCCCGTCGGCACCCACGACGTACCACACACTCGCCACGCCCTGGCCGTTTGTCTGCCCAGGGGCAGTGTCCTTCGAGTAGTAGTAGATGGGCATGCCGTTGATGGTCACCTGCGACTTGCCGCTTGCCGTCTTGATGCTGCCGATCTTGCCCGTCACTCCCTGCAGGGCCGGGGTCGCGTCGCTCGTCACGGCGGGCCACAGTGTCGCGCAGCCGCCCGTGCACGCGCTCGTCGTGGTGCCCGGGTTGTCCCGCGTGTAGACGTAGACCGTGGTGCCCTTGCCGTCGACCACGATCATGTGGCCCGCGACCGTGGCCGTCTTGAGCGTGAGCCCGGCAGCGGCGGGCGCGGACTGCGACGAGCCGCCCCCGTAGCCGTACCCGAGGTTGTCCGAACCTCCCGCGGGCGAGGACGAGGAGGGGCTGCTGGGCGCCGACGAGCTCGCGGGCGGCGCGGACGACGACGAGGAGCCGCTTCCTGCGTTCGATCCGCACCCGGCGAGGGCCAGGGCAGACGCCGCAGAGAGCGCGGCCCAGACGAGTGCTGCTCGTTGGTTCATGATTCCGCCTTCCGATGCGAGGCGGCGGTTCGCCGCTGACCATGAGACGCCGCGGGGGCGCCCGGCGGTTCATCCGGCGGGACAATGTCCTTGAACCGTTATGGCGCCCGTGACGTCTTGATGGCGAGGAGTTTTGGACGAGGCGGCCTTCGGAGGCAGCATGCCGATGGACGAGGATGCAGTCGCGGCGATCTATCGCGACCACGGCGCGGCGCTGCGGCGCTTCGCGCGCGGTGCCGTGGGCAGCGACGAGCAGGCCGAGGACATCGTGCAGGAGGCGATCATCAGGGTGTGGCGGCACGCACCCGAGGCGACCGCCGGGCTGCGCGCGTACCTGTATCGGACCGTGCGGAACCTCATCGTGGACCAGCATCGGCAGCGGGCACGGCGGCCGCATACGGTGACGCTCACGGGCATGGACGGCTTCGACGCGGCGCTCGACGCGGAGCGCATCGACGAACTCCTGGACCGCGTCGTCATGGAGGAGGCCCTCATGCGCCTCACGCACGAGCACCGCGAGGCACTCGTCGCGATGCATTACCGGCGGCTCAGCGTCGCGGAGGCCGCCGCCGAGCTCGGCGTGCCCGCCGGGACGGTCAAGTCGCGGTGCTTCTACGCGCTCAAGTCGCTCCGTGCCGCGCTCGACGAGCTGGGGGTGGAACGGTGAACTTCGACCACAGCGGGCTTCGCCTCTCCCTCGGCGCGTACCTTCTGGGTGGCCTCGACGCGGATGAGGCGCGGGCTGTCGAGGAACACCTCGCCGCGTGCCCCGAGTGCCGCGCCGAGATCGAGGAACTAGAGGTGCTGCCCGCGATGCTTGACGTCGTCCCTGCGGCGCGGGCCGAGGAACTCATCGAGGCGCCGCTCGCCGCGACGGCGGAACCCGTGCCCGGGCTGCTGCTCTCGAAGGTGAGCGCGCGCCGTCGTACGCTGCGGCTCCGCTGGGCGGGCGCGCTCGCGGGGGCCGCCGCCGCGTCGCTCGCGGGTGGGCTCGCGCTCGGGCCCGTGATCGCGCCGGCGCTCGGCCGGGAGGCGCCTCCCACGTCGGCGCCCTCGACCACCCCGACGACCACCGCGCCGCCCGCCGCGACCTACTCCCTGAACTCGCCCGAGGGCGCCCACGTGGACCTCGCGCTCGTCCGGAAGGGCTGGGGAACGGAGCTCGATCTCGTGTGCCGCGGCATGCCCGACGGCGGCGTCTACAGCGTGTGGGTCGTGGCGGCGGACGGGACGCAGGAGAAGGCCGCGAGCTGGAGCTCGACCGGGTACGAAGGCCGCGCGGCGCTGACCGGCGCGACCTCGTATCAGCTCGCGGCGATCCGGACTGTCGAGATCCGGGACGCGGCGCAGAACACGATCGCGAGCGTCCTGCTCGGGTGAACTAGACGCGCACGGGCTGGGACGCGTCCGGCGCGGGCGACGCCGCAGTGCCGGCCGGTGACGGCGCGACGGCTGGCCGGGCCCCGGCCTTCCGCCCTCGGTGGACGGCGATGATCCCCGCGATCACCACGAGGCAGCCGAGGGGCTGGTTCCACGTGAGGCTCTCGCCGAGCAGGACCGCGCCGAGCGCCACTCCGACGAGCGGCGCGACGTACGTGACCGTCGACGCCGCGACCGCGCCCCACGCCCGCACGATCGCCGTGTTCCAGAGGTACGCGATGCCGGTTCCGAAGACGCCGAGCACCGCGATCGCGATGAGCGGGACGGGCGTGAGGGTGGGCATGGGCCCGGCCGCGAGGATCGGCGAGAGCGCGAGGGCTGCAGCGGCGGCGACCGTGAGCTGGACGGTCGAGACGGTGAGGCTGTCGTAGTCGTACCGCCCCACGACGAAGCGACGCATGTACGCGAAGCCGAAGCCGTAGCAGGCCGTCGCCGCGAGGCACGCGAGCTGCGCAAGGATCGGCTGGGTGGGTGAGAAGAAGGCGCCGAGCACGGCCGGGTCGCCTGCGAGGCCCCATGGCCCCACGACAAGGACGACGCCGAGGCCGCCCACCGCGACGCCGATCGCCTGCGGAGGGGCGAGCCGTTCGGCGGGGATGATCGCGGCCGTCCAGAGCGCGGTCATGAGCGGCGTCGACGAGTTCAGGATCGCGGAGAGCCCCGAGGGCAGCGACTCGCCGGCCCACGCGAAGAGGCTGAACGGGACGACGCAGAACAGCAGCCCGACCACGGCCATGTGGCCCCAGAAGCCCCGCTCGCGCGGCCACTCGCGGTCCGCGACCACCATGATGGTGCGGAGCGTCACGGCGCCGAGCAGAATGCGGCCCACGGCCAGCTGGCCCGGCGTGAAGCCCAGAAGGGATTCCTTGATGAGCAGGAAGCTGGCTCCCCAGACGAGGGCCAATGCGACAAAAGTGGCCGTGAGGCCGAGGCGACGGGTCGTCATGCCATCAACTGTCGTCCCGGACTTCCCATGAATCAAATACATCTAGTGCACTTGGGCATACCATGAATGCATGGCACCTACGGTTCCCCAGCTGCGCACGCTGCTCGCCGTCGTCGAGAGCGGCTCGTTCACCGCTGCCGCCCAGCACCTCGGGGTGAGCCAGTCCTCCGTGTCTCGGACCCTGCGCGCCCTCGAGGAGGACATCGGCGGCGTCCTGCTGGACCGGGAGCGCGCCAATGCGCCCACGGCGCTCGCGGGCGAGCTCCTGCCCCACGCCCGGGCCGCCGTCGCCGCCCTCGACGCGCTCGAGGGCAGCGTCCGGGCGCGCTCGGGCGTTCCCGAGGGCCGCGTGCGTCTCGGCGCGGTGCCGACGGTGTGCCAGGGCCTCGTCCCGGGGCTGCTCACCGTGTGGGCGGCGCGCCTGCCGAAGGTCGAGGTGAGCCTGTTCGAGGGCGACGACGACGAGATCCCCGAGTGGCTCGAGATGGGCATCGTGGACGCCGCGATCCTCGTGGACCCGCATCCCGACCCGGCGGGCTCGGTTCTGGTCGGCGCGGACGAATACTGCGCGATCGTGCGCCGGGACCATCCGCTCGCGGGGGAGAAGGCGATCCCACTCAGGGAGCTCCACGAGGACGGCCTCCTCGTGAGCACGGGCGGCTGCGAGAACGAGGTGCGGCGGATCCACGCGAAGGCCGGCCTGCCCTTTGACATGCGCCAGCGCGTGCGCGAGCTCGCGACCCTCGTGACGATGGTCCACGAGGGCCTCGGGGTAGCGATCATGCCGCGACTCGGCGAGGTCATGCTCCCGAAGAGCCTGCTCATGGTTCCGCTCGAGCCGACGCTCGGCCGCCGGCTCGTGCTGAGCGGCCCCACGAACCGGGCGTGGAGTCCGCTCGCGGAGGCGCTCGTCGGGGCGCTGCGCGCCGGCTGAGACTCCTACAGCCGCACGGCCTCGAGGTCGAAGATGACGCGCCCGGCCTTGAGGGCTTTGTTCTCGAAGCTCGTGAGCACGCGGCCCTCGAACCGCGGGCCCCAGCCGCCGGCGTCGTCCGATTCGCCCGTCGGTTCGCAGTCCACTCCGGAGGCCCACGCCGCCGTGAGCGGGCTCGCCGCCCCGGTGCGTTCGCCGTCGTGCGCGTTGCGGAAGTCCGGCGACGCGGCGACGACGTCGCGCATCTGCTGCGCGTAGCCGGACCAGTCCGTCGCGAGCCGCCACACGCCGCCCGGGGCGAGCACGCGCGCCGCGAGCTCCGCGAAGGAATCCTTCACGAGCCGGCGCTTGTGGTGCTTCGTCTTGTGCCACGGATCGGGGAAAAAGACCCACAGCTCGGCCACGGACCCCGCGGCGAGCATCGTGCCAAGGACCTCGGGGGCGTTTGCCTGGACCACGCGGACGTTCGTGAGGCCGCGCTGCCCGATGCGCAGGAGCGTGTTCGCGAGGCCCGGGCGGTAGACCTCGACGGCGAGGAAGTTCCGCTCGGGGTTCGCCTCGGCGGCTGCGACGATCGCCTCGCCGAGTCCCGAACCGATTTCGACGACGAGCGGGGCCTCGCGGCCGAACTCCGCCGCCGCGTTGAACACGTAGTCCGGGTGCACCGAGGTGTCGGCAACATGCCGCGGAACGTCGACGACGAACGCGCTCGCGTGCTCCTCCCACGCCTGCTGGCGCCGCCCCTGGAGCCGCGTGCCGCGCCGCACGAAGCTCACGGGCTGGTGGCGGTAGGTCCCGAACGAGGCCTGGCTTCCGGGCGTGATCGGGTTGCCGTTGTCGTTGCCGCTGTCGTTGCCAGGCTCGGGCTCAGCGGGGGATTCGGGGTGCTCGCTCATCGCCCTCAAGCCTAGTGTCCTCGTTGCGCCGTCACGTCCGCAGGGTGTGCACCCTGCGGACGTGACGGCGCAAGTGGGAAGGGGTTCAGACCGAGAGGTCCTTGCCCTTCGTCTCGGGGAGCCCGAGCACTACCGCGACGGAGATGAGCACCATGACCACGGCGTACGCATTGAACATCCAAGGCTGCTTCACGACGTCCGTGAAGAGCGTCTGCAGGTACGGTGCCGTCCCGCCGAACGCGGCGACCGCGATGGCGTAGGGAACGCCGACGCCGGCCGTGCGCACCTTGGCGGGGAACAACTCGGCGTATGCCGCCGGGGCGATGGCCGCGCCCGCCGCGATGAAGATGAGCATCACGGACATCGAGACGAAGAGCTGCCAGAGCGAGTCGTGCAGGAGCCACGTCATCGGGAAATGCAGGACGGCGCTCCCGATCCCGCCGATGATGAGCACCGGCTTGCGGCCGATCCGGTCGCTCAGCCTGCCCCACAGCGGAAGCGCCACGAGGAAGACAAGGTTGGCGGCAAACCCGTACCAGAGCGCCTGGCCCGGGTCGAGCTTGAGGCTCGTCGCGGCGTACGTCGGCGCGACGATGGCCCACACGTAGTAGATGACCGTGAGACCGACCGTCATGCCGATGACCTGGAACGCCTGCTTGCGGTGTTCGAGGATGTCCTTGACGAGGCTCCGCGACTTGGTGCGCGTCGCGTCGAGTTCCTCGAACGCCTCGGTCTCGGGCATGCGGGCGCGCATCACGAGCCCGTAGAGGCCCATGACGGCCCCGAGAATGAAGGGGAGGCGCCAGCCCCACGCGGCCATGTCCGCCTTGGGGAGGGCGATCGCGAGAATCGCGCCGATCAGGGCGCCGGTCATGTTGCCGATCGTGCCCGAGAAGTAGATCAGCGTGGACCAGAAGCCGCGCTTCTCGCGAGGTGCCATCTCGGAGAGATACGTCTGCGACGACGGGAGCTCGCCGCCGTGCGCGAGGCCCTGCACGAGCCGTGCGACGAGGAGCACGAGCGACGCGAGCGCTCCCACCGCGCCGAACGTCGGGGCGATGCCGATGAGGAGGCTGCCGACGGCGGCGAGCGCCACGGTCATCGTCATCGAGTTCTTGCGGCCGAACCTGTCCCCGACCCAGCCGAAGACGAAGCCGCCGAACGGCCGCGCCACGAAGCCGACGGCGAAGATCGCGAGCGTCGAGAGGATCGCCGAGGTCGGGTCGGAGGGGCTGAACAGCTGCTTCGAGAAGTACGGCGCGAACGTCGCGTAGATGGCCCAGTCGTACCATTCGGCGGCGTTGCCGATGCCGGTGCTGACGAGCGTGCGACGCGCGGAGGGGACGACGGCGGCGCTCGCCGCGCGCGTGCTGGGGCTGGTTGTCATGGGGGTCTCTCTTGTTGTGGGGTCCCGTCCGGCGGGTTGTGGGGTCCCGTCCGGCGGGTTGCGGGGTCCCGGGTCAGCGGGCCGCGAGCTCCGCGGTCTTGGCCAGCGCGAGCTGCGCGTAGAGGGCCGCGCCGTCGGCGAGGACGGCGTCGTCGAACGTCGCGAACGGCGAGTGGTTGAACGCGCTCGTCGCGTGGTCGACGCCCGCGGGCACCGCGCTCAGGCCGATGAAGCTGCCCGGCACCTCGGCGAGGACTCGGGAGAAGTCCTCGGAACCGCTCAGCGGTTGGGGGAGCCGCGCGTGGCGGCCGTCGAACAGTGCGGCGATCGTCCCCTCGGCGAACTCGGTCTCGCCGCGGTCCGTGACCGTGAGCGGGTATTCGGCGGCGTAGCGGACGTCCACGTCGAGGCCGTGGGCGTGCGCGATCCCCTCGAGGAGGCGCGGGATCGCGAGCTGCATGCGCTCGCGGTTCGCCTCGGAGAACGTGCGGATCGTCGCGTCGAACTCCGCGGTGTCCGGGATGACGTTGCGCTTCGTGCCGGCCGAGAGACGGCCGACAGTGACGACCGTCGGGTCGAACATGTCGAACTGGCGCGTGACCATGGTCTGGAGCGCGAGGACCATCTCCGCGGCCACCGTCACGGGATCCTTCGCAGCGTGCGGCGCCGAGCCGTGCCCGCCGGCGCCGCGCACGGTCACGAAGAGGCCGTCCGAGGCGCTCATCATGACGCCGGGGCGGGTGACGAACTGCCCGTGCGAGGCCATCGAGGAGAAGACGTGGAGGCCGAACGCGGCATCGGCGCGGCGGCCCGCGGCGTCGAGCACGCCCTCGCGGACCATGACGCTCGCACCGTCGTAGCCCTCCTCGCCGGGCTGGAACATGAGGACGACGTCGCCGGCGAGCCGATGGCGGTTGTCGGCCAGGAGCGTCGTGGCGCCGAGGAGCATCGACGTGTGGAGGTCGTGCCCGCACGCGTGCATCGCGCCGTCGATGCGCGACGCGAACGATGCGCCGGTGCGCTCCTGGACGGGGAGCGCGTCCATGTCTGCGCGCAGGAGCACGACCGGCCGCGCGCCGTCGTTCGCTGTGCCGCCCGCCGCGGTGCCCGCCGCGGCGCCGCGCAGTACTGCGGTGACCGAGGTCGTGTCCGTTCCGGTGCTGATCTCGAGCCCGAGGCCGTCGAGTGCTGCGAGGACCTTCTCCTGCGTGCGGGGGAGGTCAAGGCCGATCTCCGGCTCCTGGTGGAGGGCGTGCCGCCACTCGGCGAGCTGGCTCTGCAGTCCGCGGGCTTCGTCGATCAGTTCCACCGTGTCTCCTCCTGTGGCCCACGCCACATTGATTGTGTCGGGAATGAGTGTGCACGGAGTTGGCCGTTGGAAACGGAGAGATGCAATAATCACTCACATGCCGCTACTCGATCAGCGTTTAGTTGCATTCGGGGCGCCCGTCGTCGAGCTCTCCGAGGACGATCTCGCGCTCCTTCACGCCCTCCAGATCGCGCCGCGCGTGCCGTGGCTCGAGGCCTCCGAGATCCTGGGTGCGCATCCCGCGACCCTCGCGCGGCGCTGGGAGCGGCTGCGCGCCGCCGGCCTCGCGTGGATCACGGCTCACCTCCGCGGGGACCCGGCCGAGATGGTCGTTGCGTTTGTCGACGTCGAATGCGATCCCGGGCGGCGCGACGAGGCCGTCGCGGTGCTCGCCGCCATCCCCGAGGCCCAGACGATCGACGTCGCAACGAGCCATCCGGACCTCTCGCTCACGGTCTTCGCGCGCTCGCTCGTGGACTGCGCCGAGCGCGTGCTGCCGCAGATCGCCGCGGCGCCCGGCGTCAACAGGATCCAGAGCGAGCTCTGCACCCGGCTGCATTCGGGGGGCCATTCGTGGCGCCTCGCCGCCCTCGACCGCGCGCAGGTCGCGGCGTTCGCCAGCCTGGGCCGCGTCGAGCCGTACCCAGGAGCCCTCCCGGCCGCGTGCTTCGATCTGCTGCCGCTGCTCGTGCGCAACGGGCGGGCCAGCGCCGCGGAGATGGCCCGCGAGCTGGGCCGCAGCCCCGCGACCGTGCACCGTCAGCTTGCGAAGGTCCTCGGGAGCGGGCTCCTCTCGTTCCGCTGCGAGGTCGCGGAAGGCCCGGCCGGATACCCCGTCGCATGCAAGTGGCTCGCGCGGGTCCCGCCGGGGCAGCACCTGCAGGCCGCTGCCGCGATCGGTGGGCTCCGGAACGTGCGTCTCGTCGCCTCGACCACGGGCCAGACCAACTTCGTGATCATGATGTGGCTCCGCACCGTCGCCGACATCATGACGGCGGAGCTCACCATCCAGGAGCGGATCCCGGGCATCGAGCTCGTGCAGAGCACGGTCATGCTGCGGGCGGTCAAGCGTGTGGGCTTCATGCTCAGACCGGACGGGACCGCGACGGGCGAGGTGGTCGCCTCGCCGGCCCTGCTAGACTAGGTGAATTGGGCTCTGGCCGATCGTGCCAGGAGCCCGGCGTCGATGAACGCGTTGACAGGCCCGCCCCCCGCAGCCACAGGCCGGGGAACCGTGCGGGCCGGGCTCCCTTTCCTCGGCGAACCCGCTTGCCGACCTGGCTCGCGGGACAGTCCGATGCTGGAGTAGCTGAGCTGATGCCTGCCCCCACTTTTGTTTCCCTCGGCGTGCCCGCCGTCCTCGACAACGCCCTCGCGAGCCAGGGCATTGAGTCCCCGTTCCCCATCCAGGCCGCCACGCTGCCCGATACGCTCGCCGGCCGCGACGTGCTGGGCCGCGGCCGTACGGGCTCGGGCAAGACCCTCGCGTTCGCGATCCCGCTCGTCGCGCGCCTCGACGCGGCGGGTGCCGCCAGAGTCCGTGCCCCGCGCCGACCGCTCGGCCTCGTGCTCGCCCCGACTCGCGAACTCGCGACCCAGATCAACGCGACCGTCGAGCCGCTCGCGCGCGCCGCGGGCCTCACGACGACCGTCATCTTCGGCGGCGTCTCGCAGCTGCGCCAGGAGCGCGCGCTCAACGCGGGCGTCGACATCGTCATCGCCTGCCCCGGCCGGCTCGAGGACCTCATGCGGCAGCGCCTCGTGGACCTCGGCCGTGTGGCCGTCACCGTCCTCGACGAGGCGGACCACATGGCGGACCTCGGCTTCCTGCCGGTGGTGCGCCGCCTCCTCGACACGACCCCCCAGGACGCCCAGCGGCTCCTCTTCTCCGCGACGCTCGACAACGGCGTGGACAAGATCGTGGACCGCTACCTGCACTCGCCGCTCACGCACTCGGTCGACGAGGCTCGCGCCGCCGTCACGACCATGGAGCACCACGTCCTCGTCGCGCCGGACGCCACGGCCAAGAAGAACCTCGTGCACGCCCTCGCCTCGGGCATGGGCCGCCGTGTTCTCTTCATGCGCACCAAGCACCACGCGAAGCGGCTCGCGAAGCAGCTCACGCTCGCGGGCATCCCCGCCGTCGACCTCCACGGCAACCTCTCCCAGAACGCGCGCGACCGCAATCTCGCCGATTTTGCGTCCGGTACCGTGCGCGTCCTCGTCGCGACCGACGTCGCCGCGCGCGGCGTCCACGTGGACGACGTCGAGCTCGTGGTCCACGTCGACCCGCCGGCCGAGCACAAGTCGTACCTGCACCGCTCGGGCCGCACGGCGCGCGCGGGGTCGGAGGGCACGGTCGTGACGGTCGCGCTCCCCGAGCAGCAGCAGGAGGTCCGCCAGCTCCTGCGCCACGCGGGAGTCAAGGTCGAATTCCAGAGCGTGACGTCGTCGTCGCCCGCGGTGGCCGCCCTCGTGGGCGAGCCAGCGGCGTACGTCGACCCGAACGAGCGGGCCGCGGCCGTCGCCGCGAACCTTCCGCGTCAGGGCGGCGGGACGTCCACGGGCGCGAACGCGCAGCGCAAGCGCGCCCGCCGCGGCCGGGGCGGTGCCGCCCCCGCTGGAGGGGCGCCGTCGGCGGCCCGCGGGGAGTCCCGCGGTGGCGAGCGTTCCTCCAAGGCCCGCGGCGAGTCCCGGGCGGCGAGCGTTCCTCCAAGGCCCGCGGGGAGTCCCGCGGCGGCGAGCGTTCCTCCGCGCCGCGCGGCGAAGCCCGGTCCGACCAGTCTCGGCGCGGCGGCGGCCAGCAGGGCGAGCCTCGGGGCAGCCAGGCGCGGCGGTCCACGCCGCGCGCCGGCAGCAGCGCGGTGTGGAGCACGACGACGGCGGTACGTCGGGCGGGAGCTTCGCCGGCGGCCGCGGGTCGGGAACGGGGTCAGCCTCACGCGGCGGTGCCTCGGGCGGCGGTGCTGGCCGCCGCGGTTCGCGCAGGGCGAGCGCCCCGGCGTCGAACGCGCGCCGCGGCTGATCCCTCGCGTGGCCCCGCCGGCCCGGACTTGGCAGACTGGAGCCATGAAGACCCTGCTCAATGTGATCTGGTTCGTCTTCGGGGGCTTTGTGCTCGCCCTCGGCTACTTCCTCGCCGGGATCGTGTGCTGCCTGCTCGTCGTCACGATTCCCTGGGGGATCGCGTCGTTCCGCATCGGCGCGTACGCGCTGTGGCCGTTCGGGCGGACGATCGTGGACAAGCACGAGCACGTGAGCGTCCCGACGGAGATCGGCAACATCATCTGGCTCCTCGTGGCCGGCGTCTGGATCGCCATCGGCCATGTGGCCACGGCGATCGCGATGGCGGCCACGATCGTGGGCATCCCGCTCGCGATCGCCAACATCAAGCTCATCCCCGTCTCCCTGTTCCCGCTGGGCAAGCGCATCGTCAGGACGGACAAGCTCTTGGCCAGCTACTCGCGCTGACGGCGGGCGGTCGCTGACGGCGGGCGGTCGCCGGCGTCGAACGGTCGCCCAGCGAACGATCGGGCGCCCAGCGAATGATCGGACAATGCGGTACCTTTTGTGACCGATCCCTCAGCCGCTATAAGTTTGGTTACGTCTAAGGAGGCCACATGCCCGAAATCGATTCCTCTTATGCGGGGGAATGGCGGTTTGACCCTGCCCACACGCGCCTCGGGTTCTCGACCCGTCACGCGATGGTCACGAAGGTCCGCGGATCCTTCAACGATGTTGAGGGAATCATCAACGTCAACGCCGCGGACCCCACCGAGTCAAACGTCAACGTCAAAATTCAGGTCGCGAGCATCGATACGCGCAATGCCCAGCGCGACGAGCACCTTCGCACCAACGACTTCTTCGATGCGCCGCACTATCCCGAGATCACGTTCGTGAGCACGCGCATCGACCAGGTCGAGGAAAACAGCTTCATTGTCAACGGAGATCTGACGATTCGCGGCGTGACCAAGGAGATCGCGGTTCCGCTCGAGTTCGTCGGCGTCGAGCGCGACCCCATGGGCAGCCTGCGGGCCGGCTTCGAGGGCTCGCGCCGGATCGATCGCAAGGACTTCGGCCTCAACTGGAACGTCGCACTCGATTCGGGCGGCGTGCTGGTCTCGGACCGGATCCTGCTCGAGTTCGAGATCTCCTGCATCAAGACCGAGAACCAGCAGAACTAGTCCATCGTGGACGCGAGCGAGGCGCCCGCGGCACCGGAATCCTCCGGGCCGCAGGGCGCCTTCGTCGTTGTGGCGTTCGTCGAGTGGACGCCCGTGGGTGAGCCGTTCAGCAAGCACCGCTGGCCGCTGCACGTGACGCTCCTCCGCTTCGACGCCCCGTACGAGGCCGCCCTCGCCGCCGTGGGCCGGGCCTTCGAGGCGCACGACGGCGGGATCGGAGTCCGGATCGGGGGCGACGCCCACTTCGGCTACCGCGGGCGCGTCCGCGTCTCCCTCGTCGAACCGGAGCCCGCGCTCGACGCGCTGCACGCGCGAGTCCTCGCCGAGGTAACGGCGGCCGGCGGGCGCGTGCACAGCCCCCAGCACACGGGCCAGGGCTTCAAGCCCCACGTGAGCGTCCAGGGCGAGCGGCGCGTGCACCGCGGCGACCGGGTCCGCCTCGACGACTTCGCGCTCGTGGACATGGCGCCCGACGGCGACACTTCCGTCCGCGTCGTCGTCGCCGACTGGGGTGCGGGAGCTACTCCGCCAGGACCGGCGTGAACACCGCGCGGTGACGGGGCGTGGCCTACGCCCGCAGCTCCGCGAGCTCGGCCCGGAGGTTCGCGTGGGCCCGCTCGAGCCACAGCCCGCGGGCCGGGGCGGTGTGGAAGAGCGGGTCGAGCGCGAGCAGATGTTCGAGGACGCGCGCGCGGCCGGCCCGGAACAGCTCGTCGGGAACGTGCGCATACTCCTCGCGGACCTGCGCCGCGTAGCGTCGATACCCGGCGGGATCGCGGCCCAGGACAGCGAGGTCGGCGTCGCACAGGAGCTGCCCGGCGCCGTCGTCTGGTGCCGGGGAGTGGCCCGCGGTGAGCCGTACGAGCCGCGCGACCTCCGCGACCTCGCCCCACCCCAGCCCCGCCGCCTCGAGCCGCGCCTCGGCGAGCTGGGCCGAGTCCTCCTCGTCACGCCCGGCCGCCCCCGCATACACGGCGTCGTGGAACCAGGCGGCGAGGACGACGGCGCGCGGTGCGGTGCCGCCGTCGGCAATCTTCTCCAGGGCAGTCAGGACGGCGAGGAGGTGGGCGGGCGTATGGTACCGGCGGTGGGGCTCGGACCAGCGCTCCACGAGCTCCCGCCTGAGCTCCGCGTGGCCAGGCAGGAGACGCTCCCAGCGTCCGGCGAGGGGCCCTGCGAGCGCCTTGGCGCGCTCGCGCGCCGGGACGCGCAGCCCCGACGCGATGAGGGCCCGGGCGAGCGTGCGCCCGTCCACGGAGCGGGCGCCGAGCGCCACGAGCTCGGCGTGACGGCGCTCGGGGACGTCGTAGTGGTCTTCGTCGAAGGCCCGCTCGGGGACGTCCGCGGCCGCGGCGAAGGCGTGGAGCTCGGCGAGGGACGTGTCGGAGACGAGGTGCGCGAAGACGGTCCCGTGCGCGGGCCACACCGGGGTGTCGATGAGGATCGCCATGCCCCTCAGCATCGCACGTGACGCCGGCGCTGGCGCGAGGACGTAGTTTGGACTCAATACCTGAGTCAAGTAGACTCAAGTTAGATGCGTTGACCTAAGTGGGGCCAGCGCGGTTTCATGGGTCTGGAACCCGGGGGAAGGAGCTCTCTTTTGGACGTCAAATTCACCACGAAGAGCCAGGAGGCGCTTTCGGCCGCGGCCATGAACGCCTCGACCGCGGGCAATCCGCAGGTCGAGCCAGCCCACCTCCTCAAGGCGCTCATGGATCAGCGGGAGGGCGTCGCCGTCGCGCTCCTCCGGGCCACGGGCGCCGACCCGGACGCCGTGAGCGTCGCCGCGAGCACGGCGATCAAGGCCCTGCCCTCGAGCTCGGGCAGCACGGTCGCCCAGGCGCAGCTCAGCCGCCAGGGCCTCCAGGTCATCCAGGCCGCACAGCAGGAGTCGGAGCGGCTCGGGGACAGCTACGTCTCGACCGAGCACCTCCTGCTCGGCCTCGCGGCCGACGGCGGTCCGGCCGGCCACGCGTTGCGGGACAACGGCGCGAGCCTCGAATCGCTCAAGGCGGCGCTCCCGAGCGTGCGCGGCGACCGCAAGGTGGACAGCCCCGACCCGGAGAACACGTTCCAGTCCCTCGAGAAGTACGGGACCGACCTCACCGCGATCGCCCGCTCGGGCAGGCTCGACCCCGTGATCGGCCGCGACGCGGAGATCCGGCGCGTGGTCCAGGTCCTCTCGCGGCGCACCAAGAACAACCCCGTGCTCATCGGCGAGCCGGGCGTGGGCAAGACGGCCGTGGTCGAGGGCCTCGCCCAGCGCATGGTCGCCGGGGACGTCCCGGAGAGCCTGCGCGGCAAGAGCCTCATATCGCTTGACCTCGGCTCGATGGTGGCCGGCGCGAAGTACCGCGGCGAGTTCGAGGAACGGCTCAAGGCCGTCCTCGAGGAGATCCGGAGCTCCGAGGGCCAGATCGTCACGTTCATCGACGAGATCCACACCGTAGTCGGCGCGGGCGCGACGGGGGACTCGTCGATGGATGCCGGGAACATGCTCAAGCCCATGCTCGCGCGCGGCGAGCTGCGCCTCATCGGCGCCACGACGCTCGACGAATACCGCGAGAACATCGAGAAGGATGCCGCGCTCGAGCGCCGCTTCCAGCAGGTCTTCGTGGGCGAGCCGAGCGTTGAGGACACGATCGCGATCCTCCGCGGCCTCAAGGAGCGCTACGAGGCGCACCACAAGGTCTCGATCTCCGACTCCGCCCTCGTCGCCGCGGCGACCCTCTCGAACCGTTACATCACGGGCCGGCAGCTTCCCGACAAGGCGATCGATCTCATCGACGAGGCCGCGTCGCGGCTCCGCATGGAGATCGACTCGGCGCCGGAGGAAATCGACCAGCTGCGCCGCGCCGTCGACCGCCTCACCATGGAGGAACTCGCCCTCGACGGCGAGACGGACGCCGCGTCGATCGAGCGGCTCGCTGCCATCCGCGAGGACATGGCCAACCGGAAGGAGGAGCTCGCCGCGCTCAACGCCCGGTGGGAGGCGGAGAAGGCCGGCCTCAACCGCGTCGGCGAGCTTCGCGCGCGGCTCGACGAGCTGCGCTCGGTTGCGGACAAGGCGCAGCGCGACGGCGACCTCGCCGAGGCGTCCCGGATCCTCTACGGCGAGATCCCGACGGTCGAACGCGAGCTCAAGGCCGCCTCCGTAGCCGAGCAGGAGGCGAGCGCGAGCGCCAAGATGGTGGCCGAGGAGGTCACGGCGGACGACATCGCGGAGGTGATCTCCGCGTGGACCGGAATCCCGGCGGGCCGCATGCTCCAGGGCGAGAGCCAGAAGCTCCTGCACATGGAGGAGGAGGTCGGGAAGCGGCTCATCGGCCAGACGAAGGCCGTCCAGGCGGTCTCCGACGCCGTGCGCCGCGCGCGGGCCGGGATCAGCGATCCCAACCGGCCCACCGGCTCGTTCCTGTTCCTCGGACCGACCGGCGTGGGCAAGACCGAGCTCGCGAAGGCGCTCGCGGACTTCCTGTTCGACGACGAGCGCGCCATGGTGCGCATCGACATGAGCGAGTATTCGGAGAAGCACGCCGTCGCGCGCCTCGTCGGGGCGCCTCCCGGGTACGTGGGCTACGAAGAAGGCGGGCAGCTCACGGAGGCCGTGCGGCGCCGGCCGTACTCGGTGATCCTGCTCGACGAGGTTGAGAAGGCGCACCCCGAGGCGTTCGACATCCTGCTCCAGGTGCTCGACGACGGCCGGCTTACCGACGGGCAGGGGCGCACCGTGGACTTCCGCAACACGATCCTCGTGCTGACGTCCAACCTCGGCAGCCAATACCTCGTGGACCCTGACCTGAGCCAGGCCACGAAGGAGGACGCCGTGATGCAGGTGGTGCACACCTCGTTCAAGCCCGAGTTCCTCAACCGGCTCGACGACATCATCATGTTCGAGCCGCTCTCGGTCGACGAGCTCTCCCGGATCGTCCAGCTGCAGGTCGACGCGCTCCAGGGGCGGCTGCGCGAGCGCCGCCTCGCGCTTGACGTGACCGACGGCGCGCGGGCCTGGCTCGCGATGTCGGGCTATGACCCCGCGTATGGCGCGCGGCCGCTGCGGCGGCTCGTCCAGCGCGAGATCGGGGACCGGCTGGCGAAGGCCCTCCTCGCGGGGGAGGTCATCGACGGCGACACGGTTGCCGTCGACGTGGCTGACGTCTCGGTCGACCTCCACGACCTCACGGGCGCCTCGAGCGGCGGGCTGAGCGTCACGCGCAGGGCCCCGGCGGCGAGGGAGGCCTGGCCTGGGCCGGCGGCCCGCGCGCCTGGCGGCCCGGCCGCCCGCCGGCCGCGCGGGCGGCGGCGGGCGTGCCGCGCCTGGGGCGTACGGGAGGAGGGACTGGTTGAGCGTGTTGCCGCCTGTGCTCTCGACGAAGCAGTCCACCCGACGGTCGCCGCCGGTCCACCCTTCCTGGGTGGGGACGACCGTGCGCTGCTTGAGCTTGCTCGTATCCTTCGGGAGGTTGAGCTTGGTCTGGCGGCACAGTTCCGCTGCGCGTGTGTCGAGCGACTCCTTGCCGGGGTAGGCATCGGTTGCCGCGTACGTCGCCGTCGCGACGAGCTGGGCGGAGTGCGCGTCGGCGCACGAGACGGCGCGGTTGGTGTCCGCGCTCGCGTCGAAGTCGGGGAAGCAGTCGCCCACCGCATACTTCGAGGCGGACGTGACTCCCTCGGCGAGAGGCTCGGGGCCGCCGTGCTTCGCCGTGAGCGTAGCCACGAGCGCCCACAGGACCAGAAGAACGACGACGGCGCCCCCGAGCGTCGTGATGCGGCCCCACGGCGTGGCGCGGAAGGGGCGCCTCCTTCTGATGCGTCGGGGGCGTCCGGGAAGGGGTGGTTGGCGGGGTGCGGCGGCCTGCTGATCCCCCGGGTAGTGGCCTTGGGGACCGTACACGCTCGTCATGCCGTAATGTGCCCTTCCATCGTGCTCTCGGGACTTCCCGGACCCGGTGTTCCAGCGCTGTTTCGACCACCCGCGCGAATACGCAGGCGGTCGCGATTACATGTAGTCTAGACCTACGACAAATTGATCAATGACTCCGGGGCCTCGCGAGCCTGCCTTCGCGACTACCTCCGGGACGAGGCAAAAGAGGGGGTCACGCCATGGGGCGCGGCCGTCAAAAGGCTAAGGCAACCAAGCAGGCTCGGGACATCAAGTACTACAGCCCGACCACTGACTATGCGGCACTTCAGCGCGAACTGGGCGCTTCGAACAGCCACCCGCATCATGACGCAGACGATCTCGAGCCGGACTACTCCGACTACGAGGACAAGTATGCGGATCAATTTGACGACGACGAGGACTCCCGGCAGACCGGCTGACGCCCGCTCATGAGCGAGGTCACCGATCGCAGGGACGATCCGTCGGTAGTGCGAGCCCATGCGGCCGCGCTGCGATCGATCGCCCGCGAGGTCGTTGAGACGGTCGAACCACAGGATCCTTCAGAGGCCCGCGCTGGCCTTCTGTCGATGCTGCGCGGCGGGGGAGTCATGGCCTTGACCGGTGCAGGCGTCTCGACCGCGTCTGGGATCCCCGACTACCGAGGTCCGGACGGTTCGTGGCGCAAGCACCGGCCCATGACGTACCAGGAGTTCCGCCACGATCCCGCGGCGCGGCACCGGTACTGGGCGCGGAGCTTCGTGGGGTGGCGGCACATCGACCGGGCGCGGCCCAACCGGGCGCATCGGACGCTCGCGCAGCTCGAAGCGGCCGGGGTCGTGCTCGGGGTCGTGACTCAGAACGTGGATGGACTTCACGCCGCGGCCGGCTCGCGCAACCTCATCACGCTGCACGGCGACCTCGACAAGGTCGTCTGCCTCAATTGCGGCAACGTCGAGGGGCGGTCCAATCTCGACGAGCGTCTCACGCAAGCCAATCCGGGATACGCCGAGGCCGTGCGCCTCGATCCCGGGACGGTGAACCCCGACGGCGACGTTGAGCTGCCGCAGGTCTGGGTAGACCGCTTCCGCATGGTGGGGTGTCTTGTCTGCGGTTCCGTCGAACTCAAGCCCGACGTCGTGTACTTCGGCGAGAGCGTCCCCGTAGACCGCAAGGAGCGGGCTGCGACGATTCTCGCCGAGGCGAGGAGCCTCCTCGTGCTCGGCTCGTCTCTCGCGGTCATGAGCGGGTTCCGGTTCGTGCTCGATGCTGTCCGGGAGGGCAAGCCCGTGGGGATCGTGAACGCGGGCCCGACGCGCGGCGACAGCCGGGCGCACTGGCGGTGGCGGGCGGACGTCGGCGAGGCCCTCACAGACTTGGCCGGGAGCCTCTAACCCACTATGGAGTGCCGGCCCCGCCGGCGTTGAGGTGCACGAAGTCGATGTCGAAGTCGTGCTCCCACTCGCCCCCGGCTGAACGCTTCTCCCACGTCCCGCTCATCGTCCGGTGGTCTTCGGCGACTTGAGCTTCGAACCGCTGCGAGAATGCTGGGTCGTCCCTCCACACTCGCCACACGTCTTCCTCGAGGCTCATGCGGTACACGCGCGAGACCCCTCGGGCGTCGGTGTAGAGGACCGTGTACTCGGGCCGGCAATCGTCCCTGCCGATGACCCATCGCGCGGCGGCCGGTGCATCGGGGTCGATGAACTGCCGCATGACGACGAGCGAGCCCTCCTCAAGCAGCCCGAACTCGGCCCGGCCGACGGCCGTCTGGCCTGGATCGGGGAGGAAGTCGGCGTTGGAAAGCGTCATCTCCCAGACGCCGAGGAAGAACGCGATCTCGTCGAGGGCAGGGTTCCGCGGTGCTTCGGTCATCTCCGGCCTTTCGGGACGGACGGGACATCTGTACCCGAGACGGGGTGGGCCGTGAGTTGGTGTACCCGAGACGGCTAAGGGCGCGGCGGTCAGGCGTAGGCGTTGACGAGGCGGACAGCCCCGCCGTCGACGCCCTTCGCACCCTGCACGTAGTCGGGATCGCCCGCGGAGGCATTGGCGGTAGCCGATGAAGAAACAGGGTCGTCCGCTCCCACGGTGCCCATCGCCCAGGCCTGCACGCCGCGCTCGGCCAGGCGCGCGAGCGCCGCGTCGGCGGCGCTCGGCGCCACGATCGCGACCATGCCCACTCCGAGGTTGAGCGTCCGCTCGAGGTCGGCCTGCGGGACCCCTCCGAGCTCGGCCACGAGCTTGAAGACGGCGGGGAGCTCCCACGTGGAGCGGTCGACGGTCGCGAGCAGGCCCTTCGGCAGGACGCGCGCGAGGTTCGCCGCGAGGCCGCCGCCCGTCACGTGGCTGAAGCCGCGCAGCGCGAGATCCGCACCGCCCGCCTCGCCGTTGAGCGTCCGCACGAGGTCGAGGCAGTCGGCCGCGTAGACGCGGGTGGGCTCGAGGAGCTCCTCGCCGAGGGTCCGGCCGAGCTCGGAGACCTGACGGTCGAGCGCCCAGCCCGCGTGGTTGATGACGCGGCGCACGAGCGAGTAGCCGTTCGAGTGGATGCCCGAGGACGCCATCGCGATCACGACGTCGCCCGAGCGAACCCGCTCGGGGCCGAGCAGCGCATCGGCCTCGACGACGCCCGTGGCCGCGCCCGCGACGTCGTACTCGTTCTCACCGAGGAGGCCGGGATGCTCGGCAGTCTCGCCGCCCACGAGCGCCGTGCCCGCCTGGGCGCACCCCGCCGCGATGCCGCGCACGATGTCCGCGATCCGCTCCGGCACGACCTTCCCGCACGCGATGTAGTCCGTCATGTACAGCGGCTCGGCGCCCACCACGACGATGTCGTCCACGACCATGCCCACAAGGTCGAAGCCGATCGTGTCGTGGACGTCCATGGCCTGCGCGATGGCGACCTTCGTGCCCACGCCATCCGTCGACGTCGCGAGCAGCGGGCGGCGGTACGTGAGCAGGCGGCTCACGTCGAACAGCCCCGCGAAACCGCCGACGCCGCCCAGCACCGAGGCGTTGTGCGTCGCCTTGACTGCGTCCTTCATGAGTTCGACGGCGCGGTCCCCGGCTTCGACGTCGACGCCGGCGGCGGCATAGGTGATGCCGGCCGGCTGTGCGGTGGGCGGCTGGGTGGGGGAGTTCATACAGTGGCCTCGCGGTCTTCCGGGGTCAGCAGGGATTCGAGTTCGGAGCCGGGGCCGGGATCGCAGCCGGCGGCGCCGGGGCGAATGCCGGGATCCTCGTCGTCGTTCGGCTCGGTCCGCGGGCCGTCCCCCGACGCCCCGTCCCGCTCGAGGAGGTTCTTGCCGAGCTTGTCCGCGCTCGGCAGCGCGATCGGGTACTTGCCCGTGAAGCACGCCGTGCAGAGCCGCTCACGGGGCTGCTGCGTCGCGGTGATCATGCCCTCCTCGGAGATGTACCCGAGCGAGTCTGCGCCGATGGCCTGGGTGATCTCCTCGACAGTCGCGCCGTTCGCGATGAGCTCGGCGCGCGAAGCGAAGTCGATGCCGTAGAAGCACGGCCACTTGACGGGCGGCGAGGAGATCTTGATGTGGACCTCCTTCGCGCCGGCTTCCCGCAGCATGCGCACGATCGCGCGCTGCGTGTTGCCGCGCACGATCGAATCGTCCACGACCACCACGCGCTTGCCCCGGATCACGGACTCGAGCGCGTTGAGCTTGAGCCGGATGCCGAGCTGGCGGAGCGTCTGCGAGGGCTGGATGAATGTGCGGCCCACGTACGAGTTCTTCACGAAGCCGTGCGCGAACGGGATGCCCGACTCCTCGGCGTAGCCGACGGCCGCGGGCGTGCCGGACTCGGGCACGGGGATCACGATGTCCGCCTCGTGGCTGTTCTCGCGGGCCAGCTGGCGGCCCATCTCGACGCGGGATTCGTAGACCGAGCGGCCCGCGATGCTCGCGTCGGGACGCGCGAGGTAGACGTACTCGAAGACGCAGCCGGCCGGCGTCGCCTCGCCGAAGCGGTGCGTGCGCACGCCCTTCTCATCGATCGCGATGAACTCGCCCGGCTCGATTTCGCGGATGAAGCTCGCGCCGACGGTCGCGAGAGCGGACTGCTCGGAGGCGACCACCCAGCCGCGCTCGAGGCGGCCGAGACACAGGGGGCGGATGCCGTACGTGTCACGTGCCGCGTAGAGCGTGCCCTCGTCCATGAACACGAAGCAGAAGCCGCCGCGGATCTTGGGGAGGAGCTCCATCGCGGTCTCCTCGAGGGTATGGCCCCGCTCGCCCGCGAGCAGGGCCGTGACGAGCGCCGTGTCCGACGTGTTGCCCTGCTTCATCTCGCCGGTGAGGTGCCCGCCCGTGAGCTCCTCGATCATGTCGCGGAGCTCGGCGGTGTTCGTGAGGTTGCCGTTGTGGGCGAGGGCCACCGTGCCGTTCGTCGTCGCGCCGAGCGTCGGCTGGGCGTTGGCCCAGTGGCTCGCGCCCGTGGTCGAGTAGCGGCAATGCCCGACGGCGATGTGCCCCGTGAGCGTGTTGAGCGTGGATTCGTCGAAGACCTGGGAGACCAGGCCCATGTCCTTGTACACGCTGATGCGCGTACCGTCGCTCGCCGCGATTCCCGCGGATTCTTGGCCGCGGTGCTGCAGGGCGTACAGGCCGTAGTAGGTCAGCTTGGCGACTTCTTCGCCGGGCGCCCATACGCCAAAGACGCCACAGGCGTCCTTGGGGCCTTTGTCGACTGGATCTAGGTCAAGTGAGAGGAGTCCGTCACCGCGTACCACTGGTCAATTGTCTCATGGCCGCGGGGCCCGGCCGGATCACTGCGCCTCGGGCTCGCCCTTGCCGCCGTCGCCCACTTCGGGGGCCTCTGGAGCCTCCTCCTCCTCGGGGAGTTCCTCGACGTAGGCCTTGCGCGAGCGCGCCACGCTGATGCGGTCCAGGACGAGGACGACGACGCCGCCCAGCAGCACGCCGGCGGCCCCGAACAGCACAAGGAAATAGCCGAAGACCGACTCGCGCGTGTACCCGTCCGGGACCGTTCCCAGGTACCCGACCGCGAGCGCCACGACGGCCCCGACCAAGCCGCCCGCAACCAGGAACGGGACGTACTTGGGGGCGCGACGGACCGTGATCTCGCGCGTGTGACGGGGCTCAGAAGGCATATTTCAAGGGTACTCACTTCTCACGGACCCGCCCGCCCACCCGGACCCGCCCGCCGAACCGTACCCGCCCGCCGACCCGGACCCGCCCACCGGCTCAGTGCCCGTGGGCGCCGCTCGCGGTGTCGACGGGTACCTCCTGGCCGGCCCTGTCCAGGATCTTGCCGTTCTCGCAGCGATCGCCCTCCTCAAGGGCATCGAGGACCACGACCGGGATCATGCGCGTCGGCGCGGCCGCGAAGACGGAGGGGTTCTCCTCCGGGTTGCCCCGCTTGAACACGTTGAACAGGAGGTTGAGCAGCACGGCCATGAGGGCGGCCGAGCTGATGCCGGAGTCGAAGATGACCTGGAACCACGTGGGGAACTTGGAGTAGAAGCTCCCGTTGACCACCGGGATGAGGCCGAACGCGATCGACGTCGCCACGATGATGAGGTTCATGTTGCCCTTGTAGTCGACCTTCGCGAGCGTCCGGATGCCCGACGCCGCGACGGTGCCGAACAGGACGATCCCGGCGCCGCCGAGCACGGGCATCGGGACCGCGGCCACGACCCTGCCGAGCACGGGGAGCAGGCCGAGCAGCACGAGGACCACGCCGCCGGACGCGACCGCGAACCGGCTCTTGATTCCCGTCACCGCCACGAGGCCGACGTTCTGCGCGAACGCGCTCTGCGTGAACGAGTTGAACACGGGCGAGACGGCGGAGGAGAGCATGTCCGCGCGGAGTCCGTTCGCGATGCGCTTCGAGTCGATCTTCGCGCCGGCGACCTCGCCGACCGCGAGGATGTCCGCGGTCGTCTCCGTGAGGATCACGAGGATCACGATGACCATCGAGATGATCGCGGCGGGCTGGAACGTCGGGAGGCCGAAGTGGAACGGCTCGGGGAACGCGACGATCGGCCCGTTGCCCACCTGCGAGAAGTCCGCCTTGCCGAGGAAGACCGCGATGACGGTCGTGATCACGATGGCCAGAAGAATGGACAGGCGCGAGACCATGCCGCTCCCGAGCTTGCTCAAGGCCATGATGATCACGAGCGTGAGCGCCGTGAGGCCGATGTTCGACGGATCGCCGTAGCCGGGGGCCTTCGCGTTGCCGCCGAGCGCCCAGTTCGCCGCGACGGGCACGAGCGAGAGGCCGATCGTCGTGATGACGACCCCGGTCACCACCGGCGGGAAGAAGTGGACGATCCGCGCGAAGAACGGCGCGATGACGAGGCCGATGAGCGAGGCGACGATCACGGCGCCGAACACGGCCTGGATGCCGCCACCACCGCTCACGATTGCGAGCATCGTCGCGACTGACGCGAAGGAGACGCCCTGCACGAGCGGGAGGCGTGAGCCGAAGAACTTGATGCCGAGCGTCTGCAGCATCGTCGCGAGGCCGCCGATGAACAGGCAGGACGTGATGAGCAGCGCGACGTCCTGGGCCTTGAGGCCGGCGGCCGCGCCGACGATGAGCGGCGGGGCGATGATGCCGCCGTACATCGTGAGGACGTGCTGGAAGCCGTACGCGAACGCCGTGGCGATCGGGAGCTTTTCGTTCTCGGGGCTCTGGACCTGAGGGCTCGGAGCGGGTGGGGTGGATGCGGTCTTTCGGGACATAGCGGACCTCCTTGTCAGCTTTGGTTTCCGAGTGCGCAACTAAGGGCGGACGACGGCGGCCAGGGAGTGCCGCCGTCGTCGTACGGGTGGGTGGGGTGGGTGAGGAAGGTGGGGCGGGTGAGGACGTGGGCGAGAAATTCAGCCGGGGCTCAGCAGAAGCCGGCGATGCCGTCCCACGCGTTTCCGGCGTCCGAGATCGTCTCGCGCTGGAAGTTCGCCTCGATGAGGCCGTACGGGCGGTCGGCCGCGTAGAAGACCTCGCCGGGGTTGTCGAGCCCGAACGGCGTCAGGTCGACGAGGAAGTGGTGGTTGTTCGGGGTCGAGAAGCGGATCTCGTCGATCTCGGGGTGCGCGTCGAGGACCTTCTGGGCCATCTGGAAGAGCGTCTGCTGGAGCGCGTAGGAGTACTCCTCGGAGAAGCCCTCGAGCAGGAGCGCCTTGACGTCGTCGTACGCCTTGTTGAAGTCGACGGTGCCGTTCGCGATCGCCTCGTTGTTGTAGCGCCAGCGGGCGGAGACGTCGGTCGCGAGGATGCGGTCGGTGGTCTCCGCGAGGGTCGTGAAGCGGTCCTTGGGGTAGCCCACGAAGCCGGACTCGGTGGACTTGAGGACCGTGAGGTCGTTCAGGCCCGAGATGACGTAGACGTTGTCGCCGTCCTTCGTCACGACCGCGTTGCGGACCTCCTGGCCCTTGCGGACGAACGAGTGGTCGTGGCCCTCGCCGTGCGCGACGATGCGCTCCCACGCGAACTGCTCGGCCTCCCAGCGGCCGCCCGTGACCCACTCGAACTCGGACGTGAAGTGGTTCGCGAGCCGGATGAGGAACTGCTCGGGGGAGCCGATCCCGTCCCGGGCGAAGCCGTAGACGGTGTTCTTCTGGGTGTCGGTCGGGACCACGTGGGCGTTGTCGCCGTCGAAGTGGGCCGCGGCGAAGTCGCCGCGGAGCTGCGACGTGACGTTGAGGTCCTCGATCTCGTGGCGCGCGGTGTCGCGGGTGATCTTGACGACGCGGACCTCGGCTTTGCCGTACTGGTTCTTGCCCAGGACGATCTTGCTCTCAGACATGGGTTAACTCCCTCGGTAAGTTGAGAAGGCGAATGGACTCAGCAGGAGCGGGACGTGGTAATGCGCCTCGTTCTCGTTGACTATGAAAGTCAGAGAAACCTCCGGGAAGAAGGTCTCCTGCCCGATGCCGGCGAAGTAGGCTCCGGTCGCGAACTGGAGGCGGTATTCGCCGCTGGTCAGTCGCTCCGGGCCGAGGTCTTTCACCCGCCCGTCGGCATCGGTAGTGCCCGTTCCAATCTGGAACCATGCCTCGCCGTCGCGGGCGTAGAGTTCGACGGCGACACCTGCGGCCGGCTTGCCTGCCGCGGTATCCAGAATGTGGGTGGTCACATGGGAGACGCTCATGCGTTCATGGTCCTCTCGAGTCGCAGCACCGCGATCTCGCGGAGCTGTTCGGCGACGATTGCGTCCTCCTGCTCGGGCGTGTGGCCCAGGCGTTCCTGGAGGGCGGAGAGCATCTCCTCGGCCGAGCGGCCGGCGGCGCGGATCAGGAAGACCCGGCCGAATTTCGCCTCGTAGGCCCGATTGCCTTCGGCGAGCGCCGTGATCGTGGCGTCGTCGCGGGGATCCACCCCGGACTGCTCGCTGCGGGACATCGAGGCTTCGGTGGACTTGCCGGCCGCGTTCTCGCCGATGCGGGGGTGGTGCGCGAGCGCACCCTCGAGCTCGTCGGCGGTGAAGGGCTTCGCTGCGCCGCGGGCAGCGTCGAAGAGGGCGTCGAGGCTCGCGAAGGGGCGGCCTGCGGTGATCTCTTCGATCCAGCGGGGGACGTCGAGGCACGGCTTCAAAAGCTCTCGTGCCTGATCGGCGGGGGCGGCGTTGAACTGTTCAAGCAACATGGCTTGTCGGGTCCTCAACTGCTCAATGCTGGCATCCACGGTGACGGCTATACGGAACGTCGGTTTCTTAGGTTCCGCATCGTGGAACTGTTATTTCAGCATGTGTAAATATTCTGGCCGGGGCCACTGTGATTGTCAACACCCTAGTGCGTGACGGGGTTCGCTCGCGTGGTGCCGTCCGTGCTCCAGTCCGTTTCTTCGGCGGCCGTATCGGTGTCCCGCCGAAACGCGCCGCGATCTGACTGGTTGGGAAAGCACAACCGGACAGGAGCACGGGCGCGGAGGCACAAAGGGGCCCCGGACGCACGGTCCGGGGCCCTGGGGGGCGAGGCGCGGCTCAGACGCCGAGGCGGTCCCGCAGCGCGGCGACGTGGCCGTCCGCCTGGACGGAGTAGTCGATCGACTGGATCGAGCCGTCCGGTGCGACGACGGCGGTCGAACGCAGGATGCCCTCGACCACCTCGCCCTTCACGATCTTCTCGCCCCACGCGCCCCACGCCCTGGCGACGGCGGCGCCGTCGTCCGCGAGGAGCGGGAACGTGAGGCCGAAGTCGTCGGCGAACGAGGCGATGTCCTCGACCGGGTCGGGCGAGATCCCCACCACGCTCACGCCGGCGGCGTTGAGCGAGTCGAGGCTGTCGCGGAAGTCGCACGCCTCGGTCGTGCAGCCGGGCGTGGCGGCCTTCGGGTAGAAGTACACGACCACGCGGCGTCCCCGGTAGTCGGAGAGCGAGACGTCCTTCCCGGACGCGTCGGGAAGCGTGAAATCGGGGGCTAGCTGCCCGGAAGCGAGCTTCGTGGTGGTTGTCATGGTTCCTCCTCCAGCAAAGGGTCAGGCCGTGCCGCGGCGGATCAGGCGGCCCTTGGGCTCGCTGAAGTCCACCTCGGTGCCGCGCACGAAGGTGCGGCGCACCACGCCGGACAGGGTCTTCCCCTGATACGGCGTGATGTGGTTCTTGTGGTACAGCTTGTCCGCGTCGACGACAAATGCCTGGTCGGCAGCGAAGATCGCGAGGTCTGCATCGTACCCGGGCGCGAGCGTGCCCTTGCGCTGGAGGCGGGCGAGCTCGGCGGGCTTGCGGCCCATCCACTCGACCACGCGCTCGAGCGGGATGCCCCGATGGCGCGCCTCCGTCCAGATGATCGGAAGGCCCAGCTGGAGCGACGCGACTCCGCCCCACGCGACCCCGAAGTCGCCGTTTTCGAGGTCCTTGAGGTCCACGGTGCTGGGGGAGTGGTCGGAGACGATGCAGTCGATCACGCCGTCCTCGAGGCCCTTCCACAGGAGTTCGCGGTTGGACGCCTCGCGGATCGGCGGGCAGCACTTGAAAGCCGTGGCGCCGTTCGGGATCTCCTCCGCGAGCAGCGTGAGGTAGTGGGGGCACGTCTCCACGGTGAGCTTGACGCCGTCGCGCTTGGCGGTGGCGATCATGGCGAGGGCGTCCGACGACGAGAGGTGCAGGATGTGCGCCCGCGCACCCGTCCAGCGGGCCCGCTCGATGACCTCGGCAATGGCGACGTTCTCCGCCCCGCGGGGCCTCGAGTGCAGGAAGCTCTCGTAGACGTCGCCCTCGGGGTTCGGCGCTCGGTCGATCGCGCGCGAATCCTCCGCGTGCACAATCATGAGCCCGTCGAACGAGGCGATCTCGGCGAGGTCCTTCTCGAGCTCGTCGACCTCAAGGTGGGGGAACTCGTCCACCCCCGAATGCAGAAGGAAGCACTTGAAGCCGAACACGCCCTCGTCGTGGAGGGCGCGGAGATCGCCCGTGTTCCCGGGGATCGCGCCGCCCCAGAAGCCCACGTCCACGAACGACTGCGTCTCCGCGGCCGCTCGCTTGAGCCGGAGCGCGTCGACGTTGACGGTCGGCGGGATGCTGTTGAGCGGCATGTCGATGATCGTGGTCACGCCCCCCGCGGCGGCGGCCCGCGTCGCGGACGCGAAGCCCTCCCACTCCGTGCGGCCGGGCTCGTTCACGTGGACGTGGCTGTCCACGAGGCCCGGGATGAGCGTCTCGTCGTCCGCGAGCTCGATGATCTCGCGGCCGGCCAGGCCGTTCCCGAGCGGCTCGAGCGCGACGATGCGCCCGTCCACGATGCCTACCTCCCGCGGCGCGATCCCCGCGGTGGTGAGGACGCGCTGTCCGCGGATGACCAGATCGAATCCGGCGTCAGTCATCGCACAGACTCCTTCCTGCTGTGAGTGTCAACGTTAGTGAGGCCCCCCGACGTTCCCGCAAGGCCCCCGGCCTTGAGCTGCTGCCCGATGAGCCGCCCCGCGTCGCGGACCAGGCGCCGCGCGTCCCGGAGGCAGACCTCGACGTCGGGTTCGAGGTCGGTGAGCGCGTGCACGGCGGAGAAGCCCGCGGCGGCCCGCGCGGCGGCGTCGAGCTGGGTGCGCCCGCACACCGCGATCACCGGTACGCCCTGCGCACGGGCCTCAGCGGCGACGCCGACGGGCGCCTTGCCCGCGAGCGATTGGGCGTCGAGGCTGCCCTCGCCCGTGATCACGAGCGCGGCGCCGGCGAGCTTCTCGCGCAGCCCCGTGAAATCGACGACGACGTCGATGCCCCGCCGCCGCTGGGCGCCCACCGCGAGGGTCGCGTACCCGACGCCCCCGGCCGCGCCCGCGCCGGGGGCCTCCTTCGCGGCAGCGGCTTTCGGTCCGAGGGCGGCGCCGAGGACGCCGGCGAAGCGCGTCAGGGCGGCGTCGAGGTCTGAGACGTCCTGCGGCGTGGCCCCCTTCTGCGGGCCGAACACCGCGGCGGCGCCTCGCTCGCCGAGAAGGGGATTGTCGACGTCGGCCGCGAGCACGAGCGTCGTCGTGTCCAGCCGGGCGTCGAGCGCCGAGAGGTCTGCCTCAGCGAGCCGCGCGAGGGCCGCGCCCCCGAGCGGGAGCTCGTTGCCGCCGTCGTCCGTGAAGCGCGCGCCGAGTCCCTGGAGCATGCCCGCGCCGCCGTCGGTGCACGCGCTCCCGCCGACGCCGAGGATGATGTGGCGCGCTCCCGCGTCGAGTGCGGCGCGGACGAGCTGGCCCGTGCCGAGGCTCGTCGCGTTCCGCGCGTCCCGGACGCCGCCCGGGAGGACGTCGAGGCCCGAGGCTGCGGCCATCTCGACGACGGCGCGGCCGCTCTCCGGATGGACCGCGAAATCGGCCGTGAGCGGCTGGCCGGTGGGGCCCGAGACGCGCGCTCGGCGCGGGAGGAACCCTGCGCCGAGCGCCGCGCTCACGGTGCCCTCGCCGCCGTCGGCCACGGGGACCAGGACGAGTTCGGCGTCGGGGAGCTCCTCGCGAAGACCCTCCGCGAGCGCCCCCGCGACCTCGTGTGCCGAGAGGGTGCCCTTGAACTTGTCCGGGGCGAGGACGATCTTGGTGGGCTTCACGAGAAGGTGCCCGCCTAGTCGAGCAGCGCGACGATCGCGGTCGGGGCATCCTCGCGGCGCTCCGCGAGGTCCTCGAACTCGACCACGTTGTCGAGCTCGGTGCCCATCGCGATGTTCGTGACCCGCTCGAGCATGGCCTCGACCACCACGGGCACCTTGTACTCGGCCATGAGGGCGCGGGCCTTCTCGAAGGCCGGGCCCAGATCGTCCGGGTGCTCCACGCGGATGGCCTTGCAGCCAAGGCCCTCGGCCACCTTGACGTGGTCCACGCCGTAGCCCTGGGCCCGCTCCGAGCCGGTCGCGTTCACGTTCTCGAACGCGAGGGACACGTGGTAGTCCATCTCGAAGCCGCGCTGCGACTGGCGGATGAGGCCCAGGTACGAGTTGTTCACCACGACGTGGATGTACGGCAGCTGGAACTGCGCGCCCACGGCGAGCTCCTCGATCATGAACTGGAAGTCGTAGTCGCCCGAGAGTGCTACAACGGTCTCGCCCGGCTTGCCGCGCACCACGCCGAGGGCCGCAGGGCCCGTCCAGCCGAGCGGACCCGCCTGGCCCGCGTTGATCCACTTGCGCGGACCGAACACGTGGAGCAGCTGCGCGCCGGCGATCTGCGAGAGGCCGATCGTCGTGACGTACGTCGTCTCGGGGCCGAAGGCCTTGTTCATCTCCTCGTAGACGCGGAACGGCTTCATGGGCACGTTGTCGTAGTGCGTCTTGCGCTGGAGGCGGCCGCGCTTGTCCTGGGCGGACTCGGCCCAGGCCGAGTAGTCCGGGAGGCTACCGGCGGCCTCGCGCTCGCGGGCCACCTCGAGGAGGGCCTCGAGCGCGAGGCCCGCGTCCGAGACGATGCCGAAGTCCGGGGAGAACACGCGGCCGATCTGGGTCGGCTCGATGTCGATGTGCACGAACTTGCGGCCCGCGGTGTACTTCTCGATCGATCCCGTGTGGCGGTTCGCCCAGCGGTTGCCGATGCCGATCACGAAGTCGGACTCGAGGAACGTCGCGTTGCCGTACTTGTGGCTCGTCTGGAGGCCCACCATGCCCGCCATGAGGCGGTGGTCGTCCGGGATGGCGCCCCAGCCCATGAGGGTCGGGACCACCGGCACGTTGAGGAGCTCGGCGAGCTCGACGAGCTTGTCCGCCGCGTCCGCGTTGATGATCCCGCCGCCGGCCACGATGAGCGGGCGCTCGGCGGCGGTCAGCATGTCGAGGGCCTTCTCGGCCTGCTTGCGCGAGGCGCGCGGCCGCTCGACGGCGAGCTGCTCGTAGGCGTCGATGTCGAACTCGATCTGGGCCATCTGCACGTCGAACGGCAGGTCGAGCAGCACCGGGCCGGGGCGGCCCGTGCGCATGAGCTGGAACGCCTTCTGCACGGCGCCGGGGACCTGGCCGGGCTCGAGGATGGTCATGGCCATCTTCGTCAGCGGCTTCGCGATGGACTCGATGTCCACGGCCTGGAAGTCCTCCTTGTGCAGCTTCGCGACGGGCGCCTGGCCCGTGAAGCACAGCATCGGGATGGAATCGGCCTGGGCCGCGTAGAGGCCCGTGATCATGTCGGTTCCGGCCGGGCCGGACGTGCCGAGGCACACGCCGATGTTGCCGGCCTTCGCGCGGGAGTAGCCGTCCGCCATGTGCGAGGCGCCCTCGACGTGGCGGGCGAGCGTGTGGCGGATGCCCCCGTGGGCCTTCATCGCCGAGTACAGCGGGTTGATCGCGGCGCCGGGCAGGCCGAACGCCTCGGTGGCGCCTTCCTTCTCCAGGATGGCCACGATCGCGTCGACAGTGCGCATCTTTGCCATGTCGGTGCTCCTTTAGTTCTTGCCGGAGAGCTCGTTGGTGAGCTTGAAGAGGCCGGAGTGGTCGAGGCCGCCGTCGCCGCGGGCGACGAGGGCGGACACGAGCTGGGCCACGGCCGCGCCGAGAGGCACGACGACGCCGGCCTCGCGGGCCGCGGAGGTGACGATGCCAAGGTCCTTGTTGTGGAGGGCCAGACGGAAGCCGGGGTCGAAGTTGCGGCTGAGCATCTTCTGGCCCTTTTGGTCGAGGACCTTGGATCCGGCGAGGCCGCCGCCGAGCACCTTGAGCGCGGCGTCGGTGTCCACGCCGTAGGCCTCGAGGAAGACGATGGCCTCGGAGAGCGCCTGGATGTTGACGGCGACGATGAGCTGGTTCGCGGCCTTGACCGTCTGGCCGGAGCCGGAGGGGCCGACGTGGACGATCGTCCTGCCGACGGCGTCGAGGACCGGCTTGGCCGCCTCGAAGTCCTCGGCGGAGCCGCCGACCATGATCGAGAGAACCGCGTCGATGGCCCCCTGCTCGCCTCCCGAGACCGGGGCGTCGAGCGGGCGGATGCCGACGGCGCGGGCCTCCGTGGCGAGGCGGGCGGCCACGTCGGGGCGGATCGACGAGGCGTCGATCCAGAGGGCGCCGGGCTTCGCGTTCGCGAAGACGCCCTCGGGGCCGCTCACGACGCCCTCGACGTCGGGGGAGTCCGGGACCATCGTGACGATCACGTCGGCGTCCTTGACGGCGTCCGCGATGCTCTCGGCGCCGCGTCCGCCCTCGGTGACGAGCTTGGCGATCTTGTCAGAGCTGCGGTTGTAGCCCGTGACCTGGTGGCCGGCCTTGACGAGATTCACGGCCATGGGAAGGCCCATGATTCCGAGACCGATGACTGCGACGTTGCTCATGTTCTCTCCTGGAGGTGCGGGGAGGGCGGGTGGGGGCTGGAGTAGCAGGTTCTGGTGGGCGCGACGGTCAGCCGGCGACGGGCCGGATGGCCCACTTGAAGGCCTCGGCCGCGGGGGCCTTGTACTCGAGGCCGATATAGCCGGAGTAGCCCAGCTCGCGGGAGCGCGAGATCCACTCTCCGAGCGGAAGCTCGCCGGTGCCGGGGGCCCCGCGGCCCGGGTTGTCGGCGATCTGGATGTGGCCAAAGTCCTTCGCGTGGCCCTCGATGACGGCCGCGACGTCGTCGCCATTGACCGCGAGGTGGTAGAAGTCCGCGAGGAGCTTGACGTTGTCCACGCCCGCCCCCTCGGTCCTGCCGATGACGGCGAGCGCGTCCGCGGCGGTCTTGAGCGGGTAGGCCGGGGTGCCGGAGACGGGCTCGAGCAGTACGGTGCCGCCGATCTCGGCGATGCCCTTGGCCGCCGCCACGAGGTTCTCGAGCGCGAGCTCGTCCTGCGCCTCGGGGGTGGAGTCGGCGAGGCGGTTGCCGTAGAGGGCGTTGAACGCCTTCGTGCCGAGCCGCTCGCCGATCGCGGCGACGACTGCGATGTTCGCCTTGAACTCGCCCCCGCGGCCGGTCCAGGAGACGAGCCCGCGGTCGCCGGCGGGCATGTCGCCCGCGAAGAAGTTGAGGCCGCTCAGCTGCACGCCGGCGTCCCGGATCGCGGAGACGAACGCGTCGACGTCCTTGTCGGCGGGCACCGCCTCCGCGAAGGGCCACCAGAATTCGACGGCGTCGAAGCCAGCGGCCTTCGCGGCCGCCGGGCGCTCGAGCAGCGGAAGCTCGGTGAGGAGAATGGAGCAGTTCACCGTGTACGTCATTGTCAGGGCCCTCTCGACGCGACTTTCGTATTGCGGAAGAAGATTTTCTCTTGATGAAAGTGTAGAACCGAGGGCGGAGCCGGGTCAACCCGGTATACCGCTCCGGTTCCCTGGGCTGCGTCGCCGGCTTCCCCGGTTTCCACGCAGGCTTCCCCGCGTCGTGGGCCGGCTTCCCCAGGTTCTATGCCGGCTTCCCTAGCTTCACAGCGGACGACGGCAGGCCAGCCCGCGATTCCGGGCGTCACCGAGCGCGCGGGTCGCCGAAGTCGGGGAGGCCGGCGGAGAAGTCGGGGAGGCCGGCGGAGAAGCGGGGGAGCCCGGCTTACGAGATGGGGAAGTTGGCGACCGCCGGCGCCCCACCGTGGGCTGTCGGCCGCGCCGGCCGGCTCCCCAGGAGCGTGCGCGTGAGCGACTCGGACTCCGCCATGAGCGCCGCCGCCGCGGCGCCGAGGTGACGGTCGCCCGGCTCCGCGCCCTCCTCGGCCGCGCCCAGGACCGCCCGCCGGACGAGCTCCTTGGCGAGCGACGCCGTCGTCCCTTCGAGGAGGTGGGCCGCGCGGTCGAGCGCGTCGTCGGAGAAGCCCAGCCCGCCTCCATACAGCGCGACGAGGGCGCGGCGCTCGGCGAGCCCGGGCAGCGGGAGCTCGACCGCGAGGTCAACGCGGCCCGGCCGCTGTGCGAGCGCGCGCTCGAGCACTTCGACGCGGTTGGTCGTGAGGACGAACGCGACGTCGGCGTCGCCGTCGAGCCCGTCGAGGGCGTCGAGGATCTCGAACAGGAGGGGCTGCGGCATGGGTCCGTAGCTGCGATCCTCTGCGACGAGGTCCACGTCCTCGAGGACCACGATCGACGGCGTGAGTGCGCGCGCCATCTGCGCCGCATCCGTCACCCGCCCCAGGGAGCGTCCGGCCATCATGAGTACGGTCGTCCCCTCGGACGCCCCGATGAGGTGCCGCACGGTGTGCGTCTTGCCGGTGCCGGGCGGGCCGTAGAGCAGGAGCCCGCGCTTGAGGTGCTGCCCGTGGGCCTCGAGCATGGCCGCGTGCCGGCCCACCCCGAGGGCGTGCTCTCGGATGCGCGGGAGGACCTCGGGCGGGAGGATGACGTCCGCCTCGGAGACCTGCGGCCGCTCGACGAACGTGATCCCCGCGGGAGTCGGTGCGCGCCCCGGCCCGAAGCCCGTGATCGAGAGGAGGATCACCTGGCCCTTGAAGATGCTCTCGCGCTCGAGCCGCCCGCGGAGCTCCGCGAAAAGGCGGGACACGGCGTCCTCATCGCCGGCAATGACCTCGAGCGAAGGGATGAACCGCTGCTCGTTGGGCGACGCGCCTCGCTGCAGGACTGCCACCGGCATGCCGTTGTAGCGGAAGAGGCGGAGGCCGAAGAACAGCGTGCGGCGCTGCTCGCTGGGGCCGATGGGCTCGTTCGAATAGTCGGGCTGGGAGACGACCGAGAACGCACGGCCGATGCCGCTGTCCACCATGCCTCGCAGATCCGCGTGCATCCGCATCTGGCCGCCCCCGACGCCCCCGACGCCGAGGACCCGCGCAGACGGATCTCGGCTCGCGATCTCGTCGAGCACCACGTCGGTGTCGACGAGGCGGTGCAGCTGAATCGGCTCGATGACTACGGCGAGTTCGCCGGGGTCCGCCCCGAGGTGCTCGGCCACGACGTCGCGGACCGAAGGCCCCGATCCGCCCCGCCCGCGCTCGGCTGCAAGCCGCACGAGGTCCCCGAAATCGTTGATGAACCTCCCCAAAGCTTCATCCATGGGGCCGAGCCTAGCAGTGACCTGCGCCACTGGCGTGTCCCTCCCCGGGGGACCACAATGGCCACATGGCCAGCTATGTGGGTGCCGAGCGAGCCTCGAGCACAGACCCTAGAGACTGGGGGCGGGCCTTGGCCGTTGCTCTCGAGCGGCTCCTCGAGGCCGCGCGCCTCGACGGGCATTACGCGGAACACGAACATCTGTACGGCGAAGACCTCGTCCTGCGGATCGAGGAAGACGGCGACGGCGCCAACGTCACCGTGCGCTGGGTCCCGACAGGGAACAGCGGCGCGGACGACGGCGACGTGGACGACGGCGAGAAGCTCGCCGTCTGATCTGGCTCGCCTCGGCGAGCCTCCCGGCGGCGTTCGCGCAGGCCGGTCCTTGAGGCGCGCCCAAGACTCGGGGCATGGCCCGGCGCGGAGGCTGCACGGGCCCTTGCCGGGCCGACCGCCGGATGCCACGGTGGTGGGCATGGGACGGCTCGTGGTGCAGGAGATTGTCACGGCAGACGGCTTCGCGGCGGACGCCGACGGGAACTTCACGTTCACACAGAAGGTCGAAGGCAGCGTCGCGGAGTGGGACCGCCACCAGTTCGCGTGGCTCGACGACGTCGACGCCATGGTCATGGGCGCAAGGACCTACGAGCTGTTCAACGCGTTCTGGCCCACGCCGGCCTCGGCGACCGAGATGATCGCGGACAAGCTCAACGCCCTGGATCGCTACGTCTTCTCGACCACGCTCCGCAAGGCGCCGTGGGGTTCCATCGGTGAGTGCCGCATCGAATCGGGCGACGCGATCGAGGCGATCCGCCGGATCAAGCGGCAGACGCCTGGCGACGTCGTCGTATGGGGCAGCCTGACGCTCGCGCGCTCCTTCCTCGCGGGCGGCGAGGTGGACGAGGTGCGGCTCCTCGTCATGCCCGTGGCGCTCGGCGCGGGGCGCGGGTTCTTCCCCGAGGGCGCGCAGGTCCTGGCGCTGCGCGGCACTGAGACGCTTGATTCCGGCCTTGTCGAGCTCGTGTATGACGTGCGCCGTCCCGCGGCGGGCTGAGCGGGCTGAGGGGGTGCGCCCGCGCGTTAAATGGCTCCGCCCCCGGCGTTGCGCGACCGGGGGCGGAGGGTATGGGTGGCGGGGCGGGTGAGGAGCGGCCGCCGTGGAGCCCGCGTGGCGAGGGCGTTCCGTCAGGTGAGGCGGACCTGGCGGTTGACGTCCTTGTAGAGGAGATACCGGAACTCGCCCGGGCCGCCCGCGTAGCAGGCCTGTGGGCAGAAGGCGCGAAGCCACATGAAGTCCCCGGCTTCGACCTCGACCCAGTCGTTGTTGAGCAGGTACATGGCCTTGCCCTCGAGGACGTAGAGGCCGTGCTCCATGACGTGGGTCTCGGGGAACGGGATCACGCCGCCGGGCTGGAACGTCACGATGTTCACGTGCATGTCATGGGCGAGGTCGTCGGGGTCCACGAAGCGCGTGGTCTTCCACACGCCGTTGACGTTCGGCATCTCACGCGGCGCGACCTCGGTGTCGCTCGTCACGAAGGACTTGGCCTCGTAGCCCTCGAGGCGCTCGTACGCCTTGCGGATCCAGTGGAACGAGACGATGCCGTCGGAGACGTTCTCGAGGCCCCACGCGTCGCCCGCGGCGAGGTAGGCGTAGCCGCCCTCATCGAGCTCGTGCACCTCGCCGCCGAGCGTGAGGTTGACCTTGCCCTTCGTCACGAAGACCACGCCCTCGACGCCCGCCTCGAACTCGGCCTTCGGGGCGCCGCCGCCGGGGCCGATCTCGACGATGAGCTGCGAGAACGTCGTGGCGAAGCCCGAGATGGGCCGGGCGATGATCCACGAGCGCGTGTTCGTGAAGCCCGGGAGATTGCTCGTCACGATATCCGTCAGGACGCCCTTCGGGATGACCGTGTAGGCCTCCTTGACGATGGCGCGCTCGGTCGTGAGGTGCGTCTGGGGCGGCAGTCCGCCCTCGGGGTAGTAGTACTTGCCCATGTGTGAGTCCTTACTGGATTGAGGTCGAAGCTAGTTCGCATTCAGTGCAGCCAGGCGCGGGTGCGCGAGGCGCGTGAGGTCGCCCTCCGAGAGGCCCGTGAGGGCGCGGACCTCGTCGGCGCCGGCTGCGCCGCACTGGACGCCGCGGAGCACGAAGGCCGCGAGCGCGCGGGCCGTGGCCGGCTCGTCGAGGACGGCTCCGAGGGTCTGCTGGACGTAGTTCCGCAGCCGCTCGGTGGCCCTCGGGAGGCCTTCGCGGTAGAAGGCATACGTCGCGATGTACCGCGTGGGCAGCTGGTGGGCGTGAAGGTCCCAGCCCTGGTAATAGCCGCGCTCGAGGGAGCGGCGCACGAGGCGCGCGTGGAGCTTCCACGCCTCCTCGCGCTGGGCGGCGTCGCCCACCGGGAGGACGTTCGTGGAGCCGTCCGAGAGGCGGATGCCCGTCCCGGCGACGGCGAGCTGCATGACTTCCTTCGCGAAGTCCGCGGCCGGGTGCTCCATGGACTGGTACGCTGCGGCGATCTGGAGCGACGCCGAATAGTCGTACGTGCCGTAGTGCAGGGCAGTGATCCGCCCCGGCGCCCTATGGGCGAGCTGGGCCACGGGGTGGTCGCCGTCCGGGCCGATGATGAGCTGGGGCGTCTCCACCTGGACCTCGAAGCCGAGGCGGCCGGGATGCAGGCCCAGCGAGGATTCGAGGCGTTCGACGGCGTAGACCATCGCCTCGACCTGCTCGACCGTGCTCACCTTGGGCAGGGTCAGGACGAGACCCTCGGGGAGACTGTGCGGGCCATCCCCGGTCTCAACGAGCCGCGCAAGGAACAGCTCGAGCGTCCGCAGGCCGCGCCGTCGTGTGCCCTCCTCGAAGCACTTGAAGCGGATGCCCACGAACGGCGTCGCCGTCCCCGCGGCAATCGCCTCGGTGACCTGGTCCGCGGCCCGGACGGCCTCGGCGTCCTCCGTGGCGTCGGGATCCGTGGAGCGCCCGGGGGCCAGGTAGCCGTCCTCGAAGTCGATCCGCAGGTCCTCGACGGCCTCCGTGCCCAGCTTTGCCTCGACGCGCGGGGCCACCTCGGCGGCGAGCCCGGCGGGGAGGCCCACGAGCTCGGCGAGGCGCTGGATCCCGCCGGCCTCGGCCGCCGCGGCGAGAGCCAGCTGGCCCCAGTCCGCGGCGAGCGACGGCGTGAACCGGTCCGCGGGGACGTACACCGTGTGCACGGGCTGGCGTGTGCCGGCGTCGCCCGGATACGCCTCCGCGAGGAGGCGATCCGTGCCCGCGAGCTGCGCGTCGATCCGTTCGAAGTCCGCGTCACCGAAAACCGCCTTCGGCAAGGCCTCAGACGGGAAGCCGGAGTCGGGGCCGCTCATCAGCCCACCAGCTCGTAGGCGGGCGTCGTGAGGAAGTCGGTGTAGTCCTCCGAGAGGCAGATGTCCGCGATGAGGCGGCTCGCGGGCTCGTAGTATGCCGAGAACTGCCCGGGATCGACCTCGCCGCGCAGGCGCTCGGTCTCCTCCGCGAGGAGTGTCGAGACGAGCTCGCGCGTCACGGTGTTGCCCGTGTCGTTCAGGACCACCTTGTTGTGGATCTGCTGCCACACCTGCGAGCGCGAGATCTCCGCGGTCGCCGCGTCCTCCATGAGGTTGTGGATCGCCACGGCGCCGTTCCCGGACAGCCACACCGCGGTGTACGCGACGGCGACGTACAGGTTGAGGCGCAGCCCGGCCTCGGTCGCGACGCCCTCGGCCGAGGACACGTCGAGCAGTTGGTCCGCGGTCACGTTGACCTCGGGGCGCTGGCGGTCCACCTGGTTGGGCTTATCGCCCAGGAACTGGTCGAAGACCGCCTGGCACGTCTCGACGAGGTCCGGATGCGCGACCCACGAGCCGTCGAAGCCGTCCGTGGCCTCGCGCGTCTTGTCGGCGCGGACCTTCTCGATCGCGGCGGCCGTGATCTCGGGCTCCTTGCGGTTCGGGATGAACGCCGCCATGCCGCCCATCGCGAACGCGCCGCGCTTGTGGCACGTCTGGACGAGGAGCTCGGTGTACGCACGCATGAACGGCGCCGTCATTACGACGGACGCGCGGTCGGGGAGCGTGAACTTCTCGCCCGCGTCGCGGAAGAACTTGATGATGCTGAACAGGTAGTCCCACCGGCCCGCGTTGAGGCCTGAGGCGTGGTCGCGGAGCTCGTACAGGATCTCGTCCATCTCGAACGCGGCAGGGATGGTCTCGATGAGCACGGTCGCGCGGACGGTGCCCTGCGGGATGCCGAGGTAGTCCTGCGCGAAGACGAAGACCTCGTTCCAGAGGCGCGCCTCGAGGTGGCTCTCCATCTTCGGCAGGTAGTAGTACGGGCCCCGGCCGGAAGCGATGAGGAGCTTCGCGACGTGGAAGAAGTGGAGGCCGAAGTCCACGAGCGCACCGGAGGCGGGTTCGCCGTCGACCGTAATGTGGCGCTCCTCCATGTGCCAGCCGCGCGGGCGGGTGACTACGACGGCGAGAGGCGCGTCCTCGCGGAGCCGGTACTCCTTGCCCTCGGGCGAGGTGAACGAGAGCGTGCCGAGGGCGGCGTCGCGCAGGTTGAGCACGGAGTCGACGACGTTGGCCCAGTGCGGGCTCGAGGCGTCCTCCATGTCCGCGAGCCACACCTTCGCGCCCGAGTTGAGCGCGTTGATGGCCATCTTCGCGGGGCTCGCCGGACCGGTCATCTCGACCCGGCGGTCCTCGAGCGCGGCCGGCGCCGGCGCGACCCTCCACTGGGCGGCGCGGATCTCCGCCGTGTTCGGCAGGAAGTCCAGCCGGCCGGTCGAGGCGGCCTCCGCGCGTCGTGCCTTGCGGGCCTCCAGCCGGTCCTTGCGCTCGGCGGCGAAGCGGCGGTGCAGCTCCTCGACGAACGCGAGCGCCTCGTCCGTGAGGATCTCCTCTGCGCGCTCCACAGGCTTCGTATCGGTCACAGTGATGGCCATAGCTCTACTTCCTCTCCCTGGTCTGAAGTCTTGAATCGTGAGGACCCGGTGCTGGATCAGGCGTGCGCTGCCGCGACGATGGCCGCGGCGACGTCCTGGGCGACGTGCGGGTCGAACACGCTCGGGATGATGAAGCTCGCGTTGAGCTCCTCGTCCGAGACGCGCGAGGCGATGGCTTGGGCCGCCGCCACCAGCATGTCAGGGGTGATGTCGGCCACGCCAGCGTCGAGCAGGCCGCGGAACACGCCCGGGAACGCGAGCACGTTGTTGATCTGGTTGGGGAAGTCGCTCCGGCCGGTGGCCACGACGGCGGCGTGCTCGGCGGCCGCGATCGGATCCGTCTCGGGGTCCGGGTTGGCCATCGCGAAGACGATCGCGTCCTGGGCCATCGTCGCGACCTGCTCGGGGCCGAACAGGTTCGGCGCGGAGACGCCGATGAACACGTCCGAGCCCTTGAGGGCCTCGTGGAGGGTGCCAGAGAACGCCTCGGGGTTCGTGTTCTCGGCGATCCAGATGCGGTGCGCGTCCGTGAGCTGCTGCCCGCGGTGGATCGCGCCCTTGCGATCGCACGCGATGATGTTCGTGGCGCCCTGGGCTTGGAGCAGCTGGATGATCGCGTTGCCGGCCGCGCCGACGCCCGAGACCACGATGCGCACGTCTTCGATCTTCTTGTTCACGAACTTGAGAGCGTTCACGAGTGCCGCGAGCGTCACGATGGCGGTGCCATGCTGATCGTCGTGGAACACCGGGATGTCGAGCTCCTCGCGGAGGCGGGCCTCGATCTCGAAGCAGCGCGGCGCCGCGATGTCCTCGAGGTTCACGCCGCCGTAGACCGGCGCGATGGCCTTGACGATCTTGATGATCTCCTCGGTGTCCTGCGTGTCGAGGCACACGGGCCACGCGTCGACGTTGGCGAACTGCTTGAAGAGGGCGGCCTTGCCCTCCATGACGGGGAGCGCGGCGGCGGGGCCGATGTTGCCGAGACCGAGCACGGCTGAACCGTCCGTGACGACGGCGACGGTGTTGCGCTTGACGGTGAGGCGGCGGGCATCCTCCGGGTTCGCGGCGATCGCGAGGCACACGCGGGCGACGCCGGGCGTGTAGGCGCGCGAGAGGTCGTCGCGGTTGCGGAGGGGAACCTTCGGGACGACCTCGAGCTTGCCGCCGAGGTGCATGAGGAAGGTGCGGTCCGAGACCTTGCGCACGGTCACGCCGTCGAGCGCTTCGAGCGCAGCGGCGACCTGCTCGGCGTGCTGCTCCGACGTCGTGTTGCACGTGATGTCCACCGTGAGGCGGTCGTGGTGCGATTCGCTGATGTCGAGCGCCGTGACCGGGGCGCCGGCCGCGGCGACGGCGGCGGCGAGCTCGCCCGTGATGCTGATGCGCGACGGCGCGTCGATGCGGAGCGTGATGGAGTTGCCGGGGCTGGGACTCGCCATTGAATCGTCCTTACGTCAGGAGGCCACCGCCTCGGGTTAATTTCCGTACTACGGATATTATTGTTTGCATCTTGGAAAAACAAGTCCCGCGCGCGACCCCGCAACGCGTGGGACGGGACCCCGCAACGCGTGGGACGGGACCCCGCAACGCGTGGGACGGGACCCCGCAACGCGTGGAGGCCGGGCGCTTGTGGCGTGTTGTATCGTGAGGTATCGGCAAAGCTTCCGGGATGCGGATAATTAATGCCGGAACAGGATCCGGTCGCGACCCATGGAGGATCACATGGCCGAGAAGGCCTCAGGCGGCGTCCAGTCCGTCGAGCGCGTCTTCGAGCTGCTCGAACTCATCACCGACGCAGGTGGGGATGTCACGCTGAGCGAGCTGTCGTCGTCGACCGAGCTGCCGCTGCCCACGATCCACCGGCTCCTCCGCACGCTCGTCGCGCTCGGGTACGTGCGGCAGCTGCCCAACCGCCGCTACGCTCTCGGCCCGCGCCTCATACGCCTCGGCGAGGGTGCCAACAAGCAGCTCGGCGCGCTCGCGCAGCCGCAGCTCAAGACGCTCGTGGACCGCCTCGGTGAGACCGCGAACATGGCCGTGCTCGATTCCGACATGGTGATCTACGTGGCCCAGGTCCCGTCGCTGCACTCGATGCGCATGTTCACGGAGGTCGGCCGGCGCGCCCACACGCACGATACCGGCGTGGGCAAGGCGATCCTCTCGCAGCTCGAGGACGATCAGGTGCGCGCGATCGTCGGCCGCCAGGGCATGCCCACGCCCACGGCGTACAGCATCGGCGACGTCGAGACGCTCCTTGCTGACCTCGACAAGATCCGTGCCCGCGGCTACGCGATCGACGAGCAGGAGCAGGAGGTCGGCGTGCGCTGCTTCTCGATGGCCGTCCCCAACGCCCCGACCCCGACCGCCATCTCCGTCTCGGGCCCCGTCTCCCGCGTCGACGACGCGTTCGGCGAGCGTGCCGTCCCGGCGCTGCGCGAGGCCGCGGCCCGGATCTCGGAGGAGCTCAACCGCGCGTAGCCCCGGTTGCGCCGTCACGTCCGCAGGGTTCACACCCCGCGGACGTGACGGCGCAACGCAGGCGGGAGGGGATTCACGGTGAGATTCCGAGTCGCGGAAGTTGTATTCCAAAAAACTTCCCCGAAACTATGGCGCGCGTCACAGACCCTTGCTATCGTCGATGTGTCACGGCGGGTCCCCGGGCGAATCTGGTCAGCAGATTCCCGGGAGGCTATCTACCAGGCAACCTCAATTCAGAGCTTTCGAAGTCTGGTCAGGCCTGGTCTGAACCGTTAGGGCGTTCCTGGAGTGGCCGGACTTCCCCCAAGCGAGGGAGTCTCCCATGACCACCACCCTTTCCACCCCTGCGCCGCTCGCGGCCGGCGATCGCCTCCATTTGGCGCGCGCCGTCCAGCTTGCGGCCCAGAACGTCCTCGAGAACGGCGGCCCGTTCGGCGCCGTGGTCGTCAGCGCCGACGGCCAGATCTTCGACGGCGTCAACCGCGTCACCGCGAACAACGACCCCACGGCCCACGCCGAGGTCACCGCGATCCGCGCCGCGTGCCGGGCCCTCGGCACCTTCGATCTCAGCGGTGCCGTCCTCTACTCGAGCTGCGAGCCATGCCCCATGTGCCTCGCGTCGGCGCTGTGGGCGCGGGTCTCGACCGTCCGCTTCGCCGCCGACCGCCACGACGCGGCCGCGGCGGGCTTCGACGACGCGGTCTTCTACGACTTCTTCGACACCCCCGTCGAGCGGCGCTCGATGCCCGTGGTGCACTCCGAGCCCGAGGGGATCAGCCGCACGGCCCCCTTCGAGCAGTGGTCCGCCTTCGCGCAGCGCGTCGAGTACTGAGGCGGCCGAGATGAGCATCAACACCAGCACTGTGTCCACTGACGAGCTTGAGCCCGAGCGTGAAGGCGCGGCGGGCGCGGAGCAAACGACGACGGCGCCCGCCTCCCGCGAGCGCACCTCGCCCCCCAGCCGGGGCGGCCTCCTCGACAGGATCTTCAGCATCACGAAGCGGGGCTCGACGATTCCGCGCGAGATCCGCGGCGGCCTCGTCACGTTCTTCACGATGGCGTACATCGTGATCCTCAACCCCCTCATCCTGGGCGGCTTCAACGCCGCGAAGGCGCCCACGGACGTCACGGGCGCGTTCCTCCCGGCCGCGCAGGTCGGTGCCATCACGGGCCTCACGGCGGGCGTCCTGACGATCCTGTTCGGCGTCTTCGCGAACCTCCCGTTCGGCCTTGCGGCTGGCCTCGGCATCAACTCGTTCCTCGCCGTCGCGGTCGTCAAGGACGTCTCGTGGCCCGAGGCGATGGGCCTCGTGGTGATCAACGGCGTCCTCATCGTCGTGTTCGGCGTCACCGGAGCCCGGACGGCGATCTTCCGGGCCGTGCCGCGCGAGCTCAAGGCCGCCATCACCGTGGGCATCGGCCTGTTCATCGCGTTCATCGGCTTCGTCGACTCGGGCTTCGTGCGCGGAACGAAGGCCGGCCCGCCGGTCCAGCTCGGCCACGACGGGTCGATCACCACGCTGCCCACGCTCGTGTTCATCGTCGGGCTGATCCTCATGGGTATTCTCGTTGCGCGGAAGATCCAGGGCGGGATCCTGATCGGCATCATCGCGACGACCCTGCTCGCGATGGGCGTCGAGGCGATCTGGCACATCGGCGCCGGCGGCCCGAACAACCCCGACGGCTGGCACCTCAACACGCCCGTCCTCTCGGGCCAGCTCGTCTCACTGCCCGACTTGAGCCTTGTGGGCCACTTCGACCTCTTCGGGGCGTTCGGCCGGATCGGCCTCCTCGCGGGCATCACGCTCGTCTTCACGCTCGTGTTCACGAACTTCTTCGACGCGATGGGCACCATGACGGGCCTCGCGAAGAGCGCAGGCGTGGCGGACAAGGACGGCACGTTCCCGCGGCTCAAGTCCGCGTTCATCATCGAGGGCTTCGGCGCGGTGCTCGGCGGCGCCAACTCGGGCTCGTCGAACACCGTGTACATCGACTCGGCCGCGGGCATCGGCGAGGGCGCCCGCACGGGCCTCGCTTCCGTGGTCACGGGGGCGCTGTTCCTCGGCTCGATGTTCCTCACCCCGCTCACGAGCGTCGTCCCGCTCGAGGTCGCGTCCGCGGCGCTCGTCGTGGTCGGCACGATGATGGCGGGCCAGATCCGCGAGATCGACTTCACGAGATTCGACATCGCCCTGCCCTCCTTCCTCACGATCGTCACAATGCCGCTCACGTATTCGATTGCGAACGGCATCGGCGCCGGGTTCATCACGTGGGCCGTGGTCCGGGCCGCGAGCGGCAAGGCGCGGCAGATCCACCCCCTCATGTGGGTGGTCGCGGCCGGATTCATCGTGTACTTCGTGCGCGGGCCGCTGGGGCACCTCATCGGGGCCGGCGGCTAGGCCGCGCACCGGGAGTCCCACCCACCCTCCCTTACACGCACCCTCGCTTACACCCACCCTCCCGCCCATATGAACCGCGCCCGCGGGGCCCCGGAAGTGACGCTCCGGGCCCCCGCGGGCGCACCATGGATACACGCGTCGCAAGGCGCGGATCTTCCTCTGATCAGTGAAGGGGGAGCCGATGATCGAGCTCCTGAGCGCGCTGCCCGCCTGGCAGCCCGCGGCCCGAGGGGAGCGCTGCGCGGTCGCGACCGTTGTCGCCGCGAGCGGATCGGTGCCGCGCCCCGTGGGCACGTCCATGTTCATCGCCGCACCCGAACACCCCTACGACGCCCCCGCGGTGCTCGGCAGCCTCTCCGGCGGCTGCGTCGAGGGCTCCGTGGTCGCGGCCGCCCTCGAAACCCTCGACGACGGCGCGGCGCGGTGCGAGCGCTTCGGATACTCGGCCGAGGACGCCTTCGCCGCCGGGCTGAGCTGCGGCGGCGAGCTCGAGGTGCACATCCAGCCGCTCCCGCCCGCGGCCGCGCGCGAGCTCGTGGAAGGCACCCACGCCCCGTTCGCCGTCGTCCGTCGCCTTGCCGCTGAGGGCGAGACCGCAGCGGACGACGGCGCCGCCCTCCCCGTGATCCTCGGCGCGCCGCCCGCCGGACTCGCCGAGCCAGCCGCCGGGTTGGCCGCCGCGTTGGCCCGGCTGTTTCCGGAGTCAGACGAGACCGCGCGCCGGGCGGCCGCGCTCGTGGCGCCCGTGCTCGCGCAGGGGACGAGCGCCGTCGTGCCCGTGGAACCCGCGGGCGGCTGCGCCCCGGGAGCGGGGCCCGTGCGGCTCCTCGTCGAGAGCCGCCTCCCCGCGCCGCGCTTCGTGGTGGTCGGGGCGAACGACTTCGGCGCCGCTCTCGTGCCGGCCGCACAGCTCCTCGGCTACCGTGTGACGCTCGTCGACGCGCGCCCTGCGTTCGCCACCCAGGTTCGCTTCGCCGCCGCCGAGGAGGTCGTTGTCGCGTGGCCGCATGAGTATCTGGTCGCGGAGGCGGTGGCCGGGCGCCTCGATCCGCGGACGGTCGTGTGCGTGCTGAGCCACGACCCGAAGTTCGACATCCCGCTCCTCGACGCCGCGCTGCGCCTCGACCTCGCGTACGTCGGGGCGATGGGCTCGCGGCGCAGCCACGAGCAGCGGATCGCCTCGCTCCTCGAGGCCGGCCACGGGCCGCTCGCGCTCGGGCGGCTGCATTCGCCGATCGGGCTCGACCTCGGGGCCGTGACGCCCGCGGAGGTCGCGGTGTCGGTCCTCGCAGAGGTCGTCGCGTCGCGGTCCGCGGCCGCCACGGGCGAGCCCCTGCGCGACCGCCCGGGACGCATCCACGCGCGGGACGTGACGGCGCGGCCGCGGCGTTCGGTTGCGCCGTCACGTCCAGTGGGTTGGGACCCACCGGACGTGACGGCGCAACGGGGGAGCGAAAGGATGGGGGAGCCCTCATGGACCTGAACACGATCGAGTCCCTCGTCCCGACCGCCGACCCAGGAGAGTGGCGCGAGGGCGACGCGTGGCTCGCGGGCGGAACCGTGCTGTTCTCCTACGGGAGCCAGACGCTCAAGCGACTCCTCGACCTCACGTCGGCGGGGTGGGAACCCGTCGAGGAAGACGCGGACGGCCTGACCCTCGCGGCGACGTGCACCGTCGCGCGGCTCTGGGAACTCGGGGACCCCGGCGGGGCGACGGTCGCGCGGTGGCCGGGGCTCGCCGTCGTGCGCCCGTGCTGCGACGCGTTCGTCGCGTCGTTCAAGATCTGGAATCTTTCGACCGTGGGCGGCAACATCGCGACGTCGCTCCCGGCCGGGCCCATGACGTCGCTGTGCGCGGGGCTCGACGGCGTCGCGACCCTCTGGGGCGTGGGCGGCGCCCGCGAGCTCCCGGTCGCGGACCTCGTGACGGGGGACGGGCGGAACGCCCTCGCGCCCGGCGAGCTCATCCGCTCGATCCGGCTGCCCGGGCATGCGCTTCGCGCCCGCACCGCGTTTCGGCGGCTCTCGCTGAGCAATTTGGGCCGCTCGGGCGTCCTGCTGATCGGGCGGCGTGACCCGGACGGCGGCTTCGTGCTGACCGTCACGGCGTCGACGACGAGGCCCGTCCAGCTTCGCTTCGCGGCCGGGGAGCTGCCCGACGCCGAGGCGCTCGCCGACGCGCTTGACGCGGCGGTCCCGAGCGACCTGTACCACGACGACATCCACGGCCTGCCCGGGTGGCGGCGCGATATGACCTACCGGCTCGGCGAAGAGTTGCGCGTCGAGTTGTGTGACGAGCCGGGCATCTGGCCGGCGGCGCAGCTGCCTTATGGAGAGCGAGGAGCCTGACATGGCCATCGAGATCAACGGGCGGCCGGCCGACGGCGCGCCGCGCCCGGGCCAGTGCCTGCGCACCTTCCTGCGCGAAGAGGGCGCGCTCGGCGTCAAGAAGGGCTGCGACGCCGGCGACTGCGGCGCGTGCACCGTGCACGTCGACGGGGTTCCCGTGCACTCGTGCCTGTACCCGGCGCAGCGCGCGGACGGCCACGCGATCACGACGATCGAGGGCCTCGCGGCCACGTGTTCCCACTCCGCTTCCGAGGGCGACGCCGAGACAGCCGGCAACGGCGAGCTCCACCCCATGCAGCGGCAGTTCGTCGACGCGCAGGGCTTCCAATGCGGCTTCTGCACGGCGGGGATGGTCATGACCGCGGCGACGTTCGACGGCGCCCAGCTCGCCAACCTGCCGCGGAACCTCAAGGGCAACCTGTGCCGCTGCACGGGGTACGCCGCGATCGAGACCGCGGTCACGGGCGCGGGCCAGGGCGGGCCGACGGACGGGCAGTTCGGGGACGACGTCCCTGCGCTCGCGGGCTCACGGATCGTCTCGGGAACGGAGCGATACACGCTCGACGTCACCGACGCGGAGGTTCCCGGCGGCCAGGCCGCACTCCTGCACCTCAAGCTCGTGCGCTCGCCGCACGCCCACGCGCGGATCCGTTCCCTCGACGCCTCGGCCGCGCTCGCCGTGCCCGGGGTGGTTGCCGTCTTCACGTCCGAGGATGGGCCCGGCGTGCTCTACTCGAGCGCCCAGCACGAGATCGTCGAGGACGATCCCGACGATACGCGCCTGTTCGATACCGTGGTGCGCTTCCGCGGACAGCGGGTGGCCGCCGTCGTCGGCGAAAGCGTCGCCGCAGCGGAGGCGGGGGTGCGCGCCGTCGTCGTCGACTACGAAGTGCTGCCCGCCGTCTTCACGCCGGAGGCCGCCCTCGAGCCGGGCGCGCCGCTCGTTCACGGGGAGAAGGACGCCGCCCTTTCGCGGATCGCGGACCCGGGGCGGAACGTCGTCGCCGAGCTGCACTCCGAGGTGGGGGACGTCGAGGCGGGCCTCGCCGCCGCGGACTTCGTGTACGAGGACACGTTCCAGACCCAGCGCGTACAGCACGTGGCGCTCGAGACGCACTGCTCGATCGCGTGGACCGAGGGCGACCCGTTCGGCGGGTCCGGCACCCTCGTGGTGCGGTCCTCGACGCAGGTCCCGTTCCTTGCCCGGCGCACGCTCTCGCGGATCTTCGGGCTCCCGCTCGAGCGCGTCCGCGTGGTCACGGGGCGCGTAGGCGGCGGCTTCGGCGGGAAGCAAGAGGTCCTGACCGAGGACGTTGCGGCGCTCGCCGCGCTGCGCCTCGGGCGGCCCGTGCAGCTCGAGTTCACCCGCTCCGAGCAGTTCCAGGCCTCGACCACGAGGCACCCGTTCACCATCAGGCTGCGGGCTGGCGCGAAGCGAGACGGGACGCTGACGGCGCTCGCGCTCGACGTCGCGACGAACACTGGCGCGTACGGGAACCATGCCCCGGGCGTCATGTTCCACGGGTGCAACGAGTCCGTGAGCGTGTACCGGTGCGCGAACAAGAAGATCGATGCGCGGGCCGTCTACACGCACACGGTTCCCGCCGGGGCGTTCCGCGGCTATGGGCTGAGCCAGATGATCTTCGCGGTCGAATCGGCCGTGGATGAGCTCGCGGCCGGCATCGGCATGGACCCGCTCCAATTCCGGCGCCGGAATATGGTCTACCGCGGCGACCCCATGATCGCGTCGCACCCCGAGCCCGAGCCCGACGTCCTGTACGGGAGCTATGGCCTCGACCAGTGCGTGCGGCTTATGACGAAGGCCCTCAAGCGTGGCCGGGAGCGCGAGCGGCAGTTCAACGGTCCGCTGGGCACGGGCGAGCTCGGCCCTGAGTGGCTCGTGGGGGAGGGCTCCGCGCTCTCGATGATCGACACCGTGCCGCCTCGCGGGCACCACGCGCACTCGCGGATCGCGCTCCTGCCCGACGGGCGGTTCGGCCTCGACGTCGGGACCGCCGAGTTCGGCAACGGCACGAGCACCGTCCACGTGCAGCTCGCCGCGACGGCGCTCTCCGCGGGGGCCGCCGACGTCGAGCTGAGGAACGCCGACACGGCGCTCACCGACCACGACACGGGCGCGTTCGGCTCCACCGGGACCGTCGTGGCGGGGAAGGCCACGCTCGCGGCGGCGCAGGAGCTCGCGGGGCGGATCCTCGCGTTCGCTGCCAAGGTGACCGGGGCGGACGGCGCCGAATGCGTCCTGGCGAGCGGCGCCGTCGTCTGTTCGGGGCAGCGCGTGCCGCTCGCGGAGCTTGCCGCGGCCGCCGCCGAACGCGGCGTCGAGCTCGTGGCGGACGGCCGCTGCGGCGGGACGCCGCGCTCGGTCGCGTTCAACGTCCACGGCTTCCGCGTCGGGGTGCACCGCGGAACGGGCGAGCTGCAGATCCTGCAGAGCGTCCAGGCCGCGGACGCCGGGGTCGTGGTGAACCTGCGGCAGTGCCGGGGCCAGGTCGAGGGCGGGATCGCGCAGGCGCTCGGGGCGGCACTGTGGGAGAACGTCCGGGTCGACGAGACCGGGCACGTGACCACGGACATCCTCCGGCAGTACCACATCCCGACGTTCGCGGACGTTCCGCGGAGCGAGGTGTACTTCGCGGAAACCTCGGATCTGCTCGGGCCTCTTGGGGCGAAGTCGATGAGCGAGAGCCCGTTCAACCCCGTAGCTCCCGCGCTCGCGAATGCGCTCCGGGCCGCCACGGGGATCCGGTTCACGGAGACGCCGTTCACGCGGGACAGGATCTACCTCGCCCTCAAGGAGGCGGGGCTCGCGCTGCCGGTGCAGCGAGTCTCACTGCAGCCGGGCGTGCCGGCCGCCGCCGTGATCGGTTGATGGCCGCCTGACCGTGCTCCCTGTCCGGTTGTTACTTCCCAATCGGTCGGGAGTGCGGCGGGTCGCGGCTTCCGTCTGTGTTGGATCGCAAGAAGTGGACAGGAGTACGGGTAGACCCTTGACCCGGTGTCGAACCGTTCGTTAGAATTTCATGTATCAGAAAAACTTTTCCGGATTACGAAATCAGACTCCGGAATCAGTCCAGAAAGGGGAGGAAGATGCCCACGAAAGAGACCAACCAGCTTGCACCCGCGCAGGAGTCGGCGGCCGTCGAGCGCTACATCCCCCGGGAATGGACTACGGACCCCGACTTCGCCGTGAGCGATGAGCGGCACGAGCGGCGTGGCTGGTTCACGCGCATGCTCGGCTGGCTCGCGGCCCACTGACCCGCGCCCGCAAGGGGCCCAGGCACTCGGTGCCTGGGCCCCTTGTGTGCTATGTTGACGTTGCATACATTGTGGAATCTGGGGCCGATGGAGGGCTGCTCATGTCGACGCCATCGCGCGATACGTACCATCACGGGCACCTTCGCGCCGCCTTGATCGACGCGGCGATGGAAATGCTGGAGAGCGGCGAGCCGTTCTCGCTGCGTGCGGTTGCCCGACGGGCGGACGTGTCTCAGACCGCCCCATATCGGCACTTTGCGGATCGCGAGGCGCTCGAGTCGGCATTGGCCGTGCGTGGGTTCCAGGACCTGCGCGGCGAGCTCTCGCTCACCGGCGGCCCCGCCGCGTCCGAGGGCGAGCTCGTCGAGTTCGGGGTCGCCTATGTGGCGTTCGCACTACGCCGTCCGGCCGTGTTCCGGCTGATGTTCGGGCAGGAATGCGATGATCAGAACGACGAGCGGGTGCTCGCGGCGCGAGAGCTGAGGGATCTGCTCGCGGACTCACTTCGCGGGCTCTACCCTGGGGCAGATCACGGGGCCCTCGCGGAGGCGCTGTGGGCGCTCGTGCACGGGCTCGCGTTCCTGCACCTCGACGGCAAACTGGCTGCGGCATCGAGCGAGGACGTCGCGGTCCGGGTGCGGGCGGCGTTTGGGTCGCTGCGTACTCTTGGGGCTGCGCTCGCGGCCTGACCGCCCCCGTCGGCGAAGCGCTGACCTGGACAGCGTCGCGAGTCGTGTTCGACTCGGGACCCTCAATGCCTCCCAGGGCGCAGCCGGAGCCGGTCAGCGCGTCCCGGCGTCGAGCCTCTCGCGCAGCGCGCGCATGGTGCGCCTGTTCTCCCATCGCGTCGCACCCACGACGAGCGGGTGCCCCCAGGCGAGCAGTCCGCGCGTGGTGATCTGGCCTGTCCTTGACACCCTGGTAACGCTCCCGGTCGAGATGGCCTCATAGCGGATCGCGAAGGAGAGGGTCCCGGCCCGATTGGCCTGGCGGAACTCGATCAGCCGCCCCGCCTCGAGCCGGGTCACCTCGCCGCGTACCGTACCGACCACGGTGTGGTCCGCGTAGGTGTCGCCGACGGCGGCGGCTCGCGGCACCGCGCCGCTCGTCCCGCGATAGACCGGCGAATGGGGCAACCAGGAGCCCCAGCCCCGGACGTCGCACAGCGCGGCGATCACCTCCTCGGCGCTCGCACGCGTCTCGACGGTCACGGTGGAGGTGCTGGTCGGCATGGTCGCTCCTTTTCGTAGCCTTCTCAGGATGCCCTACGTGCAGTGAGCCAGGTGCTGTAGCGGCGGCGGTCGCGCGGCACGCGCAGCTGGTCGAGGCTGAGGGCGAGCCAGGCGCTGACACCCGGGCGGGCGCTCCGGCCGCGTCCCAGGCGGCGGAGTTGGTAGCGGATGCGTGACATGCTCGCGGCGGAGGCGATGGCCTTGTCCTCGATGGTGACAGGCGCGAGTGCGACGCGGGCGTCCTCGCCGTGGTGCCACCGATTTGGGAGGTCGGGGTCGACCGCGAGGGCAGAGCCCATGCCGACGAGGGCGATGCCGCCGTCGAGCACCTCGTCGGCGACGGGGCGGCGGGTAATGCCGCCAGTGAGCATGAGCGGCAGCGGGCTGGTCTTCGCGAGGTCTTCGGCGAGGGTGAGGAAGTACGCCTCGCGCGCCTGGGTGCGGGAGTCCTTGGCCTGCCCGGTCATGGCGGGCGCCTCGTAGCTGCCGCCGGAGAGCTCGACGAGGTCGACGCCGAGCGGGGTCAGCATGCGGATCACCGTTGCGGCGTCGTCGGCGTCGAACCCGCCGCGCTGGAAGTCGGCGGAGTTGAGCTTGACCGCGACGGCGAAGGCGGGCGCGACGGCGGCCCTGACCGCGCGGACGACGTCGAGGAGCAGGCGGGCTCGGTTCTCCAGGGATCCTCCCCACGGGTCGGTGCGCTGGTTGGCGAGCGGGGAGAGGAATTGGGAGAGGAGGTAGCCGTGTGCGGCGTGGATCTCGACCCCGTCGAAACCGGCTTCCTCGGCCAGGCGGGCGGTGACGGCGAACCGCTCGACGGTCTCGGCGATCTGCGCGGAGGTCATCTCGACTGGCATCGCCAGCCTCTTGGTGACCCTGCCGGCCTGGACCCGTATCGCCGAGGGCCCCCAGGCGACGCCGGGGAGGTCGGAGCGCACCTGACGGCCCGGGTGATTGATCTGCATCCACACCTTCGCGCCGCCGCTCTTCGCGGCCGCTGCCCACTCCCGGAATGGCTCCAGTGGCGAATGGGAGTCGAGGACGACGCCGGCGGGGCCAGTCATCGCGGCGTCGTGCACCATGACGTTCCCGGTGATCAGCAGCCCCGCGCCGCCTTTGCTCCACCGCCGGTAGAGCGTGAACAGGTCGCTGCCGGGGAGCTGGCCGGAGGCGGCCATGTTCTCCTCCATCGCGGCTTTGGCGACCCGGTTCGGGATGGTCGCGCCGCTCGCGAGCGTGAGGGGAGTGAACAGCGGAGAGGGCATCGGGGCTCCCTGCGGAAGTTGACGTTGCTTACATCGATGACGATAGGCGGCAATGTTTTCGTTGTCAACATGCATCCGCGCCGAGAAACGACTGCTCCGCAACTGGCGTGCGGAGACCTCAGAACGACAGTTACGGAGCAGAGGACGGGAGCGGAGCGGGGGTTACTCGTCCGTGCTGGCCTCCGGGCCCGCGTTGACGTCGAGGAGGCGGTACTTCGCGATGGCGCGACGGGGGGCGTCCGCCGGGACCTCGCCGCGGCGGGCGAGCTCCTGGAGCGCGCGGACGACGACGGACGTCGAGTCGATCTTGAAGAACCGGCGGGCCGCTGCGCGCGTGTCCGAGAAGCCGAATCCGTCGGCGCCGAGGACCGCGTAGTCACCTGGGACGAACTGGCGGATCTGGTCCGGAACGGACTTCATGTAGTCCGTCACGGCAACGACCGGGCCGCGCCTCCCCGCGAGCTGCTGCGTCACGAACGGCACGCGGGCCTCGGCCTCGGGGTGCAGGAACGACTGCTCCTCCGCGGCGAGGCCGTCGCGGCGGAGCTCGGTCCACGAGGTCACGCTCCACACGTCGGCGGCCACGCCCCAGTCCTCCGCGAGGAGGCGGCGCGCTTCGATCGCCCACGGCACCGCGACGCCCGAGGCGAGCAGCTGCGCGCGGGGAGCTTCCTCCGCGAGGCGAGCTGCGCCGTCGTCCGTCGACCCACCCGTGCCGCCCGCGCCGCCCCCACCTACGCCACCCCCAGGCAGCCGGTACATGCCGCGCAGGAGGCCATCGACGTCGAGGCCCTCCGGCTCGGCCGGCTGCACGATCGGCTCGTTGTACACCGTGAGGTAGTACATGACGTTGGGGTCGGGGTGCGCGCCGCCGTACATGCGCTCGAGCCCAGCGCGCACGATGTGCCCGATCTCGTACCCGTACGCGGGGTCATAGGTGACCACAGCCGGGTTCGTCGAGGCGAGGATCGGGGAGTGCCCGTCGGCGTGCTGGAGGCCCTCGCCCGTGAGCGTCGTGCGGCCGGCGGTGGCGCCGATGATGAACCCGCGCGTCATCTGGTCGCCGGCGGCCCAGAACGAATCGCCGGTGCGCTGGAAGCCGAACATCGAGTAGAAGACGTAGATAGGCACGAGCGGCTCGCCGTGCGTCGCGTACGAGGTCCCCGCCGCGGTGAACGCCGCGACCGCCCCCGCCTCGTTGATGCCCGGGTGGATGAGCTGCCCGGCCGGCGATTCCTTGTACGCGAGCACGAGGTCGCGGTCCACCGAGAGGTAGTTCTGCCCGTTCGGGTTGTAGATCTTGGCCGTGGGGAAGAACGCGTCCATGCCGAAGGTCCGGCTCTCGTCCGGGACGATCGGCACGATCCGCCGCCCGAACTCCTTGTCCCGCATGAGGTCCTTGAGCAGGCGGACGAACGCCATGGTGGTCGCGGCCTGCTGCTTGCCCGAGCCGCGGGCGGCGATGGCATACGCGGACGACGGCGGGAGACTCACCTCGGCGTGGCGGCTGCGCCGCTCGGGCACCGAGCCGCCGAGGGCCGCCCGGCGCTCGAGGAGATACCGGATCTCGGGGGCGTCGGCGCCGGGGTGGTAGTACGGGGGCTGGTAGGGATCGGCCTCGAGCTGCTCGTCGGAGATCGGGATCCGCAGGTGGTCGCGGAAGTCCTTGAGGTCCTGGAGCGTCATCTTCTTCATCTGGTGGGTCGCGTTGCGGCCCTCGAAATGGGAGCCGAGCCCGTAGCCCTTGACGGTCTTCGCGAGGATGACGGTGGGCTTGCCCTTGAACTCGACGGCCGCTTTATAGGCCGCGTACACCTTGTGGTAGTCGTGGCCGCCGCGCTTGAGGCTCCAGATCTGCTCGTCGGTGAGGTCAGCGACGAGCTCCTTCGTCTCGGCGGACTTGCCGAAGAAGTGCTCGCGGACGAACCCGCCGTCCTCCGCCTTGAACGTCTGGTAGTCGCCGTCCGGGGTCTCGTTCATGATCCGCACGAGGTGCCCCTCGCGGTCCTTGCTCAGAAGGCGGTCCCACTCGCGGCCCCACACGACCTTGACGACGTTCCAGCCCGCGCCGCGGAAGAACGCCTCGAGCTCCTGGATGATCTTGCCGTTGCCGCGCACCGGCCCGTCGAGGCGCTGGAGGTTGCAGTTGACCACGAACGTGAGGTTGTCGAGCCCCTCGTTCGCGGCGAGCTGGAGCAGCCCGCGGCTCTCGGGCTCGTCCATCTCGCCGTCGCCGAGGAAGGCCCACACGTGCTGGTCCGAGGTGTCCTTGAGGCCCCGCTGCGCGAGGTAGCGGTTCGACTGCGCCTGGTAGATCGCGTTCATCGGACCGATGCCCATGGACACGGTCGGGAACTCCCAGAACGAGGGCATGAGCCGCGGGTGCGGGTAGGAGGAGAGTGCGTGGCCCTCGCGGGACTTCTCCTGCCGGAATCCATCGAGGTCCTCCTCGGTGAGCCGCCCCTCCATGAAGGCCCGGGCATACATCCCCGGCGAGGCATGTCCCTGGAAGAACACGTGGTCGCCGCCGCCGGGGTGGTCCTTGCCGCGGAAGAAGTGGTTGAAGCCCACCTCGTAGAGCGTCGCGGCCCCGGCGTACGTCGAGATGTGGCCGCCCACGCCGATGCCCGGCCGCTGCGCGCGGTGCACGAGCACCGCCGCGTTCCAGCGCATCCACGCGCGGTAGCGGCGCTCGGTCTCCTCGTCGCCCGGGTACTCGGGCTCCTGATCGGCCGGGATCGTGTTGACGTAGTCCGTCGTCGTGACCATGGGGACGCCGACGCTCTGCGCCCCTGCGCGCTGCAGAAGGTTGCGGACCACGAACTGCGCCCGCTCGGTGCCGCGCTCCTGGACGAGCGCATCGAACGATTCGATCCATTCGGCCGTCTCTTCCGGATCGTGATCGGGCAGTTGCGCTCCGAGCCCGCTGAGGATGTGCTGGGTATGCTCTCCAGTCAACAAGTCCAACCTCTTTCTGTGCGCGCCGGTCGCGCGCGCTCGTCCATCGGGACTTCGTCATCCCGAGGAGGGAGTGGTCAACGCCGCTTCCATGATTCCGTATAATGGAAACGAAATATTGCGATGTGGATTAAGAGTGGCGCGCTCTCGGGGCGCGCGTCAAGTACCGCGAGCTGAGTGAGGTTCTGTGAACGAGGTATCAGGCACGGATGCAGAGTCGGTGGCGCGTGTCGCCGTCGTGACCGGCGCGGGCTCGGGGATCGGGCGCGCGGTCGCCCGGAAGCTCCTCGCCGAGGGCTGGAACGTCGCCCTCGCCGGGCGGCGCCCCGAGCCGATCGCGGCGACCGGGCGGGGCTTCGGGGAGCGCGCGCTCGCGGTGCCCACGGACGTCTCTGCGGCCGACGACGTCGAGCGCCTCTTCGACGAGGTCGCCCACCGCTGGGGCAGGGTGGACGTGCTCTTCAACAACGCGGGCGTCTTCGGTCCGTTCGGGGACGTGAGCGAGATCGAGCCCGCCGCGTGGGAGGCCACGGTCGCCGTCAACCTCACGGGCAGCTTCCTGTGCGCCGCGGCCGCGTTCCGCGCCATGAAGGAGCAGAGTCCGCGGGGAGGACGGATCATCAACAACGGCTCCATCTCGGCGCACAGCCCGCGCCCCAAGTCCGTCGCCTACACCGCCACGAAGCACGCCATCTCGGGCCTCACGAAGAGCATCGAGCTCGACGGCCGGCCGTACGGCATCACGTGCGGCCAGATCGACATCGGCAACACGCGCACTGAGCTGATCGACGCGCTCATCGGAAACGACAGCGTCGGCGAGGGCGCCCTCCAAGCCAACGGATCGCGCCTCGTGGAGCCGACGTTCCCCCTCGAGGAGGCCGCGAACGCCGTGTTCCTCATGGCCTCGCTCCCGCCCTCGGCCACGGTCGGCTCGCTCGTCATCACGGCCTCGGGGATGCCGTTCGTGGGGCGCGGCTAGCGCTCACGCGAGCGGGAGGAGTTCGCTGAGGTCGGTCCGCATGCCGGACGCGCTGAGCTTGCCGGAGGCGAGCGCGTCCGCCCACGCGAGCGAGCCGGTCGCGAGCCCGAGCCACGTCTCGGCGTCCGTCTCGACCACGTTGGGCGGAGTGCCGCGCGTGTGCCGCGGCCCCTCGACGCACTGCGCGACGCCGAACGGCGGCACCCGCACTTCGACCGCGTTGCCGGGCGCGCGGCTCGCGAGCTCCTCGAGCGTGTACCTCACCGCCGTGGCGAGCAACGGGCGCGGCAGCGCGGACGACGGCGCCGCCGCGCCTTCGCCGCCCGGCTCCCCGCGCGCGGTGCGCCACTGAGCGACCGCCGCGCGGCCGTCGTCGACCGCGATCCTCCGCCTGGGCGCCATCGGTCCTGCCTAGTCGAGCAGCGCCGACACGGCCCGGCCCAGCCGGATCCGGCCCACCGGCCGGCCCCCGCCCAGGATCGGTTCGACGACGTCCTCGAGGACCCGCGCGACGTCGGGCACGTCCACGGCGTCCGCAGCCGCGAGCATCGTGAGGGCCACGAGCATGGTCGCGCGCCGGTTTCCGTCGAGGACCTTGACCGCCACGGACGCGCCCTGTGGCGTCGCGAGGACCAGGACGCCCTCGGCGCCGCCCTTTGCGAGGAGCCCGAGCTTGTCCATGACCACGGTGTTGTCCCCCGAGTGCCCCTGCACCGCCCACGGGTAGTCGAGCATCGACGTCGCAACGGTCGCGGCTCGCGCGTCGCCCATCTGCCCGCTGCCGCCGCCGGGGGCCTTCGCGAGGTGCGAGTACGCGCGGGCCAGGCCCACGAGCGAGACCGCCGCGACGGGAGCCCCGCAGCCGTCGATGCCGAGGTGCGCGATCTTCTCCTCGGTGTATTCCTCGACGGTTTGGCGCACGCGCTGCTGGAGGGGGTGGTTCGGCTCAAGGTAGCTGTGCCGGTCCCAGCCGTTCACCACGCACGCCCACAGGTACGCGGCGTGCTTGCCCGAGCAGTTGGACGCGAGGCGTCGCTTGCCGATCTCGGTCCGCACGAGCCAGGCCCGGGCTTCCTCGTCCTGCGGCCAGTCGGCTGGGCACTGGAGGTCGGACTCACGCAGCCCCGCCGCCTTGAGCATGCCCTCGACGACATCCATATGGTCGAGCGAGCCCAGATGGGACGCGCACGCGAGCGCCACCTGGGCTCCGCGCAGCGGGACGCCGCTGCGGAGCGAGGCGAGGGCTTGGAACGGCTTGAGCGTGGAGCGCGCGAAGACGGGCGTGCGGATGTCCCCCAGGGCGGTCACCACGGTGCCGTCCCCAGCCAGGACCACAGCCGAGCCGACATGCCGGGACTCGACGAATCCGCTGCGTTCGATCACGGCGAGCTCCGCGGCATCGTCTGCCGTGAAGGTGGAGTGGTTGGCCATGTCCGAAGTCTATTCGCGGGGCCCGGCCTGACCCGGCCGCAACTCGCGGCCGCGGCCCACGGAACGGCGCGGAACCGCCACCGGGATATGTCGTCCCGCGCCCGTGGACTCGCCGTGCGAGCGGTGCTACCCGGCGTTTACCCTTGGGGGGTGAAGGTTCTCGTGATCGGCCCGGGCGGCCGCGAACACGCCATTGTCCGTTCCCTTCTGGCCGATCCGGCGGTTTCCGAGGTGCATTCCGCGCCGGGGAACGCCGGGATCGCGCAGGTGGTGCCGACGCATGCCGTCGACGCGAACGATCCCGCCGCCGTCACGGCCCTCGCCCGGAAGCTCGACGTGGACCTCGTGGTCGTGGGCCCCGAGGCCCCGCTCGCGGCCGGAGTCGCGGACGCGGTGAGCGAGGCGGGTATCGCCGTGTTCGGTCCGAGCAGGGAGGCGGCGCAGCTCGAGGCCTCGAAGGCTTTCGCGAAGCAGATCATGGCCGAGGCCGGCGTGCCCACCGCGATGGCGCGGGTCGCGACGACGGCCGAGGAGGCCGCAGACGCGCTCGACGCGTTCGGCTCCCCGTACGTCGTCAAGGATGACGGGCTCGCCGCGGGCAAGGGCGTCGTGGTCACGGAGGAGCGCGAGGCCGCCCTCGCGCACGCGCAGGCGTGCTTCGACGCCGGCGGGACGGTGGTCATCGAGGAGTTCCTCGACGGCCCCGAGGTCTCCCTCTTCGTCCTGAGCGACGGCCGCTCGGTCATCCCCCTCTCGCCCGCGCAGGACTTCAAGCGGATCTTCGACAACGACCAGGGCCCCAACACGGGCGGGATGGGCGCCTACACGCCGCTCGACTGGGCGCCGGAGGGCCTCGTCGACGAGGTGGTCCGCCGGATCGCGGAGCCGACCGTGGACGAGATGGCGAAGCGCGGCACGCCGTTCGTCGGCGTGCTCTACTGCGGCCTCGCCCTGACGTCCCGCGGAACGCGCGTCATAGAGTTCAACGCGCGCTTCGGCGACCCCGAGACGCAGGCCGTGCTCGCGCGCCTCAAGACGCCGCTCGGCGGGCTCCTCCTCGCTGCGGCGAAGGGCCGGCTCGACCAGGCGCAGGAGCTGCGCTGGGCGCCCGAGGCCGCGGTCGCCGTCGTCCTCGCCTCGGAGAACTACCCGGGCACGCCCCGCACGGGCGACCGGATCCGCGGCCTCAAGAAGGCCGCCGCGGTGGACGGCGTGCACATCCTGCACGCCGGCACGAAGCTCGACGAGGACGGCACCATCGCCACGGCGGGCGGGCGGGTCCTCGCCGTCGTCGCGCTCGGCGAGGACCTCCAGGAGGCGCGCGAGCGCGCGTACGAGGGCATCGGCCAGATCCGGCTCGAAGGCGGCCAGTTCCGCACGGACATCGCGGCCAAGGCGGCGCGCGGCGAGGTGACGGTCCCGGAGCGGGCCGGAAAGGCAGGCGTGTGATGACGAACGTCGAGGCGGCGGGGAGCTCCCCGCGCGGCTACGCCACCGATGCCCCGGAGCTCGAGGGCTGGCGGCACGTCTACTCGGGCAAGGTGCGCGACCTCTACGAGCCCATTGAGGGGCCCGCAGACCAGGTCCTCGTGGTCGCGAGCGACCGCATCAGCGCCTACGACTTCGTGCTCTCGAGCACCATCCCGGACAAGGGCCGCGTCCTGACCCAGCTGAGCCTCTGGTGGTTCGAGCAGCTCAACGTGCCGAATCACGTGCTCGGGTCAACAGCGGACGACGGCGTGCCCGCCGAGGTCGTGGGCCGCGCCATGATCTGCCGGCGGCTTGAGATGTACCCGGTCGAGTGCATCGCCCGCGGCTACCTCACGGGTTCCGGGCTCGCCGAGTACCGCGAGCGGGGCACGGTGTGCGAGATCCCGCTCCCCGCGGGGCTCGTTGACGGCTCGCGGCTGCCCGCGGCGATCTTCACGCCCTCGGCGAAGGCCGAGGTCGGCGAGCACGACGAGAACATCACCTACGAGGACGTCACCGGCATGGTGGGCGACGACGCCGCGGCCCGCCTCCGCGACCTGACCCTCGAGGTCTACCGCGAGGCCGAGCGGATCGCGCGCGGGCGCGGGATCATCCTCGCGGACACGAAGGTCGAGTTCGGCGTCGACCCCACGACCGGCTACATCACGCTCGGCGACGAGGTGCTCACGCCGGATTCGTCGCGCTTCTGGGACGTGGACACGTGGGAGCCGGGGAAGGCACAGCCCTCTTTCGACAAGCAGTTCGTGCGCGACTGGCTCACCTCGCCCGCGTCCGGGTGGGACCGCGCCTCGGGCGAGGTACCCCCGGCGCTGCCGGCCGACGTCGTTGATCGCACCCGCGCGCGGTACGTCGAGGCCTACGAGCGGCTCACGGGCCGGGCCTTCGAGGGCTAGTGGGCGCCACTCGCGCGGGGCTGCCAGTTTGCGGGCGCCGCGGCCGACGGCGGCAGCCCAGCGGGCGGGCTACTCGCCGTGCGTGGCGCGCTGGGCCGCGAGGCGGATCTCGAGGATCGCGTCCATGGTCTGCTGGACCTTGTCCGACGCGCCCGCGTAGCTGAACTGCTCGCGGGCGTCCTTGAGGAGCTCGAGCGCCTCGTCGTTGCGGCCGAGCGCCTTGAGCGCGCGTCCATAGAGGAGGGCGACCTCGCCCGCCGTGTGGCGGCCCAGGACGTTCTTCTCGGCGTGGATCTCCTTGAGCCGCTCGATCGCGTCGGGGATCTCCCCGTTGAGGTAGAGCCAGCGCGCGCGGATGAACGCGACCTCGAGCTGCTCCGGCCGGCTCCCGCCCACGATCGAGAGCGCGAGCTCGGCGCGCTCGATCGCCGCGAGCGTCTCCGGCTCGACGATGCCGCCCGAGAGGCGCACCGCCGCCGACGCCTTGTTGAAGCGGGCCCAGAGCTCGATGTCGTTCGCGGGGGAGAGGAGCTTGGCCGCCCGCTCGTGGTGCTTGACGCCCTCCTCGTAGTCCGCCCGCATGAACGCGACGTTGCCGATCACCCATTCGACCTCGCCCGCGAGCTGGCCCATCGCGTCTTCGTCGACGAGGCTCCCGAGGATCCGGCAGTAGTCCCAGGCCTCGTCGAGGCGGCCGCTCTCGGCGAGCGCCCCGATGAGCGCGCGCAGGGCGCCGATGTAGATCGTCGAGCCGGTGGGCAGCTGCGAGCCGATCCGCACGGCCTCGCGGGCGTGTTCGACGGCGGTGCCCAGCTGGCCGAGGCCGTGGCACACGGCGGCGAGCATCTGATGGGCGCGCACCGCGAGGCCGTCGGATTCGGCGATGATCGGGTGCTCGAGCAGGTGCTGCACGATCCGCTGGCACTCGGCGAGCTGACCTTGCTTCATGAGGCACTCGGCCTGCATGTACGTCATGTTCCACCACGCGCTGTTGTTCTTGCCCTCGAGGGCGAACTGGGCGGCGGTCGCGGCGTGGCTCGCGGCCTGCGCGTAGTCGCGCATGTCCCAGGCCTGGCGAGCGTAGAGACCGGCGAGGACGTATTCGGCGTCGTTGGCGGTGACGGGCTGGCTCCAGGCTTCGAGGGCCTTGGGCGCCAGTTCGAGGCGGCGAGCGAGCTCTTGGATGACCTCCGGCGTCGGCTCACGCCGGCCCGTCTCGAGGAGAGAGATATAGCTCGGCGAATAGAGATCCTTGCCGAGTTCAGCTTGCGTCAGCCCACGCTCAAGGCGCTCAGCCCGCAGCTTCTCTCCGAAACCGCTCCCCACAACTTCCTCCTAGACAGAGCCGCCACCCGGTATCAGGGCAACGCGATACACTGGCAGCTTGACACCCGCTGTAGATGTTATTTTACTTGGGGTGTCAATCACGACAAAGCACGCTCTGCCCGAATGCACCCGCTACAACTAAGGACATGACATGCTGAAGAAGTTGACCGCTTCTCTTGCCCTCGTGGGCGCTCTCGCGGTGGGAGGCGTTTCTGTGGCTCCGACGGCGATCGGCAATTGGCCCGATCCCATGAAGACCACGGCGATTGGCAACTGGCCCGATCCGATGTCGGCTACCGCAATCGGTAACTGGCCTGACCCGATGACGGCGACCGCCATCGGCAACTGGCCCGATCCGATGTCGGCGACCTTCTGATCAGTCTGAACACCGTCGGGGAGCCGCAGCAGCGGCGAACGCAAGGCTCCCGCTAGGGGCCGTCGAGAGGCTGACGGATCCCGAAAGCGCGTCGGGGCCCCGCTCATCTATGGATGAGCGGGGCCTTTTCCTTTTGCCACTAGGGCCTTTGGTCCCGACACGCTGATATTCGGATCCGAATAAAATTCACAGCACATTCTTATGGACTTTTTTGGCGCGTTTTGTCGCGCCCCGTCCGCGCTGCTCCGATTGCGGAATGTCGGCTCATTCCGCGGGCGTGTTGCAATTTGATGGAAGGCCGTCGTTCCGCCCCGCTGTTCACGTCGAGAGCGGTGCAGGGGGCCCCTCTTCCGAGCGATTGTAACGGTTTGGTAACAGTATTTTGGTGGCCGCTTGCCGCGCGTGTCGTTGAGCAGGCCAGGCCGATGCCGCGGGTCGGATGAACCGCAGGTGAGCGCCCCTGACGGCGTCGGAGAGCGAGGGGGTGAAGCCGTAGGCGCTGCCCCGGGGATTCGTCCGGCTGGGCGGCTCGGCGCTGCCGGTCCCGGGCTTGCGGTGGTCCCGGCTTGTGGTGGTCCCGGCAACAAAAAAGGCGCCGATCTCTCGGCGCCATTCTTTGCTGTTCTGGTCGGGATGACAGGATTTGAACCTGCGACCTCTTCGAGGATCCGGGCGATTCCGGGTCCTCACCGGTTGTCTCGGGAACTCGCGGATTCCCTTGTGCTGACAGGGAACCGGGCGGTTCGCTTGTTCCGAGTGTACCCGGTCGTCGGCGGTCCGTCCCGGGCCATTGAGATGGGAATTTGATGAGTCCCCTCCGCTGGTTCGGGCGATCTGAGGGTCGTCACTGGCGTGGGCACCGCAGCCTCTGGCCCTGCCCGGGGCGGGCTGAGCTCGCTGTTCCCGATACACGATGGGGTGACCGTCCGGGGCGTCGGCGCCACACGCCCCGACAAGAGGCGGATCTGCTTGGCGACGGCCGGAAGGTCACAGGCCGAGGCTGGAGCGCTCCTGGCTGGGGCGGTGCGTCGATTCCGGCCGCGGATCGCGGCTCGGGCTCAACGCCATGGCCCGGTCGAGGGCTGCACGGGCTCGGGTCCGGTCGGTCTTCTGTGCCACCGTCTCGGGCGGGCCACCTAGCGGGGTGTTTGCGGTGATGGCGTAGCGGTCGCGGTATGCGGCGACGACCCGGGCCTGCTGCCGCCAGATCCCGGCCCCAAGGCGGTCTGTCGGCGGGGGGCCGAGGGCCGCCACCCAGGGTGGGTTTGTATCCAGCGCCGCGTCGAGCACGGCGTCGGCGCGTGCCTCGATGAGCTTTTCGCGTTCGTCGAGGGCGCGGCGCGTCGCATCGTCCATCGGCCCGCCGGCGTGGGGCACCAGGCCGGCGATCAGCCGGGGCCGCTGCCGCGTGCGGCCCGACCCTGCGGGCCGCGCAGTCGCCATGGCGATGCGGTGGTGGAGGACGGCGGCGGTGTCGTCGGCGTCGCCGAAGCCTCGTGCCTGGACCAGTCGCGGCAGCAGGGTCCGGACGTCGTGGTGGTTGGCCTCGGCCCGGCGCAGTTCTGCGGTCAGGGGTCCGAACGCGTCGGACCTGATGGCGCCCTCCGCCTGACCCTCGGCCAGGCCGGAGGTGCGGATGAGGGCGGCCCAGCGGTCGTGCTGGGCGGCCGCGGCGATGGTCTCGTACTCGGCGGCGAGCTGGGCGATCGACCCCCAGGCCTCCTGCTCGGCGGTGATCGTCTCGTGGGCGGAGGGCTCCGCGCCGACGTGCCTCAGGACCCCGGACAGGACGCTCCGGCCGGTGGTTTCGCCGGTGTCGCCGGGGTGCGGCCCCTGGTGTGCGGTGTCGGGTTTGTCGGTGGCGACGTAGGCGCTGTTGGATGCGCGGCCGCGGGTCATGGCGACGTACAGGTTCTCCCTCGTCATGGATGCGTCGACGAGGACGTGGGCGGTGTCGGTGGTGATGCCCTGCGCCCGGTAGGAGGTGACCGCGTAGCCGAGGTCGAGGTGCTCGGCCGTGTAGGCGGCTGGCAGCACGGCGGAGGCGCCGCGCCGCGTGCCGATGCGGCGCAGTGTGAGGGAGCCGTCGTCGTGCACGTTGGTGACGGTCCAGCGGTCGCCGTTGCGGACCCAGGAGCGGCCGGTGCGGAGGCGGCGGTCGTTGCGGCGGGTGATCACGGTGTCCCCGGCCGCGGCGTGGGTGCCGTCGTGCAGTCCGACTTCGCGGGGGCCGTGGACGGTGCCGTCGAGGATCAGCTCGGTGCGCGCCCGGATGTTCAGGGCGGTGACGGCCTCGTTGGAGTCAGCCACCAGCACCGTCGCCTGCCCGGCGAGCTGGTCCACCCGCCAGGCGGTGTAGGCGGCATCCGTCATCGCCTCCGTCTCCCCCTCCAGGACGCGCCCGTGCTGGAGGTAGGTCCCGATGGCCTCGGTGCGGCCGTGCCGCAGTTCGAGGGTGGCGGCCTTCTCCCATTCGTTGGTGAAGCGGTGGACGTCGGCGAGCTCGGCCGGGTCGTCGCGGTCGTGCACGAGCAGTGAGAACGCTCCGCCGGCGTCGACGGACTGGAGCTGGGCGTAGTCGCCGACCAGGAGCACCTTCGCCCCCGCCGCGGCGGCCAGGTTCGTGGTGCGGTCGAGGGAGAGCGTGCCGGCGAGGCTGGCCTCGTCGAGGATGACGAGCTGGCCCTGACGGAACGACTGGCCGGTGCGCTGGTGGGTGTCCCACCACTTGGCGGTGTTCTCCGTCTCGATGCCGAGGTCGCTGGCGAGGACCTGCGCCGCCGCGGCGGAGGGGGCGAGGCCGACGACGGAGCCCTTGCCGTGCTCGGCCTCCCAGGCCCGGCGCAGCGCGCTCATGGCCGTGGTCTTCCCTGCCCCGGCCGGGCCCACGAGCACGTCGACCACCCGGCCGGAGCCGGCGACCTTGGCCAGGGCCGCCGCCTGGTCGGCCCCGAGCATCCGGCCCTCCGGGTCGGGCCGGCCCGTGATCCGCTCGACCGTCGCCAGCGGCACGGTGGGACCCGTTGCGGTGCGGGCGCGCTGAAGGAGGCGGTCTTCTGCCGCCAGCAGGTGCTCGGAGGAGAACACCGTCGAGTGCTTCGGGCGGAACACAGTCGTCCCGTCCGGGCGTTGGAACGCGGC